>CAKQXY010000050.1 GCA_934292725.1 uncultured Lachnospiraceae bacterium
GTTACGGGGAGCTGGCGTAAAAAGCTGGCTGAGAGGAGAATGCATTTCTCGACCCATAACCTGATTTGGATAATGCCAACGTAGGGACAACAAAGCGAGTAATCAGTGATTTAGGAGATGCCATTACGGGGTGTCTCTTTTCTTATTTATAGAAGAGAGTTACTCAACTACTACGGCAGGAAAGGAGGATAATCAAGATGAAACAGAATGACACAGTTAAGAAGCGGGAAGTATTCTGGCATATGTATTGATCTCTGCACTGGAAAAGGGTGGAGCACTGAACCAGATACGGACTGAAAGGTAATGCATGGCGGCAGATTGGGGGCACCACCTTCTGTCGCGTAAGAAAAATGTTGTGGGCAATAAAGAACCAGGGTATCCCGAAGAAGGAGAAAAAAGATGAGAGAATACACAACACAGATGGACGCAGCAAGAAAAGGAATTGTAACACCTGAGATTAAGGCAGTTGCAGAGAAAGAACACATGACGTCCGAGGCGCTGATGAAGCTGGTAGCAGAGGGTAAAGTTGCCATCTGCGCAAACAAGAACCATACTTGTTTGAATCCGGAAGGAGTCGGCAGCATGCTGCGTACAAAGATTAATGTAAATCTGGGCGTATCCAGAGACTGCAAAGATTATGATATTGAGATGCAGAAAGTAATGAGTGCGGTAAATATGGGGGCAGAAGCCATCATGGATCTGTCCAGCCATGGCGATACCCAGCCATTCCGCAGAAAGCTGACCAGTGAATGTCCGGCAATGATCGGTACTGTTCCGGTATATGACAGCGTCATCCACTATCAGAGAGATTTGGCAACACTGACTGCCAGAGATTTCGTAGATGTTATTCGGATGCATGCCGAAGACGGAGTTGATTTTGTAACGCTGCACTGTGGAATAACAAGAAAGACGATCGAACAGATTAAAAAGCACAAACGTAAAATGAATATCGTAAGCCGTGGCGGAAGTCTTGTATTTGCATGGATGAGCATGACAGGTGAAGAGAATCCGTTCTATGAATATTATGATGAGATTCTGGATATCTGTGAAGAATACGATGTGACGATTTCGCTTGGTGATGCCTGCAGACCAGGATGTCTTGCTGATGCATCCGACGTATGCCAGATTGAAGAGTTAGTACGTCTGGGAGAACTTACCAAACGTGCGTGGGCACATAATGTACAGGTTATGGTAGAAGGACCGGGACATGTACCGCTTGATCAGGTGGCAGCCAATATGAAGATCCAGCAGAGCATCTGCATGGGAGCTCCATTCTATGTACTGGGACCTATCGTAACTGATATTGCACCGGGATATGATCACATTACAAGTGCAATCGGTGGAGCAGTAGCCGCTATGAGCGGAGCTGCATTCCTGTGCTATGTAACACCGGCAGAACATCTGGCACTGCCAAATGTTGATGATGTGAAGCAGGGAATCATTGCTTCCAAGATTGCAGCTCATGCGGCAGATATTGCTAAGGGTGTGCCGGGAGCAAGAGACATTGATGACAAGATGGCTGAAGCAAGACAGAAGCTTGACTGGGAAGCACAGTATGCATGTGCGTTGGATCCGGAGCATGCAAAGGCAATCCGTGACAGCAGAAGTCCGGAAGAAGATCACAGCGATACCTGCAGCATGTGTGGAAAATTCTGCGCAGTACGTAGTATGAACAAAGCACTCGCAGGCGAGTATATCGATATTCTGTAAGATAGCTGAACTTAGAAACAGCACCTTTTTTCCTTTATGTATGGGAAGAAAGGTGCTGTTTTTTTACTGTCCCGGGTGGCTTTCAAGTGATTGACAAAACAAACTTAATATGCTACTATAACACAGTGCTAATACGTTAGCGCAATAAAGTAGCTGCAGCGTTCTGCGGCCAAGAAAAGGAGATTATTATTATGAGAAAAATCGTGGCAGCAGCACTTGCTGTAGGAATGGCAGCAATGACAGTAACAGGATGTTCCAGCCCAAAGAGTGAGTCAAAGGAGACGACAAAGGCAACTGCTGAGGCATCAAAGGAAACACAAAAAGCAACAGAAAAAGAGACAGAGAAAGAAGCAGAGAAAGATACTGAGGCTGTATCTACAGAAGAAAAGACTAAGGAAGAATCTTCTAAGGCAGACGAAGCAGATACAGAAGAGGCAAAATCAGATGAGGCAGAGAGTGAATCAACGAAAGATAAGAAGACCTTTACAGTAGGATTTGATGCAGAGTTTCCGCCGTATGGATACCGTGATGAGAGCGGAGAGTATGTTGGTTTTGACCTTGATTTAGCGGCAGAGGTTTGTGACAGACAGGGCTGGGAGTTAGTAAAGCAGCCAATTGACTGGGATTCCAAGGATATGGAGCTGTCAACTGGTGCAATTGATTGTATCTGGAATGGATTCACAATGAATAGCCGTGAGGATGATTACACATGGTCTGATCCATATATTGATAACAGTCAGGTATTTGTTGTTGCAGCAGATTCAGAAATTGAAAATAAATCAGATTTAGCAGGAAAGGTTGTGGCCGTTCAGAAGGATTCTTCCGCACTGGCAGCACTTAATGACGAAGAAAACAAGGACAATATTGCACTTAGAGATTCATTCTCACAGCTTATTGAGTATGCTGACTATAATACAGCATTTATGGATCTTGAGCAGGGAGCAGTGGAGGCTGTTGCTATCGATATCGGTGTTGCTCAGTATCAGATTGATAAAAGAGAAGAGGGCGCTTATGTGATGCTTGCAGGTGATGACAATAAGTTAGCATCCGAGCAGTATGCAGTTGGCTTCAAAAAAGGAAATGAAGAGCTTCGCGATACAGTTCAGGATACACTTGATGAGATGGTAAAGGATGGAACCTTTGCAGAGATTGCAGAAAAGTGGGGACTTACAGACAGTGTTTGCCTCGGAAAATAATACATAAGCTGGAAAGGCAACTACTATGGATATAATGGCAATGACAGCACAGCTTGCAGATGGATTTATTGTGACTGTCCAAATATTTGTGCTTACGCTTTTGTTTTCTCTGCCGCTTGGCATGTTGGTGGCATTCGGGCGCATGTCCAGATGCAAAATCATAAAGCTAATTGCAAAGCTTTACATTTCTGTCATGAGAGGAACACCTTTGATGCTGCAGATTATCGTAGTATATTTTGCACCATATTATATGTTTCGCGTGAAGATGGGACCTGGCTACCGTTTCCCGGCAGTCATAATCGCGTTTGTTATCAATTATGCGGCATATTTTGCAGAAATTTATCGTTCTGGTATTGAATCAATGCCAAATGGACAGTACGAGGCAGCAGAGGTGCTTGGCTACAATAAAGCACAGACCTTTATTCGCATTATTCTGCCGCAGGTAATTAAGCGAGTGCTTCCATCCATCACAAATGAGACTATTACACTTGTTAAGGATACATCACTTGCATTCACGATTTCAATTGCGGAGATGTTCACTGTTGCCAAGCAAATTGGTGCAGCACAGACAAGTGTAATGCCTCTTTTGGCAGCAGGTATTTTCTATTATGTATTTAACCTGATTGTGGCAACTGTAATGGAGTATATCGAAAAACGGCTTTCGTATTATAGGTAGGTAAAAATATGGCAGTTCAAAATAATAAAACAGAAGGTACAGTTCTCCTGGAAATGAAGCATGTAAAAAAGAGCTTTGACAAAAGCGGTGTTTTAAAAGATATTTCTCTGAAAGTGAGAGAAGGCCAGGTGGTTTCCATTATAGGACCGTCCGGTTCTGGAAAGTCTACATTGCTTCGCTGTGCAACGCTTCTTGAAAAGATGGATGCAGGAGAACTGATTTATCTTGGCGAAAAGGCAGCGTGGGAGCAGAATGATAAAAAAGGGCAAAAGCGCTGTGTCTACGCGCCAAAGGATAAGCTTAAGCAGATTCGATCTTATTTCGGTCTTGTTTTCCAAAGTTTTAATCTTTTTCCGCATTATTCTGTTATGAAAAACATTATTGATGCACCTGTATGTGTGAATCATGTGAGTAAAAATGAAGCAAAAGAGCGGGCAAAAAAGCTTCTTGCGCAGCTTGGGCTTTCTGATAAAGAAAATGCCTATCCATGCCAGCTTTCCGGCGGTCAGCAGCAGCGAGTTTCAATAGCACGAGCACTTGCATTGCAGCCAAAGATTCTTTTCTTTGATGAACCAACTTCTGCGCTAGACCCAGAGCTGACGGCAGAGGTGTTAAAGGTCATCCGCCAGTTAGCTCAAAATCATATGACAATGATTATTGTCACACATGAGATGCAGTTTGCAAAAGAAGTTTCCGATCACATCGTCTTTATGGAACAGGGAGTGATCGTAGAAGAAGGAACGCCAGATGAACTGTTTTCATCTGAAAATGCCCGTGTAAGAGAGTTTATCGGGAAGGTTAGTGCTTAATTTTAAAGTAAAGTCTGAAGGTGAATGGATTTCGTAATCTTTTTTATTGACAAGCTCACGTTTAAGGAGTACAATAGTTTATTGTATAAGATGGACTAATTTTGTGATCATGGCGTGGGACTGCGGCTTGAAATGGCGGTGAAACGACTGTGAGAACGAGAAATATACAGGAAGAGATGAGGACGCCATGGAGCCAAAAAACAATATAATCTGGCCAAGCTTTAACAGACAATTTGATACAGCAGCGTCCGGCGATAATACCGTGCGCAAGGCAGTTCCTTATCTGGATCGCTACCAGCAGGAACAGCTTGAGCGTCAGCAGGAGCGTCAGAAACGCTGGGAAAAACAGATTCACAAACGTGCAGTACAGAAGGAATTTGAAGAGCGCAGAAGAAGAGCAAATGCACTGACCTTTGCTGAGGCATCAGTAGTCGGTGTTTTGTGTGCTGTGCTTTTATTTGCATGTATTTTTTACGTGGGTCAGCAGGCAAAGTTAAACCAAAGCAATACAAAGCTTGCATCACTGCAAAAAACATATGCTTCACTTGTTGAGGATAATAACGCCAAAAGCAGTGAAATTGAAGGGTCAGTTGATTATGAGCGTATTTACGATTATGCAGTCAACGAGCTGGGCATGATGTATCCGGAAAAGGGACAGACTGTTACATATAAGAGAAATCCAGGCAGTTACGTAAAGCAGGGCGAAGAGATTCCGAGCAATTAAGAATGAATAATGCTTTGATTGGCATATTTAAGAAAAACCTCCATAAATATGAGATAGATATCATATTTATGGAGGTTTTTTATGTTTGCTGCTGATTCAAGAATGAACAAAAGAAATGTGTATCACTTGATTTGCCGAGTCATTAGTATCTGTTTGTGTGCCCTTTTTTGCCTGTCTTTTGGCTGTACATCAAAAAAGGAAGAACGTCTGCAGGAGATTGATTTTACTGTAGTGGATGATGACGAGATTCCAGAAGAATTAAAGACAATCATTGATCAGAAAAAAACAGGAGAGTTCAAACTGACATATGCCGATCAGGATGAACTCTACATAGTGGTTGGTTATGGAAAACAGCTGACCGGCGGCTACAGCATTCAGTTTCCAGACGTGTATCTGACAAAAGAGAATATTGTTGTCACAAGTGTATTGCTTGGTCCAGAAGGAGAAGAACCTGCGAATATCAGCTATCCATACGCGGTCATTAAAATCGAATACAGACCAGAACCAGTACTGTTCCAGTAAATTATAAAAACGGTGCTTATGACTTATGTCGCTTTGAAAAATTTACTGAAGCATTACTTTTCTGTTTTATAGTCTTTCATCAAATCCGTCAGGTAATTTTTGATCTCAATGAATTTAGGAATATAAATAAAGAAGTAACCGACACTCATTCCTGACAGGAAAATACAAAGCCAATAAGTCCAGTGGGAAATCTGAGTCAAAAGAATACATAAAAGACCTACGATCCACACGATGATCATACCCTGCTTTAGTGCAAGGTATGGACGGCGGTTTGTCACTTTCTTTTTCAAATACATCATGTAGACTGCACCGAGCGCGATGCCGGCAGCTGCGAGTAAAATGGTGATCCATGGGGAAAGCAGCTCTGGACGCTTAATCATCTTTACAAGTAATAGGCTGATATAGAAGCCTGTGCCAAAGCCGTAGATAAGCCACGGAAAAATGTTGTTGCGAAAAGGAGAATCCTTTTTCATGCTGAATTTCATATCATTGCCTTTCTGCGAATATTATTTTTAATTAAAATGATACCGTGCCTATGTATAAAAGTCAATAAGTGCTGCAGACAGGAAATCATTAAATTTTTGTAACTATCCAGTTGAAATCTATCGGCGAAGATGATATACTTACAGAAGATTGTGAAAAAATAATCACACAAGCAATTAAAGGAGGTACTTCAATGTTAGTAACAGCTGAAGAGATGCTTAAGAAAGCAAAGGCCGGCAAGTATGCAGTAGGCCAGTTCAATATCAATAACCTGGAGTGGACCAAGGCAATCCTTGCAACCGCACAGGAACTGCAGAGCCCGGTTATCCTTGGTGTTTCCGAGGGTGCTGGTAAGTATATGACCGGTTTCGGTACAGTAGCAGCTATGGTAAAGGCTATGATTGAGGAAATGAACATCACTGTTCCGGTTGCTCTGCATCTGGATCATGGAACTTATGAAGGATGCTACAAGTGCATCAAGGCTGGTTTCTCCTCCATCATGTTTGATGGTTCTCATCTGCCGATCGAAGAGAATATCGAGAAGACCAAGGAGCTGGTTGCTGTATGTAAGGGCATGGGAATGTCTCTTGAGGCAGAAGTTGGTTCTATCGGCGGCGAGGAAGACGGCGTTGTAGGTATGGGCGAGTGTGCAGATCCGGAAGAGTGCAAGAAGATTGCTGATCTTGGTGTAACCATGCTGGCAGCAGGTATCGGAAACATTCACGGTGTATATCCGGCTAACTGGCAGGGATTAAGCTTTGAGACACTGGCAGCAGTAAGTGAGAAGGTTGGCGATATGCCGCTTGTTCTTCACGGTGGTACAGGTATCCCGGCTG
Organism: uncultured Lachnospiraceae bacterium; assembly: GCA_934292725.1. Classification (GTDB taxonomy): domain Bacteria; phylum Bacillota; class Clostridia; order Lachnospirales; family Lachnospiraceae; genus Anthropogastromicrobium. Next base: position 6,957 of record CAKQXY010000050.1, read on the forward strand.
ACATGATTAAGAAGGCAATCTCTCTGGGCGTTTCCAAGATCAATGTAAACACAGAGTGCCAGCTGTCCTTCGCAGCAGCTACTCGTGAGTATATCGAGGCTGGCAAGGATCAGAAGGGTAAGGGCTTTGACCCAAGAAAGCTTTTAGCACCAGGTGCTGAGGCAATCAAGGCTACCGTTAAGGAAAAGATGGAGCTGTTCGGTTCTGTAGGTAAGGCTTGAAACAAATAAGACAATTATTGTTCAGGTTTAGCGTGAAAAAGAGGAATATTTCACAAAAGTGAAACGATTCTGGAAAAACACTTGCTTTTCTGAATGAAAAGGTGTATTTTATTGTCATCAGTGATTGAAACAGACAATCACGATCTGACTGGAACAAGGGCGTTCTTATCTTAGTTGATAAGGGCGCTCTTTTTTTTGCTTTACCGCTGTAAAGTGGTCGATAATATATCAGTTCAGTCAGGTGGCTCTGCAGAATAGCTTAACAGAAGAAAAGGCAGCAGACAGAGCGCTATATCAGTATAGAATGAGAGGGTTGAAAACATGAGCGGCAGAATTACAGAGTTATTTAACAACAATGTTTTTACAGATGCTGAGATGAAGGCTCGTCTTCCGAAGAAGGTTTATAATGAAGTGAAGGCGTGCAAGCTGGATAAGGGATCTGCAGACATCGTTGCACAGGCAGTAAGAGACTGGGCTATTGAGAAGGGTGCAACACATTTTACACATGTATTTGAGCCATTGACAATGCTTACTGCAGAGAAGCATGACTCCTTCGTTTCGCTTCCAGATGAAGATGGTAAGGTTATGATGGATTTTACCGGAAAAGAATTGTGTGAGTCCGAGCCAGATGGTTCATCCTTCCCGTCAGGTGGTATTCGTGATACCTCCCGCGCAAGATCTTATACTTCATGGGATATGACTTCACCGATTTACGTAAAGGAGGATGCAATTGGAACCATTCTTTGCATTCCAGCAGCATTCTGCTCATATACAGGTGAAGCACTCGATGCAAAGACACCGCTTCTTCGTTCCATGGACGCAGTAAGCGAGCAGGGTGTAAGACTTCTTCGTCTTTTGGGAAATACTACTTCTACAAAGGTAACAGCAGGTGTTGGACCAGAGCAGGAGTATTTCATTGTAGACAGAGATAAATATTTACAGAGAGATGACCTTGTGTTTACAGGCCGTACATTGTTTGGCGCACCGGCTCCAAAGGGACAGGAGCTTGATGATCAGTACTTCGGTGTAATTCCGGAGCGTGTTGGTTCCTTTATGAAGGAATTAAACGAAGAACTGTGGAGATTTGGTATCACTGCGAAGACACAGCATAATGAGGTAGCACCGGGACAGCATGAGGTAGCGCCAATCTTCTCAGTAAGCAATATAGCAGCAGACAGCAACCTGCTTTTAATGGATACCTTAAAGAAGGTTGCAACACGTCATGGTCTTGTATGTTTGCTTCATGAGAAGCCATTTGCAGGCGTAAATGGTTCTGGTAAGCACAACAACTGGTCCCTTTCCACCGATGATGGTATTAATCTGTTTAAGCCAAGCAAGAAACCAGAGACTGATACTCGCTTCCAGTTAGTTGTTGGCTGCGTTATGAAGGCAGTGAAAAAGCATGCACTTCTTCTTCGTACTGCTGCTTCTAACCCAGGAAATGATCATCGTTTGGGTGCAAATGAGGCACCGCCGGCAATTATTTCTATCTTCTTAGGTGATCAGATTGGTGGTGTAGTTGATCAGATCATCGAAAAGGGATATGCAGATTCATCTATTCCAGCTGGAATGCTTGATCTTGGTGTAAAGGAGTGCCCGGCTGTTGATAAGGATCCGACCGACCGTAACCGTACATCACCATTTGCATTTACTGGAAACCGTTTCGAGTTTAGAATGGTTGCTTCATCCTGCAACATTGCAGAGCCAAACACTGTATTAAATGCAATGATGGCAGAAGCATTCTCTGATGCAGCAGATGCAATTGAGGCAAAGCTTAGAGAAGGTAAGCACACAGATGTTGCTATTCGCGAAGTGACTGCAGAGTTTATCCGTGAGAACAAGGATATCTACTTTAACGGAAACGGATATACTGACGAGTGGGTTGCAGAGGCCGAAAGACGTGGTCTTCCAAATGTAAAGACATGGGTTGAGTCCATTAAGTCTGTTACAGAGCCAACTACAGTAGAGATGTATGAGAAGTTCCACATCTTAACAAAGAGAGAGCTTGAAGCTCGTGCAGAAGTCTTCTATGAGACATACAGCAAGACCTTAAATATTGAGGCAGGTACAATGATTGATATGGTAACAAAGAAGATCATTCCAGCTGTTATCAAGTATGAGAACAATCTGGCTGCATCTGTAAATACCATTAAGTCTGCATACGCAGCAGCAAACATCTCCACTCAGGAGGGTATGCTTCATGAGATTGCAGAGCTTCTTGGTGAGACATATCAGGCATTAAAGAAGTTAAGTGATGTTCACGCAAAGGCTGTTGCTATGGAAGGAAAAGAGCAGGCATTCTATTATAAGGATGTTGTAAAGGAAGCAATGGATGAGCTGCGTGCACCAGTTGATAAGCTTGAGGTATTAGTAGAGCGCAAGGTATGGCCGATGCCAACATATGGCGATCTTCTGTTTGAAATCTAAAAACAAGAGTGATTGTGAATGTGCTTCTGAGTACTTACTAGAATATAAAGGAATACATAGCTGTCCGAAAATTCTTCGGACAGCTATCTTTTTTACTTGACAATCAATAGTAGATAAAGGTAGAATAAGTATATATGTGTACAGAAAGGCGTGGTTATTTCTATGGGGATAACGAATATTTTATTATTGGTATTAGGATATGTTCTACTGTTATTTAGCACAAAGCTAGTCAATGGAGGCGGAATCTCTATTATGAGAAAAGGACCGACATCAGATGCGCAGGAGCGAATTTTTTCCTGGTTTGCACTTAGCTTGATGCCATTTTTAAGCATAGCAATCTCTGGTGGTATATTAGGTCTTGGAAACATGGTATTTACAGCAGCACTGACAGCTGGTGTATTGCAACTTCTTTTGATTTATGGAATGCTTGGAATCACTGGAACATACCGCCTAGCAGGCAATGCACTTCGCGACCTTGTGCTTCTTCTTGTTTGCGTCGTGATTTTGATTGTTTGTACTAACTACACCTGGAGTAAAGGTCATCCAGCAAGCACGATCTCTAGGGGAATGGGGCTTTTTCTTCTTGTTCTTGCTGTAGCATTTACTGTGTGGATGCTTCCTTATTTTATGGGAAAGAATCGTAAGCTTCAGCGTCGCCCTGATACGGATTTTGTTCCGGCAATTGTGTTTACGCTTGTGGGACTTGCACTGGCAGGTCTTGGCGGTGTTCTTCTTATGAATAATACGGCAGCGCTTACCCACGCGCTGAACATAGAGCAGGGTGTGCTTGGCTTTGCTGTGATTGGTGTAGGTCTTGTGCTTCCAGAGTATGTGCGTGTGGCAAGAAAGTATTGGATGAACACAGAAAAACCTGTATCTATGCATTTGACACTTGCTACTGGAAATCTTGGACTATTGCTTATGGTAGGTCTTAGTGCAGTAATTTCACCTATTATTGTTACATTTGCAGGTGCGTACCTGCTGCTTGCATGTGTAGTAGCGATTATCGTATTTGGTATTTTGTTCTACGTAGGCGGTGAAGTTGGAAGAATTAAGGCGATCTTGTTTTTAGTTGGTTTTGCTCTTGTTTTTGTGCTTCTTATGAAGTTTAGCCTGCATTAAGCAGCAAATTAGGAGAAAGAGAGGGAGAAGTTATGCTGTTTTCGGATATTACAGATTGTGAAATGCTAGTTTATCGATGCATTCAGGAAGCTGATAAGGAAATTGGCCTGGTTGGCATCATGGATGAACTTGAAAAGAAATACCAGAAGGACTGGAAACGTTCAACGGTATGTACATTTATTGCACATTTGATTGAAAAAGGTTATGTAAATGGAAGAAGAGAGGGACGTGTGTTCTATTATTCTTCAGCAATTAATGATAAGAAGTTTTTGGAAGCACAGGTAAAGCAATTCATGAATTTCTGGTTTGATGGATCTCTCGAAGAACTAGTGCAGTATGCATGCTTGGCCAAAGGAATTTCAAAGAAGAATGCAGCTGAGGTTGTAGCTGCCATAAAGGAGCTTGAAAAGAAGTAAGAAGATGCTGCAGAGTTCCCTGCGGCATCTTTCTCATTTATTGAGGTGAAAGGATCTGAAGAATTATGGAAAACCAGAATACACCATTGTGGGATGCCTCGCTTGACATCAATGAACGGTTAGACTGGCTGCTTGAGGCACTGAATCTGGATGAAAAATGTAAGATGTTCTCGACGCTTACACCAGAAGTGGCGCGTCTTGGAATCCGAAGTACTTATCTGGGTGAAGAAGCTGCTCATGGTGTGGAAGCAAAGCATGATCGAAGCGTAAACTGGGGAGCACCGAAGCCGACAACGACATTTCCACAGCCGTTTGGTATGAGTCAGACTTGGGATACTAAGCTGATGGAAAAAATGGGGGCAGCCGTTGGAGACGAGGCACGAATCCTCTATTATCGAGAGGGCGAGCATGGAGGTCTATGTCGTTGGGCACCGATGGCGGAGCCAGAGCGTGATCCCCGTTTTGGAAGGACAGAAGAAGGATTTGGCGAAGATCCTCATTTGGGTGGTCAGATGGCATCTGCTTATATAAAGGGGATGCGTGGTGATAATCCTAACTATATAAAAACAGCAGCTACGCTTAAATATTTTACCGGCTATAATTCAGAAGATCGGCCGCTTCGTGTGTCGATTGATCCGCGCAGCTTTTATGAGTATTATTTGGAGCCGTATCGCAGGTGCATTATAGAAGGCGGTGCGGAAGGCGTTATGACAGCAAGCAATGCAATCAATGGCACACCAGCACTTTTGGGCGATCATTTACAGGAGGTGCTTCGTAAAGAGTGGCGTTTTAGCGGCCACATCGTTGGAAATGAGTGTTCGCTCGAAGAGCTGTGTAGGGATGAGCGTTTTTCTGACAGAGAAAAGACAGCAGCGCTTGCAATAAAGGCAGGTGTGGATTGTTTTGCTGATGAGCCTGAGTTTGTGGAAGCAGCAGTGCGAGGTGCTTATGACAGAAATCTTCTTTCAATGCAGGACATTAATCAGGCGGTGCGCCGCAGCTTTGCGACAAGGATTCGTCTTGGTATGTTTAATAAAAAAGAAGATGATCCGTTTGCAAATCCAGATGAATCACTTTTAGGCGGCAGTGATCATGCTGATTTGTCACGTCAGGCTGGACGAGAGGCAATTGTACTTTTGAAAAATGAAGAACAGATACTGCCTATTTCTCCACAAAAAAAAGAAAAAATTGCAGTGATAGGACCATTAGCAAATGAATGGTTTAAGGATTGGAATGGAGGCATACCACCATATCGTATCCCACCGTATGAGGGAATACGAGATACATTTGGGGAAGATTGTGTGACTTACACAGACGGCAAAAGGCGTCTGTGCCTGCGCTGTGGAGAGAGGTTTGTCTGTCTGACGCAGGAAGGACGACTGGCGCTTGGTTCGCGCTCAGAGGCTGAGGAATTTGTTATAACTGACTGGGGACAGGGAAAAATGAATCTGCAGGCGGCATCGACAGGATGCTATCTGACAAGTGTAGATGAGGACGGAAAGTTATTTGCAAACCGCAGTGAGGCATTTGGCCGTCATGTAAAAGAATGCTTTTGTGTTGAGATGCTGCCAGATGGACGTTTTCGACTGACAACATGGCGTGGACGCGATGTGTATTGGGACAGTGAGGGTATGCTTCGTGCAGCAACAGATGAGCAGGTTGGCATTGGCTGGCCAGGCGAAAATCGTGCATTATTTGGAATTGAGCAGACTTGGGATGGTACGGCTCGTGCAGTGACTTTAGCATCAGAGGCTGATAAAGTAGTTATTGTACTTGGAACAAATCCAGTGATCAATGGTCAGATAGGACAGGACAGAGAGCAGTATGGACTTCCAAGTGCTCAGATAGCATTGTTTGAAGCTGTGAAAAAGGTGAACGAGCATGTGATCGTTGTTGTTGTAAGCAACTATCCGCATGATCTGATGCCGTTACAGGAAGCAAAAGCTATTCTCTTTACGCCGTCTGGCTGTCAGGAACTTGGAAGAGCTATTGCAGATGTTATGTCTGGCGCATATAATCCGTCAGGAAGACTGAATATGACATGGTATTCATCATTTGAAGATCTTCCGGCAAAAAATGAATGTGATATTATTCGCACGCGTCAGACCTATCAATATTATAGAGGCAAAAAACAATATCCGTTTGGATATGGATTGTCATATACGTCATTTGTGTATGATATTTTCGCAGTGGAGCAGGAAAAGGAGCAGCTTAAGGCTGTGCTTCGTGTACGAAATACTGGAAATTGTGATGGTGCTAAGGTTATCCAAATTTATGCGGCAAAGGAGGAAGCATCACTTACACGGCCAGATAAAAAGCTTGTTGGTTTTGCATTTGTTATGCTTCATGCAGAAGAAGCTAAGGAAGTGACAATTAAAATTCCGTTTAGAGAGCTGATGATCTATGATGTGATTACAGAAAGCATGATGCTTTCCGATGGCGGCTATCGAATTTGGATAGGAGAGGATGCAGATACACAGGCACAGATAATAGAAAGTGATGGCACGAAGCGTCCAGCGCAGGCTATTGTCTGCCTTGAGGGTGATATTCGTATTCGTCGTGATTTTGCTAATATTACAGGAGCCTGGCTTTATGATGAGTGCAGAAATGTGCGAATCTCAAAACGAGAGGGCGTTCAAGTTGTCTGCATAAGCAATAAGGCGCAGGAAGCGATGATGGAGTATACAATGGGCGATAATGACAGCTTGGGAAGTGAACTCCATTTAAAGCTTTATGCTATAGAAGGCAGCAAGCTAAAGATAACCATCAATGATAAGGATTCACAGATGTTTGCATTAAACACGCAGGGCATGATACAAGAGGTTTGCATCAATCTTTCTGAGGAGATGGCAACTTGGGGGTATGTGGATGAAATCATTACATTGAAGCTTTCTATGAAGGGTGTTATGGGAATTAGTTATTTTTGGTTTGAATAGTTACGAATTAAATAATAAGGGAGAATAGATCATGGAAGAAAAGAACACAACTATGGGAACAACTGAGACAATGGAGGATTACAAGGATGCACTTGAGGCATCTTACCGCAGAATCCGTCCAGGTGATATCGTGACAGGAACAGTTATTGATGTAAATGATCAGGATGTGACAATTGATTTTAATTACTATGCACCGGGCAGAATCCCAGTGACTGAGTTAAGCGATGATCCAACATATCAGGTACAGGAAAATGTCGCAGTTGGTGATACACTTACTGCAACAGTTGTAAAGACAGATGATGGTGCCGGAAATATGCTTCTTTCATGCAAGGATGCGGCTGAGGAGTTGGCATGGGATAAGCTGCAGGAAGCACAGAAAACAAAGAAGGTTTATCATGTAAAGGTGGCAGGTGCCGTAAATGGCGGATGCGTAGCTTATGTAGAAGGCGTGCGCGGATTCATCCCGGCATCAAAGCTTGCATTAGAATATGTAGAGGAGCCGGCAGATTACTTAAATAAGGAACTTGATGTTCAGGTAATCTCAGTGGATGAGGATGCAAAGAGAGTAGTTTTGTCTGCAAAGGAGCTTCTTCTGGCGAAAGTTATGGAAGAAAAGAATAAGAAGATCAACAAGTATACAGTTGGCACTGTTATGGAAGGAACAGTTGAACAGTTAAAGGATTACGGTGCATTTGTAAATATTGGTGATGGTATTACAGGCTTGGTTCATATTTCACAGATCAGCGACAGAAGATTAAAGCATCCAAGTCAGGTATTAAAGGAAGGCGATAAGGTTAAGGTAAAGATTATAAAGATCGAGAACAATAAGATTTCCTTAAGTATCCGTGAGGCAGCTGAGCTTACAAGCCGTGAGGTAGAGGAGGAAGGACCAGCTGAGTACGAGGATAACGGTGCAGCAGCAACAGGTCTTGGCGCACTGCTTAAGGGATTTAAGTTAAATTAAGGTCTGATTTAAGAAAGGTGTGATTTTATGGCAGACGAGATGGAACTTTTAAAAGAATGGATAAAGACAAGCAAAAACATTGTATTTTTCGGAGGGGCAGGCGTGTCAACCGAGAGCAATATCCCGGATTTTAGAAGCACAGACGGTCTGTACAATCAGGAATACGCCTATCCGCCTGAAACAATTCTTAGCCACAGCTTTTACAAGAAAAAGCCAGAGGAGTTTTTTAGGTTTTATCGAAACAAAATGTTGTTTCCAAATGCACAGCCAAATGCAGCGCACAAAGCGCTTGCAAGGCTGGAGCAGCAGGGAAAATTAAAGGCAGTAATAACACAAAACATTGATGGTTTGCATCAAAAGGCAGGAAGCAGGGAAGTGCTAGAGCTTCATGGAAGTGTTCTTCGAAATTATTGCGAGCACTGCGGCAGATTCTATAGCCTGGAAGATCTTATGGAAAAGAAAGAGTTAGTGCCAAAGTGTAGCTGCGGCGGAACCATTAAACCGGATGTGGTTTTGTATGAGGAAAGTCTAAATCAGAAGACATTGGAGCAATCCGTGCGCTATATTAGTCAGGCTGACGTGCTAATTGTAGGCGGAACCTCGCTGACAGTATATCCAGCAGCAGGACTGATTGATTATTACCGGGGAAATAAGCTTGTTTTAATCAATATGGCAGCGACAGTAAAGGACGGCATGGCAGATTTGATTATAAAAAGAAAGATAGGAGAGGCACTTTCAGAGGCAGTAGAGTAAGCTTTTGAAGGCCTGTCTTAGGAGTATGAAAATGGATTTTGAGGTTGGAGATAGAATTATCATGAAAAAACCGCACCCATGCGGAAGCAAGGAATGGGAAGTTTTGCGTGTTGGAATAGACTTTCGTATTCGCTGCTGTGGATGCGATCACCAGATCATGGTGCCGAGAAAGCTTGTAGAAAAGAATACTAAAAGTATTAAAAAGGCGGAATAAGAGTCCAAGAAAAGTTCACGGAACGCCCATTCACAAAACCGCACTAACGTGCTTTCGTTGCTTCGCAACTTTGTTTTGTTCATTAACGGGCGTTCACTTCGTTCAGCTGATTCGTCCAATCCTCATGCAAGCATGGGATTTGTACGAACACATCTGAACGCGTGAACTTTTTTATAAAAAAGTGCTTGCATTTTCTTTGCAGATATGGTAGAGTTAAAAACTGTGATGTAATATCATATCCTTGCTCTCCAGTAGGTGGAGGGCCAGAGACCAGAAGGAGGTAGAAAACATGAATAAGTACGAGTTAGCAGTTGTATTAAGTGCAAAGCTTGAGGAAGAAGAGAGAGCTGCAGCAATCGAGAAGGTACAGGGCTACATCACCCGTTACAACGGCGTTGTTACCAACGTTGATGATTGGGGTAAGAAGAGACTGGCTTATGAGATTCAGAAGTCTAAAGAGGCTTACTATTACTTCATCCAGTTTGATGGTGATGCAGAGTGTCCAGGTGAAGTTGAGAGACACATCCGCATTATGGAACCGGTTGTCAGATATCTTTGCGTTAAGCAGGAAGCGTAAGCAGGGCGCTTAGGCATCAGGCTTAAGCATTTTAGAAAGGGCATGGTTATTAACTATGAATAAAGTTATTTTAATGGGAAGACTTACCCGAGACCCAGAAGTTCGTTACTCACAGGGAGAACGCCAGATGGCTATTGCAAGATATACACTGGCTGTAGATCGCAGAGGACGCGCAAATACATCCAATGGTGAGCAGACAGCTGACTTTATTCAGTGTGTAGCATTTGACCGTTCAGCAGAGTTCGCTGAGAAATATTTTCATCAGGGAACAAAGCTAGTGGTTACCGGACGCATTCAGACCGGCAGCTATACCAATAAGGATGGCCAGAAAGTTTATACGACAGATGTGATTGTTGAGGATCAGGAGTTTGCAGAGAGCAAGTCAGCAAGTGCAGGTTCAGACAATGGCGGTTACAGACCGGCAATGTCTCAGTCCAGACCAGAGCCGGCAAGCGCAGTTGCAAGCGGATTTATGAACATCCCAGACGGCGTAGAAGACGAAGGACTTCCATTTAACTAATGATGTCAAAGACAGACGGAGAAAACGTCCATAATCAAAGCGAAAATCGCTTGATAGATTGAAAATCAAAAAGGAGAGAAGAACATGGCTTACAATAAGGCAGAAAAAACTGATTCCTCCATGAAGAGAAGAGCACCTCGCAGAAGAAAGAAGGTTTGCGTATTCTGTGGAGAGAACAACGGCGTTATCGATTACAAGAACGTTGCAATGTTAAAGAAGTATGTTTCCGAGAGAGGAAAGATCCTTCCGAGAAGAATTACCGGAACTTGTGCAAAGCATCAGAGAGCAATGACCGTAGCTATCAAGAGAGCTCGTCATATCGCACTTATGCCATATACAGTAGAGTAATCAGATATAAAAATAAAAAATCTGGTGTAAGAACTAGATTATTGAAGAGAGCGCACGAAAGTGCGCTCTTTTTTCATACTTTGGTATGATTTACATTTTGTGTAAGTGACCGTATACTTAAAATTAGAATAGGTTTCATGAAAAACGTGTAAAAATTTAACATGAAACGCTCGTTTAGACAGTATAAAATATAGTGACCATTAGGAGATTCTTTATGTGTCGTCTTTATGGGAAATTAGATGATGTGACAGAGAGAAACTCCTTGGTGCTGGAAAAGGGAGGAAAAAGTATGCGGAAAGAAAAGAAAAAAATGTCAATCAAAAGGCGTATAGCGGCAGCGGCATTAGCAGCTTTTGTTGGCGTATCTAGTTTGAATGTCAGTATTCCGGGATTTTCAACTGTGATTACAGATGCCGATGAGACAGAAATTGCCAGTCAGCTATCAGAGGAAACACCAGAAACAACAGAGGAAGAGACAACAGTCGAATCCACTATAGCAGCGGCACTAGCAGCAGAAGCACCTGCACCGGTGGCACCAGCAGCAGAGGAACCAACGCCAGAGCCGATAGTGGTAGCGGCGCCAACGCCAGAGCCGACAGCAGTAGAAGCGCCAACGCCAGAGCCGACAGTAGTAGAAGCGCCAACGCCAGAGCCAACAGTAGTAGAAGCGCCAACGCCAGAGCCAACAGTAGTAGAAGCGCCAACGCCAGAGCCAACAGTAGTAGAAGAACCAACGCCAGAGCCAACGGCAGCAGAGGAACCTACTACGCCAGAGCCGACAGTAGTAGAGGCACCAACAGTAGAGGAACCTACGATAGAGGAAGCCGAAACAACCGACGAAGAGGAGACTATTCTGTCAGTGGAAGAGACCGAAGAAGAAACTGAGGTAGAAACAGAAAAAGCGACAGAAGAAGAAACAGAGCCAGAGACTGATGAGGATGATCTGCTGTCAAATGCTCCAGTAATATTTGGTTTGAGAAGCGCTAACGGGTTAATGCTCACAGCAGGAGGGGCAATTCCATGGTTGGATGGCTACATTGATGAAGTTACTGTAAGTAGGAGAATAGGAGATTCTTGGGTAGCGGTGAATGAAATCACATCAGGCCATAATGTGAGAATTGATTTGAAGTATACCCTTCCAGATAAACTTATTACAAGTCAGTCACGTAAAATCCAGTATCAGCTTCCAAACGTAATTAAAATTGATAATCCGCCATTAGAGGGTGAATTGAAGGATTCTTCAAAGCAGCCAGTCGGAACATTCAGTATTGATGCAAATGGTCTTGTTACATTTGAATACAGTAAGGAATTTAGCGAAGATGAGAAAGCATTTAGCGGAGACTTTTTCTTTGAATGTAAAGTAGGTTCAAGGAAAACTCAAGAAGAAGTAACATTTAGCTTTCCAGGAAAAGGAGAGGTAAAATATACTATAAAGCCGTCTTCCTTAGCGTTTGATATAAAGACTACGAAAACGGCAAGTGGCGTAGTTCAAGATAGAGATGGTGAATGGTATGTAACTTATACAATGACCATTTCATCTAAAAAGGGAACAGGCAAAGATATTGAGGTTTTCGATTACTTTGATAATAATATTGTAGGCAGTCAGACGAAACAGGTTATTCGGCTGAACAGTATTTCGATTCAGGATAACAACGGCAACAATGTAGAAAATATTCAAATTGAGCAATATGAAAATAGTGGTTTTGTGACAACACTTCCAAAGCTGGAAGCAGGTCAAAAATATACAATAACGTGTGTAGCATTAGTAAATAAGCAGCTGCTTTCAACATCAGCTACAACAAATCTTAAGCTGAATAAAAATATTTTCTATGTAAGAAGCGGCAAAAATGAGCATAGTTCATATGCAGAAGCAGAATATAGCAGAAATGTTATTAAAAAGACTTCTGAAAAACAAGAAGATGGAAGTTATAAGTATACTGTCACCATAAATGAAAGTCAGGAAAATTTAAAAGGTCTTACTATAAAAGATACTTTTAAGTTAGATGGCACAGTAATTGACATCAATGATATTAGATATTTTTATGTTGATGTGCAGGGCGGAAGCAATCCTGGAATTACAAAGGAAAATTTCTTTAGTACCGGATATAAATTTGAGAACAATTTTAATAACAAAATTGTGATTACATATAGCTATTATCCGCCGGCTAATGAAACAAATGCTGAGAAGAAACTTGTAAACCGCATAGAAATTGGTCCTAATACTTGGGGAGAAGTAGAAGACACCATTGGCATCATCGGTTATCTTGATAAAACCCATGATGAAAATCAGGTTGTTAAGAAAGACGGATATGTTGAAGTTCCGTATTTGGTCACAGTAACAGTGAATGATGGTATTGCAGAAGGAGCAACGCTTACTGATACACTGAATCAGGATCATATACAGTCGTTATTAACACCAGTTACTGTAAACGGTATAGATGCATCTGATTATACAATTCAATATTGGGGTAAAGACGGAGCATTAGTTAATGAATTTGCAGAAGGAATGATTGGCTTTAAGGTGACATTTAAGGCGATTACACATGAAAAGGCACAAAAGATCAACTTTGAGTACAAGGTAAAAGCTGAGTTTGCAAGTTATCCGGCTGGAACATTTAGGTATGATAATGTAGCAGTTTTCGCCAGTGGCTCAATCAATCAGACAAAGACAGATTCATATACATATACAAAGCACGCATTTTTACTGAAAAAGGTATCAAGATATTCAAGTGGTTACCAAACGAGCATTGGTGAAGTAAAAGAAAGTGATTTGACAGATGGCAAGCTTTATTACGAATTAGAAATAAAGCCAGCTGAGAGAAATCTGAAAGATGAATTTATTGTTACAGATACACTTCCAGAGGGAGCAGTTTATGTTGAAGATTCATTTAATGCAAGCCCGACAACATTGAATCAAATGAGTGTCAGTGAAGATGGCAGAACTTTGACCTTTACTATTCCAAAGGAAGTATATGTCAATAAAGATGGAAGCTATAAGCAAGATGTTTTGTATATTCATTATGCAATTCAGATTTCCAACGCAAACCTTTTAGGTTCACAGCAGGAGTTGATAAACTTTACAAATACAGCAACTTCTGGTGAAGATGAAGCAAGTGTAACTGTTCCAGTGCTGTTTGAGGAAAAAGAAATTGAAAAGGACGATGTTATTGATAAGAAGGGCTTCCAGAATAACAGTGACATCACCTATACAATTGTAGTAAACAAAAATCGTTTAGATCTGATTCCAAATAAGGATAAGATTACACTGAATGATGTTTTGAAATGTGATGTAGATGAGTCAAAGATTCAGGATATTACACTGGTTGGAAATGTAGTTTCTGTTTATGAGTATGATGCAGGCAAGCCTGATGGTAAGGGTGCACCTGTAAGCAAAAACCTTTATACATACCAGTATAATGAGAAAACACATAATATTAGTATGGTACTTCCTGATTCAGCAGCGTTTGTTGTAGAGTATACATATCGTTTTGAATTTACATCAAATTATGCAGGACAAACAATAACAATTAAGAATAATGTAGAACTGGTCGGTTCTTATATAAAAGAAATCAGTACACAGTGGAAGAATCAGAGTGCTGGCGGATCAGTTGCAAAATATAATTCTTTAATTGTTTACAAGGTAGAAAAGGGAAATGAAGATGAAAAACTGAGTGGTGCAAAATTTAACCTCTATAAATATAATGATGGCAGTTTTTCACTGATTCAGAGTGATATTGAAATCCCTGTTACTGGCTGCAAGTTTGTTTCTGATAAAACAGATGAAGATATGATGGCTGCAACTGATATTGCAGTTGAAGAGAATGTATTGTATTATCTCGAAGAAATCCAGGCTCCAAGTGGATATAAGATTGAAGCAGGACATGAAAAGTTTTACTTTGCATTAGGTACGTACGGAAAATCTATCAAGGATTTAAAGGCTGCAGTTGCAAAAGCAGTAAAGGCAGCAGACATTACAGTAAATGATGTACATTTTGCCAACACAAATGCAATTGTAAATATCGAGAATGAGATTGAGGATGGAGCAGTCAGAATCCAGAAAGTATGGCTGAATCATGATGGCAGTGAAATGCAGGCATCTGAGAGCAGTATATCTGTAGGATTGTATAAGACACATCATCGTTATACAGATGCTCAGCCAGTTGAAGTTGAAGTTTCTTATAAAGGAAACGGAATGAGCAGTCCGCAGCTTGCTTTTGCAAGTACTGAATACTACAAGATTGGTACAAATCTGACAGTTACAGGATATTTAAATGAAGGCTGGAGAAAGAACTGGGGAGGCTGGGATTTTGCTTCAACACAAATGACAGCACGTTTGTATATCAACGGAGATGATCGCGGTGAGCTGAATATTGAAAATGTATATTCAGTAACGCATAGCGAGATTGTAAGCAGCACACTTAATAAGATTAGTATTGTAGTTACAGCCAATACATATAATTCAATTTTAGATGTTAATAAGCCGGGCAAGGTTAGTGGAACAATAGCAACAATATCCGCAGGTGATATGGAATTTGTCCGGAATGTAACTATTGATAGTCATAATAACTGGACAGCAGTAGTATCTGATTTGCCGGCAAAGGAAAATGACGGAGAAGATATTTATTACTATGTAACAGAGTTTAGTTTGTATGGTTATACTATTTCTTATCAGAATAATGGTGTTTTAGCCGGTGTTGGAGGAAATCCAATTGTTGTAATAAATAAGGCAGATGAGGAAGTGAAAACAGCTTCATTTAGTATCAACAAGGTGGATGCATCAACGTCAACGCCGCAGCCGCTTGAAGGAGCAAGTTTTGCACTGTACCGTGCAGTGAAGAACGACCAGAATCAGTGGATTAGAGTTGGTTTGCCAATTGCAACAGCAATTAGTAATGCAAGTGGAACAGGAGTGGCATTCTCAGGACTGATTCCAGGTGAATATTTACTTTATGAGACAAGTGCTCCTACGGGATATGTAACACCAAGCGAACCATGGAGAATTACAGTAAATAATGATTGTGTAGTTGATGCGCATGGTTTGCAGGCAATTAGTGATAGTACATATATAATTGAGAATGGTAAGTACCCAGGTATTCTTTCTATTACTAAAAAGGTTGAAGGATACGAAATGGAAGAGGGTATGCACTATTATATCAAGGTTACTCTTACAGATGCAGAAGATAAGCCTTTAACAGGAAGCTTCAATGGAATAAGACTTGAAAATGGTTCTGCTATCTATGAGCTTGTAAAGGATGCAACTATTACATTTACAGGTCTTCCATTAGGAACGAAGTATACTGTGGAAGAGGTAAATTTTGATGGAACAGCTTTAACTGGAGAGGAAGGATATACATCAAGTCTTTCATCAAATGCAGCAGGAACAATTGACAAAGAAGCAGGCACTGTAGTTGTAAATGTAACTATAACTAATATCTATGAGATACCAGAGACGAGTGCAGTTATCTCTGTAAAGAAGATAGTAGACGGAACTGGTTACAATCAAGATGAAGCCTTTGAATTTACATTAAGTGCAGCAGAAGAAGGTATACCAATGCCAACAGAAACTGGCAATAAGGTTTCTATAAAGGCAGGTGAGACTGGAAGCTTCGGATCAATCACATATACAGATACAGGCATATATTACTACACTGTAAAGGAAACCAAGGGTTCAACTGTTGGAATGAGTTACGATGAAACAGAATATCCAGTAACAGTAGTGGTATCTATGAATGATGAACGCAAGCTGACAGCATCTGTATATTATAATGTTGTGATGACAGATATACCTGAAGTTGAAATTGATGCAAGAGCCTTAGTTGTAACGAATACATACAGAGTTACAAGTGTATCAGGAACCAAGACCTGGAGAGCGCCAGAAGGAACCAAACTTCCAGAAAGCATCACAGTAATCTTGAAACGTAACGGAGAGTCAGTTGCTAGAAAGAAAGTAACAGCAGACGACGACTGGAGCTATGAGTTTACAGATCTTCCAATGTATGATGACGATGGAGCTGCATATACCTATGAGGTAGATGAAGAGCCAGTAACAGGATACATCACAACTATAAGAGAAACCGACCTGATTAACACAATAACAGGAACCACAAGTGTATCAGGAACCAAGACCTGGAAAGCGCCAGAAGGAACAGATCTTCCAGAAAGCATCACAGTAATCCTGAAACGTAACGGAAGTCGATTTGACACAAAGAAAGTAACAGCAGCGGACGACTGGAGCTATGAGTTTACAAATCTTCCAGCATACAGTGCAGATGGATCAACAGCTTACACATATACAGTAGAAGAGAAGCCAGTAGACGGCTACATCACAACTGTAAGTGGAACCAACCTGATCAACACAATCACAGGAACCACAAGTGTATCAGGAACCAAGACCTGGAGAGCGCCAGAAGGAACAGATCTTCCAGAAAGCATCACAGTAATCCTGAAACGTAACGGAAGTCCAGTTGACTCAAAGGAAGTAACAGCAGATGACAACTGGAGCTATGAGTTTACAGAACTTCCAGAATACAGCGAAGATGGAAGAACAGCCTACACATATACAGTAGATGAA
>CAKQXY010000051.1 GCA_934292725.1 uncultured Lachnospiraceae bacterium
GCCTTTAGACGTTGGCCTAGTAACAATGGGCTTATAGCCCTAGTACAAACCACCCGTTTAACGGGTGGTCATGACTTGTTTACTGCATACGATATTGGTGATTTGGCGGTGTCGGATGTTTGCTTTTGTTCATCTTATTATAACGAATCAAAAAGACAACGAGAAGAATAATCAAAATGATTACAGCAAGCATGCATGCAGCAAGCCAGATTTTTATTTCGTGGAAAGGTCTTGTCTGAAGCACGTCAGACAATGAATTACCAGATGCCACATATAGGTCGCTTGTGTCCTGTGCGACCTGGTTGATAATCATTGCAGTTCCAAGTGGATATCCATGAAGCTCATAGGAGAGCATATGTGTGCCATCTTCATTTGTAATGGGACGGCGTGTCAGGTCATCTAGTGAAACAGTATCTGGCACGGTGACGCGTGAAGCACTGTCAAGAGTCAGAAAAGAGGAATTTTGTTCGGAAAGACCAAGCGGGCTGTTAGAGATAAGCGCCTGTGTGCTGTAGGTCTGATCCTGCTCAGAAGCCTTTGCTACACTGAAATGGTCAAATCCGTAATTAAAAAGCTGGATGGTATCCTTATATTGGTTTGGATCTTCTGTATCCATTGTAACGCAGATTAAATTGCGTCCATCTTTTGAAGCATATGTAACTAGGCAGCGTCCAGCTTCCTCGGTCCAACCGGTTTTTCCACAGACAACAAACGGTGTGTAGTAGTCGGAATCTTTTTTAATAAGCTTATTTGTAGTGCCCATAGGAATATCGCGGTCGAGAATGGAATCGGCCTTTCTATAATAAGCTGGTGTGGATGAAATAGAGATAAAATCAGAATACTGAAGGCAGCCTAGCATAATCCTATATAAATCGTAGGCGCATGTCATGTGGTTTGGATCTTGAAGTCCATTGGCATTTGCAAAGTTTGTGTTTACGCAGCCAAGACTTACAGCAGTACTATTCATCAGATCCACAAAGGAAGATACAGAGCCGCTTACATGTTCAGCGAGTGCTGTTGCTACTTCATTTGCAGAAGGAAGTAAAAGACCATACAGACAGTCTCTTACGCTTAAGGATTCCCCAATATGCATACCAATGTGGCTGCTGCCGCTTGGAAGACTATAAATAGAGTTCTTTGAAAATGTGACAATATCATCCAAAGAAGTGTTAGACAGAGTCAGATAGGCTGTCATCAGCTTAGTTGTGCTGGCAGGATACATGGAGTTTGTCGCATTCTTTGCGTATAGGATTGTATCAGTATCGATATCAACGAGGATTGCGGCTTCGCTTGTAATTTCTGGCGCATCAGGCCATTCCTCAGGCAGATGTGCCTGCATGGTGTCAATTTCAGCCTTTGTTGCAGCACTTGCGGCATGGCATGGCAGTAAAAGAAGACATATGCACAGGCATAAAGAAAAAGAAGAACGTAAAAAAGCTTTCATAAACAATATTCACACCTTTCCATAATGGCACAGTTTTGCACCGTGAAACATTGATAAGTCAGTCAGACTGACCTTTATCATAACATAAAAATGCTGAAAAGAAAAGGAAATGCGCAAAATATACTTTCCAATGGGGCATAATTGTGTTATAGTAGGCGATGAAGTAAAAAAGTGGGGACTATCTGACCAGATTGCGATGGATGCTCAATCTGGTTTTAAATATGAAAGACAAGTAGGCAAGACAGGAGGTAACAGGATGAAATTATCACTGGTGGTTCCATGCTATAACGAGCAGGATAATGTCCGAGCATTCTATGATGCAGCTGTAAATGCGTTTTTAGGCTGTGGCTATGAGTACGAGCTTGTTATGGTAAATGATGGAAGCAGGGATAATACCGGGATTGAGTTAAAAAAGCTGTTTTATGAGAAAAGAGAAGAAACACCGATCACAATCGTTCAGTTTTCACGTAATTTTGGAAAGGAAGCAGCAATCCTGGCAGGAATGAAGCATGCAAAGGGTGATCTTGTAACATTGATTGATGCTGATTTACAGCAGCGTCCTGAAATTGTGCGCGAGATGGTTCAGATATTGGATGATCATCCAGAGTATGACTGTGTTGCTGCTTTTCAAAAAGAGAGAAATGAAGGAAAGGGTCTGTCTTTCTTTAAACGTGAATTTTATCGCCTGATCAATCAAATGAGTGAGGTAGAGTTTGTCAATGGCGCGAGTGATTTTCGCACATGCAGACGAAAAATGGTTGATGCAATTTTAAGCATGCCGGAATATCATCGCTTTTCAAAGGGGATTTTTTCATGGGTTGGCTTTGATACTTACTATATTCCCTATGTTGCCGAGGAGCGTCATGCAGGAAAGACAAAGTGGAGCTTCTGGAAACTGTTTAAGTATGCGGTGGAGGGCATCATTGGCTATTCAACTGCACCGTTAAAAATTGCAACTGTGCTTGGGTCATTCACATCACTTCTTGCTGTTATCTATTTTATTGTGGTTGTTTTGCAGCGGCTGATCTGCGGTGTAGATGTGCCGGGATATGCAACAATTGTCGCATTGATTCTTTTAATTGGCGGTATTCAGCTTTTAATTTTGGGAATTATGGGAGAATATATAGCAAGAATGTATATTCAGGGAAAACAGCGTCCTATTTTTATAGAGAAGGATGTGCTTACAAACGAAATTAATACAAAAAAGACAGATAGGTGAAAAATGGAAATAAAAGTAATAATTGCAGCTCACAAACAGTATCTGATGCCTGATAAAGACTGTTACTTTCCAGTTCAGGTTGGAAGAGCGCTCCATCCGGATATTGGATATACTCCAGATAATACAGGGGACAACATTTCTGAAAAAAATCCGTACTACTGTGAATTAACTGGACTGTATTGGGCATGGAAAAATTTGCCGGCAGATGTTATAGGTTTGGTGCATTATAGGCGTTATATGGGAAAGAAAAGAGGAATAGCTGGATTTATACAAAGGCATAGGGATCCGTTAGGAAGTATTCTTGAGGGAAAGGATATTGAGAAACTTATGAAAAAAAGTGACATTATTCTTCCTAAAAGACGTAAATATTATATTGAAACGCTGTATTCTCACTATGCACATACGCATTATGCAGAACACTTGGATATTACAAGAGAAGTTTTAAAGCAGTTATGTCCAGAGTATGTTCCAGCATTTGATCGTGTTATGAAGCGCACCAGTGGTCATATGTTCAATATGTTTATTATGAAACGCGAGAAATGTAATGCATATTGTGAGTTTTTATTTCCGGTTCTTGGTGAAATAGAAAAGCAAATTGATGTTACAAAGCTAAGCAGTTTTCATGCGCGCGTATTTGGGCGTATTAGTGAGCTGCTTTTAGACGTATGGATTGAGGCAAATAGAGAATCTTATGTGGAGGCTCCGCTTGTCAATATCGAAAAGACAAATTGGGTCAAAAAAGGAAGCGCTTTTTTAAAGGCAAAATTTGAAAAGAAAAAATATGAGGGAAGCTTTTAAAGCAGTGCCAGAAACAAAAGAAAGAGAATTTTATGCAGAAACAAAAATCAATTAAAGTTAATTTTTTTATGAATGCACTGCTTACGATGTCTTCAGTTGTGTTTCCGCTTATTACATCATCGCATGTTGCAAGGGTACTTGGACCAAATGGAACTGGTATTGTTGATTTTGTGTATCCGATGGTCATGTACTTCTCGATGATTGCACAGCTAGGTATTCCGACTTATGGTATTCGTATATGTGCAAAGGTCAGAGATGATAAGGTGGAACTTTCAAGAGTGGTGCAGGAACTTTTGATAATTAATATGATCACTTGTGCACTGGCATATATCTGTTTTTTTGCAGCCATTGCGCTTGTGCCGCAGATGCAGGAGCAAAAGACACTGTTTTATATTCTGGGATCACTTATTTTACTTAATACAATTGGTGTTGAGTGGTTATATAAGGGATTGGAGGAGTATAGCTATATCACAATTCGAAGTCTGATCTTTAAAGTGATTGTTCTGATTTGTATTGTGACGATGATTCAGAAAGAGTCAGATTATGTACTGTATGGAGCACTGTTTATTATGGCTCAGGTTGGTTCAAACATTGTGAATTTCCTTCATCTTCATAAGATTATCATCATTAAGCCAGTTGGAGGGTATCACTTTAAGCGCCATCTAAAGCCAATTATGTCGTTCTTTGCGATGTCAATTGCTACAACAATTTATACAAGTGTTGATACAACGATGATTCGTTTTATGAAGGGCTATGCAGAAAATAGTTTCTATTCACAGTCTGTTAAAATTAAAACAGCGCTTGTAAATGTTGTTACAGCACTTGGTGCAGTTCTTCTTCCGCGTGCATCGTATTACTTGGAGAAAGGGCTTAAGGATGAGTTTTTAAAGATTTCAAGAAAAGCACTCCACTTTATATTTGTCGCAGCGATACCATTGTCATTGTATTTTATGCTGGCAGCAAAGCCATCAATTTTGTTTCTTTTTGGTGATCAGTATACGCGAAGCATTATGCCTATGAAGCTGATCATGCCAACAGTATTTGCAATTGGACTGTCTAATATATTAGGTATCCAGATGCTGATTCCAATGGGACGAGAAAATGTGGTTGTTGTCTCTGAAATTGTAGGAGCTGTAGTAGATGTAATAATCAATGCACTTTTGATTCCAAAGTATGGCGCAAGTGGTGCTGCAATAGGAACAGTTACGGCAGAGTTTGCGGTTTTGGCAGTGCAGGCCATTGCACTTAAAACGACAGTGCTGCCGCTTGTGCGCCAGATTCCAGTTTGGAAGCATGTGCTGGCAGCAGCAGTATCTGCGATTCCATGCGTGGCAATAGTAGGAATTGGTTGGGGAAATTTTGTGACTCTTATGGTGTCTGCAATTCTTTTCTTTGGAATATATCTTATTATTTTGATTTTACTGAAGGAGCCATTTATACGAGAGTATGCGCCTATGGTGACAAAGTTTTTACCGCAAAAAAAATAAAAAAGAATATTGTTAGAGATGGCACGTAGTTGTGCCATCTTTTTTTTAACGTATTGAAACTGAACGCTTTGCGATAGCACAAAAAAAGCACCCGATCAACTCGGATGCTTTTAAATCGTGCGCCTCCAGGGGTTCGAACCCTGGACACCCTGATTAAGAGTCAGGTGCTCTACCAACTGAGCTAGAGGCGCTTTTTTTGTTTGTCACTCACGCGACTCCTATATACTATCACAGCTCAATTGATTTGTCAACAGTTTTTTGAAAAAAATTAAAAATATTTTTAATGGTGTTTTGAAGAACATTTTTGCTTTGCAAATGGGCAGTGGGCACAGGCTTTGGCGGCAGTTTGAAAACAGCGATATAAATGTAACAGAGTGCAGTCGAAAAAAGGACAGCAGCTGTGACGAATAACAAATTTACGAAAATGATGACAATGCATGGAGACCTCCAAATAAAATGCTCCTGCCACAAGATATGCGGCAGGAGCACTGTGTGATCATTTGCATAATTAAGCTTTTTTATCGTGAACGGCTTCTAATTTATAGATTGGGTTTCCAATGGCAGAAAATTTTGCTTCATATTCTGTCATGACATTGCCCTCGACAAACTCACTATGGTGAAGATCGCGTGTCTGCATAAGAAGTGTCCAGCCAGATTCTTTTACAGATTCAAGACTGAAATCAAATAGTGGCTGATTATCGGTCTTAAATTCGACAATACCGCCATCTGCTAAAATCTGGTCATACAGCCCTAAAAATCGGCTGCTTGTAAGACGGCGCTTTGCGTGTCGGTCTTTTGGCCATGGGTCGGAAAAATTTAAATAAATGTGAGCAATTTCGCCTGGTGCAAAGATATCAGGAAGATATTCTGCGTCAAAGCGAAGAAACTTTAAATTCGGAAGTTGAAGCTCTTCCTGCTTTTCAATGGCACGGATCAAAACAGAAGAGTATTTCTCAATTCCGATGTAGTTTATTTCTGGATGAAGTGCGGCAAGTGATGTGATAAATTGTCCCTTGCCCATTCCAACCTCAATGAATATTGGGTTGTTGTTGCCAAAAATTTGAACGGCAACATGTCCTTTGTACTGCTGCGGCTCTTGAATCACGTAAGGATTTATAAGCATTTCCTCACGCGCGCCTCTGACGTTGCGTAATCTCATTTTCGACCTCTCAGTCTTTCATGCGCTCAGCAACGATTGCTTCAATCATCTCTGCGCACTGCTGATAGGTATAACGGCTTGTATCCAAAACGAGATCATAATTTCTTGCATCCATCCATTCTCTTCCGGTGAAATGCTTGTAATAATCACTTCTGTATTTGTTTGTCTTTGATATGCGCTCGGCAGCATCCTTTTCACTGCACTGCATAATTTCCATTTCATGCGCAAGACAATCCTTATACTGAGAGTGAACGAATACACGAACTAAATATGGATAATCTTTTAATACATAATCTCCGCCTCTTCCGATTACAATAAAAGAGTTCTCCTTGATTAATTCTTTCATAACCTTTGCCTGATAGGCAAACAGATCATCACTTGTCGCATATTCGCTTTTTTCCGGAAGGATATGCTCGCCGTTATAGACCTTCTTAAAGGCGTTAAACAGTGGGCTTTTCTTTGTATCCTCATCGGCTGCAGCAAAGACTGCTTCATTTATGCCGCTGTTTCCGGCAGCCAGGCGAAGCAGCATACGGTCATAGTATTCAATTCCATAATGAGCGGAAAGAATCTTTGCGATGGAAGTACCACCGGCACCGCAGGTTCTGGTAATGGTAACAGCAAAATGTTTCATATTCCAACCTCCCTCAAACTTAATTGCAGCGGTCTGCAAATCAAAAAAACAATGGAATTGCAAACCACAAAGCTTCTTATATAAGAAGTATATATGATAGTTACTAAAAAGTCAACGCGTCAAAAACGATCATAAACGAAAGAAAAACGTCACAGTATGTCAAAAAATTAACAAAAAAATTATGGAATTTATTTGAGTTTTTTAAAACAATTCGCCAATGACAATTTTGTATCATCATACTATAATGAATGTGCGAAAAAGGAGGCATGCAGATGAATCAGATTATTCAAAGATTAAGCGAAGTAGAAACTGCAGCATCTTCAATTATTGAGGAGGCAGGTGCAAAGAAGAAGCAGATGGCCAAAGACCAGGATGCCAGAATTGCAGCCTTTGAAAAGCAGGTTCATGAAGAGACACAAAAGAAGATCAGCGCTCAGCAGGCAGAGCTTGAAAAACAGATCGCTGAAGAACTTGAGACTCAGAAAGAGGAGCTTGAAAAACAGCTTGCTCATATGGACCGTATTTATGAGGAAAGCCATTCGGCGATCGCCAGACAGTTGCTGGCAAAGATTGTGGCACGATAACTTTTATAGTATAATTAGTGATGTGCCGAAAAAATCTTACGAAAAGGGGTGATTATTATTTCTGGTATCTTATCTTACAGCGGTATCAGTGCGAAAGCCCGTGCCATGGGAGGAAAGCTCTTAAAGAAGGAGCATTACGAACAGCTGGCATCATGTGCGAGTGTCGGTGAAGCAGTTGGCTATTTGAGACAGTTTTCCGAATATGAGCCGCTGCTGAGGGACTTTGATGAGCATGACAGTCACAGAGGAATGATTGAAGCGACGCTTATGGGATCGCTTTACAATGATTACAATCGTCTGTATAGCTTCGCCAGAGGAGAGCAAAGAGCGTTTTTGGATTTTTACTTTTTGCACTATGAGGCGGCATATCTTAAGGGTTGTCTTCGAAAAGTCATTTCTGGTCAGAGTATCCCAGAGGATCAGGCATACCGCAGCGCGTTTTTTGCGCGTCATTCGCATTTGGATACAGATGCGATTGAGAACAGCACAACGGTGGATGAGTTGATGGATGCATTAAAAAATACACCGTTTTATCATCCGCTTGACGCTATACGCCATACTGAAGCACCAAGTTTGTTTGATTATGAGGGCAGTCTTGATGTGTATTATTTCAGTTATATCTGGAAACAGAAAGATAAGCTTCTTAAGGGAAAAGAAAGACAGATCATTGCGGACAGTTATGGAAGACGAATCGATCTGCTGAATATCCAGTGGCTGATGCGTGCAAAGAAAAACTATCGAATGACAGCACCTGAGCTGTATGCGATGGTTGTTCCTAGCTATTACCATTTAAAACCAGATGACATCACGGCTATTGTAGAGGCACCTACGTATGAGGAGGCAAGATTACTCATTGTAAACGGCTACTATGGTCAGAAGTACGCAGACGATTTTGCTGAGATTCGTTTTGTGGAAAAGATGTACACTGAGCTGGTAGAGCATATTTTTGAGCTTGCTGGCAGAAAAAATCCATATTCAGTCGCACCGCTCAATGCGCTGCTGTACCGCAAAGAGCATGAAATTACTCGTATTACATCAATTATCGAGGGAATCCGCTATGGAATCCCAACAGCGAAGCTGATGAAATATGCAGTAACGCAGTGATTGTCATTTTTGTGCAGAAAGTAAGTTTATTTAGGAAAGTCGAGGGGTAACCATGATAGAAAAAATGCAATTCTTAAGCATTACGGGACCCAAAGATGATATTGACAGAGCAATTGAGCAGCATTTGTCCAAGTATGAGTTTCAGTTGGAAAGCACAATGACAGAGCTTTCTGAGACAGCTGGACTTAAGCCGTTCATTGAGATCAATCCGTACCGCGAGACCTTAAACAAAGCTACACAGCTTATGTCCGCAATGGGAGCAAAGGAAACAAAGACGGATAATTCTATGGATGTCAAAGAGGCTGTAGCCTTAATTGATGATGCAGATGCTAAGATCAAGGAAGCAGAGAAGTCTCTTGAAGCGCTGAACAAGGAAAAGACGCAGCTGCAGGCATTAGTGGATCAGATTGTTCCATTTAATAATTTGGGATATGATGTTCACAAGCTGCTTGCATTTAAGTCTGTAAAGTATCGCTTCGGACGAATCCCAGTAGATTACGTGGAAAAGCTTATGCAGTACACGTATGATAATGTCAATACGATCTTTTACGAATGCAAAAAGGATCAGGATTATGTATGGGGCGTATATTTTAGCCCAAAGAATGAGATTGCAAAGATTGATGCTGTTTATAAGGCACTTCACTTTGAACGTTTTCGCCTTCCGGATGAGTATGAGGGTACTCCAGAGGAGGCACTGGCACTCTTGACAAAGCATATTGGTGAGCTTGATGCTAAGATAAAGGAAAAGCAGAGCGAGATTGATCATGTGCTTTCTTCAAAGAAGGACAAGATCCTTGCTGCAGTGGCAAAGCTTAAGCAGTTTTCAAAGAACTTTGATATCAGAAGATTGGCAGCTGTTACAGGTGCAGATAAGAAAAACTTCTATATTATATGCTTCTGGATGACAGCGCGTGACGCAAAGAGATTTAAGGCAGAGATTGAAAATGATCCAAATGTGATCTGTCTTATCCATGATGACAACAAAAATCGTGTTTCACAGCCGCCTGTAAAGCTTCGCAATCCAAAGCTGTTTAAGCCGTATGAGATGTATATTCGTATGTATGGTCTTCCAAATTATAATGAGTTTGACCCGACCATCTTCGTTGCACTGACATATTCCTTCATCTTCGGATGGATGTTTGGAGATGTCGGACAGGGCTTAGTGCTCGTAATCGGAGGATTTTTGCTGTATCACTTTAAGAAGATGAACCTCGCAGCCATCATAAGTATGGCAGGTGTATTTTCCACCTTCTTTGGATTTATGTTCGGAAGTATCTTTGGTTTTGAGGACGTAATAGAACCGATTTGGCTAAGACCAATGTCAAAGATGACAGATCTTCCTATGATCGGACGACTGAACACAGTATTTATTGTGGCAGTTGCGTTTGGTATGGGAATGATTCTTCTGACAATGATAATCCACATTATCAATGCGGCAAAAAATCACAGCCTCGGTGATCTGTGTTTTGATACAAACGGAATTGCCGGTCTTGTATTCTACGGACTGCTTGTATTTGCCATCGTAATGCTGATGACAGGTCATAGCCTTCCAGGCGGTGCATTGCTTGCGGTACTGTTTATTATACCGCTTCTGTGTATTGCATTTAAGGAGCAGCTGACTGATCTTTGTGAGAAGAAAAAGCCAGCGGAGAAAACAGGTCCAGTTATGATTGTTGTGCAGGCACTGTTTGAGTTAATCGAGGTACTGCTTAGCTACTTTTCAAATACCATTTCGTTTGTCCGTATCGGAGCATTTGCTGTCAGCCATGCAGCCATGATGGAGGTTGTTATGATGCTTGCAGGTGCAGAGAGCGGCACACCGAATATTATTGTTGTTATTCTTGGAAATCTCTTTGTATGCGGTATGGAAGGTTTGATCGTTGGTATTCAGGTACTTCGTCTGGAATACTACGAGATGTTCTCCCGTTTCTACAAAGGTGATGGAAGAGAGTTTGAACCGTATAACACAAAGCAGTAAAATAAAAATCCAAAAGACTGCAAAGGCAGCCATGGATATAAGACATCTTTGAAAAAACACAATACAAAGCAAAGATAAGAGGAGGATTTTATTATGTTAGTTAAGATTACATTATTTGCAGCACTTTTATTAAGCATCGTCGTTCCGTTTGCATATTTCTTAAGTGGAACAAAGAATAAGGCACGTTATAAGCTCACAATTGGCACAAATGCAGCAGCATTCTTCGGAATCATGTTAGTAGCATGTGGCTTCATGTTCAGCGGAAACGCACAGGCAGCAGAAGCAGCAGCAGAGACAGCACAGGCAGCAGGCGGCCTTTCTACTGGTATGGGTTATCTGGCAGCCGCTCTTGTAACTGGTCTTTCCTGTATCGGTGGTGGTATCGCCGTAGCAAGTGCAGCAAGTGCAGCATTAGGTGCAATTAGTGAGGATTCCTCCATTCTTGGTAAGTCCCTGATCTTCGTAGGTCTGGCAGAAGGTGTCTGCCTGTATGGTTTGATCATTTCCTTCATGATTCTTGGTCAGCTGTAAAGAAGTAGAAACAACGTCAGGAAAGGCATATTCAATATGAAAATATATTTGGTCAGTGACAATGTAGATACCCTTGTGGGCATGCGTCTGGCCGGAATTGAAGGCTGCGTCGTTCACGAACAGGGTGAATTAAAGAAAGCAATAGACCATGCGCTGGAAGATAAGGAGATCGGAATCCTGCTGCTGACGGAAAAGTTCGGAAGAGAGTATCCAGAATTGATCAATAAAGTGAAGCTGGATCACAAGCTGCCTCTGATCATTGAGGTTCCTGATCGTCATGGAACAGGCCGCAAGCCAGATTTCATTACTTCCTACGTAAATGAAGCAATAGGATTAAAGTTGTAATCATACAGGGGACAAAGATTAAAAGCGATTGTGCTTGCACAAATTGCTTTTGATCTTCTGGACCCGCCCAAACATGAGGATGCAGCGGTTTCTGTAAGAAACCAGCGAATCCGAATGTTTGCAGGATTTCGAGAGCGCGAAGTGCGTAGAAATCCGTAGTATGATGTAATGTTAACAGAAGAATGGAAGGTGATTTAATTGACACTGGAAGAAAAATTAAACCATTTTATGGAAATATCTGTTCAGGATGCCACAATGGAAATGGATGCCTCGCTTAAGGAATATCAGGCTGCGCTTGACGCGCAGTTTGAGGAGCGAAAAGCGATGATTCTTTCTCAGGAAGAGAAAGATCTTGCGGTTGAAGTGGAAGCTGTAAAGAGACAGGGAAATCAGAAACTGGCACATGAGCATCTGGTTAATAAACGTGCGTTAAGCCAGAAGGAAACCGAATTTAAAGATAAGCTGTTTCAAGAGGTTGCTGCTCTGGTAGAAGATTATAAAAAGACACCTGAGTATGTCGA
Source organism: uncultured Lachnospiraceae bacterium (assembly GCA_934292725.1). Taxonomy (GTDB): domain Bacteria; phylum Bacillota; class Clostridia; order Lachnospirales; family Lachnospiraceae; genus Anthropogastromicrobium. The sequence continues at coordinate 11,805 of CAKQXY010000051.1, forward strand.
GGTGATCAAAAAGCAGATTATAGATGCAAAATCATTTGCAAAAAATGATGATATTATTATTTATCTGGATCCAGCTGATGCATCTAAAAAACATGACCTCGAAGAGGAAACAAAGTGCACCTTGACGATGAGCGAGTATTCCTTTGGCGGCGGCATGAGAGCTGTTATTCCAGCAAGAAGCATCCTCATAGACAATTCAATGGATTCAAGAATTGCTGAGGTTAGAAATGAGTTCCAGTTTGACGGAGGTGAATACAATGGCCGCTGATGTAAAAGGAATCATCTACGGTATTAACGGACCAGTTATCTATATCAAAGGAAAGACTGCTTTTCGTATGGGTGAGATGGTTTATGTTGGACCGCAGAAGCTGGTAGGAGAGGTTATTCGTCTTGACAGTTCAAGAACGACCATTCAGGTTTACGAGGAGACAACAGGATTAAAGCCAGGCGATGAGGTATATTCAACAGGTGCAGCAATTTCTGTAACACTGGCACCTGGTATCCTTCATAACATCTTTGATGGTATTGAGAGACCGCTTAGCGAGATCGCAAAAGCTGGTGGTATGTATATCACAAGAGGATTAAGTGTAGATGCACTTGACCGCAGCAAAAAGTGGCAGGCGCATATTACAGTAAAGCCGGGACAGCATGTATTTGGCGGAACAGTAATCGCTGAGGTTCAAGAAACACCAATGATTGTACACAAGTGTATGCTTCCGCCTGACACTGAGGGTACAGTAGAGAGCGTTGCAAATGATGGTGAATACACCATTGATGAGACTATTGTAACGATCATTCAGAATGATGGAACAAAAAAAGAGCTGTCTATGACTCAGAAGTGGCCAATTCGTGTGCCAAGACCAACTAATAAGCGTTATGCAGCATCTGAGCCGCTTATTACAGGACAGCGTATTCTTGATACATTGTTCCCAATCGCAAAGGGTGGTACCGCAGCTATTCCTGGTGGATTTGGAACAGGAAAGACGATGACTCAGCATCAGGTTGCAAAGTGGTCTGATGCCGATATTATTGTTTATATTGGATGTGGTGAGCGTGGAAACGAGATGACTCAGGTTCTTGAGGAGTTTTCAGAGCTTATTGACCCAAAGAGCGGCAATCCGCTTATGGATCGAACTGTTTTGATTGCAAATACATCCAACATGCCAGTTGCAGCGCGTGAGGCAAGTATCTACACTGGACTGACACTGGCTGAGTATTACAGAGATATGGGTTACCATGTAGCCATCATGGCAGACTCTACATCACGTTGGGCAGAGGCTCTTAGAGAGTTGTCAGGACGTTTGGAGGAGATGCCGGCCGAGGAAGGTTTCCCAGCTTACTTAGCATCAAAGCTATCTGCATTCTATGAGCGTGCAGGCATGATGCACAATTTAAATGGAAGTGTCGGAAGTGTTACTATTATCGGCGCTGTTTCCCCACAGGGAAGCGATTTCTCAGAGCCTGTTACACAGAACACAAAGCGTTTTGTGCGCTGCTTCTGGGGACTGGACAAATCTCTTGCTTATGCAAGACATTTCCCGGCTATCCATTGGCTGACCTCATACAGTGAGTATGTACAGGATCTGGCACCATGGTATAATGCAAAGGCTGGAAAGGATTTCGTTGCAAACAGAAATCGCCTGATGGCAATCTTAAATCAGGAAAGTGCATTGATGGAAATCGTAAAGCTGATCGGTTCTGACGTACTTCCGGATGATCAGAAACTGACACTAGAGATCGCAAGAGTTGTTCGTCTGGGATATCTGCAGCAGAATGCATTCCACAAGGATGATACATGCGTGCCGATTGAAAAACAGGCAGCACAGATGCGTGTAATTCTCTACTTATACGATCGTGCCAGATCACTGGTAACGATGGGTCATCCGATGAGCGTCTTAAAGCAGAGCAACATCTTTGACCGTGTCATCAATATCAAGTATGATGTGCCGAATGATCGTCTTGATATGTTTGATCAGTATATGAAGGATATTGATACGTTCTACGATGAAGTCATCGAGAAAAATGCGTAAGGAGGAGCCGTTATGGCTATTGAATATTTAGGTTTAAGTCAGATCAACGGTTCTCTGATTGCCATTGAGGGCATGAAGGATGCCGCATATGATGAAGTTGTTGAAATTGTAGTAGATGGAAAGCAAAAAAAGCTTGGCCGTATCGTTGCCTGCTATGAGGATAAGGCAATGATTCAGGTGTTTGAGGGTTCTGAGAATATGTCTTTGACTAACACTCATACCCGTCTGACCGGCCATCCGATGGAGTTAGCGCTTTCACCAGATATTTTGGGACGTACCTTTGATGGTATCGGCCGTCCAATTGATGGACTGGGTCCTGTTAACGCCGAAATTAAGCGTGATGTAAACGGACTGCCGTTAAACCCAGTAACGAGAGAGTATCCGCGTAACTATATTCGTACCGGTATCTCTGCAATCGATGGATTGACCACGCTGATTCGTGGACAGAAGCTGCCGATCTTCTCTGGAAATGGTATGCCGCATGATAAGCTGGCAGCACAGATTGTAAAGCAGGCATCACTTGGTGATAATTCCGATGAAAAGTTTGCTATCGTATTTGCTGCTATGGGTGTTAAGTATGATGTCGCTGAATTCTTCCGCAAAACCTTTGAGGAGAGCGGTGTAAGTGAACATGTTACCATGTTTGTAAACTTAGCAAATGATCCTGTTGTAGAGCGTCTGATTACACCTCGTATGGCGCTGACGGCAGCAGAGTATCTGGCTTTTGAGCAGCATATGCATATCCTTGTTATTTTAACAGATATGACTTCTTTTGCAGAGGCTCTTCGTGAGGTTTCCTCTTCAAAGGGCGAGATTCCTTCTCGTAAAGGTTATCCGGGTTATCTGTATTCTGAGCTTGCTACTATCTATGAGCGCGCTGGTATTGTGCGCGGAATCAATGGTTCAGTTACACAGATTCCGATTCTGACTATGCCAAACGATGATATTACCCACCCAATCCCAGACTTGACAGGTTATATCACAGAGGGTCAGATTGTTCTTGACAGAAGCCTTTTTGGAAACAATATTTACCCGCCGATCAGTGTATTACCGTCTCTGTCACGTTTGATGAAGGATGGTATCGGTGAGGGCTATACAAGAGCAGATCACCAGTCTGTTGCAAACCAGTTGTTCTCCTGTTATGCAAAGGTAGGAGATGCCAGAAATTTAGCAAGTGTTATCGGCGAGGATGAGCTTTCTGATCTTGACAAGAAATATCTGGAATTTGGTAAGGCATTTGAGGGTCATTTTGTAGGACAGGGTGATCAGGAAAACAGAAGCATCATTGATACGCTTGAAATTGGCTGGGATCTGCTTCGTATGCTGCCGAGAGAAGAACTCGACCGTATTGACACTAAGATTCTTGATGTTTATTACGATAAGAAGGATGCAGATACAGACAGTGACAAGAAGCAGGCATAAGCTGTAGAGAGGAAGGCGCTATGAATATTAATATGTTCCCTACAAAGGGAAATCTGATCGCAGCCAAGAACTCGTTAGCGCTTGCCAGACAGGGTTATGACCTGATGGACAAAAAGAGAAACATCCTGGTGCGAGAAATGATGGATCTTGTGGATCAGGCGTCCACCATTCAGACTGAAATTGATACGACTTTCCGTGCAGCATATGAAGCGCTGCAGCAGGCCAATATCGAGATGGGTATTCATATGGTGCAGGACATCGCGAAGACAGTTCCAGTGGAAAACACTGTAAAGATCAAGACGCGAAGCATCATGGGTACTGAAATTCCGCTTGTGGAATATGATAAAGAGGCCAGCGAAGGAACGCCGAATTATGCGTTCTACAGCACCAGAGTCAGCCTGGATGAGGCGCAAAAGGCATTCAATCGTGTTAAAGAGCTAACCATTAAGCTTTCCACGATAGAGACGTCAGCGATCCGTCTGGCAACAAACATTAAAAAGACGCAGAAGCGTGCAAATGCGTTAAAGAATATCACGATTCCGACCTACGAAGCAATTGTAAAGAATATTACCAATGCGCTTGAAGAGAAGGAGCGTGAGGAGTTCACGAGACTAAAGGTAATCAAAGAGAGAATATCTTAAAAAACACCCCGGCAGTGTGACTGCCGGGGTGTTTTTTGGTTTGAAAAAATTTTATTTATCCCCGCACATAATTACAATTGTATCGTTAAACATAGTAGAGAAAAGAGGAGGATGTAGAAGACCGCAATGGATATAGAAGAACAATACGACAAAATTTTCCACTATTGTTACTATCGAATTCGAGATAAGAATGTGGCAGAGGATATTACGCAGGAAGTGTTTCTGCGTTTTTATAATAGCAATTATGTGGAGCAGCAGAAAGAAATCCGTTACTTATATACGATAGCGCGCAATTTATGCATTGATGAATATCGAAAAAGAAATATCTATAAGTCGCAAATAGAGCAACTAGAGAGATGCGATGGAACTGGGCAAACGGGGAAAGCAGAATCGGATGGAGGCGCATTTGCCGAAACGATAATTGAGAAATTGTATATCGAAAATCTACTAGCTGTGTTATCGGATGAGGAACGAGATTTGCTTGTACTTCGGTTTGTAAATGACGAACCGATTTCACTGATCTGTGACGAATTGAACATATCGAGATTTGCGCTGTATCGAAGGATTCGAAATATCAAAAAGAAATTAAGGGAAGCAACAAAAACATCGAAATCATCCAAATGAATGAGAACAACAGAGTGGATGAAATGATCAAAATAAAAGAAAACAACGAAGGGAGGAATGATGAATGGACAAGAAAACAAAAGAAATGCTAGTAAAGATGGCAGGGCAGCCAGACCACCTGAGGAAAGATAAATTTATCAGGGAATGTAGAAAATATAATGAAGAAAGCAACAAGAATACTAGGAATAATAAGAATAACATCATGAATAGGGATAACTGGAATAACAAGAACAACGAAAACAACAAGCTGACCACAAATAACGAGACCACATTACGCTTTATCATGTCTCAATTTTCCTATATCAGCTGGTATGTGTGGTGTGTTTCTCTGTTTGTTTTAATCGCGGCAATTTTCATAATTGTGATGAAAATCGAAGCCACGGATTCAATTACGGTAATCGCTGCAATTATTCCATTTGTTGCAATGGCAGCAGTCATGGAATCGTTTCGATCAAAGTATTTTGGAATGTCGGAACTGGAAAGTGTCACCAAAGTTTCGTTTCGGGGAATTTACTTTGCAAGAATGAGCTGCATCGGAATGGTACATATTGTAATTATATCATGTTTGATTATCTTGATTGGAAGAAATAGTGAAAATGGATATTTGGTGACTGGTGCAATGATTTTGATTCCGTATCTGATTACTTCTATTTTAAATACGAAAATTGAGCGAACACAGATCGGAAGAAAGAGCATTTTTGCCTGCATTACGGTGTCCGTGCTGATTTCAGGGAGCATGATTCTTCTGAACAATCAAATGAAAAATCACAGAGATTTTTTGCCGTCAATTCAGCCAATCATTTGGTACATAGCAATCTTGGCACTGATAGCAATCAATTTCTTTGAAATAAAAAAGACAATCCGACAGGAGGTGTACGCATGGAACTGACAATTGATCGTTTGACAAAACAATATAAAAATAAAATAGCGGTTGACCGCTTATCCTTTTCGCTTACAAAAGGAGTAACTGGCCTGCTCGGTGCGAATGGAGCCGGAAAAACCACGTTGATTCGTATGCTGTGTGGAATTCTAGTGCCGACAAGCGGCGAAATTACATACAATGGAATCAGTGTATCGGACGAGCGCTACCGCAATGTATTGGGCTATCTTCCTCAGGAATTTGGCTATTATCCGGAATTTACCGGAAAGGACTTTCTGATGTATTTCGCTGCTCTGAAAGGATTTACAAAAAAAGCGGCAGAGGTAAGAGCAAATGAACTTTTGGAGCTGGTGGGACTCTCACAAGTTCAAAAAAAGAAAATCAAAACATATTCGGGCGGAATGAAGCAGCGACTTGGAATTGCGCAGGCACTCATAAATCGCCCAGAGGTCTTAATTTTAGATGAGCCAACCGCAGGATTGGACCCGAAGGAACGAGTCCGTTTTCGTAACCTGATTGATGAAATTGGAAAGAAGAGCATTGTCCTTTTATCCACCCACATTGTATCGGATATCGAGCATATTGCAGATCACATCATTATGATGAAGAATGGGCAGATTATCTGGCAGGGTTCACACAAAGAAATTGCAGGCGATCTTGAGGATTTTTATATGGAACAATTTGATGATGCCGAGGATACAATGGATTCTTTCACTGTTTCAGAAAGCTCAGGTGACTTAGGTGATTTCAGAAAGAGAGGGCACAAATGAAAAATTTCGGACTGATTTTTCAATATGAAATCAAAAAAATAACGCACAGAAAGCTTTGGCTCATTGCCTTTGCAGCAATCCTTATTTTTACTATTCTTCTTAATCTCTATACTATTTTTGATTTCTCTGTTGGATGGAGTGGCGCTCAAGTGTTAAAAGCAAATAAGAATAATGATGGACTGGTAATTGATAAATCGGCTTTTTTCAATGGAATTCCGATCTATTATGTCAATGATTCCGATGAGCTGGTCGAAGAAAAGGTCAGCCCATTAAAATACATTCAGATGCAGCGACAGTTTGCGATGGAGTGGTCTGGAAAGCCGATTGATGATGAAACAATTCGCGCGATGCAGGCGTTTATTGACAAATATAACTTCGTAGGTGAAAAGGACTATTCTTATGGGTGGAGTATTCAAAATTATTACTGGGTGTTTCGAACCATTACATACATGGGACTAAATCCCCTGTCTGAAAGAATGTCAGAAGGAACTATTAAGAGGAATATCGAAGCACAAAGAACTTCCACGAACGATAGGGAGCAGCTGACAAAAGAAGAAAAAGAATACTGGTCCAATCATGCGAAGTTGGAGCATCCGCTAAAAATGGCATATACTTGTGCCTATAAAGAAATAATTGACAAAGTCCATTGGATCAATCTTGTCTTATTATTATATGTGATCGTCGTTTTATGCGATACCTGCACGGTAGATCGGACAAGACGATTAAGTTCAATCATACGGTCAACACAAAAAGGTACAAGAAAAGCAATTGTTGCGCGCTTATGTGCCGGTATGACAGTAATTATTGTATCCGCGCTAGTTCTATATGGCTTTACCGCAATCTTTCAGTTTGGCTTATTCGGAGTAGACGGTTTTCACACACCGATTCAGCAAATCGGAGGATACCAATGGAGTTCACTGATGATTTCTGCTGGTCAGGCAGTTTTGCTAGTTTACCTTATGAGCATAATTCTATGTGTAATGACCGGTGCAATCACAATGCTTCTTTCTGAACTGTTGCAAAACTCGATTGGTGCCATTTTGCTGCCCTGCGTATTTTTATTGTATTCGTTATTATTTGACAAATCAATTTTTCATCGAAATAGGCAGCTTTCGCAACTGTGGCAGTATTTTCCGATACAGAGAATACCAGAAATTTTATACGATGGAAGAATGGTATCGGTTGGCAATAAGATGTTTGAGGCAATTCCCTTGAGCCTTACAATATATTTTAGTTTGAGCGTGCTTGCATTGACATTATGTGCCATTATTGCTTTTCTGCGAAAGTGTGATCGAAAATAATGGATTTTTTAAAGACCAGAGGGACAATAAAAAGGCCAATGTACCCAATAAAAGAGCCGGCGTTCCTGTCCCCGTGGTTCCCACAAGTATCCGAGACTTGCGGATATTTATAATAAATTGGAGAAGCAGAATGCTGCCATTTACGAAAGGGAGAGGCAGCTTGCGAATGTGGAAAAGGAGCTTGCCGGAGCAAAGGGTATTTTCAAAGCAAAACTGCGGAAGGAGTTGCAGGAGCAGGCAGAACAGTTAAAGATACAGATAGCCAGTATGAAGCAGTATTTATCAAGTATCGTGCAGGGTTATGGATATAAGAATGTGAAGGAGTTTATGGCAGAATTTAAGGCTTCCAAAGCGGAATATACCGATTATCAGTCAGCGGTTGCAAAGTGAGAACAGCAGACCGGAAATAAGGCAGAATCGGACAGCTTAAAAGCGAAGTTGCAAAGAAAGACGCAGGAAATAAAGGAACGGGAAAATAGCAGACAGAGTTATCAACATAAGAAGGATAGAGGTGGCAGATAAGGGATTGTTGTAGAGGGGATAAAACTCCTCTATGGTTTTATGTTGGCAACTATAGGTTGCGAAAAAGAACTTTAAAATTGGTGGTAAAAATAATAAAGATTTTGTACAATAAAATCAATCATTGTAGGAGGTAATCTTTTATGAAGTTGTCTAAAAAAATAATAGAATTGCGAAAAGTAAATGGAATGACGCAGGAAGAACTTGCAGCAAAGTGTAATGTAAGCAGACAATCCATATCCAAGTGGGAAGCGGATATTGCGTTGCCGGAAACGGAGAAATTGTTAATACTGGGAGAATTGTTTCATGTTTCCATGGATGTGTTGCTAAAGGACGAATTGACACTAAGCGAAGTGAAGGAAGTGCATAATTGTGGAAATAATGCAATTCAAGGGAAGAAGCAGGAAGTATATGAAGGAGTATTGATTAAAGAAAGTGTAACAGATGATACTATCATTGATTTACTAAATGTACATAAGATTGAATTATGGAATACCGGTGGAAAGCCTAAATACTGGACGGTATTGTTTTTTACCAGTGATAAAAAGGATTTTCCGGAGCAAGTATCCAAAGTAATGGGAACTGACCCGGATAACGGTGGGAATTGGTTTGTTGATTTCAAGGCTGGAAATGTGAAGTACATTGTTTTCAAAGATAAAATATTGAAATATCAGATTGGCAATCAGAAAGAAAAAGATTATGTATGCAACGAATGTCGGAAGATGGGAATTACCGATGGGGAAATGAATTGGTCAGAATAGGAGCGGATATGAGAGTATTATTAACATCAGCAGGTTTGGAAACAGAAGAAATTAAAGACTATTTTGTGAAAATGTTGGGAAAAGCTGTGTCAGAGGTAAAGGCGTTATTTATCCCTACAGCAGCTATAGATGCTGGGGCAATAGAGGTGTTGCCAAAATGCATGAATGATTTATTGAAATGTGGTATTCCAAATAAAAATATTAAAGTTTTTGATTTGCACACAGGAATGGATATAGCTGAATTACAGAAATATGATGTGGTATATTTGTGTGGTGGGGATACAACTTATTTGCTTGAAAGAGTAAATGCTACCGGATTTAGTACAACCTTAATGGAGTATATTAAGCAGAATGGAATGGTAATTGGTGTGAGTGCCGGAAGCCTTCTTTTCTCAAATAATTTGGTGGGAAAATTAGGGCTGATAAATACAAGATTGGATGTACATTGTCCGGATGGAGAAGTGAGAGGTAAGGTAGAATATCCGCTAAAGGATAACATCAGATTAACCAATACCTGCGCTCTTGTCATACGAGAATTTCCGGATGAATTAGAAATAATTGGCGAATAGGAAGATAAATAATGTTTGAAGGTTTTAATGAGTCTACATTAGGGTATTATCAGGCGATTAGTAGGAATAACTGCAAGAATATTCATCAAGAAAATCAAGTGCTATATCTTGAAGGTGTGAAATATCCGCTGGAAGAATTGTATTATGAACTGTATAGCTATTTTAGCAAAATAGACAGTGATTTATTGACCAGTAAGAGAAAAAGTATTTCTTCGGCATATAATGATGCTCGCTTTTGTAGTGACCCAATAAAGGAATATTTTTATATTCGATTTAAGCTGGACACAGCTAATAAGAGAAATGCTCTTGGATTCTTTTTTGATGCCTCTTTAGATGGATACAAGTTTGGATTGAATATTTATAATTTAGATGCAAGAGGTATGGAGAAGATACGAGATTACATATTGGATAACAAGCATTATGCAAAAGAAATAATTGAAAAATTCAATAAGGCGGGATTGCTGGAAGTACGAGGAGAAAAATATAAAAGAGCGTATTATCCGGATGAGAACGCAGTGTTGCAGGAGTGGTTGGAACGCAAGAGAATATCGTTTGTACATGAAGATGAACTAAGTAATATTTTTTTCGGACGAGATATGTTGAATTGTATTTTGACTGCTTTTGATAGTGTACAGGATGTGTATTTTATGTTGAAGGAAGTGTTGTAAGCGACCGATGCTTGACTCCTCTGGGGAGAGTGATTATAATTGGAACATGGCAACACTTTGGCAACAGAAAATCAGTAAGCCAAAATAAAGTGTGCAAATAAAGTAAAATATCGGCAGATTTTAAACAAAACAGTTTAAGCCAAAGTGACAACTTGCCGAGTTTGAATAATTAAAATAATGGCGTGTGGAAAATGAGACGTTTTCTGCACGCCTGTTTTCTTTTTGATTTTAAATCCTTGAAAATACGTAGTCAATATGATACCATGATATCATGTCGTGTCTTAGGTGGCTCATTTTGGAGGTGGATTATGGAACAAATATTTATAAAGAATATCAAAATCAATAAGGTTCGCCATTTAAAAAATTTAGATATTCCTGTTTGTGAGAATAAATGCAAACATATCATATTTACAGGAAAAAATGGTAGCGGAAAAACAAGCATTCTTGATGCGATAGCTGTGTTTCTTAATTCAATTGTAATGGGAAAGCATCCAGAAGATATATTTGCGATGATAAATGACACACAAAAGTATATGGAATATAATAAAAATTCAGATGAACGCCGTTTGCAGCAATATGAAGAAAATTTGAAGAATCTGAATAGAAATTATTCGGAAATTACAGATGGTGTATGGCTTGATTTTAATACTTCATTTGTAAATATTCAAAAACAATTTGAAGCAGGACAATTTGTAGCTGCTTATTATAAGGCAGACCGTGTATTTTCTTCAATTGAGCCTAAACATGTGGAGAAGGTGCAACTGAAATCTGGCTATGCGATTGATGAAACACCGAGAGGAATTTTTGAAAATGACACAGGCACTTGCTGTTTCTGGTGAAAATGGATTGATTGATATTATCGGAAGAGGTGCTGCAAAAAAGTATAAGCTGAAATAATTTAAAAATTAAAACGAAAATGCCAGTGGGGACAGAGAAAGAGCCAGCGTACCCAATAAAAGAGCCGGCATCCCTGTCCCCGTGGTTCCCTGAGGAGGTACTGATTATGCAGAACAAATTATTTTTATGCGGAAAAGATTAACATTGCTTTTGTGATAATTACCTTGAAAATTATCTCGTATAATAGTATAATGTAGGACGAATAGAATAATTGTTACGGGGAGCTGGCGTAAAAAGCTGGCTGAGAGGAGAATGCATTTCTCGACCCATAACCTGATTTGGATAATGCC
>CAKQXY010000052.1 GCA_934292725.1 uncultured Lachnospiraceae bacterium
GTGGTTTATTGTTGAACTACTCTTCATTTTTCGGAACACGAAAAACTCCAAGCAGTTCAACAGGCTAAAGCCTATAAATCAGAAAAAGGGCTGCGCATTAGCTTGTGCGCAGCCCTTTTTCTGCCGCCTTCTCCATGCGGCGTTTTTTCATTAATTCTGATTTTGCCTTAATCTTTCTGGCACCTTCTGCATCAGTCAGCTTCATTGTTTTTATCATAAAAACCTGCCCATCACAGTGCTTTACCCTGATTTTTCCTTTTAGCCACCCGTGCCTCGGACAATATGCCAAGCCAAAATACTTACGGTTGTTATCTGAAAACCAGTTCATTCGTCTTGTGACATTTCTTCCACATTTATAGCAGACCATTGAACTGACATTTCTTGCTTCCATTGCCTCCTCACGGCTTGGATAAAGCTGTGAGACAAACTTTGAATAACGCTCAAAAACAAGATATATCTCCTCCTGTGCATTTTTCGGAGGTCTATAATAATCTACTGATACCATGCTCTGCCAGCTCTGCTTTTCAAGCTGACTTAACACACAGCCTGTATAAGCTGCATCATACACAGCACGGTGAAAAGGCCATTTTTTTGGTAGCGCAAGCGTCTCAATCACACTCTCAAGAGATGCACGCGCGTGACCATCCAGACAATACAGACTGTAAAGCTTTTGAACATCATAATAAAACAGAGGGAACGCAAACGGATTTTCCATTCCAAAATAGGCAATGTTTCGCTGCAGCTCTGTCAGATCCATGTCACCCCACGTAAAGAACACAGGATCCTTTCCACACCATTTCCAGAAGCGTTCCATCGCGTCCGGAAACGGTATGCCTTCAGCTTCTAACTGTTTCATACTAATTCCAACCACTTCCCGCACGCGGTAAAACAATTCTGTGTACACGCACGGCCGGATCAGGCAGCTAAAGCTGTCTGTCTGGTTTCCGTGCTCATCTAGGCGTACCGCGCCAATCTCAATCACCTCAAACGTAAGTCCTGGTGCTTCCCTATCACGCGTCTGTGCCTGATTCCATTCTAAATCTAATACAATTGAATTCATAAATAATAAATCTTTCTAATATATGCCTTATTATAGCCTTACAGTTAAGCCTCTGCGCCTGGCACAAGCATTTCCAAGCCTTCTACTCCTTCTACTGCATCACTTATGGAGCTTGCCACATGGCGAAGCGATACAAGTCTTGAGTAAAATTTTGCGTAGCCTGGCTGAACCTCACAGCCGCGGCGTCCATAAAAGTAGCTTCTCATCATCTCCTCTGCAGCCAGTGTGATGCCGTTTCCTGCGGCCTGATCCATCGCATCCAAATATAGCTCTTGATCCGTCTGTGCCGCCATTCCAAGGAGATATTCACCTACTCCATACATTCCGCAATACTCCGCACACAAAATACTTATCGTATGCTGCAGATTTTTTCTTTCCTTTTCATCTAATGTCTCAGAGAGCACCTGATGCAGCTGATTCATTTGTGCAAGAATCTCTGTTACTGCCGGCACTATTGCCTCATAAATCTTCTTTCCATTCTTCTCACTTGCAAGAAGCGGTGCAAATACAGCCATCTCAAGCATTGCTGTGCTTGTAACATCCTCACCTGCAATCTCTTCACACCGTTTTTTTACCTTCGTTACAGCAGCCTCATCAAAATGATTCAGATAAAGTGCAGCCAGTTCTTCGAAACCATCCTCCAAAAAACCACACAATACATTTTCCATCAGCTTTGCCGTATCATTCTCTCCATTTTTTTCCATATCCAGATCAGGATGCAAAAGCGGCAGCAGTTCTTCCGTAACCATCTGCGTATTTAAAGAATCCTGTGCCTGAAGATATTTCATCACGCGTGAAAAATTCAAATACAAATATAAAAAGCTTTCAGTTAACAGCAGGTGCTTTGCTTCCAAAATATCTGGCTCGTAGCCGCTTACACTATTTTGATCTGTCACCTGTGACACAGGTGCAAACTCCCAATAAGACCGTAAATGAGGAAAATCAAGTCCCTGCTTTTCACGATACTGTGCCTGTGGCAAACGCTTCGATGCCTCACGGCGCATCTGCATCAAATTTTCACGATATTTATCTGGCTGGCCAAAACACTCTTCCTCAAAATAGTCGAGCACATCCGTGATTCGGTCATCACTGATATCAGCAGCTTCATTACTGTAAAGCCAGACAAAATCACTGACAGCGTCCTTTAGACGGTGCATAGAATGCTGTGCATGCTTATACATCACCTGATCTAGCGCAAGCTTTAGTACAACAGCCGCCTTCTCATAATTCCCCTTTGCAATCAGTCTGTTTCCCTCTTCCTGAAGTGCCCGAAAGTCCCAGTTTTCATCGTTATACTCCTCGTACCACAGATCTGTCTTACAACTGGGACAAAAATGAGGATTTCCCCAAAAATGTGTATGGCAATTCCTGCATCTTCCCATTTGTATCACTTCCTTTCTTATTTCTTCTTTACATTTAATAGTCACATTTTAGCACAAATGAATAAAAATAGCAATGCAGGCACTTTCTATTTAAAACGGATTGTGCTATTATGATGACAGTTCATATGTCAAACCATTACGATATCAATTCGATGTCAATTTTAGGAGGTAAATTATGCAATTGAAGGAAATCGAAAAGTTAGCAGCTTCTGTCATGGAAAGGGCTGTTGATGCTAAAGAGGTGGCAGGTGTCAACCTGCTTGTTTTAAAGGACAAAGCACCTGTATTGTCGCTTCAGGCTGGCTACGCTGATCTGGAAAATAAGGTTTTAATGGCAGACGATACTATCATGCGCCTATACTCCATGAGTAAACCAATTACAGCAGCCTGCATGATGATTTTAATGCAGCGCGGTCTTGTTGATTTGAATGATCCGGTATCAAAATTTATTCCGGCTTTTGCAAATCAGACTTACGTAAACGGCAACACACTTTCCCTTGTACAAAGACAGATGACTGTACATGATCTTTTGTTTATGACCTCTGGTCTTTCCTATGGAAGTGATTCTGCTGCCGGAAAAGCGACATCCGATCTTTTTGCAGAGATGGATACACGTCTTTCTACAGAGGATGCTATGACAACACGTGAATTTGCTGACCGCGTTGGAAAAAATCCACTCGAATTTGAGCCGTCCTCTAACTTTATGTACGGCATTTCCGCTGATATTCTTGGTGCACTGATCGAGGTAATCTCTGGAATGAGTTTTGCTGAATTTTTAAAGAAAGAGATCACAGATCCTCTTGAGATGCCAGATACAGGCTTTTTCGTTCCTGCGCAAAAGCAGTCTCGCCTTTCTAAGGTTTATGCACGCACTGAAAATGGATTAACACTTTATACAGGTAATAATCTGGCAATCAAGAATAAAATGGATACCCTTCCGGCATTTCAGTCAGGCGGTGCCGGTCTTGCCTCCACATTAAAGGATTACGCAAATTTCGGCACAATGCTGCTTAATGGCGGAAACTTTAAGGGACGTCAGATCTTAGAGCCAGAAATTGTACGTTATTTCACACAGGGTACGCTGCAGCCTTGGCAGCAGGAGTCACTGTCTCGCGGCTGGGGCGGTCTTGAGGGCTATAGCTATGGCAATCTAATGCGTGTCATGAAGGATCCTTCTAAGGCAATTATGTACACAACGCTTGGCGAGTACGGCTGGGATGGATGGCTTGGACCTTATTTTTCCAATCACCCGGGCTGCGATATCACTTTCCTTGCTGGTATTCAGCTTACAGATGCCGGTACTACACCAACTGTAAGAAAGCTTAGAAATGTCGTTTTACCAAATCTTTTGAATAACAGGTGATGGAATCTATGGATGAACTGATTTCACAGGCTGCTGATTTTATTAGCAGCCTGCTGCCGTTTCTCAATAATATAAATATTGTCGGTCTTCTTTTATCATTTGTCTCACTAGTATTATCAGTACTTTTATGCTTTTGGGGCTATCGCCTGTTTACATGCTTTGCAGCCGGCATCGGCTTTGTAATCGGTGCCTTTCTAGGATTTTTCCTGTCTGGTCATTTTACAGATGAGTTATGGATTATTCTTTTAAGTGCACTGATTCTTGGTCTTATACTTGGCTTTTTGGCAACCAGGCTGATTCTTTTGTCCACATTTTTTGTCGTCTTTATTCTTGTTTCAGTCTTTTCATGCGGTCTTCTGGTTTCATTTGTCACATCACTTTCAAACGTGATGGCCGGCATAATCAGCTTGATTCTTGGAATTGTCGCTGGTGTGATCTGTATAAAGCTGCAAAAACCTATCATAATTCTCGTCACTGCATTTTGCGGTGCACTCGGAACGGTACAAATTTTATTTCAGCTTTTAAAATTTGAACAGATCACGATCTTCTACGGTGCTTTCTTATCACTTGCTATGATTGGAAGCATTGTCCAGTTTTTAAGTACAAGGCGAGATGAGTAAAAAAAGTGCGTGTAAAAAATGATTTTTCATCTTTTACACGCGCTTTTTTAATATGATAAAAGCTTTTAATCCTTTTCCAACAAATATCCTACATTTCGCACTGTGCGGATCATAGAACCTTCCTCGCCAAGCTTCTGGCGCAGCGTTTTTATATGCATATCGAGTGTACGGGACTCTCCTTCAAAGTCAGTTCCCCACACACGTTCCATGATTACCTCTCTTGTCAGTACCATGCCGCAATTAGCCATAAGAAGCTTCAAAAGCTCATACTCTTTAAATGTAAGCTCACAGTTTTCTCCCTTTACCGTCACGAGATGGCGCTCATCATCTAATACCAGATTTCCAACCTCAAGACGCTTTGTCTGCGCACCTGCACTGCGGCGAAGCAATGCCTTCACACGCGACAACAGCTCCATAATGCCAAATGGCTTTGTCATGTAATCATCTGCGCCTATATCAAGACCACGCACCTTATCAAGCTCTGTAGTCTTTGCCGTTACCATCATAACTGGCAAATGCTTTGTCTGCGGCATTGCCCTAAGCTTCTTTACAATTTCTAAGCCATCCTCATCCGGCAGCATAACATCAAGCAAAAAAAGATCTGGCGCTTTCTTTTCCAATCTCTCGTAAAGTGCTTTTGCATCCTCAAATTCCTCAATTTCAAAACCGCCGCATTTAAGTGCATATGCCTCAATCTGACGAATATCATTGTCATCCTCTACAATAAAAACTAGTGCCATCTTATTACCATGCCTTTCCGCAAAATTTTGCTTGTCTTTTGTGCTTTTGCTATTTTACTTTGACATCATTAAGTCACTACTATACTGCTTCTTTTTTAATTCTACATCTTTTTTATGTAAAATCAAGGTAAACTTTCCAGTTCACGCGTTATGATACATCAGCACTTAAAATGTAACTCCCGTATGGATACGTGCAAAGTGCGATGGTCGAAAGAAATTTGTACACTGCACAAAGCGTGTTTGGCTGTATGAGGTATTTCCATTTGTCAGTGTCAAACGAACCTCTATAATATTATCTGGTTTTTCTTCTGTTCCGTTCCACCGAAATGAAAGATCTTCTATCCAAAATCCCTGATAGAATTTTTCATCAAAAGTCCAGTCTGTGCCTTGTGACGAACTATCCGCCACTGGATAATAATATAGCGAAAAACGACCCTTTCCATCAACCGAAGCCTCACTTTCCATGCGCACTGGATTTCCATTTGCTGAGTAAAAGCAGATTGTTTTCCACCAATCATCACCACCAGATTCACCGCCCAGACAAAGCAGTGCTCCATCTGCACTTGCTAATGAAAGCTCTCCTTGTGCCTTATCAAGAATCGTGTCACTGACTACAATTGCTCTTGATAAAGATTCCATTCTGTAAAACGCATTCATTGCAGCAGAAACTGCAGTTGTTGCTGCCAGCAAAAACATACCAATCAGCGCAAATGTAACAATAACCTCAACAAGTGTGCTTCCGCGCCTGTTGTCTTTTATCTTCTTCACTGTTCATCACCTCCATCTAACGTGGCTGATGAATGATTTTCATATCCAGTTGTTCCATCTCCAAAGTAAAAGATTGATGCGTTTTGCCTGCTGTAGCTGCTCCATTTCGTATTTAATGTAAAGCTGCCGGCTTCTCCAGAAAAAACACAGCTTACAGATTCCGTCTTTGTCGGACTAGTCTTGTTTTTATAATAGTCGCCTATTAGCTCCTGCTCTTCTTTTCGTATATCTACAGAGCGCGCAAGAAGATTTCCTGAAACTTTCAAAGACTTTTGAAACATCAGCATTATTATCATCAGCAGCAAAAATGCCACGATGACGCCTACTAAGCTTACACCTTTTTTATTGTTTACGCATCTTTGGCTTAGTCGTTTATACTGAATCCGCCTTCTGCCTGTCATTTTTTTAATCATATCCTGCATCACCTACCTTCGCTCTGAGCGGATCCAATAAAGAGTATCCTGCACATCCTCATTTTGATTCTCATCATCCGCTGTATAAGCAGTATAAGCATTATAAATTGTAGTAACAGAAAATGGCATGTCATGATATATGCAGTGCACCGTTACATAAAGTGATGCATCCGTACAGCCATTTTCTCCCTCCTCCCAGCTAAGCGTTGCCTGCGCTGACAGCTCATTTGACTGATTCAATGCACTGCTGTCCAATGAAAATGTCTGTTCTTCACCAGATGGCCAGCTTCCTGAAATGATCTTGCTGTTGACAAATTCTAAGATAGTGCCAGCAGCCTGTGTTTTTTCCTGCTGTGATGGTGCCACTGTTAGCTCTTTTTCCAGCTCATCTGCAAGCGATACTGCAAGTATTCTTGACTGCTCCTGATCCTTTACGCGTCCCGCATTTTGTGTCATAACTGAGGAGGCCAAAAGAAGTGCAAGCGACATCATAACAAGAACTGCCATGATACACACCACAATAATCATCGCAATTCCCTCTTGTCCATTTCTTTGTCTGTGCTGTTTCATGGCAGCCTCCTTCCCCCATCTTGTATATCGGTATCTTACCACTATGAAGCATCTGCTGTCAATCAATCTGCATAAACGCAAATAAAAACCAGTGGGGACAAACAAAATATTACTGTTCTTTGCGTGCCACCCACTGGTTTTTCATGCTATTTAATTTTCTTCTACATTTCTCGCAGCGATATACACACTTGCTGTCTGTGGTCCTACAGTCACATGAAGAATACCATTCTCGGCACGCTCCATCACTTCTCCAATATTATAGGTTGACTGTGTTGTCTGGATCACACGCTTTAAACATGCATTTTCCAAAATACCAATCTGCCATATTGGAAGATCTACTGTAAGCGTCTCTCTTCTATTATTAATAAGAATAACTGCCTGCAATGTCTTATTAAATCGACCATAGCAAATCCAGTGAGAACCGCTTGCAATCGACTTATAGGAACCACTTCTAAAGCATTCATATTTTTTGTGGATGCGAATCATATCCTTATGAAACTCTATAAGTTCCCAGTCTTGTTTTCCCCATGGATAAGATCTTCTGTTGTCTGGATCAGTCCAGCCAACCATACCAGCCTCATCTCCATAATAAACAGTCGGTGCGCCCGGCCATGTCATCTGCATGACAACTGCCTCGCGAAGAATACACTTTTCCACATTTTCATTTGCGGCTTTAGCTCCATTCGTCGCAATACGTCCGACAGTGCGGTTTGTTCTTGTAAGGAAACGAGAATGGTCATGATTTGACAGCTCATTCATAGCAACGTCTAGTGACTGGCGCTGGAACTTGCTCATATTGTGTTCCATTGTACGGAAAAACTTATCTCCGTTTCCATACCAATCTTCCTGAAACTCATCACTGTGCTTTTCCATACCTGTCAAAAACCATGTGATTGGCTCCATAAACGCATCATAGTTCATGACAGTATCCCACTGATCGCCTCGCATCCAGCTGCTTGGATCACCATAGTGCTCAGCCAAAATGATTGCCTCTGGATTTGCTTTCTTGACAGACTTTCTAAAATCCTTCCAGAACTGGTGATTTGCACTAATGCTATGGCCAAGATCTGCTGCCACGTCAAGACGCCATCCATCTACATTATAAGGTGCGCTGACCCATTTTTTTCCTATGCGAAGAATATAGTCATATAATTCCTTTGAGCCCTCATAGTTAAGTTTTGGCAGTGTATCATGTCCCCACCAGCCTTCATAATTCTTATTATATGGCCACACACCTCCGGTAAAACCAAAAAAGTCATGATATGGGCTTGACTCAGATACATATGCACCCGGCTCATATCCTTTTTGACCTTCATAAATACACTCTCTGTCAAGCCATTTATTGAAGGAACCACAATGATTGAATACACCGTCAAGAATAACCTTCATGCCTCTTGCATGAATTTCTTTTACAAGCTCTGCGAAATATTCATTTGATGCCTCTAAATTTTCTTTAGAGGTAACACGGCAGATATAACGGCTTGCCTTTTTGTTTTCCTTCTCATCCTCTTTAAGAAGCTCGCCCTCATCCTTCTTGATAACTGCAAAATGCGGATCAATATAATCATAATCCTGAATATCATATTTGTGATTAGACGGAGAGACAAACAGCGGATTAAAGTAGATGACCTCAACGCCAAGCTCCTGCAAATAGTCAAGCTTTGCGCGAACACCCTGGAGATCACCTCCATAGAAACGTCCAATATCAAGATTTGCCGGAAGACTATCCCAATCAGTTACACGCTCACTCTGTGATCCTACATAGTAATACTCACCTGAGAGAACATCATTGGAAGGATCTGCATTGTAGAAACGATCCACATAAATCTGATAAAATACTGCACCCTTTGCCCACTCTGGCGTATGAAAACCTGGTGTGATTCTAAATGCATACTTCTGGCGCAAATTCGTTGTACATCCTAATTTATTATAATAGCAGATATCTCTTCCTTTTTCGATCTCGAAATAATATAGATAAGCTGTACTGCCAACTCTTACCTGTGTCTCATAAAAGTCAAACAGACCTTCCGTCCTGACCTTTTCCATTTTGATTTCACTTTTTCTTGAAATCAAATAGACATTGTCCACGTTATTGGCCAATGTCCGAAAGCGGATGACAACAGAGTCGCCCGCCTCCGGCTCTGCCGGAGTACGGTAATCTTCTGTTTCATCACAAAATAATGCATTTTTTACTAATATATCACTGAACTGCATTTTTTTCGTGGCTCCTTTAATCGTGCGTTATTATCTGCCTTCTGACGGCATACCTGACATGAGAGATGTTTGCTCTGCACCCGGCTCTGGAAGCTCCCTTCCATCAAAGATCGCCTCAAACTCCGCGCTTCCAATTTTTTCACGCTCGATTAATACCTGTGCACAGCGGTGAAGCACATCCATATGCTCAGTAATAATCGTCTTTGCCTGTGCATATGCCTCATCAATAATACGCTTCACTTCTATATCAATTTCTCTGGCAACATCTTCGCTGTAGCTTCTTGCATGTCCCAGATCTCTTCCGAGGAATACCTCTTCCTCACCGCTGTCCTCATAATTGATGGTTCCAAGACGTTCTGACATACCATATTTTACAACCATTGCACGGGCTGTCGCTGTCGCCTGCTTGATATCCTGTGATGCTCCTGTTGTGACATCGCCAAATATCAATTCCTCGGCAACACGGCCACCAAATGCTACGATAATGTCCTCTTCCATGCGCTTCTTTGTCATAAACATCTCATCCGCCTCTGGAAGCGGCATTGTGTAGCCTGCCGCACCCATTCCAGTTGGAATAATTGAAATGGTGTGTACCTGACTTTCATGCGGCAATACATGGAACAAAATTGCATGGCCTGACTCATGGTATGCTGTGATGCGCTTTTCCTTGTCGCTGATGACCTTCGAGTGCTTCTCCGCACCAATTCCCACCTTAACAAAGGACTGCTCTATATCGCGCTGGCTGATGTAGCCTTGTTTGCTCTTTGCCGCATTGATCGCAGCCTCATTCATCAGATTTTCCAGATCTGCTCCAGTAAATCCTGCTGTTGTCTGCGCAACACGTCTTAAGTTTACATCTGAGCCAAGCGGCTTATTCTTTGTGTGTACCTTTAAAATTTCTTCTCGTCCCTTTACATCTGGACGTCCTACTGCCACCTTACGGTCAAAACGTCCCGGACGAAGGATAGCCGGATCAAGAATATCGACACGGTTTGTTGCTGCCATAACGATGATTCCCTCATTGACACCAAAACCATCCATCTCTACAAGCATCTGGTTTAATGTCTGCTCTCTCTCATCATGACCGCCGCCAAGACCTGTGCCTCTTCTTCTGGCTACGGCATCAATCTCGTCAATAAAAATGATGCAAGGTGCATTTCTCTTTGCCTGATCAAACAAATCTCGTACACGTGATGCACCGACACCGACAAACATCTCTACAAAATTTGATCCAGAGATGGAGAAAAACGGTACGCCTGCTTCACCGGCAACTGCTTTTGCAAGCAATGTTTTTCCTGTTCCCGGAGGGCCTACTAAAAGGATACCCTTTGGTATTCTGGCACCAAGGCTTGTGTACATATTTGGATTTTTAAGAAAATCCACCACTTCCTCAAGCTCTTCCTTCTCCTCCTGAAGACCGGCAACATCCTTAAATAAAACCTTCTTGGAGCCGCCTGTTTCCATGACAGCTCTGCTCCTTCCGAAGTTTGCCATGCTCTGACCGCCTCCGCTGCCGCCTCCAGGTGCTGCCATACGGCCTGTCATTGCGACAAACACAAAGCTGATTCCTATGACTAAAATAAGTACAGGAAGAAGTGTATTCAGGAAATAATTTTCTTTAACAGCTGTCAGGGTAACTTTTATACCGTTATCCTGCAGACGATCTAACTCAGCATTGACATCTGATACGAATACACGATATTCTGTCGATGATCCACTGACAAAAAATAACACACTGCCCGTCGGCACCTTTGCATTTTGTTCAATCTGTGCCTGAGCGATTTTTTCTTCTTCAACAAATGAACGATACTGCGAGTATGTTACATTAGTCTGCGTATAAAGAGAACGCTGAAAGAAGAAAATTAATGCAATTACAATCGCAATAATAATGGTATATGCGATTATTCCATTTGACTTTTTCAATTTACTCCTCGTTTCTGCAAATATTTACTCAGTCTCAACCACACCTACATACGGCAGATTGCGGTACAGCTGATCATAGTCTAATCCGTAGCCAACTACAAACTCATCCGGTACCTGAAAACCTGTATAGTCGACATTTACATCATCAACCTCGCGGCGTTCTGGCTTGTCAAGAAGAGTACACAGACAGATGCTGGATGGCTTTCTCTCGTTTAAGATCTTCATCAGATGGCTTAATGTTCTTCCAGAATCAATAATATCCTCAACTACCAATACATCTCTTCCCTCAATTGACTGATCCAGGTCCTTGACAATCTTTACGATACCGCTTGACTTTGTACCAGCACCATAGCTTGATACAGACATAAAATCCATAGTTACAGGAACGGTAATTCTCTTTGCAAGCTCACACATAAAAAATACGCCGCCCTTTAATACACAAATCATGTGAACCGTCTTTCCCTCATAGCGTTTGCTGATCTGCTCTCCCAGCTCGCGGATTCTCTTGTCGACTTCTTCTTCAGAATACATTACACGAATCTTATCTCCCATTTTTGCACTCCTCTGCTTTTTTTATTTTTATTGTTTTGAGTCAATTTTCTGACTATCGTATGCGATGATCACTGCGCTGTTCTAACCTCAAGCACCAGCCTTGTATGTTTCGTAATTTTACAATCTTCGGCCATGCGAACTCCTGCAATCCACAAAACACGGCTTCCAGATGCCAGAATAGGAATCTGATCCCGCTTTGCAGCAGGAATTTTAGCATTAATCATGCAGTCGGAAAGCTTTTGCGTATTGCCCTTTGCATCAATGCAAATACGGTCTTTAGGCCTTCTTTTACGCATAAGCAACCCTTCTTTTATTGTATCATAATCGAACCAGTTTACACAACAAGTTTGTGGAATTTTTTTCTCACAAACGGGGAAAATTGAGTAAACAGCCTTACCAATTTTGCTGTTTGGCGATTGCAAATCCTGATTTTCTTCTTTATGCTCTGAAAAGCTCTCTTTTTCTATGATTAAAAACTCATATTGAATACGTGCCTTACGTCTTTGCGGCAGATTTACCATGCTTCCTGTGCGCTTTGACAACAGCCCTATAACAGATTCAATATGTGTTCTAGTTATATCCTTTACGCCTCCTGTATGTGAAATTGCTTCCTGAATCAGATATCGCTGTAAAATTGGTTTTTGCAATTTAAGCTCTTTGACAGGAAGCATCATTTGCTTATTCAAGGCGCAATGCCATGACGAAAAAAGTGCCTGTGCCTGATCTCTAAGATATTCCTCTGCCTCAGAAAAATCACTCGAAGCATATGCTATGTGCTCAGCAGCCTGCGCATTATATTCACTTGAAAGAAGCGGCAACAGCCTGTTTCTGATACGGCTTCTAAGATAGTCATCTGTTAAGTTTGTCTCATCAATGCACCATTCCTGCCCATTTTCTATAAGCCATGCTTCAATCGCCTCTCTTCTCATACCCAAAAGCGGACGCACGACAACGATATCGCCATTGTCTGACAAGCTGCGCTTACAAGGTATTCCGCTGCATCCACGAATCCCGCTTCCGCGCAGCAGGTTCATTAGCACTGTCTCAGCCTGATCATCCATATGATGTGCCACTGCAATTACAGATGCACCGCGTTTTTTTGCTTCATACTCAAATGTTTCATAACGGACACGACGCCCTGCCTCCTCCTCAGTTAGATGATGCTTCGCTGCAAGAGCCGGCACATCACATCTTTTTTCAACAAACTCAATTTCTTCCTTTTCACAAAGCTGTCTTGAAAATTTAAGATCATGTTCTGCTGACTCACCGCGTATGCCGTGATGAACATGAATTGCTGTTATTGAAAGATTATATATTTGCTGCAATCGTTTTAATACCAACAGAAGACAGACAGAATCTGCGCCTCCTGACAAGCCTATGATGACATGATCACCGAAGGAAAGCAGCTTTTTTTCATCAATGTATTTCTTGATTTTATCTATAAATTTATCGTGTGGGATCATTTTTATCTCCTTTATTTTTTCCAGAAACCAGCTACAAGCACTGTTCTGTCATCTCTGGCATTTTTTGTATTTCCTGCAAACGCCAAGATTTTTTTCGCAATCTCCTTTGGATTGTTTTCGTCCAGCTTTTCGCAAAAGCGGCACATCGTCTCCTCCTTATCGTAGCCTGGTATTTCTTCTAGCACACCATCACTAACCATAATAAGAATATCTCCATCCTTTAGGCGAAGTATTTTTTCCATTGGTGCGTGCTCCTGCAATATTCCTGCCGGCATACTGTCTGCACCAACCTGTATCGTCTGTGTGCTGCGTTTTAAAAACGTGACGGCTGCACCAGATTTTGTAAGCTCGCATATACCGTTTGCACAGTCAATGACTGTTAAATCAATCGTGACAGGATGTTCCTTTGCCTGAATCATCAGCGCGCTGTTAATCACGCGAATGAGAAGTGACGGCGGATATCCTGCCTCGCAAAGTGATTCTGCAAGCTCTGTTACTCCCGCACTTTCCCTTCCTGCAACGCTTCCGCTTCCCATTCCATCACATAAAAGAAGAACCTTTTTTGCATTTGACAGCTCCATGCACGAAAAGCTGTCTCCTGAAATATCATTTCCGCTTTTACAGCTCGATGCTGTGCCAAAAAGCACAAAGTAAGGACACTCCTCTTCAAAGCGAACCCAACGAGTCACTGATGATACAAGAAGCGGCTGATTTGCACACAGCACCATTCGTTTGCCAAGAACTTCTTCAATGCGCTCGCAGACAAGCTTCATTGAAATACATCGTGCACTTTTGGCACTGAGTGCCATAATTAGCTGTCTGGATCCATTTTTATTTTCAGTCAGGTAGATTCGCTTTGCCTCTACGCCTGCCCATAACAGCTTCTTTTCCAGATTCTCGCGCACAGCTCCTGACAACTCTTCTTTTTCCTGCATCTGCCCGACTGTTTCCAAAAGCATCTGCGCACACTCAAAAAATTGTTCTGACAAAAGCTGACGCAACTCTAGATAACGCATGCGCCAGTCAGTTTCAACTGGGTCCTTTGCTGCATCCTCTTCGCGATACATAGAAGAAAGCTGCGAAAAGGTCTGTGCTAATGCCGGCAATCCTTCTCCTGCCATATCTTCTACCGCTGCCTGCCACACTGGTGTGCTTTCTTGTTCATTAAATCCACAATCTTCCTTAAGCAAATTTTGCTTTTGCGGACAGGTAAGTTTTTCAGGAAGCAGTAAAAATACAGCACCAACTGCCAAAACAGACTCCATCGTCTGAAATAAAATAGCTGGAGAATATACAATTCCAACGCCAAAGGCTGCCGCTGCACATGCTGTCACGCTAGCCATCCTGCCTAAACTGCGAAATGCGCCGGAGAAAATTCCAAGAAGACACAATATTCCAATCTGCGCTGCCTCACCGCTCACAAGAGAAAGCATAATTCCACTTATACTTCCAGCAATTGCACCTGCTCCCGGTCCAAACCTATATCCGAAAAAAAGTGCACTAAAAAGCAGCACTACCTGTATAACCAGATATGTTGTCTGCCCACTTCTTAACACAACAAAAAGCATTCCGCCAATCATAAAAAAAATCAGGCCAAGCCGCCCTATGCCCATTTTTTTTACCTGATTATTTTGCAATCTTTCAAGACCTTCCACCTGCTTTCGACCTCCATTTCTGAAAACATAATTGTTTATCAGCTGCTCTTTTTATCATAGCTTAGTTTTTTTGAAATGTCTGTCGAAAATACGGTGCGATAAAAAAAAGTGCCGCTTCGCGTTTCCACGATACGGCACATCATTCACCCTTAAATATGATCTCGTTTTTATGGATCAAGCCTAACTTTTCCTTTGCATACCACTCAGCAAATTCATCGGTTTTCATGTACTCGCTGTACTCATCGAGTTCTTTGCTTCGCGCCTCTTCCTCGGCAATTTTTTCCTCGAGGAGCTGCTGCTGTGCCAGATTCTGGGCATTTTGCTCTGCCAAACTGTTTCCACCAATCCATGTCATCACGCTTAACAGTACTACTGTCACAAGCGCCAGTGCGATCCATTTGCGATTGGCTCTCCTTCGGGCTGCCATCTTTCCTGTCAATATTCTCACCTCTCTTATTGCGGCTATGTTTATCCTCTCCTTTTATCATACTTTCTTTTTGTGTCTTTTTCAACCTCTTTTTTTCCATTTTTCGCCTCTCCAGACGTTTTTTTCGCCATGCGCGGCAGCTTCTTTGCATTTTAAGTCGTTTTTTTCTAATCTTGCAAAACAAACTGCCTGTCAGCTTTGCCGGACCAAGCTGATACAATGCCATCCCAGCTGCAATTCCAATCAGAGAAAAGAGTCTCGGTGTTCCATTATTCTCCCTAAATAAAAGACCAAACATCAAAAAACTGCCAAACGTCCAAAACAACACATCCTGCACGTCCAAAAGAAGCTTTGGCTGACGAAATACACGGCGAAAAAAAATAATTGGCTCGTAGCCAAGCCGCATCAAAAATCCCAGCAGAAATGACCGCATAAAAAACACAAGCTCGCCTGCAACACCTCCGATTACCTTAGCAGCCTCTTCCAAAATGATTCCCCCTGACTCTGGCCTTTTTGCTCCTGATATTCCAGACTGTTCACACAGCCCTCCACCTCAATGATCCCCTTGTCTAATGCCAGCTGCTTCATATGAAGACCATCACCACGTATCTCTAATGCCTTGTCTGTCGTATTGATTTGTATGATATGTTCGTCATACGCAATCACATCAGTTACACCGGTGATTTTTAGGCTCCTTCTGTGCTCTAAAATCAGACAGTGTTCGCGCTCAATATATTCCTGATCTTGATTTTGTTCCAAAAAAAGACCCCCTAACAATCGGATTTTCCGGTATACCGGTCTATTCCAATATATTAGGGAGCCGCTGATATTATGCTATTGCTCTTAAATATATTCAAACATTTCCTTTGCATCTTCCTTACGGATTGTCTCCTGCACACTCGTGATACGCACCTTAACTGTTTTATTACCAAAGGCGATCTCTATAACATCTCCAACCTTCACGTCTGCGCTCGCTCTTGCCACTTTATCGTTAAGCATAACGCGTCCGCTGTCACAAGCTTCATTAGCTACCGTTCTGCGCTTAATGATGCGAGATACTTTCAGATACTTATCTAAACGCATATCAATTCTCCTTTTATTTAGATAAAATTCCCCCTACAACGCAAATTGCATTTTAGGGGGAATTTTTGCACGTTTTTCGCTCAGATTTTAAAAATCATTACGCGTTAATTGCATCCTTTAATGCCTTTCCAGCCTTAAACTTCGGGTTCTTAGATGCTGCGATAGTCATGGTCTCACCACTTCTCGGGTTTCTTCCCTCTCTCTCTGGACGCTCTGCTACCTCAAAAGTTCCAAAGCCAACCAACTGCACCTTATCTCCTGCCTTTAATGCACCTTCTACTACTGCTGTGAAAGCCTCAATTGCCTTCTCTGCGTCAACCTTCTTTAATCCAGCCTGCTCTGCAACTGCTGCTACTAACTCCTTCTTGTTCATTTGAAACTCCTCCTTACATCTCACACGGTAAGACTAGCAAAATATCCTTTAGCTAAAACTGACTTTTGCTTTCTCTTACACGCTTTTTTCCTCATTTTGCATATCTTTTTTAATGCTTTTTTACTGTAACACACGTTATAAGGTTTTTCAAGTCCTAAAAGAAAAAAGTTATGCAACGGTTCACCTTAGGGGTACAGTTCATGGTGCTATGTTACGAAAGCCCTTCGGTGTAATGGTTTCGTCGACGGACCAAACTCAGCAGGCTCCTGTTATACTCTTTCTTATCATACATTACTTTGAAAGACCTGCTTCAAGTGTCCGTCTCGTGAAATCCATTCACCTTCGGGCTGTGCCATGAACTTTAATCTTCGGGGTGTCACCCCTCCATCTGCTTTCCTAAGAAGGATGCGGCGCAGGCAGCTGCTTTATATTCTGTCTCGCTAAAATGAGTTTGATTTTCGCGGCTATATAAAATGACAGCACCTATGCAGTCTCCCTCGCAGCAAATCGGATAGATGGCCTGTGCACTGTAGCTGTCTTCGTCTCCGCTTATCAGTGGAATTGTCTTTTTATCTAATCCGGCCTGGATGCTGTTTTCGCGATTGATGATCATTTCTTCGAGCTGCCTACTTATTGTTTTTCCAAGGAGTTCTCTTTTTCCGCCGCCTGCCACCGCAATGATCTGGTCGCGGTCAGACACCGCTACCTTTTGATTCATGGTCTGCGCAACAGACTCCGCATATTGTTTTGCAAAGCTGCCCAACTCCATCATTGGAGAATATTTTTTTAAAATAATCTGCCCTTCCCTGTCTGTAAAAATTTCAAGCGGTGTGCCTTCTGCAAGACGCATAGTTCTTCTGATTTCCTTTGGGATCACCAGTCGTCCAAGTTCATCCACACGGCGCACAATTCCTGTTGCTTTCATATCTTCCAATTCCTCCTGATTTGTATTTCTAATCATTTTAACTATTCCATATTTTGCGTTGTATGGGTAGTATATGGAAAACAGGAAATTTTATACGCAGCAAAAATTACATTGGGATTCATGCACTCTTACAAAATTATTCTAGCAGATCCTCTGCCTTACAGCCGAGTACTCTAGCTAATGCAAACAAGTTACTTGCACTTGCTTTGTTTATGTCCTTTGCCCGCTGTTCATACTGCTGAATCATTCGTAGTGTTACTCCTGATTTTTCAGATAGCTCTTTTTGCGAAAGGCCAACTGCTTTGCGTACAGTCTGTAATTTTGTTGCTATGTTTTTACGTTTCAGTATAGAGTTTGCTACATCAACAAACTTTTCCTCTGATGCTTCATGCAAAGTGGGATATAACTTATAAATCTCACTCATAGGCAGATATTCTTTTATTTCCTTAAAGCTTTTTCCTGTATTCCATTGATAAAAAGCAAGTATCCAACCACACCAATATTCTGGTGAATAGTCATATTCAGTCTGTGGTGAAGGTAAATCCATGTTTTTCTTTGTACGATTCAAAACCTCCCATACAAGTTCTGTTCCAGAAAGGCCTGATACAAACTTTGGAACACCGAGTGCAAATTGCTCTGCAATGCCACTTATAATAAACATATCAAGAAAATCATCCATAGTGATAGCCAAAACCGTTGCCGAATAATCAAAAGCTTCGCCAAGATTTCTCATCGCATCATTAAGGTAGATCTCATCGTAAGCGTGCATCATCACTTGTCATTCCCTCCCTGATAATATCTCGCATGTAAATGCCATTTAAATCTTCCTTTTCAAGTTCTGCAAAAAAAGCATTGCGAGCTTCATCATCTCTTATTTTTCTGCGAGCATAATAAATAGTATTATCTGCTAATTCAGCAGTTTTAAATTCAATCTGCTGAAATGCCTTTTCACTCTTTAAAACATACTGCTCACCGAGCTTACCAAGCCGCATTGCATAATTTAGCTGACTTAGAGATATTTCATTACTTATGAAGGCTCTTGCAAATGAAAAATAGGAATCATCCGCACGATAACCAATGATTAAATCATATTTGCCTATGTCAATCAAAAAATGTTCCATTAGCCACTGAACACCTCTGCGCATAACTGGAGTCGTCACACGGAAGCGGCGATTTTCCATAAGCAGCGCAAGCCAATGAAGAATGGTGTATTTTTCTTCAGATAAATTAAGAATTTTCAAATCTATTAAATCAAGCTCATATTTGTTTGCAAAACCGTCAACGCCCTCATTACAAGCCCATTCCTTTGCAAGTTCTATATGTTCAGTACAATAAAAGCCCTGACCATAATCATTATAAACCTTACCTTTTCCAAAAATAGGCCTTTCAATTTTTTCATTTGAACCGTGATAGAGAATAATCTTACTCATAATAGCCTCCTTGCAGTATCTCTCAAGAGTTATCTCTTTATAGAGTATCCCTCAAAATACATTTTGTCAACAGACAAATTTGTGGTGACCATGGGGACAGGGACGCTGGCTTGATTAGTGTCCCTGGTGGCTCAAGTTTGCGAATTTTTGTTCTTTGTTTCCTCAACTCTACTACATTCAAATAAAGACACAAAAAAAGCCTGAAAGCTCTTTTCTTGAACTTTCAGACTTTTTAATATCATGATGTTTTTAGGGACACATATCGAGCCAGTAGTGACACATTTTGAGCCACTGTACCTGTCACCATGGTCACCTGGGCTTTTTTATTTCTTGTCCACAACAATTACTTCTTCTATTGCTTTTTCCAATATACATATAGAAGATGGTATTTTTCCGTTTTTATGTTCTTCACCCCATCTGCAAAAAACTTCTAATACCGGTGTTAGGGACTCTCCTAATTCGGAAAGGCTATACTCTACTTTAGGTGGAATTTGGTTGTATTCTTCTCGTATTATTAGTCCATCTTCTTCGAGCCCTTTTAATGCGGCTGTAAGAGAACGAAAGGTTGCCGTTTCCATAAGGCGTTTTAATTCATTGTAACGAGTAGGGCCATTAAGGTAAAGGCAATACAAAATAGGAAGTTTGTATTTCCCCTTTATCAACGACATTGTATGATAAAATCCAGTATTTTGTATGCCATGTTCTGCGAAAATCCGTTTCTGTTTTACTTCTTTCATTTTTATCCTTCCTATTCTATATTTAAGTAGTGTATATGCTGTAAAGGTGCGTACTTGTTCTTATATCATCCTAATGATACAATGAATACATCGAAAAGTCAAATGGAGGTATAAGCTCATGGAAAAAAATAATGTACTGGAATTGATGAAAACCCGCAGAAGCATTAGAAAATTTAAGCCGGATATGATCCCTAATGAGATTATTGAAAAAATTGTCACCGCAGGAACCTATGCTGCAACAGGTATGAATAAGCAATCCCCTATTATTATTGCAATAACGAATAAGGAGATACGGGATCGCTTTTCAAAACTTAACGCCGAAATTATGGGAACCAAAAGTGATCCTTTCTATGGTGCTCCAGTTGTTTTGATTGTATTAGCAGATAAGGATTGGGTTAATCGCGTTTACGATGGAAGTTTAGTTATGGGAAATCTCATGCTTGCGGCTCATTCGTTGGGAATTGGAAGCTGCTGGATACATCGGGCAAAAGAGGAGTTTGAACGCCCTGAGGGGATAGAATTTCTACATTCTTTGGGTATTGATGGCGAATATGAAGGCATAGGCCATTGTGTACTTGGTTATATAGATGGTGCTTATCCGAGCGCACCGGCCCGCAAGAAAAATTGGGTATATCATGTAGACTAAATAAGTGGAGATATAGAAATGAAGATATTACTAATAAACGGCAGTCCTAACGCACAAGGCAACACTTTTAATTTATTAAGTTTTATTGATGAAGAATTAAAAAAGAATGGATTGGAAACGCAATGGATAAATATAGGTAAAAAAGCGGTACATGGTTGTATAGATTGCGGGCATTGTAAAACTGCCAAAAGATGTGTATTTGAAGATGATCTTTGTAACAACATTATAGAAGCAATCCTTCAAGCAGATGGCGTTATTGTTGGTAGTCCTGTCTATTTTGCGAGTGCTAATGGAGCTCTTTGTGCTTTATTAGATCGCGTTTTTTATTCAACTTGTACTTGGCATCAAATGTTTGCAGGAAAATATGGCGCGGCTGTTGTCACTCGTTTCCGCTCTGGTGGAACAGCCGCATTAGAGCGTCTGCATAAGTATTTTCTATGTAGCCAAATGTCAATCATATCTGCAAATGAATTTATGGCTTTTACAGAATTGAAAGCAAACGATGAATACAACTTAAATGCGTTAAAATCCCTTGCTTCTAATATGGCAAAAGCGGTGAAAAATAGTAGAAAGGACAAGTAAAATGACACATAAATGCAAAATTACAGTGCTAAAAAAAGAATGTTATAAAGAGCTTCAGCGCGAATATCTTGTAGATCCTCAATCCGGTCCATGCCCTTTTTTCCATGAGGGGCAGCAATTCTTGATTGACGCTAAAAATTATGAGACTATGAATGACGGAAATTTTTGTATGGAGGCATGGGACGCTATCAACCGCTATGTTTACACAGCCATTCAAGGCGGCTCTATTATGAAAGGCTGGACAAATGATGACAGGCTAATGATTGCGTGCTGTAATGACGGGACACGCCCTGTTATATTTAAGATTGAGCGCATAGATTTACCTGATGAAACGGGGGAGTAAAAATGAATATTAAAACTACCATGAGATTAGTTATTCCAGAGTGGCATGGCGGAGTAAATCCCAATTATGTATTAGGCTCTGAATTTTTGTCACATATTGTTCCTCAAAGCGATACTGATAAGACGGTTTATATTCCTGTTGATACTAATTTTGATGAAAAGTTAAACCGTATAGACGGTATAGATGGTGGGGATTTATTACTGAAGCAAATGAGCGCAACCAAAAAGGCATTAGACAAGGAACAACCAGATAAAGTAATTGTTTTTGGTGGGGATTGTTCTGTTACACAAGTGCCTTTTGATTATTTGCATGGTAAGTATGGCACAAGTCTTGGAATTATATGGCTTGACGCACACCCGGATATTTCAAATACTACACAGTCCACACATCTCCATGAAATGGTATTAGCAAACCTACTCGACCAAAATCCTACATCAAGCATAACAAGGGTTCATCATCCTTTTACTGCCGATAAAGTGATTTTAGCCGGACTAATTGAAGAACGGTTAAGGGAAATGGACAGGGCTTGCAAGGAATTAGATATAACCATCATTTCTCCCGAAGAATTGCAAAAAAGCAATCAAAAACTTATACAATGGATTAAAGATAACCATTTAGAGCAAATTGCAATTCATTGGGATTTAGATGTACTATCACCCGTTGATTTTCGTTCAATCTATCCCGCAGAACCTTACGCAGACGCAAATGTATTTCCCGCAGCCGTTGGTCGTATGACACTTAAAGAAGTAGGAAAACTTTTTAGTGAAGTATCGTCCATTACCGAAATAGTTGGATTGAGCATTACAGAGCATTTGCCTTGGGACGCTATCAATTTCCGAAAAACTCTTGCAGCTATTTCAATATTTAATTGTTAGGAGCGTGTATGATGAAAATTACCGTTATATGGTCAAGTCCTAATACAGATGGTTTAACTGCTACCGCAAAAAACTCTTTTATCAAAGGCATTAAAAGAACAGGAGCAATCGTCAACGAAATTCATTTGAATACACAGCATATTGAACATTGTCGTGCTTGTGGAAATGGTTGGGGACTTTGCCGTTCCAAGGGCAACTGTATTATAAAAGATGATTTTTCCGGTATCTATCAAAAAATGGTAGATGCTGATGGGATTGTCTTTATTTCAGCCGTTTATTGGCATGACTTAACCGAATGTATGAAAGCATTTGTTGATCGGCTCCGTAGATGTGAAACCGGCCATAATAGTTTTTTGATAGGAAAGCGTTGTTTTTTAATCGCTTGTGCTGGAGGAACAGGATTAGGTGCCATTGAATGTTTGCACAACATGGAAGAAAGTATAAAGCACATGGGTATGAGAGCCTATGACAGAATACCTGTTATCCGTTTTAATTCTGATTACATACTTCCTGCATTGGAACAAGCAGGAGAATTGTATAGCAAAAGAATTAAAGATGGTTTTGATATGCAATATTAAGAGAAAGGGAGAATAGCCGATTGTCCCAGTGGATATACTGCCCTATTTGTAGCAATAAAACCAGATTGAAAATCAGAGAAGATACGGAATTAAAAAATTTTCCGCTATTTTCTCTTAAGTGCAAACAAGAAACCTTAATTGATGTAAAACAACTGAATACTACAGTTATCAAAGAGCCAGACGCACAGACGCAGAGCCAATAACACGCAGATCAAAATGCGGTTATCGGCTCTTTCTTTTTGACAACTGCTTGCGCTGTACATTGGGGTCAGGCACTCGAACAATCTTGTCGCCGTGGGGTGCGGACAATTTTTGGACCTAATGTCGAAAGATGTTAGGAGGAAGAAATGAACAGGTATAGCACCGAAGAAAAACAACAGGCAATCGATTTGTATTTCAAAAATGGTTGCAATATGAAGAAAACTGTGAGAGAATTAGGTT
>CAKQXY010000053.1 GCA_934292725.1 uncultured Lachnospiraceae bacterium
ACAGATGGGACAAAAGTTCAAAGAGACTGGTATTCCTCTTACTTACTGTATTGTATCAATAAAACTTATACACAGATTAACAAACTAAAATGTCGATCTAATTTTGCCACTATGTATCAAAAAGAAAAGAACATGATTGAAGAAATCATTCGTTCAAGAAAAAAGATTATGAATTCCGGTATTCGTACCGTTTAATTTCATAGCCCCGGGTATTTGACTTAGTATCCATCTGGGAGATCTTGTGGCCCAGAGAACGCGAATGTGAAGATTCAGTTCCATCGAATCGACACAAATGTGGTCGTAGGACTGCTTGTTCGCGAGTTTTGTTGCTCCGGAACAGATGTGTCTGCCAAAGTCCTTGCGATGTACGCAGGCACTAGAACTCCGTCAATGGAACCCCAGTGGCTTGCCGCTGGGTTAAGTCAGTGAAAAAGAATCTGATCCTGAGATGAAACAGGCTTACACACAGATGCTTGAAGGGTGTCTTTCTAATCCTGATAAGAGAATATGGTATGCCATCTGGAATATGGAGCTGAAAGATGATCCGGAAACTATAGCGGGTGATTTTTGCTTTAAGGGACTTGGTGATGATGGAGTGGTTGAAATAGGATATGGTCTGAAAGAAGAATACTGGCATCATGGATATATGACGGAAGCAGTAAAAGTAATCACAGAATGGGCGTTGTCACAGGAAAATGTCAAGCTGGTGGAGGCGGAAACCGATGCGGAAAATATAGCCTCACATAATGTTTTCGTGGGGAAATTGTCAGGCAGGAGACAGACTGGTAATGGAGAGAAAGCTCGGAAGAAGTCCTTTACCGGATGAGATGAGTGCAGGATTTACGCCTGGTGTGCGATTTTATTTTAAGTATGATGATTTAGATAAGTATCCGCAAGCTGTACATGATGGCTTTTTACCGGTTAAGGTAAAAGATGAGGTGAAGCTGGCTGATTATGTGTATATGATCATCATTCCGTCTGAATACAGGAAACAAATAATGAAAGTTATGCCGGAACAGTTGTCAGACAGAGCGTTTTTCCTGAGTCATGATAAGCTGGATGTATGGCAGTGGTCAGAAAAGGTATATTCCTTTGTGCATGATATGGCAAAAATGTAATGTAAATTTCTTATGAAAATCGAAAAATACGTTTATTTGATGAACAGATAAATAAACAGTTGTGGAAACCGCGGAGAGAATAATTAAATATATTCCAGATTTGAACACTAGGAATGGCGTTGGAACGAATATAGCTAAGACTTGGATTTATAGTGGTATTGGATTGTTTACTATTTTGAGGCTAAGGAAGATAAAGATTCTGATGCTGGATAGGGCAGACTTAAGTCTGGAATGGGATGGATTTCGCTAGACTATTGCCAGAGAGTATAAAAACTGAATAACGAAATGTTATTGAGCCTGCGGATGTCTGATTGATTTCAGATGTCTGTAGGCATTTTTTTCTGTTGAATTTGATGGAAAAACTTTTTATTATGTTAAAAAAGTATTTGACAAACTGAGAGTGATTTGATACTCTAAAATATCCCACTAAAGTGGAACGAGGGTAACATAGTACTCCATATAATAATCTTTGGGCTTTGCCTGGGAAGGAGGTAGTGCTATGAACTTTAATGTCACCATTGACTGGAAGTTTGTTGTTGCCCTTGGTGCGGCAGCAGTTGGCGTAATCTTCGCTGTGAAGATGGACGGCGCTGCAGCTGAACGTGTATCAACTCATGCAGTTGATGCTTGCAAGGAGTATGCGATCGCTAGAAACAGCGACCGCTAGTCTCCGTTATGATTGGAGCATGTAATCGACAGTGGTTATATGTTTTTTATAAATTACGGAAGGTGGTGCAGATATGGATATCTTGGATACTGAAGTAAATAAGAGACTAATTGCAGGAAACTTTCCGTCAGAAATCTTGCAAATTGTCGATGAATATAATACTGCTTCGGTAGATTTGGATGTTCGTGCAGAGCCAGGAGTAAAGGTTTTAAGAGAATATCCTATGATTACTTATGGTCTTTTTACAACGTTTGCTAATAGAGTAAAAGAAATAGAGTCGTTAAATAGAACTGAATTATTTGAGCAGGAAGCAAACATTCTCATAAATACAGGGTATACGGTCGATATACTTAGCAGCGACGGGAAAATATATTTAGAAGGATCGAGACTCTGTCCAGCTGTAACGGCAGTGGATAAGATACTGTGCTATGGAATATGGGTCTATTATTTCAGTAATGATGCTTTACCCAATAATGAACACTATAGCCAGTATCGGGATATGATGTTTGCCTGGATGTATTTATTAAAAATTGTACAGAGCAAAGAAATCAAATACGGTATTGCAATAAATGTTAAGGTGGTCACTTCCAAGACTAATATTCTTAAGCTTATTGAATCCGATTGGAGTAATGTTGATAAGAAATATTTTTCTAAACTGACCGATTATGGTAAGAAGAAACTTCAAGAGATTCATAATGCACAAGTAGCATTAATAGAGAAGGTCGAGTCAGACAATCACAGTCAAAAGGTTATTGCAGATAAGACGGCAACTGAATGGTCTATTTTTATTGATTTAATAAATGATTTATCGCAAAAGGAAAGGGACGTTATAAGCCGTATTACTCGTGCTGAATCCCCGAGGGATAAAGTTCGAATTATTAATGAATATAATTTGTTGATGTCTGGTATCAAGAGAGGAAAATATACTTTTAGCAATAGAGAAATAGACTTGTTGTCTCTTTTTGAAGTGATAAATGAAAGAATGCAGAATGCATCTGCCTATTGTGTTGTAAAAACTTCTGATGAAAAACCTTTTAGATTGCATCCGGCAGCTTTTATGTTGGCTATGAATCCATGTACCTTTAATTATTTGTTTATGTCATTTCATCAATTTAGAATTAATCCAGGGAAAGAAACTGCAAAAAAATTTGCATCGTTAGCGCTCTCAGCATTAAGGAAAAATTTAGGGATGCAAAGCATTAAACATATTTCGCTTGATGATATGATCGAAGATTTTTATCAGACGGTGTTTAGCTTTTTGAAAGAGAATAAAGGTGCAATAAATAGACTTTCTTTTGAAATGCTCCAGAAGGATAGTGCCATCGTTGCTGTTGGAATTTCTTCAGAAACGGATGCTCATATGAAGGATTTATCTGATAGATTGAAAGAGATTGAAAATAGCACAGAGTATGAGTTTGAAATTGAAAAGATGATTGCAGGTACAGGCGTAGCTCTTTCTGCAGAAAAGATTGCTGAATTGGTAAGCCATGAGGAAGAAAGATCTGACCTGATTGATCAGGAAACTATTGCAAGTCGAATTGTATTTTCACTTAATATTATTTATATGTTCTGCGAGTTGCTAAGAATAATTCTTGTAAATCGTCATGCTAATATTAAGGTCAAGAGGCGGGATACTGTTGAGAAATACAGACGTGAGCTAATGCGGCTTGATGATAGACTTGTTCATAAAGTATACGCGCATCTTGGAGATCAGGAGATAGGGATCCTGGAATATCGTGAAAAGGCAGGAATAAATGCATTATCTTTATTTGATCAGGAGACAGCGGAAGAAAATTATCGAAATGATATTTTTGCAGATGTTCTTAAATCTTCAATTCTTTCCATGATCGATAAAATCGAGGACAAGAAAGATGAAAATATATTACAGACTAAGACCAGAATCCGTGAGGAGATTCTTAGATTCCCAGATTGTGATGAAAAAGAGCGATATACAGAATGGCTGGATGAAATAAGTCAGAAATTAAGTGATGCCTTAATTTTGAATTGTAAACAGGAGGACGATTACCAGAAGATAAAGGAAGGAATACTGCTAAGTCTTGGTGAGAAGGCTGCTATTCTTCCGGAGTCTACGGTTGATTCGCTTACGACAGCGGAGATGCTTTATGCCAGATATGCATTTGAGGAATTTGCTGATAAGGGCTTTGACTTTAGCTGTATCTCGGCACTTTATTATCAGGCTTTTGAAGATGCTTATAATAAGCTGATCTGGAAAGGGTATGCAGACGAATTAAATGCTTTAGAGTTTGAGGACAAAAAGTTTACTGAAATTCTATATGAGTGCAAAGGCAGACGGATAGATGTAATTGATGCGCGCGGATACTTAGATGCGGATCCTAAACAGAGAGGATATTATATAGATTACCAGAATAGAAATCATCCAGGTACAAGCGTTAGCTCAAGATGTATGTACAAAAGCTTTGCTATTTTACTCCAAAACATTGTTCCTAATACAAGATTAGAAAAGTTATGTGATTATTTTGCAAGGATTACAGGATTTGATAGCAGACAAGCTATGTTTAATGATGCTGACTTTATGAGAAACTGCTGTGCTTTTGCATCAGCCGTTGATTCTTCAACTGATAACAGAAATAATGCTTCACATGGTGGAACATTCATCAGTGTTGAGCAGTGTAAATTTGATAAGAAAGTAGTTTTGAGTGAACTTGAAGCTGTAAGGAGTGGTAGCCTGGGATTAGTTCAGCAGTTACTGTTTTTATTAAGAGATCAGGAGAAAATGTTATGATAAAAGTTTTATTCGTTTGCCACGGCAATATTTGTCGCAGCCCAATGGCTGAATTTATTTTTAAAGAAATGGTCAAAAAACATGGTTTAGAAGATCAATTTTTAATTAAGTCAGCAGCAACTAGTACAGAGGAAATTTGGAATGGAATCGGAAATTCAGTATATCCGCCAGCTAAAAAGGAGTTAGCTCGTCATGGAATTTCTTGCGACAAAAAGAGAGCAGTACAGATGTGTCGTGCAGATTACGAAAAATATGAATATTTGATCGGTATGGATGACCGGAATATTTCTAATATGATTCGTATCGCAGGTGGTGATCCTGCGCACAAAATCTACAAGCTTCTTATGTTTGCAGATGATACAGGTGATATTGCAGATCCATGGTACACGGGTGAGTTTGGACGCACATATGAAGATATTGTCAGAGGCTGTGAGGGGCTGCTTAAACATTTGGTTGAGAAATAAAGAAAAGGCTATGTTGTGTACAAATATAGAAAAATCCTATAACAGGTTATTTTGTTTTCAGATTGGACAAAAGATATTTCGCAAAGTATCATAAAAGAAAAAAGAAAAGGAAAGGTATGGTACGCGAAATGAAAAACAGCATACGGGAAGCGCTTGTTAAGTCGCTTCCTATTTTTTTTAGCTATATCTGTGTGGCATTTGGATATGGACTTTTGATGCAAAAAGCAGGGTTTGCTTGGTACTATGCATTATTCACGAGTTTTATTATATATACAGGTGCATTCCAGTTTGTATTAATCACATTTCTAAAGAGTGGTGCATCAATTGTTACGATTGCGCTTACGGCATTCCTTATGAATAGCCGTCAAAGCTTTTACAGTCTGACATTTCTGCAAGACTTTAAGGCAATGGGCAAGGCAAAATGGTATATGATACATACGATGACAGATGAGACGTATGCAGTAAATTGTACGCTTTCACCAGAAGATCCAAATCGCAGACAGGTAATGTTTTTTGTCGCATTGTTTTCTCGAATTTACTGGATGGCAGGAACAATACTTGGAGGTTTATTTGGTCAGCTGTTAGGTCAGATTCCAGATGGCATCGATTTTTGTATGACAGCTTTGTTTGTTATTATTTTTATTGATCAATGGGAAAAGACAAAGAATCATGTACCAGCATTGATTGGACTTGGAACAGGGATTATCTGCCTGCTCTTTTTTGGAAAAAGCAATTTTATTTTGCCAGCATTGATTATTGCATCTGGCATTTTACTTTTATGGCAGAGAAAAGAGAAAAATGAGGTGCATGATGAGAAATCCTATTGAAATTCTTTTGATTATTGTAATGTG
This sequence comes from uncultured Lachnospiraceae bacterium, assembly GCA_934292725.1. Lineage (GTDB taxonomy): Bacteria > Bacillota > Clostridia > Lachnospirales > Lachnospiraceae > Anthropogastromicrobium. Next base: position 5,865 of record CAKQXY010000053.1, read on the forward strand.
TGCAGTTATTACGTTTGGACTTCGTGCACTTCCGTTTGCTGTTTTTCGCGGAAAACGCAAGATGCCTGTGTGGTTAGAGCAGTTAGGAAAAGCACTGCCGCCGCTAATTATGGCAGTGTTGATCGTATATTGCCTAAGAGATATAACGACTGACCCAGGGCATATTGGAATCGCGCAGATGGCAGGCGTGTTAGCAACTGCAATAAGCTATAAATGGAAACATAATACGCTGCTTAGCATTATATCAGGTACAGCTGTCTATATTTGCATGATTTCAGTAATATGAGAATATAAGAAGTAGTGTAAGATAGGATAAATTTTTGCGAGATTGTCCATTGTATCTTATATTTATGTGTGATATCGTACTTTTGTACAAATGGCAGATAAATGAAAGCTAAGCTGTTACAGAAAGGACATTGGACAAGTGAAAAATATGACAACAGGAAAGCCCATGCCTTTAATTGTGGGATTTGCCGTTCCACTATTAATAGGTGGTGTGTTCCAACAGGTGTATAATCTAGTTGATGTAATGATTGTGGGAAGATACCTAGGAGAGCAGGCATTAGCCGGAGTGGGCAGTACAGGCAGTCTAACTTTTTTTATGCTGTCTCTTGTAATGGGACTTTGTAATGGAGCAGGTATTTTGGTGGCGCAGTGTTTTGGTGTTGGAAATTTTTCCGATATGAGACGAGCAGTGACATCAATCATATGGATAGCAGGAATACTGACGGCTGTAGTAATGCTGGTCGGTGTGTTTGCGTGTCCATTTTTTTTGCGGCTTTTAAGTGTTCCGGAGGATGTAATTGACTATTCGATAACGTATATGCGAATATTGCTTCTGTTTACGGGAGGAAGTGTAGCATATAATGGTGCATCTGCCGTGCTTAGAAGTCTTGGTGATTCTAAGACTCCATTAACAGCACTGATTATTGCATCTGTAATTAATATTTTGCTTGATCTAGTATTAATTGTCGTAATTCCGCTTAAGGTGGCAGGTGCAGCAATTGCAACAGTCATTGCACAGCATGCGTCTGCAGGATATTGCTTGTTCTATCTGTACAAAAAGAGAGAAGAATTTGGCTTAGTGGGAATTTTGACTAAGCCGGATCGTGATATGACAGTAAAGATTTTTCAAATTGGTGTTCCAACTGCATTTCAATCATGTCTGATTTCAATTGGAAGCATGAGTGTACAGCGTTTAATAAATTCTTTTGGTACATCAGTTATGGCAGGCTACACTGCCGCAGCTAAGATAGACAGTATTGCAATTCAGGTTATAACTTCACTTGGCTCTGCACTTTCTGTTTTCACAAGTCAGAATATTGGAAACCGTCAATTTAAGCGTATCAGGGAAGGCTTACACTGCACTCTTTTTATGAGTATCGTATCAGCACTTGTTATTGCAGCAACAGCGATGCTTTGTGGACAACAGTTGATGCGACTCTTTCTTGGAACAGATCAGTCACAAGATGCTGTGACAGTAGGTGCACAGTATTTAACTGTGATGGGAATTGCCTACTTGATTTGCGCTGTGATGCAAAGTTATCAGAACATTATTCGTGGAGCAGGTGATGCTAATACTTGTATGATAGCAGGTTTCACAGAACTAGCGGGAAGAATAACATTTGCGTATCTGCTTGCCCCACATTTGGGTGAAATGGGAATTTGGATTGCTACGCCATTATCGTGGGGGTGTGGATGTGTAGTTCCAGTTTTTCGTTACTATAGCGGGAAATGGAAGAATAAGGCATTGGTTGGCTGATTTTTTACACCTTGCAATTTCCCCATTTATATGTTACAATAGCTTTTTGTGAAAAAAACATGGGAGAATAGACGAATGGGGAATTCAGAAAGTAAAACACAAATTTTACAAAAAACATGGGTGGTATGTGCACTGGCATTAGTATGTACATTCTTGTGGGGAAGTGCTTCGCCATGCATTAAGCTTGGATATGCGTTATTCGAGATACCATCAAGTGAAACATGGACACAGATATTATTTGCAGGTATCAGATTTGTATTTGCAGGAATCCTTACGATACTGATCGGAAGCGCATTAAACCGCAAGCTTCTTCTTCCTACAAAAAGCTCAGTTCCAAGCATTGCTAAATTAGCAGTATTTCAGACAATACTCCAGTATATCTTCTTTTATATTGGACTTGCTCATAATAGTGGTGTAAAGGCATCTATTATTAATGGATCAAATACATTTTTTGTAATACTTGTATCAAGCCTTATCTTCAGACAGGAGAAGCTTAATCTTAAAAAGGTAGCAGGCTGTGTGATAGGTTTTGCTGGAGTTATAGTTGTAAGCATGAATGGTCAGAAAATAGATATGAACTTAAGTCTTATGGGTGACGGAAGTTTGTTTTTATGTGCTATTTCATATGCGGTTTCATCTTGTCTTATGAAAAATTATTCTAAAAAGGATAATCCAGTTATGCTCAGCGGCTATCAGTTTATATTTGGTGGAATCGTAATGGTAATTCTTGGACTGATAATGGGTGGAAGAATAACACATGTATCAGTAAATGCAATGCTTATGCTGTTTTATCTTGCATGTATTTCAGCAGTAGCATATTCTATTTGGGGAATCCTTCTTAAATATAATCCGGTATCAAAGGTTGCCATTTTTGGATTTACCAACCCAGTATTTGGTGTATTGTTATCAGCATGGTGGCTCCGTGAAGGCAGCAAGGAGCTTGGAATCAATGCGCTTATAGCATTGGTACTTGTGTGCATAGGAATTAGCATTGTAAACACAAATAAAGCTGCAGAAAAATAATAATTAAAATATAGCTGGCAGATGAATGCATAAGCCCTGAGGAGTGATATGCATATGTCTGCCAGTTTTTTGTGAAAAATAGAATGACAATAGCGACATTTGCTGATATACTAGCTATAGTGAGCGAAATTTTTAGGGGGAATATATGAGATGAAATTGAAATATAAGTAAAATTTTATTTAATATAGAATAAAGGGAGGATTATTATGAGAAAATTAATTTCACTCAATGAGAACTGGACATTGTCTTTTCCTAAAGGAGAACGTTTGGCAGAAAAGGTTACATTACCTCACACTTGGAATGCGGTTGATGGTATGGATGGCAACGGCAGTTATCTGCGCACTACAGGTGTGTATCGCTGCACATTTCTTAAGCCAGAGCAGCCATTAGAGGGTGGTCGTGTTTATGTTGAAGTTTTGGCGGCAGCATTAGCAGCTGTTGTCAAAGTGAATGGAACAGTTGCAACTACACATGAGGGAGGATTCTCTGCATTTCGCGCCGATATCACAGATTTGTGTAAGGAAGGAAACAACGAGATGACAATTGAGGTTAGTAACGAAGATACGCCTTCAATGTATCCTGCTTCAGCAGACTTTACTTTTTATGGCGGTCTGTATCGCGGCGTTAATCTAATCAGTGTTCCTCATACTCATTTTGATTTGGATTACTACGGAGGTTCTGGTATCAAAGTGACACCAAAGCCAACTGAAGATGGCGGTGCAACTTTTGAAATTGAAAGCTTTGTCACTAATCAAGAAGACTGTTTTACTGTTATGTACAGCATCGAGGATGCATGTGGATGTGAGGTGGCTTCTGCTGTTCGTCCAGCAGATGATACTGCAGTGACAATCTATGTTCCAGATGCAAAGCTATGGAGTATGGACGAGCCAAATTTGTATACAGTAGTTGCCCGTTTGCAGAAAAACAATGAGACGTATGATGAAATTCATGTAAATACTGGTGTACGCAGTTATTCTGTTACACCGGATGGTGGATTTTCTATTAACAACAAGGCTGTTTCACTTCGTGGTGTTTCACGTCATCAGGACAGGCTTTATAAAGGAAATGCGCTGACTGCAGAGGAGCATGTTCAGGATGCTAAGATTATTAAGGAACTGGGGGCTAACACGATTCGTCTGGCACATTATCAGCATAGTCAGGATTTTTATGATGCTTGTGACAAATTGGGATTTGCAGTCTGGGCTGAGATTCCGTTTATCAGTGTGTTCAAATCTGGAAAAGATGCACATGAGCATTGCCGCCGTGAACTGACGGAACTGATTGTTCAAAATTATAATCATCCGTCTATTATGTTCTGGGGTATTTCAAATGAGATTCTTATTGGCGGAATCAGTCAGGAGCTGGTAGATTGCCACCATGATTTGCAGAAATTATGTAAGGAGCTTGATCCCACTCGTCTGACAACTATTGCACATGTTAGTTTTACACCTGTTTCTGGTCCTATGCATCATATTACTGATGTGGAAAGCTACAATCACTATTTTGGATGGTATGGTGGTAAGATGGAGGACAATGCACCATGGTTAGATAAGTTTCATGCTGAGAATCCAGATATTTGCATCGGTGTTTCCGAATATGGATGTGAGGGCATTATTAACTGGCATAGTAATAAGCCTCAGTGTAAGGATTATACGGAAGAATATCAGGCACTGTACCATGAACATATGGCGCAGGTGTTTGAGGATCGTCCGTGGATCTGGTCAAGTCATGTTTGGAATATGTTTGATTTTGGATGTGCTGCCAGAAATGAAGGCGGAGTGCGTGGCCGCAATAATAAAGGACTTGTCACGATTGACCGTAAAACGTGTAAAGACAGCTTTTATGTGTATCAGGCGTATTGGAGTAAAGAACCGATGGTACATATTGCAGGACGCCGTCATGCACAGCGCGCAGGTGAGACTACTGAGGTGAAGATTTATTCTAATCAGGATAGCGTGACGCTGTATTGCAATGGTAAAAAGGTTGGAACAAAGACAGAGCACCGTGTTTTCCACTTTACGGTGACCTTGGATGAAGGAATTAACATACTGCTTGCAGTGACAGATAAGGTGAAGGATAGCATTACGCTGGAAAAGGTTGAAAAAGAGCCAGACAGTTATACACTTCCGGAGTTTAATGAGCGTCAGGAGGGCGTTGCCAATTGGTTTAAGCAGATGGGAAGTCTTGATTTGAAGGCACCAATGGAATTTCCAGATGGATTTTATAGTGTGCGCGACACTATGGAAGAAATTTCTAAAAATGAAAAAGCTTTGGAAATCACAGCGAAAGCACTCAAGCTGGCAACTAATTTTGATATTAAGCCTGGAATTGGCATGTGGGATATGTTGAAAACGATGAAGCCAGAAGCGATGACAAATATGATTTCAGGAATCCAGGATGGCTTTATCGAAAGTTTGAATGCAAGACTGATTAAGATCAAAAAGTAAAAAAACTGAAAAACGTATAGCAGGTGTATTAGCACTCGCAGCTGCTGCGGCAGTTTATGCGAGTGCTTTTTATAATGTGATTGAAAAAATATATTGGGAGGGGTTTATATGGATCAAAATTGGTTTTATAGGGGAGATGCGCTTATTAATTCCCTGAGCGAACAGGAGACTACAAGTCATTCTGTTGCAGTCTGGAGAATTGGACAATGCGGTGTTTTTTTGAAATATGATGGGAAAATTATTTTGATTGATCCAGTTTTGGAGCCGATTTATGGAACGGATGGTGTTTGCCGCACACATTTTGAACCGCCATTTTCAGCAGACGCTAATTTTTCTGTGGATGCTGTATTTTGTACACATAATCATCTGGATCATTTCCAACCAGACACTATATGCAAACTAGCAGCTTCTCATCCAAATGTAAAGTTTTTTGTTCCGGCAGGAATTTTAGATGAAATTCAAGAGTGCATTTCATCATTTGCTGATCGTGTGACGGGAATCCGCCAGGGACAGCAGCTGGAATTATTTCAAAATATTTCAGTGACTGCGGTAGCAGTTCCACATGATGTGTATCGTGCTGACGCAAATGGCAATGAAAAGGCACTTGGCTATGTTTTGCATATGGGAGATACTACGATTCTTCACTGTGGAGATGCAGTTGCAACAGATCGCCTTGTTGCAGATGTTTGCAAGGTTGGTCCTATTCATCTTGCTTTTTTGCCAATAAATGGCAGAGACTGGGTTAGAGAGTCACATGATATTATTGGTAATATGACACCTCAGGAGGCAGCTCTTTTTGCAAAAGAGATTGATTGTACAACTGTTATTCCAACGCATTATGATATGATGTGCGGCAATGAAGAAAATCCTTTATTGTTTGCTTATTATATGGAGCATACGCAGCCAAATCGTGCATGGCACATTTTACGAAATGGTGAGCCATATTTGTATACACATTGATTATACACAGTGATAATTGGGAGGAGAAGATAATGACAGGGAATAAAGAGGCATATTTTTATTTGGCAAGCAGTTTGGAAAAAATATTTCCAGATACAGACTGTGTGAGGGAAAATGATCAGTACACAATTTCAATTTTTAAAGGAGAGCTTCCAGCATTTTTGCTTGTGTATGGAAGCAGCAGTAATTATGATGGCGATAAGAAATGTTTTGCAGAAGGCTTTACTTATGAGATAAAGGGCAGCCCGTCACCTGTGCGTGTGCGTGATGTGGAGCTTGTACCTAGTGCTTTTCCATGTTATGAGCAGACGGACGAGTGGTATTTAAAGAGTCAGCCAGGATTATTTCCTGATCTTTTATGTCCGCGCGAAACAAATTTTGTTCGTTTGATTCCTGGACAGACACGTTCACTCTGGATTGATTTTTTAGATACATCTGCAATTGTATCTGGCACATATCAGATTGATATTTTAATATATGGAAAGAATGAAAAAGAACCTTATCAGATATTGACAGTGAATTTAAATGTGTTGGACAAAGTGCTTTTGGAACAGACGCTTATTCACACTGAATGGTTTCACGCAGACTGTCTGGCTGATTATTATCACATTCCTGTATTTTCAGAAAAGCATTGGGAGATAATGAAAGCACAGATTGCGCTTGCAGGAAAAGAGCTTGGAATCAATATGCTGCTGACACCTATTTTTACACCGCCTCTTGATACTGCAGTAGGTGGGGAGCGTACAACAGTGCAGCTTGTAGATATTGTGCAGGATGCAGATGGATCTTACAAGTTTGATTGGTTAAGGTTAAAACGCTGGTGTGAACTTTGCCTAAGAAATGGAATCAAATATCTTGAAATACCTCATTTGTTTACTCAGTGGGGTGCAAAGGCAGCACCAAAGATTGTTGTAACGATAGATGGAAAGAACATAAAAAAATTCGGATGGCATACACCTGCACTAGATTCATCGTATCAGAGTTTTTTAAAGCAGTTTTTGCCAGAGCTTCAAAGTAAGCTGATTGAGTTTGGATATGATAAGGATCATGTTTTTTTTCACATCTCAGATGAACCAGGAATGGATTGTCTGGAAAGTTATAAGGCAGCACGAGAGAGTGTAAAGGAAAGTCTGAAGGGATGGCAGGTAGTTGATGCACTTAGCGATTATTCTTTCTATGAAAAAGGAATTGTTCAGCATCCGATTGTGTCAAGTAATCATATAAGTGTCTTTTTAAAGAATCAGGTGCCGCAGCCGTGGGTGTATTACTGCTGTGGGCAGTATGTTACAGTACCGAATCGCTTCTTTGCAATGCCAAGCTGGCGAAATCGTATTATGGGAGTATTGATGTATCTTCATGGAATTAAGGGCTTTTTACACTGGGGCTTTAATTTCTACAATTCGCAGTATTCGATTTCGCATATTGATCCATTTTTTAACACACATGCAAGTTATGCGTTCCCATCTGGTGATGCGTTTTTGGTTTATCCAGGTCCAGATGAAAAACCGATGTCATCTATTCGTGCACAGGTGCAGCGTGAGGCTCTTGATGATTTAAATGCACTTACTACATTAGAATCGGTGGTTGGCAGAGAACGTGTTGTCGCACTGATCATGGAGAATGCTGATGAGCCGTTTGATTTTGAACATTATCCTCATTCAGCCGATTATATTTTACAGCTTCGTGAGCGTATGGCTGAGATCTTCATACAGGAAGAACAAAAATATTAAGTTTGAAGTGCACGTAATGAAAAAGAAAGGAATATGATATATTTTATTTTAGGTTTTGAATAATGAATGCTACAGATATGACCAAGGGAAAACCAATGAAGCTGCTGTTTTTGTTTTCTCTTCCTTTGATGTTTGGCAATGTTTTTCAGCAGCTTTATACAGTAGTGGATACGATGATTGTAGGTCAGACGCTTGGTGTTTCTGCATTGGCAGCACTGGGCGCAGCAGAGGCTCTAGGCTGGATGAGCCTTGGAAGTATCCAGGGATTGACACAGGGATTTTCCATTCGCATGGCACAGCAGTTTGGAGCGAAGGATGAAGATGGGCTTCATCAGGCGGTTGGACACAGTATTGTGCTGTCAGCCTTGCTTGCAGTTTTGCTTACTATAGTATTTCAGGCAGCTGTTCGTCCAGTACTTGCTATTTTGCAAACACCAGAGGATATTAAGCCAGATACGATTTTATATCTTCGCATTTTGTTTACTGGTATTCCCATTGTTGTTGCATATAATTTATTAGCATCTATGCTGCGCGCAATTGGAGACAGTAAAACACCTCTTATTGCAACAGCCATTGCCGCAGCCAGCAATATTGTATTAGATTTGCTTTTTGTATGTGTGTTTGGATGGGGCATTGCAGGTGCAGCAGAAGCGACACTTATTGCTCAGTTTATTTCCGTAGGATATTGCTTCTTTACAATAAGAAAGCTTACGCTCTTACATCCACGCAGGAAGGATTTGCGCTTGGAAGTTGAATTGTCAGGCAAGCTTATGCTTCTTGGTCTTCCAATGGCTTTCCAAAATTTTATTATTGCCATCGGATCTATGATTGTACAGCGTTTGATTAATTCGTTTGGTGTTATTTTTATCGCAGGATTTACGGCAACGAATAAGCTGTATGGAGTATTAGAAATAGCGGCCACCTCATATGGTTTTGCCATGGTTACTTACACAGGACAAAATCTTGGCGCAAATCAGCCTAAACGAATTCGTGAAGGTTTAAAGGCGGGTGTAATTATTGCTCTTATTACCTCAACAGTTTTAGGCGCCATTTTGATTCTTTTGGGAAAACCATTGCTTTCATTGTTTATTTCAGGCACAGAAGAAGAAATTTCACAGACACTTGCGATTGCATATCATTATCTTTCTATTATGAGTGTATGTCTGCCAATTCTTTATATTTTGTACGTATTTCGTTCTACTCTGCAGGGATTAGGTGATACAGTAAGCCCTATGCTGTCTGGTGTAGCAGAGTTTGCAATGAGAACTGGGTGCGTGCTTCTTCTTCCTTTATGGCTTGGGGCAGAGGGCATTTTCTATGCAGAGGTTCTTGCATGGACAGGTGCAGATCTTGTATTGATTCCAAGCTGTATCTGGGCACTGCGTCATCGCTTGACTAAAAAGTAACGACACCAAGAGGAATATGTAAAATGACGGTAAAAGAATTGGTGATTTTAGAATAAAATAGGGGAATAATAAAAATGAAAAAATTAAATTATATTGCGCTGCTCCCTATAGGAGTGTTTTTAGTTTTATATCTTGGACTAGGAATTTTATTTGAATATGTGATGGAAATTCCAATGGGATTTTATAATGTACCAATTGTGGTGGCATTTTTGGCGGCAATTCTTACGGCCTGTCTGCAAAATTCGAAGTTGCATTTTGATCAGAAGCTCGAAGTAATGGCACAGGGAGTTGGCGATAAGAATATCATTACGATGCTCTTAATTTTTTTAGCAGCGGGCTCTTTCGTAGGAATTGTAGGAAGAAGCAGTGCAGAAAGTGTTGCTTATTGTATGCTGTCATTGATTCCGGCACGTTTTTCAGTAGCTGTTTTATTTGTAGTAGCCTGTTTTGTATCAGTTGCCATGGGAACATCAGTAGGCACAATTACGCTTCTTGTTCCAATTGCAGCTGCTGTCTCTAAGGCATCAGGTTTTGATTTGCCGTTTTGTGTTGGATCTGTTATGGGAGGGGCAATGTTTGGCGACAATTTGTCTTTTATTTCAGACACAACGATTGCTGCGTGCAACGGTCAAGGCTGTAAGATGAAGGATAAATTTAGAGAAAATTTTGGAATTGCAATGCCAGCGGCAGCAGCAACGCTGATAGTGATTTTAATCTTGTCATTCCAGACAACAATCAAGGGACATGTGAGCCAGCCATATAATTTAATTCAGGTAATACCATATTTACTTGTATTGATAGGCGGTGTGGTTGGAATTAACGTATTTTTAGTTTTGCTTATTGGAATTGGATCAGGTGCATTGATTATGCTGATTGGCGGTTATGTGGAGCCAGTAGAAATGCTTATACGTATGGGAAATGGTGTTTCTGGAATGTTTGAAACATGTATGGTTGCAATTCTGGTGGCGGCAATGTGTGCGCTGATAAGAGAATATGGCGGATTCGAGGCACTTTTGGGAATCATTAGAAAGGCATTTAGAGGAAGAAGAGGCGGTCAGCTTGGAATGGGACTTTTGGTTGGTGCTATGGATATTGCAACGGCCAATAATACAGTTGCAATTGTAATGGCTAATCCAATCGCAAAGGAAATGGCAGTTGAATATGGAATAACACCGAGAAAGGCAGCTTCCATTTTGGATACGTTTTCCTGCATTTTTCAGGGAGTTATACCATATGGTGCACAGATGCTTGTTGCTATTTCAGCAGTCAATGAGCTTGGAAGTCAGATTTCTGCTTTTCAGGTTATGCCAAGGCTGTATTATCCAATGTTTCTTTTGATCAGCTCTCTGATTTCTATTGTTGGAGTAAAGGGACGCAGACGTCGTTACAGAAAATAAGGTAATTAAGAAAGAGGAAGCATAATGGATTTTTTATCCTTTAGAGAAGAAATTACAAAATATATTTTTGCAGAAGATGTGCTGCAAAAGGCTGATATAATATTGGTTCCGGGAAATGCATATCCGCAAAATGCAGAGCGTGCAGCGGCATTATACAGACAAGGCTATGCACCATATATTCTGCCAAGCGGAAAATACAGTACACTAGTCGGACATTTTGCAGGTGTTTTGGACCAGGCAGATCGCTATAATAAGGAGTACAAGACAGAATGGGAATTTTTAAAAGATGTTCTTGTTAAAAATGGTGTGGATGAATCAGCGATTTTGAAAGAGGATCAGGCAACCTTCACATGGGAGAATGCTAAAAACTCAAGAATTGTCACAGATCAAAATAAACTGGTGATAAAAAAGGCTATTTTGTGCTGCCGCAATGTACATGCAAGAAGAAGTCTTATGTATTATCAAAAATCTTTTCCAGAAGCGAAAATATTTGTCAGCCCATCGGTGATTGAAAATATTACAAAAGAAAACTGGTATACAACGAAGGATGGAATCGATGCAGTAAACGCAGAACTTTCCAGAATCTTATATCAGTTTTCACTCCTCGTATAAAATAAAAAAGTCTGCTAGTTCTTTGGCTGGCAGACTTTTTTATTTATTAATCGCGAATTACTGGAAAATAGATTTGATAAGGTTCATATCCAATGTCGTAGATAGGTATGAAACGAATACCTGTTTCTTGATAGCGTGCGCGGAATGTGCGCTTCCAGTTTCCCCATTCACGTTCGTTATCGTGAATTAAAAGTGTTTGAAGTTCATGACCGTGTGTGTGAAGCGAGCGCTCTTCACTGCAAAGTCCGGCAAGCGCGATTGGTCCAAAACGAAATGCAACAAGATCTGGATCATCGTCTGCAGCGACTGCAGTGATACAAAGAGAAAGAATAAGGCGAAGTTCATCGCCATTTTGCCAACTGCGCTGAATGGTAAGAAATCCGTCTTTTGCATCAACGGGCATTTGTTTGCCGTTAAGTTCAAATAAGACATCCTGAAATACAGCTGCATTTCCAGCGTAGGAATCGGTGCGTGCACATGCCCAATCTGGAATGCGAAGTTTTAATGAAAAATCAGCGCAAGGGGAATCCATTTCAATGCGCATGCAAATTGCCATACAGTCTGGCTGAATTGGATAACGCTGTGTGTTTTCATGAATTGCTTGTTCGGCAGAGCTTGTACTGGAAATATGGAAGCTTCCGCTTAAGCTATCTTGCTTTTGGATTAAAGTAACATTTGTGCTGCCAATAGAAAAATGTGCAGTGGAATCGAAATATTGAGCAGCATATAACTTTGTACCATCCTGATAGTACAGATACTGGTTATGGGCAGCGTTTGCCTGTACGACAGAGCCATGACAGCAGAAGAAATCCTGTGTTTTGGAAGCCCAGCCCTTGCGTGATCCAGCGCGCATTGGAAGAAAATATGTAAGAAGACCTTCTGATGGATAAGAAGATATCTGACCATTTGGAAGATCTTCCTTCCAGTAGGCTTGCGCAAGTATGCCATTGTACAGATTTTTTTCAATATAATCAAGATAGGAAACATCGCCAGTCCAGGTAAAAAGAATGTTGGCAAGACGAATCATATTGTATACACTGCAGTGCTCTTGATTTCGTTCTCCAAGGCGTGAGGCCTGGCGATGTTTTGGTGTCCAGATTTCACCATTTGTCTGACCGCCAGTAACGAAATAGCCACGGTCTGTCACAGCACATTTCCAGTAAGCAAGCACAATATCACGATAACGTGTAATTTTAGTTGCTTCATAGACGGCGGCACAGCCGATGATTTCTGGAATAGTTGTATTGGCATGCATATTTGTGAGTACATCTTCTCCAGCTAAAAGAGGATCAAATAGGCGATGGCGATCATAACGCTCAATTAAGGTTAGATACATGCTGTCTTTTGTAATATCGTAAAGCTGAGCCCATATTTCAAGCATTCCGCCAGTTTCAAAATCAAGAATGTCATCGAGCTGTTCTCTTGTACGATTGTCTGTGTAGCGAAGGAACCATTTGGAGAAATCAATTGCAATGGTGAGGGCTTCCTCATTTTTTGCATATAGATACATGTCAAGAAGTCCCATAAAGGTTTTGTGTACGTTATAGTGAGGAGCCCAAACCTGCTTTTTGATAGCAATCCAGTGAAAATATTTTTCTGGAATAGAGGCAGCCCATTCGCCGCCATTGTCAAGTTGACAAAGACGAAGCTCATGAATAATTTCATTTGCTTTGCCAAGCAGAGCCTGATTGCCGGTTTCGCCATAGTGAATGGCAGCTGCGCTCAGCCAGTGACCAAGAAAGTGACCACGCAGCTGACAGGAGGGATCTTCCCAGCCGCCATGCTTGAGTTTCTTGCTTCCAAAATTTTGATAACGGCCAGCCTCCTGTGTAAAATTTTGCAGCAGAGCATCGCTTTCTAACTCCATCAGATAGTCCATATTTTGCTGCTCTTTGTTAAGCAATATTTGATCCTGTAGTGTGACATCAAGTCCTGATAATTGTTTCATTATAATTATAATATCCTTTCTGGCAAATGCCTTTACGTTTTTATTTACTTATAGTATAATCGGAAATGAAATAAAGAAAATGAAATTTATTCGGTATTTTTTATAAAATAATCGTATATAAAATTGTGTTTTGCGAATGTATTTGAAGATTGCGGGAGTGCAAAGTACGTAGCAATCTGGTATCAAATATTATAGTATGAAAGGAATAATATATGGAAAGCAAGTTACAAAAAAAACAGCTGCTTTTGGCAGCAGATGGGATGCCGCTTCTTAGGGAATGTGCTTTTTTTAAAAGTGAGGATGGTTTTATGCATCCTGATCGTGTATTAGATTTTGATGTGCTTATTTATGTTGTGAGCGGATCAGTGCAGGTTGTTGAGGAAGATCAGGAATATTGTATTTTTCCGGGAGAATTATTATTTCTTAAGCACGGCTGTCATCATTATGGAACGAAGAGGAATCCACCTATGACAAGCTGGTATTATTTTCACTTTTATCTTCCTGAAATTACGGCACAGACAAGATTTGATCCTTTTGAAAGTTTTACATATGCTCGCAGTTTGAATAAGGAAAATCATAGTGTTTTTTATCAATTGCCAAAGCAGATGAAACTGGAATCTTATTCAAATATAGCTCAGATGCAGGCAATTTGTGATTTATTTGAAAAGCGAAATTCGCTGGAAAGACTATTGCAAAACACAATGCTTTGCAGCCTTTTATTGAATCTGTACCATGATAGTGAATCAGTTAGAAAAGTAGCACTAAGCAGACAAAGAACAGATCAGGTGATTGCGTATCTGCAAAAACATTGTGAAGAGAAATTTTCTTCAGTTGATATTGAGACATATATGGGATTGTCATATAAGCATTTGAATGATGTATTTAAGAAAGAAACGGGAATTACGCTTCAGAAATATCATTGCCAAATGCGCATGGAACGAGCAGCGCGACTGCTGCAGCAGACGGATTTAACTATTACGCAGATTAGCGAAAGGCTGGGCTTTGATGAGGTATTTTATTTTAGTAATGTTTTTAAAAAACAGATGAAACTTTCGCCTATGAGCTATAGAAAAAAATGTGTAAGAATTTAAAAAATGTCTTGACATGGTGTATATTATAATATACAATGAGATTGGGAGGAATTAACAATGGATGAGAACAATATTCAAATAGAACAGCAGCCAGGAATAGAGCAGCAGTCAGAAGCACAGGCAAAGCGATTACTGGCATATTATAGTTACTTGAGAAAAAGTCAAAAAATGACTCAATCAGAATTAGAGCGCATTACTGGATTGTCAAGAATCGCAATCAACCGCTGTGAAAATGGAAAATTGATGCCGACGATTCGCTCCATGAATAAGCTTTTGTCACCGCTTGGATATCAGCTTGGCATTGTTTCACTTGATGAACCAGATAGTGAGGATTATTATGAAGGAACAAATGAACAGCATGACGAGAAAAACGAGTTAGAAATCACGTATTTCACTGATCTAGCAAAAGAGGAAGAGAGGCTCAGTAAGAAAAGAGCAGCAGAGCTGTTCAAAAACAAACTATTGAATACTCTAGAACCGGGCAGCTATAGCGCACTTCAGACCATTCATAAACATCTTTTTAGTGATATTTATGAGTTTGCAGGTCAGACACGAACAGTGAATCTTGCAAAAGGAAATTTACGATTTGTACCTGTTATGTATCTTGATGCGGCACTTGAAAGCATCGAGAAGATGCCACAGTCCACATTTGATGAGATTGTAGAAAAATATGTGGAGATGAATATTGCGCATCCTTTTCAGAAAGGAAATGGGCGCAGCATTCGTATCTGGCTAGATCAAATATTAAAAAAAGAGCTTGGAAAAGTTATTGATTGGAGTTTAGTAGATAAAGATGAGTATTTGACAGCAATGAAGGTAAGTCCGATCAAAGACGCAGAAATTAAAATGCTCCTAAAAGCCGCATTGACAGATAAGTTTAATAACAAGAAAATATTTATGAATGGTGTTGACCAAAGCTATAGCTATGATGGCTACAGCAGCTATAAAACAAAGGAGTTTGCCCCTAAAACCTGTACAAAAGCAAAAACAAAAATACAGGAAGTGAGGGAAAAGAATGAAGAAATGGAGCAATAAAAAAGCAGAATGGCTGTTAGCAATGTTAGCTGTATCACTAACGGCATCTGCTGCATGGACGATTTTTGCAGAAGAAAAAAGCAAAGCTATAGATCAATATATTATAGTTGAGCTAGAGACTCTTACTGTGTCAAATGTTGATGAGGAAGAGAAAGAATCATCATTAGAAGCAGAACTGTCAACAGAAGAAATGGTAGAAGCAGAGTCTGAGTCTGACGTTGTGCTGTTTTCACTTCAGGATAGCCTAGATTCAGAAGAGTACAGTGTAACAGGGATCAGCGTGGATGAACCAATCATTGCCAAGCTGCTGGCACAAACAGCGGGCTATCAGGACTATGATACTATCGCCTTGTATGATATTACTTCTTATCAGCAGACAGATGATGAGCCGTATGACTTTAATCTCCAGATTCAAGAGGATGCGGATATTACATTATATCAGACAGTGGATGGACAGCTTCAGAAAAGTACACTAGATGCAATGTATACAGAGGATGAGTATAATCGTCTGCCGTTAGTCAGCTATCAGTCCGAGACGAATCATTGGCTGGTATTTTATCTGGGAGCGAAACAGACTGATGAAGAAACATCAGATTCCGATACAGAAATAGCAGCCCAAGAGACGGAAAGCGCAGCAGAATCACTCGAAGGAAAAAACGAGTCGGAGATGGAAGAAAAACCAAACACAAAAGCACCAGATACTAAGCCAGCTATACCGACTACGGTTGCTCCGACAACAAGCACACCAACGACAAGCC
>CAKQXY010000054.1 GCA_934292725.1 uncultured Lachnospiraceae bacterium
AGGATCAGATGCGCCACAGTGAACGCAAACACCATCTTCAAATGTATGAGTTCCATTTACCGTGATATGAACTGATGTCTCATTTCCTGCCTTATCGCGTAATACGATTTCCTGAACGCCTGCTGCCGGTGATGCAGTAAAGCTTCCATCTGAATTTTGGCTTACTGACTCTGGAATGCTGCTTGATGCAAGATCAAGGTTTTCTTCCACAACACTAAAGGTTACTGCTTCACAATAAACCTTTCCTTCTTCAAGACCATTAATCTGCGGGGCTTTTGTATCAAGATATAAAATCTTTGTACGCTGCTCACTGACTGTTGTATTATCTTCTTTTATCAGATAATATACGATATGGTTTTCGCCTTCCTCTAATTCAATATCAAGAGTTGACATTCTTCCTGATCTGTCATACAGATTTTCAACAATGTTATAGCCTTCCGGTGCAGTGAGAGTAATATTTTTTGTGCGATACCAGTCATCTGTACCCTGACCGTCTGCCGCAGTACCATCCTCATTTAATGCTGTGAGCATGATATCAGGAGTATTTGTATCTTCTGTAGGTTCTGGCACATAATCAGGATCACTGGCATCACAGATAACACATTTTCCCTCTGAGAATGTATGACCATTATTCACGATTACATTTACAGTAGTCATGTTTCCTGCCTCATCTACTGCAGAAACACTTAACTGATTCTCTCCTGGCTCTAACGTAAAGCTTCCATTTTCGTCAAGTGAAACTGGCTGTCCGTTTACTGTAACAGTAACAGCATTTTCATCTGTCACCGTTACTGTCTGTGCCTCACAATATGTTTTTCCATCTTCAATTCCTGCGATAACAGGCGGTTCTGTATCAGCTGGCTTTGTCGGATTTACAGTCACATTTACTGATGCAGTAAGCGTATTATAGATGGACGTGTCTTCTGGTGTATAAACTGCCGTATAAACACCATTTTCCGGGATGATGCTTGCGTCGATCCAGCTCCATCCTTCAGGCAATTCAACAGCTGAAAGTGACTGTCCCTCATCAATACTGATACTGTCCGGGCACTGTGTTTGCGGTGTCGGATCTAATTTATTGATCTTAATTGTGATGACAATATTTTCTACTATATTGTAGTTTTCAGTGTCATTTGGAACATAACGAACTAATGCTGATGCTTCCTCTTGTGCTGGAAGTGTCGTTGCAGGATCAGTCTGCCACTCAAAATGACCATTAGAATCACTCGGAAGATTAATCTCTGACAATGGTTTTGTCACATATCCTTCCAGTCCAACTGGAGGTGTGTAAACTGGATCCATCTTTTGAACTGGTTCCGGTGTTGGTTCTGGTGTCGGCTCAGGTGTAGGTTCCGGTGTAGGTTCAGGCGTTGGCTCTGGAGTTTGTTCTGGCGTTGGTTCGGCTGACTTTTCAATTAATGTTACATCATTTTCAATTGCCATACCTGATACAACATCAGTCAGCGTGCCATCTGCTCCTGCCATCTGCCACTGACATCCATCTGCAAAAATGCTGTCTGGCACAATACCATTTGTGTAGACGAAAGAATCCTCTCTTGCTTCATCAGCATAATCAAGTGTCCACTTATAGACACGTGAGTAACTCTCGTCTGTCTTTTTAATCAATACAGGCATCTGATCTGTTCCTATAAGCTGTGAAAACTTCGGATCTGTAAAACCTGAATTTAATGACCATGATGCCGCTCCATCTGCAAACTGTGACGTGTCAAGTACTGTTACACCTGCAGGCGCTTCTGTCACAAAAAGACTGTTTTCTACACTTTCCTTATGCTCTGTAAATGCAGCTGATACGCTTCCATTTCCTGTTGTGCTCGAATATCCTGGCGCATAATTTAACAGAATCGACGTAACTGCATCTTCTCCCAACATATTTGTAATGTTGAAATTACTTGAGTAAACAGATTCAATCCTGTTTTCATTATCAGCAGCAAACTCACTTACAAACGCATCACTTTTTGAAGAAGTCACTGATGCGCCTGATGTGACGCAGGCACTAATGCTTCCTTCATTTCGTCCTGTTAACACACCTGCATCTGCATTTGACGTGATAGATGTGTTTTCCAGTTTAAGCTCTGTCACATAGCCTGCACTTCCAATATAGCCAAATACACCTGCAAGCGCATTTTGCGCAATATTTTCAATAAGCTGTGTTCCAAGCACTGCTGCCTGTTCTTCTGATACCTTGCTGACTAAGTCTACACCGTTTATCTGGTTCAGAATGATATTACTGATACTGTAACCATTTCCATCAAATACACCGTCATAGCTTTTTCCTGTCTGTGTCTCGACATTATAATATCCAAGCGGTGTCCATGAATACGCTGCTAACGCGCTCATGTCAATGTTATCGGCTAAGCTTACATTCTGTGTCTCTAAATCTCCTGCATAGAAATGCTGAACAAACCATGCTAGTTCTCCTGCATTCTCAATCTCATATGCACGGATATCGCTGTAGCCAAGCTGTGCCATATCCTGATTTTCAATCACCTGCGGCTGCTCAAATTCTGTGTATCCATTTATCTGGGTAATTCCATTTATATATTGGCTTTGTTCCTCTGCCGATACTGAAATATTAATCATGAGCATAGCGGCTGATGTCAACACGGCACTCCATTTTGCTTTTTGTCGTTTCATCTTCATCATATCGGACCTCCTGTCCGGTCAGGGTCATTCTCCCTCACCTTTTCTTTACTTTCAGTATAACAGCCGTTCCCTGCAATGTCACCTTAATAAAACACGTTATTCTTTACAAATTCCTTACGAAAACTAATAGCGTTCTTTTAAGAACTCTGATACATTCGTATGGCCGTAGTGCACAAGCTTGGCATCAAACTCTGCCATCTTTTTCTGAATCATATCCTTATCTTTTTGTTTTAGCAGACCGCTTTTCTCATACCGCTCAACCACTTCTTTTGCATCCTTATATGACTGCAGCGTAAGATCCTTATAATTATTTTCCAAATACATTTGAACTGTATTTAATTTTTCTTCGATTTCCTTTAATGCCTTTTTTCGTTCAAACATTGATATTCTCCCTTCTAATCTGCACAAATTTATATTGGCATACTATTAAATTTATGTTATACTAAATTTATTATAACACTTTTTCAGAAAAGACAGGAGGTTTTTTTATGCCAACACCACATAATAATGCACAAAAAGGTCAGATCGCAAAAACTGTTTTAATGCCTGGTGATCCGCTGCGTGCAAAATTTATCGCTGATACCTTTTTACAGGATGCCGTTCTTGTAAATGAAGTGCGCGGTATGCTTGCTTATACCGGAACTTATAATGGAAAACCAGTTACCGTTATGGGCAGCGGAATGGGTATGCCAAGTATCGGTATCTACTCCTACGAGTTGTTTAAGGAATATGATGTAGACCGTATCATCCGTATCGGAAGCGCTGGAAGCTACAGCTCTGACGCAAAGATTTATGATGTCGTTCTTGCTACTTCCGCAGTCAGTGAGTCCACCTATGCAAAGGTTCAGTCTGGCTATGATAAGGATGAGAGCTATCCTTCCAAAGCACTCAATGATTCCCTTCGCGCTGCTGCAAAGCGTCTTGGAATTAATATGATTGAGGGTGCAATTCACTCTAGTGACGTATTCTACCGTCAGCCGTCTGATGAAAAGCCAACCTATTGGGAAAAGCTTCGCGACGAGCGCGGCTGTCTGGCTGTTGAAATGGAAAGCTTTGCACTGTTTGCAAATGCTTCGGTACTAGGCAAAGAAGCAGCCTGCCTTTTAACAATCTCTGACAGCTTTATAAGCCCAGAGATCACTACTGCCGAAGAACGTCAGACTTGCTTCACTAACATGATGAAGATTGCTCTTGAAAATTTATAAAACATTATGAAAAAGGTGCGCCGATTACTTTCCTCGGCGCACCTTTTTATACATTTAAATATCATACTCCTCGTAGCAATTACACAACACTTCACAGTCACAGTAACCACCATCTTCTTTTATTTCTCGTCTTACTTGATCGCGTCTTTCTTCATCATCAATGTTATCAAGTATCCACTGTTCTGTATTTTTTAACGAATGATCGCACTCTTCCGCTTGTAAAGCTTCCTCTAGATATTCAAAAAGCTCCTCCACTTCTTCCTGCTCTAAGCAGTAGCTTTTTTTCTCTTTTTGTCTCCATGCACGGAGTGCTTCCTTTTTTTGATTTTTTGTCATTTCTCCCATGTTTTTTCCTCCATAGTGATTAAAATCAATATTTATCTTGCATCAATATTTATATCATTTACTCAAACCCAATACAAGTTTCTTTTCACTGCTCCCAATGCTTTATTTACATCACAAAGCAGTTCTTCACCGCAAAACTGCTTGTCGATTTTTTGTATCCTTTCCACAGCAATCTCAAATGCTCTTGTAATCAGTTCCTTATACATATTAATCTGATTTTCTGGCTTTGCAAAAACAAAATTTCTATAATTTATTCGCAGTCTCACCTCTGCAGTCATCTTTGTAGCACTATAATATCGCTTCTCTTTCCAACAGCTTTCCTCATAAGAACTTTCTTTCATAATGACTGCAAAAATGCCAAGCTCTCTCAATGCATTTCCGTAGCTTCTGGCTCTTATTTCATCCAACATCGGATCAACTACTTGCATTACTTCACGAAAACATTTCACAGCCCTTTCCTCTGTCTCCCCTGCCAAATAAATAACTGTACTTTTATTTTTCACTTTTTCTTCCTTTTCTGTTAGACCAAATGCCTGTCTAACATCATATACTAACTTGTCCCTTTGAAATTCAGGATCAGCAATTTTCGCTTTGTTGGCTGCTATTTCTAACGCTCTGCTTACATGCTGCTTATATAGTTCCACGCGTTTTTCAGGTTCTGCATTACAAAAACTTTTATAATTTAACCGCAGCCTGATATCTGCTTCCTTCCTTACCTTACTGTAGTATTGTCGTTCGCAGTAGCCACCAGAATCATACATTTCTTCCTTCATTATGATTGCGAATACACCAACACTTGTCAACGCGCTTCCATACTCATTTTTTCTAATATCATCCAAAAGCGAATCTACCATATTTCGTATGGGAAGTAACAAACTATCAGCACGCCCCTCAGTTTCTGAACTCAAATAAATTTCCATTGTATTAACTCTCTCCTCCAAAAGAAAACGATACTAGTGAAGCACCATCCATTCCATGAATCAAATATATCACTTTATTTATTCCTTTTTCATCACATACAAGATTAATAATATTCGCAATCTCTTTATAGTTTTTTTCAAGTTTGGGCAATAACTCCATTAGTTTATCCACTTGCTCAAATTCTCCAATCAATAAAAAAGATGACATACTTGCACCTTTTAAATAGTTAACTGCTTGTTTTATGCTTTTCTGTACTATTCTTGCC
Organism: uncultured Lachnospiraceae bacterium; assembly: GCA_934292725.1. GTDB lineage: Bacteria > Bacillota > Clostridia > Lachnospirales > Lachnospiraceae > Anthropogastromicrobium. The sequence goes on from CAKQXY010000054.1 coordinate 5,401, forward strand.
TTTCCGAACTGTATCAGATAAGCACTTTCCTCACAATTCTTTTCTATCTCTTCGGTTACAGCGAGCATATACTTTTTTCTTATATTTTGCCACATATGACCTATATATTTTTTCTTATAAACATAATCTAGCATATTTGCTGTCCATAGCTCAACTGGAATTCCATCTGACAGCTTTGTAATTTCCTCTGCTGCAAAACCTCCATCTATTTCCTCATCTTCATCATAATCCAATATCTGTGCCTTAATGCCTTTCTTTATTCCTTTTAGAGCAGTAAAATACTGCGCACAGTCGTTAACGATTATCTTTTTCATCAAATTTCATCCTCTTATTTTTCAATATAAAAGATTCTTTTTTATCTGAGATTCTATTAATGCTGCCAAATATGAACTACTATACGCAAATGCTTCCTCCTGAGAAATTAACCACTTTTTCAAATCATCAATTTCTCCTTCTCCATCCAAATAAATTCTTGGTAAATTATGAAGTCCCATCAGAATAAGCCACATTTGTTCTTTTCTCTTTTTTTCAGAAATCAGTCTTTTTAACCCTTTTGTTTTCTGGCTCTCCTGAATGATTCTTTCACCTTTTTCAATTAATTCAAGCATTTTAGAATCAGTTTTTACATTTGCTTTGCCACAAAATTTCATCATGTCAGAGTCTTTTCTCTGTAGTACATTTTCTACATGGACATCTGCATTTTTCAAATATAAGACAATCTGTTTTATTTCTCCAAAAGAAACATCTATTTCTAACTCAATTAGTTGTATCAGTTGTCTCATCACGGCAAAATCATTAAGCAATTTTTTCTGTTCATGATTATTCCATCTTCCTGATATTTTAAAACCTTTTTCATGAACCATGAATTCATATAGCAATTCTCCACATATCGTTTCTTTTGAATTTCCCATTTCGAATCACCACCTTCTAATTTAATAGAAAAAAGGTGCGCCGATTACTTTCCTCGGCGCACCTTTAAATTGTTGCTATATACTTATTACTTGATTAATTCCTTATCAATCACCTTAAAGTTTGCCCTGTGGATATAGAGTGCCTTTCCATCTTCTCGAAAAAAAAGATTGAGGAATTCAAGACGATGGGATGCACGTTATTTTTGTAATAGCCACTCTTCTACAATTTTTTGATCCATCTTTACCAACTTTGCAATTCGTTCAATCGTAAAGCCTTCCTCATGATAAAGCTCATAAGCCATCTCTTTTTTAGCTTGAGTTTCACCCTCCTCCAAGCTTTTTTCTCGATTTTTCTTTAATTCTTCTTCAATTTCGTCCTTCATAAGCTCTCGTAATGCTTCACACATGCCTGTCGACCTCCTAACCTCATCATACTTTTCCTTATTTGCTGCCACACTTACCTGTAACACAGCATCCGCCTTTTCTTTATCGCCTGGCTCTTTGAAATTCTTTGCCATCTCTGTAAACTTTTGGATATCCTCTTTTTCTGCACTTTTGGATAATACCTTTAAGCTTTCATGGTTTTGTGACTCTAATTCACTCGTTACAATAATTTGCGCTGGAATGGCAAGTCCTTGTACATAATAGATACCAGATACATGTTTTTCAATTAGATATCCATAACCAGCAAGCTTATTGAATAATTGCTTCGGTACTGTCGCTCGAAATAGAGAAATCGTTAGCTCCTCTAGCGGAATCTGCTCTACCTTTTCGCCTAATCCCTTATACAAATATGCATAACCAAGCGTTTTGAAAAAGTCATCAATCGTCATACCATCATCTGGAGACTTGTACTCAATTACATTGTGTCTACGAAAAATACGGCCAATTTCATTTTGAATTTGCACATTTTTTCGCTTCTCAATGATCAAAAGATCCATCTGTAATGGCTTCTTGCTTAAATTATATTCTCGCTTAAACTCAAGATCTGCTTTGTTTAAACGCAATTCAAGCTCTGCCGCTGCACAGAAAGCAGGATGCCACTGTAGTTTCGCATTTGATTGCTTTTTGTTTGGTTGTACCATCAAAAGTCCTCCAATTTATTTTATGTATTTCCAAAATTGTGGATTTTATCTGGTGTATTTTCTGACAGATACCTCGATCATTTTCCCTTTTGCACGTTATAAGTAGGTTTCCTTTCAAAATAATTATAGCATCAGAACTTATGTTTTGCAAGGAGAAGTTCAAAAAAAATCAGGGAGAAGTCATTCTGCATGATTTCTCCCCCAATTTTGTATTACCTTAGAAAGCTGCTGTTAAAAGCATTTTTATGAATTGTAAAATCAGTTGCCAAATGCTTGTTATAAGTTGCATGGACGGAACTGCTATTCCATTCACAAACATTGCGATCAAAATCTCAATGAGAGAGATTTGATTGACTGTTTTCGGTGGCTCTATTTGCTTTTGCGGTTCAGTCGGTTTTGACGGTTCCACTCGATTTTCCGGCTTACTTGGCTTTGTTGGCTCAACTCGGTTCTCTGGCTTACTCAGCTTTGTTGGCTCTGGCTTAGCTGGAAGCTTTGCAATCTCTTCCGTATAAGAATCTCCACATTTCTCACAGGTGTAGGTTCTAATTCCTGCGCTTTCTGTGGTCGCTTCTTTTGTCACTTCATCTTTATAAGTATGACCGAATGCAACGATTGGTTCTCCACTAGACAGCTTTACACCACAGTCCTTGCAGTAAATATCTCCTTCATATCCATTCTCAGTACAAGTTGCCGCTTTCGCATCGCGAACCTCGGTGTCTCCTACATGATTGGTTGGATCTACTTCTCCGTATGGCTTTCCACAGATCTCACAGATTGCTTTATCCTTACAGGTTGCTGTTCCACCACTGCACTTGCTCATCACTGCACCACAGTAATCACAGGTATGACCTCGGTGTCTCCTACATGATTGGTTGGATCTACTTCTCCGTATGGCTTTCCACAGATCTCACAGATTGCTTTATCCTTACAGGTTGCTGTTCCACCACTGCACTTGCTCATCACTGCACCACAGTAATCACAGGTATGCTTTCCTTCTCCTGCTTTGTGGTCTCCGATTGGTACTGTACAACCATAATCACACTTATGGTCATGGTCAACATCGATATGTTTTCCTACCTCTGCTCCGCATACATCACAGCTATGGTCGCGATTGTCATCCTTATGTCCTGATGCTGCGATTGGTTCTCCACTAGACAGTTTTGTATTACAGCTCTTACAATAGGTATCTCCTTCATATCCATCCTCAATACAAGTTGCATCTTTGTGATCGCGAATCTCGGTGTCTCCTACATGGTTGATTGGATCTTTTTCTCCGTATGGATTTCCACAAATCTCGCAGATCGCTTGAGCATTACAGGTTGCCGTTCCTCCACTACACTTGCTCATCACTGCACCACAGTAATCACAGGTATGCTTTCCTTCTCCTGCTTTGTGGTCTCCGATTGCTACTGCACAGCCATAGTCACATTTATGGTCATGGTCAACATCGATATGCTCTCCTACCTCTGCTTCACATACATCACAGCTATGGTCTTTGTTGTCATCCTTATGTCCTGATGCTGCGATTGGTTCTCCACTTAACAGCTTTGTATCGCAGCTCGTACAGTAAGTATCTCCTTCATATCCATCCTCGGTACAGGTTGCTGCTTTCGAATCTCGAATCTCTGTGCCTCCCACATGGTTGGTTGGATCTTTTTCTCCATATGGCTTTCCACAAATCTCACAGATTGCTTTATCCTTACAGGTTGCTGTTCCTCCACTACACTTGCTCATCACTGCACCACAGTAATCACAGGTATGCTTTCCTTCTCCTGCTTTGTGGTCTCCGATTGCTACTGCACAGCCATAGTCACATTTATGGTCATGGTCAACATCGATATGCTCTCCTACCTCTGCTTCACATACATCACAGCTATGGTCGCGATTGTCATCCTTATGTCCTGATGCTGCGATTTTTACTGGCTCCGTTATCTGCACTGTCCCTGCTTCATCTGAAAAGAGGTATCCACAGTTTTTGCATTCCCAATAAGTTTCATAACCATCTTCGGTACAAGTTGCCGCTTTCGAATTCCGTTATCCTCTATATTCAGTATATCATATTTATCCTCTTTGCGTAACCGCCATTTCCAAACAAAAATGGTGGTGTAAAAAAACACGGCATTTTCCTAAAAAATGCCGTGTTACTAGCTGTTATTGCTTGTTTTTCCTTGATTTTTTCCTTTTTAAATCTATTTTTCCAAATCTGGAAATACCAAAAATAAATTACTGGATTTCTGTCGAAATATACTCGTTTGGCTGACTTGGAATGGTTGTATTTACTAGCTTTACCTGTACGCCATCTTCCTCTGGTGTAAGTGTCAGCGTATCTTCCTCTAGCATTTCAATCTCATATACCTTAATTACGAGCGAACCATCTTTCATACCCCATGCACCGATGACTGGCGTATCTACCTGATTTTTCTTGGTGTACAAAGGAGTGCAATGGACCTTGCGGCAAGTTTTCTTCCACTCTCCTCTGCCTGCCAGATAGCGAATTTCTCCTTCTTTGTCGGTCAGAGTAATAATGTCATTCTCACAGCTAAGTGTTAGATCGAAGAAATCAGCAAGTGGCTGATTCGGATAGTGTAACAGTACTTCTTCATAGTAGACATTCATCTCGCCCTGCATATCTCCAGTAACTGCTGTCATTGCAAGTACCGTGTCGGTCTCTTTGTGAATCATACAAAACTGGCCATACATGCCATCTCCGCTCCTGCCATATAACTATCCTCCTTATCTTATCACGAAACCACGGTGACACCCATGGCTCTTCAATCTTAATATAGAAAATCCCCAGTGCAGCAACACTGGGGATTTTTGCTTTTATTTTTTAATAAACGCAGCTTCCCTTCACTTTTTTAAAGTTTTTACACATCAATCTATCGTAAAGTATCAGAGAATAACACCTGTCGTCTAGTGTATCCAAATAGCAAAATAGTTTTTGGTAAATTTCTTCTTGTTGATCCGGTGGACATTCTTTCTTAAACTGCACAATAAATACACTGGAAGCCATACCAGTCGGAAGAATCTTTCGAACGAGCCAAATGTGTTGAATTTGGTTCTCGTCAACCGAATGGATATAAGAAAGAATGGTGTCTAATTTTCCATCTGGAAGTTCTTCACGCTCAAGTTGATCTGACGGTGTTAAGATACCCAATTGACGATATTCATCTTCGTTCTTCTGCATCAACTCATCGGCCATTTTGCGATAGCGCTCTAGCTCTGCACGGTTTCCTATCAGACAGCAAAAATACCCAATCTCATCCAATCCATTTTGAATCAAATTCGAATTATTTTCGATTGCCTGATAAATCAACTCAATTGCACGCTCATCATACCGTCTGATTAAAATTCGTCCTTTTGTAAAATAAGCATAGGCAGAAATTTCAGGAGGCAGTTCTCGTATCACTCGATCACACAACAAAAGAGCCGCCTCAACCTCTCCTACCTGAAGGAGTGCATCCAAGATTCCTGCATATTCATGCTGCAAGATTGGCTGTCCCTTATCTTTCCATTCTTGAATCTGCTTATACGGCTCTAAATATTGCTCTTTGCGATTTTCTTCATACTCCTCATTTAATTCGCAATAAATCAACTCATCCATCAACTCACAAACCGCTTTCTGTTCTTTGCGATATGCATCACAACTCGTATCTTTCACAAGCTGATAGGAAGTGATCCAAAGTGCATCCAGACGCATCTTAGTTGTCGGATGAGAATCCGACTGTGCCGGTAGCTCATGCTCCATCAAATTGCGCCAATCTATCTCGCGCTTAGACAACTGTTGTTGCCAATAATGAATCTGCTCAGTTACAAAATGGCTAGAAAGTTGTTTCGGTGCGTAGAGCGGATCAAAATTATTTCCTTGTTCTTCCCATGAAAATACATCAAAATAGAAAAGCTTTAAAAGTCCTGAGGCTGCTGCCCGACGCACACTTGCCATCGACTGGTCGGCTTTCAGTTCCTTCATCAGCGAACTAGCATACTCATACAGTTCAAATTCGCACTGATAGCGAGTATCCTGATAAAGAAACATCCACTCTGTTATTGCTTGGAGATTGCTCTCCACCATACCATACAAAAGCCAATTTCGGTATTCGTATTCGATTCCAGAACCATCCTGCTCTTCCTCTTTCATATGAGCAAATTCGTGAAGGAACATCGCAAAAAGTTCGTCCTCGCTTTCAATTCCAGCTAACATCACTCCCAGTTCGATATTGTAATAGCCAGCAACCTTTTTGATTCCAATGTTACACTCACCTGTGACCGTAATTACGATGTCTCCACTACAATGAAGTGAATCTCTCGCACGCTCGGCCATCTGGTACAAGTACGGATACTTTTCTTTCGAAAGATCATTGTCACCTAGTATAAACGGATCACTCTCTTTTCGAAAACAAAGTCTAGAAAGTCCCATTTCCATATAAATAGCAACAATAATATAGACGACCGCATTTCCAATAATCCCAGCTGAAATTGCTCCTATTACCGAGCAAGCAATTAAAAGCCTTGCACGATTATCTGCACTCTTTCGAATTTTAGGCAGTACCTTCAGTTGTTGTTCTGTCACATCCTGTGCCTTACTTCTCTGTTCAATAAGAAATTGCCGTTCTTTTGCAAATGTACCTTGATCCCACTTTTTTTGATAGCATTTCTTCTGATAAATTCCAATCACCAACAAAGCAGGTGGAAGTACAAGTGCCACTATCTCACAAATTTTGATCGTGCAAAAAATTTCTATATTCCACGTTTTGCTCTGAAATACAGCTCCAAGAACTGACATTAAAAGCATCAAAATTCCTATCGGAATATAAGCCAGAACACTAAGCTTTAAAACATTCTTTTTTGATTGTCGATTTTCCATTATTCAATCAATTCCTTATCAATAATCTGGAAGTTTGCCCTGTGAATATAGAGTGCCTTTCCATCGATCATAAGCTTCGTCATCTTTGGCAAATCCTCTGGAATCTCCCAGTAAACACTGTCTCCTGAAAATGCTGCAATGGGATTTCCAAGCTGCGATTTAATTACTACGACACGCGCTTTTCCAAACTTATTCTTGTACTGATTCAGCTTTGCAGACAAGGATGTAATGTCTAACACAGAGCCTGAACTTTGAATTGTCTCCGTTGTAAAATCAACATCTGGTGTCAGTCCTTTTTGCACAAAGATGCAGGTATCGCCACATGACTCAATCTCATTGCCATCAATAGTGATTGTGATAACAGATGATAATTCATATCCGGTAATAACCTTTCCATTCTCATCGTAGCTAGTATTTTTGACTGGATTTCCGGCAATGTCGATCTTCTTTCCGCTTGTCTCTAGTACTAGATTTCCAAAATTATCATACGTGTAAATAGTATACTGGTTTCCAATCAGGCTGCCCTTGATGTCGTTAATCGCAGATGCAAGCTTTGCGCAGCCGCTAAAAACGAAGAGTGACAGAGCAACCACTGCTGCCAGAACTGTCAAAAAACATACCCTTTTCTTTTGTCTTTTATCCATACCCCTCTCACTTTCTTTGCCATGCAGGCAAATACGCAGCTAGACAAAATATTTTTATTCAGATTTCTCTTCTGGCTTTGCTGCCTCTGCTGTAGGCGTTTTTACCGGCCTTTCCTCCAAAAAGTCAATCATCTGCTTGTATTCACTCTGTGTTGCAGATGGGAATGGAGCATTTTTCTTATTCATTGCTACATTTGCTGCTGATTTCTTGATTGGCTGAATCGTTCCGGCACCGCCTACACAGCCTCCCGGACATGCCATACCTTCAAGCAAATATCCATTATATTTTCCAGCCTTTGCCATCTGCATCATCTTACGGCACTCGTCTAGTCCCTGTGCACAAACTACATTAACCTCGCGATCTGGATCAATCTGGTGAATTGCATTCACAACAGCATTTGCAACACCACCTGCAACAGCAAAGTTTCTTCCATCTCCACTTGCATGATGAAGCGGCTCTCCTGCCTTTATATCGTCAAAGGAAATACCCTTTGCCTCAAACATACCCATAACTTCCTCAAAGGTCAGGACAAAATCGACATCGCTTCGCACACTTCTGCGGCTTGCCTCAAGTTTTTTAGCCGCACATGGTCCTATAAAAGCTACCTTACATCCAGGATCTGCCTTTTTAATCATGCGGCCTGTAAATACCATTGGTGTCAGCGCCATGGAAATGCAGTTAGCATATTGCGGAAATTCAGTCTTTGCCATAACAGACCATGACGGACAGCATGATGTTCCCATAAATGGAAGCTTTTCAGGCACTTCCTCAAGGAAATCCTTTGCTTCCTGAATCGTACAAAGATCGGCTCCTGCCGCAACCTCTACTACATCAGCAAAGCCCAACTCCTTCATCGCCTCACGGAAACGCTCTGGCGTAAGCTTTGGTCCAAACTGACCAATAAATGCCGGTGCTACAGCTGCATATACTCTCGTTCCAGTCTTCATGGCTAAGATTGTCTGGAATATCTGTCCTTTATCAGCAATTGCGCCAAACGGACAGTTTACAAGGCACATACCACAAGATACACACTTGTCGTAATTAATATCCGCTCTGCCATACTCATCACTATGAATTGCGTGCATACCGCATGCCTTTGCACACGGGCGCTCCATCTTAACAATCGCACCATATGGGCATGCATCACGACAGCGGCCGCAATTGATACATTTTTCCGAGTCAATCTTTGATTTTCCACCCTGCTTTACAACAATGGCTCCCTTCGGGCATACCTCTTCACACGGATGTGCAGTACAGCCCTGACACATATTCGTCACAACCGTCTTATTATCAAGACACTTATGACAGGCAAACTTGATAATGTTGATCAGCGGCGGCTCATAGTAGCGCTCTGTGATTGCACTTTCATTTACACCATCAGCCACTGGTGCATGCTCAGCGAGTGTACGGTTTGGCAGTCCAATCGCAAGTCGAAGACGCTCTCCGACAATGGCTCTCTCTGTAAATACACTTTCACGAAAGCTTGCCAGCTCTCCCGGTACGATTTTATATGGAAGCTCCTCCAGACGGGAATAATCTCCGCCTTCGTAAGCAAGTCTTGCTACTTCGGTGAATATTTTTTCACGCATATCTGTTACATCGGTGTGAATTCCTCTGACGCTCATTTCATTCTCCTTCTTTTTGCTTCTTTCCTTACTTATCTGCTACGTTTTCAGTATACCCGATACACGTTCCAAATTCAAGAAAAAATTGACTATACACAAATCATGTGATCTTGTAAATATTGTCTTTTGGTGTTATACTTGTATTTACGTAAACACAGCACTCTGAAAGATCAATATCTTTCTAACTGCTGCAAAACTATAACTACAATCTAAGAGAAAGGTTTGGGGTACCTTTATGGCAAAAACATTATCTAAGCGTTACTCAGGCGTACTCGCCCACCCAACAAGCTTCCCTTCTCCATACGGAATCGGTGATTTCGGAAAGGGTGCTTATGACTTTATCAATTTCCTGACTGGTGCCGGACAGAGCCTCTGGCAAATTTTGCCGCTAGGCCACACAGGATATGGAGATTCTCCTTATCAGGCATTCTCAGCATTTGCAGGACAGCCGCTTTTAATCAGCCCAGATGAACTGATCAAGGACGGTCTTCTTTATGGTGATGATTTGCGCGATTATCCGCACTTTAATCCAGATCACATCTACTATGGCGATGTTATTCCAGCAAAGCTGCGCATCCTGCATCGTTCCTATGAGATCTTTAAGGAATCAGCTGATCTGTGTATGCTTAAGGAATTTGATGTGTTCTGTGAGCATGAAAAGGATTGGCTGGATGATTATGCGCTTTTCATGGCAGGTAAGGACGCACACGGCGGTGCATGCTGGCTGGAGTGGGAAGACGATCTGCGTGATCCGGATGAGGAGATCAAGGCTGCATGGCGCGAGCGTCTGTCTGATTCTATTGGCTACTACAAGTACATTCAGTTTATCTTCTTCCGTCAGTGGAATGCAATTCGCGATTATGCACATGTAAATGGCATTCAGATCGTCGGCGATATCCCGATCTTTGTTGCACTTGACAGTGCAGATGTATGGGCAAACCGTGAGCTATTCCAACTTGAAAAGGATGGCTACCCAACCGTTGTTGCCGGAGTTCCGCCGGATTATTTCTCTGCTACAGGACAGCTGTGGGGCAATCCGCTGTATGACTGGGATTACCACAAAAAGACACATTATGACTGGTGGATGCGTCGTATCAAGGGTCAGTTAAATATGGTTGACTACATCCGTGTCGATCATTTCCGCGGATTTGAGCAGTACTATGCAATTCCATATGGCGAAGAAACTGCTATGCACGGAAAATGGAAGAAGGGTCCAAATGAGGATCTGTTCCTTCGCATGCAGGAAGTATTTGGCAAGGATCTTCCGATCTGGGCTGAGGATCTTGGCATCATCACTCCTCGCGTTGAGAAGTTGCGTGATGACTTCAACCTGCCTGGCATGAAGGTATTACAGTTTGCATTTGGTGATCCAAAAGACAATGACATTCTTCCGCATCGTTTCACCACTGAAAACTGCATTTGCTACACAGGAACACATGACAATGACACCACCATGGGCTGGTATCAGACTCTTAAGCCAGCTTTGCAGGATCGTGTTCGCCGCTACTTAAATACTGACGGAAATATCATTCACTATGATATGATTCGTGCAGCTATGGGTTCTATCGCACGCTACGCTATTTATCCGGTTCAGGATCTCCTTGGATTTGGCAGTGACTGCCGTATGAACACACCGTCTGTTGCCGGCGGCAACTGGGCATTCCGCTTCCGCAAGGATCACCTGACTCCTGAATTAGCAGCAAATCTTCGCAAGATGACTGAGCTGTTTGGCAGATGCGAGCCGCTTGAGCCAATCGAGGAGGAGGAAGGACCAGAAGGCTCCATTAAGCCTGGTGAGACTGCTCCTGGACTTGCCCCAGAGGAATAAATTGAATTGAGGTTTCCATGATAAGACTTATACTAGTTTTGCTTATTGCCATTCTCTATCTGGTAATTGGATGCATACCTGCATTCATCTTATGGTTAATTGGCAAAAAAAATCCCGATCTTAAGGATCGGGTTTCCAGACGCATGATTCAATGGATCTTTGGTGTGCTTCTCTTTGTAAGCGGCACCAAGGTCAAGGCCGAGGGTCTTGAAAACATTCCAAAGGATCGCGCTGTGCTGTATGTAGGCAACCATAGAAGCTACTTTGACATAATCACATCCTATCGCCTGCTTCCAGGTATTACCGGATATGTAGCTAAAAAAGAAATGGCAAAGATTCCGCTTCTTCGTCTGTGGATGCGCTATATTCATTGCCTGTTCTTAGACAGAAGCAACGTAAAAGAAGGTTTAAAAACAATCCTTGCTGGTGTCGATGAGCTTAAAAACGGTCATTCTATGTGGATCTTCCCAGAAGGCACAAGAAACCGTGGCGAAGAAGGCAGTATGCTTGAATTTAAGGAAGGAAGCTTAAAGATAGCCGACAAGGCTGGATGTCCTGTTGTTCCTGTTGCAATCGCGCACTCAGCAGATGTTTTGGAAAATCACTTTCCTTTCATCCGCCGTGCTACGATCACAATTCGTTTTGGTGAGCCGATTGACTTAAAGAGCCTTCCTCGCGAACAAAAAAAGCAGGCTGGTGCTTACACACGCTCGATCATTCAGACGATGCTCGATGATATTTTGAAGGAAAAATGAATTTTGTATCGGCACTTCAATGGATGACATTTTTGTAAATCCACACGCAAGCGCTGTTTTTACAGATGCTATGTTTTCGCTGCTGCAAAGAAGATAGACTTCTTTTAGCTGCCAATATTCAAAACAATATTTTAATAATCGACTGGCTGCCTTCGCGGCCAGTCCTTTTTTTCTCCATTTGGGCAGTATCGCATAGCCAAGATAATATCCGCCTGGTGTGCCATTTTCTTTATTTTCTTCTTTATACTCCAGCCCTATCCGTCCTATCATATCATCATTTTCATCTGCTAATACCCATATAGACGGCTCTTCCGATGGATAAACATACTGGTGCAGGCTTTCAATCCAGTCTTCCCAGTCTTTACAAGTTTGCGCCTGTTTTTCTAGTGGATAAGGTAGGAAGCGCTTTACTTCATCGTCGTTATAGAGTGTTTCAAATGCTTTCGCATCTTTTTTGTCTGCCTCTCGAATTAACCAAGTATGTGTTTGTTCTTCAAAATTCTGGCCACCAATCACTAAATTTTGTTCACTTGCCACTGACCACTCTCCACAAACCAATACCCTTGGCAGATGATAATATCTGCAGTACGCAAGCTCTGCATATTCATCATCCACATCTTCCCAATCCTCGGCTAAAAAAGAAATCCCGGACCAGGATTTATCCTGTCCGGGAGTACATATGCCGATGACAGGAACAGTTTTCTGATAAGTAAATGCCTCCTTCGGATCATCCGTGAGCCATACCTCATGGCCGTCTACTGTCATTTTTATTTTCTGCATATTTATTATACCAATTTTGAATTTGACATCAGCACTTCTCTGGCTCTGGATATTCCTCACCAAAAGTCTCAACAGTCACTTTCTTCATGCGCTGTGTCTCAAGCGGTCTGTCATTGTAGTTTGTCGGTACTGCTGCGATTGCATTAACTACATCCATACCCTCTGTTACCTTACCAAATGCTGCGTATGCACCGTCTAAATGCGGAGCTGCCTCATGCATAATAAAGAACTGGCTGCCTGCACTATTTGGCATCATCGTTCTTGCCATGGAAAGTACACCCGGCTCATGCTTTAAATCATTCTTAAAACCATTCTGTGTAAACTCACCCTTAATGCTGTAGCCCGGGCCACCCATGCCAGTGCCATCCGGATCTCCTCCCTGCAGCATAAAACCGCTGATTACGCGGTGGAAGATTACGCCATCATAAAATCCCTTCTTTACCAGGCTGATAAAGTTGTTTACCGTGTTCGGGGCAACCTGTGGATACAGCTCTGCCTTGATCACACTGCCATTTTCCATCTCAATAGTAACTACTGGATTCTGTGCCATTTTAATAACCAAACCTTTCTGTCTGCCTGCACGAATAAAACGCGCAGATTTTTGTGTTTAAGCTGAAAAAGACATAACAGCGAACTGTTATGTCTTTTGCTTTTAATCTCACTACCTAATACGATATTTCATTTATTTAAAAAAGAATAGGTACATGGTATAATTGAAATTAATCGCGGCGGCTTGTTTCAATTACAGCTTTGTAACGTTAACAGCCTGCGGTCCCTTAGCTCCGTCGATTACATCGAACTCTACAGAAGCGCCCTCGTCCAGAGACTTGAAGCCTTCCATGTTCAGTCCGGAGTAGTGTACGAATACATCCTTACCAGACTCATCAGAAATAAAACCATAACCCTTCTGATTATTGAACCACTTAACTGTACCCTTCATGGTGATACCTCCAAAAAATAAATTGCAGCGTTGCAGCTTCTGCTATCGCGCCAACACGGTTAGCATAACACATTGACCAAACATTGTCAATGAAATCCTTAAAAAATAATGAAGTATAAACAGCTTATATTGACACTGTTTTTCATCTTTGATATAGTTAAATTTATACGCTTCTGTACTGAATATCGAAGCAATTAAGGAGGAATTATGAGTTTCTTATCTATCATCGCAGCGGCCTCTACTGCCGCTGAATCTGCAGCTGAAAGCATAGCCGAAACGGTTGCTGAAACTGCTGCTGAGGGTGGAGCCGTCACATCTATGGTGCCAGAGGATTTTGCCTTTGACTATGCCATGCGTGTGCCAGTTCTGTCAATCATTTTGATGGTGATCGCACTTGCCGTTATGATTGCTGTTCCAGTGTATCTGATCATCCGTATGAAAAACCGTTTCCGTTTTGATGTGTATGCATTGACTTTTGGACTTCTTGCATACATGGTAGGTGTTGGCATCATTCCTACTGTCATCGAGCTTTTGGCTGCACAGATTGCGCCTGTTAAGGAATTTTTATCAGCTAACACAGTTGCGGCAGATGTTATGCACGTCACATTTTTAATCGTATTTAGCTTTTTGGCAATATTTGTATGCTCACGCTTCTCTATGCGCCATTCACTGCGCAAAAATATGGATCCTGAGGAAGCAAACTTACCAGAGAACAAAAATAATGCATTTGCAAGCTCTGTACTTCTTGGCTTAGGTGTTGGACTTCTTCCAATCGTGACACAGGGTCTTTCCTATGTGATGAGCTATCTTTCTGCTGCCATCTCAATCAATCAGGGACAACTTATTTCTAGTGTTTCCTCTATGCTGACTGAGGGTATGGAACCTTCCGAGATTCAAAATGGACTTAATTCCATGGCTGAATTTATCCAGACACCATCACTTGAATTTCTGTTTTTGGGAACTGATCTTGTGTTCCAGCTGCTTACCTTCCTTGGCGTTGCTGTTTTAATTGGCATTTTCCTAAATCGAAAGGCAAAGACAAGTATGTTCAAGGCTGTCTGCGTTCAGCTAATTTTCGGAATCTTCTTTGCGGTACGTGCAACTGGAGTAATCGAAAGCGTTGCTGTCTGCGAGATTATCTACATTGTCATTGCTGCACTCTCCCTTGCTGCTGCATGGACAGAATTAAAAACCTATATGCCAGATGATCTTGAAAAATTCCTTGGCAAGCCAGATCCAACCAGAAAAAATGGCGGTCCAAAGAACCAACCACCTCACAAGATGCCAAAAATTGTTATGCCAAAGGATTAATTAATCCAATCAAAAAATGCTGTGTACACCAAATAAATGTACACAGCATTTTTTTATCGCTTAATTTCTTCAAATACAGTAACCTGATCTGGCGCCTCTGACAGCTGCACCAGGTAAAACAAAACAGCACTTAACATCATACCGCACACAGCATCTACTACAGAATGCTGATCAATCATAACAGTTGAAATACAAATAAGAGTTCCTAATACAAGCATAGCTGCTTTCAGCTTTCGATACTTCTTTAGCTTTTCTGAATTGAAAAGGACGAACAAAATGCCAATCGTGCTTGAAACATGAATACTCGGACAGACATTTGCCGGCGTATCGGCACTTCTTAGTTGGTTGACAATCATGCAGCAAATATTCTTATCTTCAAGCGGCTGACGAAGAGAAAGACCATTTGGAAACAGATAGTAAATCAGAAGACATATTGACATACCGCCGTAAATAACCTTGCAGCACTTAATATAATCTTCCTTGCTTTTCCTAAGAAAAAACAGCACCATCCCCGGCACAAATGCAAACCACATAACATACGGAATGACAAACCATTCATTAAACGGAATCATATCATCTAAAGCGCAGTGAATCACATACCTTGGCTCGCAAAACTGTTCCAACAAAGAGAAAATAGGAAAATAAATACACATATATCCGATGGATATCATCAACGGATATTTTTGAAAAAATACATAGGCGCGTTCATACATTTTTTTCATTCAGACACCTCACTGACATCCTTTTCATGTCTCTTTTGATTACAGCCATTCGTAGTCGCCGCCTGTGACTGCAAGGCTTAACAGTCGATCCATTTTCTCCACATTTTCGCCCTCTACAATCTCCTGAAGCTCTGCTGTATCAGTCAGTTCCTCCATTGATTCATCTGGACCTATCTCCATATCAGCATCCTGCTCACAGTAAGGGCATGGGATTTTTTTCATTGTCTGCAGCGACAGAAAACGACTCTGACAACATTTGCACTCATAGAATCCGCACTTTGTCGTGCCATCTGGTACATAATACATAGTACTACCTCTTATCCATTCTTATGATTTTCCGTATGT
>CAKQXY010000055.1 GCA_934292725.1 uncultured Lachnospiraceae bacterium
GCCAGTTCCACCTCTACCCCAAAAATCTGCTTTTGCTTTAGATCGCGCAGTGCGCACTCGCGAAGCAGGTAAACTGCCGGGTTGGAATGAATATATTTTGAATTGATTGCCACTAGAAGGCACCGCATAATAAAATACTCCTTTTGATTTTCTGTATACCATACAGTGTATCAAAAGGATTATCAAAGAGCAATCATTTTAAATTAAATATATATCAATAAATCTTGAATTACACTACTTTACAAGTTTTGTGATTGATGATTCTGCTTGGAAAGTAGTGTTTTGTTTTTTTTTTGCTTAGCCTCTTAGAACACTAAGTACTTTTCAAGAATCTTCACGCAATGCTCCAGTCCACTCTGATCCGTCTCATCAAAGCGGTCCAGCTCTGGACTGTCGATATCAAGTACTGCTGCCACTGCACCGTTCTTGTCATGAATTGGAATTACAATCTCCGAGCGAGATGCACTGTCACATGCTATATGTCCCGGAAACTCATGTACATCCTTTACAAGCTGTGTCTCATCCTTTTTTGCTGCTGTTCCGCATACACCTTTTCCAAATGGAATGCGTATGCAGGCATGCTTTCCCTGAAATGGTCCTAGTACAAGCATATTTTCCTTCACAAGATAAAATCCAGCCCAGTTAATATTTTCTAACGCCTCATTTATCGCAGCGGACGCATTTGACAAATTTGCAATCAGATCTGGTTCTCCCTCGATTAATGCCTGAAGCTGCTGTGCAAGAAGTTCATATTTATCGTTACTCATGATACTTTTTTCCTTTCTACTGGTGTTAAAGTTATTACTGTTTTTGTTACCACCATTTAATAGTTATCTTGATGGTTATCATGCTACTGATCAATCCAAGCCCTTCGTGATATGTTTTTCTCTGTATTCTGTCGGTGTCATTTTATAATATTTCTTAAACATTTTGCAAAAATAGTCGACATTTTCAAAACCAACATTTTGAGCGATCACCATTACTTTTTTCTGCGTTGTAACCAATAGACTGGCAGATTCCTGCAAACGATATTTTAACAGGTAATGTACTGGTGTGTCATGCAAATATCTTCTAAATAAATTCAATGCCGTGCTTTTACTCACAACTGCCTGCTCTGCAATATCCTCCAATGAAATTTTTTCTCCAAAATGTTTATGAATATATTGCATCATAAGCTGCAGCCTTGCCTGAGAGGATGTAAAATTTTCCTTTTTCTCCTCAAGCTTTGTTTCTTCAACATGCAAATAAACCAAATGCCAGAGTTCCTGTATTAAAAAGGACGTTTTCAATTCTGCATCCTTTTCATCTTTCTGTACTTGCACAATCTTTTCCATGACATGTAATATTTCTGCCTGCCACGGTATTTCTGGCAAAAAAGTCAAGCCTTCCAGCGTGGAATGTTCGATTGGTTCCACATATTTTTTGTAGATTAAGCTGCTCTGCGGTGCGATAAATGTCGGTACAAAAACAAAATTAGGGATCACTGCTCCCTCTTTTGAATAAAAGCGGTGCAGTATCTTAGAGTTTACAAATAAACCTTGTCCCGTTTCAAGCGTAACTTGCTTTTCGCCCACCCAAAACACAGCAGTTCCCTTTTCCACATATACAAATTCAAATTCAACATGCCAATGCCATTCAATGCAGTGAAAATCAAACAGTGCTAAATTATCATAGTAAAACCGAAACGGATACGCACTTGTGCTGTGCCGAATGGTTTCCATCATATTTTCGTCTGTCAAAATTTTATTATAAAATGTGTTAAAATTCATTCTTTCGAATCCCTCCCCAACCAACACAAATATACGATATTATACAATAAAAATCAGATATATTCCAGTGAAAATAAAACCATTTTGCGCTATCATACAGCAAGACGTTATCGTATTTGTTCTTTTAAGGTAAAGACTACGATACCAAAAAGTTTAATAGGAAGGATTTTTTCTCTATGAAAAGCAAGTATCAAAAAACGCTGATTGCCTGCTATCTTGGCTTTATCACTCAGGCAATTACAGCAAATTTTGCGCCGTTGTTGTTTTTGACCTTTCATCGGACGTATCAGATTTCACTTGGAAGGATAGCTTTTATTTCAACGGCATTTTTCTTTACGCAGTTGCTTATTGATTTGTTCTGTGCAAAATACGTAGACAAAATCGGATACCGAAAAAGCGTTGTCGCATCTGAAATTTTCTCCGCTGCCGGACTAATCGGACTTGCATTTTTGCCAAGTCTTCTTCCAGATCCTTATGTTGGCATTATGATCAGTGTAATCATTTATGCAATGGGAAGTGGTCTCATCGAAGTTCTTGTCAGCCCTATTGTAGAAGCATGTCCATTTGATAATAAAGATAGTGTTATGAGCCTTCTGCACTCCTTTTATTGTTGGGGATCTGTTGGTGTTATCTTGCTGTCAACGATCTTTTTTGCCATCTTTGGCATTGAAAACTGGCGCATTTTATCCTGCGTCTGGGCTTTGATTCCACTATTCAATACTTTCAACTTCATATCCTGTCCAATTGAGTCTTTGACAGAGGAAGGTGAAGGTTTCAGCATACGCCAGCTTTTTCATATTCCAATTTTCTGGATTGCGCTCATTCTTATGGTCTGTGCCGGTGCAAGTGAGATTTCTATGGCTCAGTGGGCATCAGCTTATGTAGAATCCGCTCTTGGCATTTCAAAAAATATTGGCGATATAATAGGACCTTGCCTATTCGCCATTATGATGGGCATCAGCCGTTTTTTCTATGGAAAATATGGTGAAAAACTTGATCTGATGAAGTTTATGATCGCTTCTGGCATACTTTGTCTTATATGCTATCTGCTCGCAGCACTTGCACCGCTTCCATTCTTAAATCTTATCGGATGCGGTTTATGCGGCTTTTCTGTCGGCATCATGTGGCCAGGCACAATCAGCATTGCTTCACAAAAAATTCCGCTCGGTGGAACTGCTATGTTCGCATTTCTTGCTATGGCAGGTGATCTCGGCGGCTCTGTTGGCCCTGGCATCGTTGGACTTGTTACACAAGCCGCAAATGATAATTTAAAAATTGGTGTACTTGCTGGCTGTGTTTTCCCAGCTGTCTTAGTTCTTTCTGTTCTTCTGTTAAAAAGAAAGCGAGCAGAAGGTTAACTTTATAGCAAATACAAATTAAACTATAGTTTCAAACACGAAAGGAGCAATTTACAATGAATTTTCAATGGCTGAATGAAAGCAATTTAACAAAAGAAGGTGAAAAAATCACCATCTATGCCCCAGCAGGAACTGATTTTTTCTGCAATGACGGCACTGTTTCCGAGGAAGGCGTTACCCCGGAATCTCTTCACAATGCACCTTTTTATTATACCGAACTTTCCGGCGACTTTGTACTGACAGTTAAAGTATCTCATGATTTCAAAGACACCTATGACTCCTCTTCACTCATGGTTATGGAAGATCTGAAAAACTGGGCAAAAAGCTGTTTTGAAAAAACGGATTTTGGCACACACGCCGCTGTCAGTGTTGTTACAAAAAACGGCCGCTCCGATGATGCCAATGGATGCAACCTCTCCGGCAATACCGCATGGCTTCGAATCTGCAGAGTCAACAATTCTTTCTCTTTCTTATACTCTGAAGATGGTACACATTTCTACATGACAAGATTTTTCAATCTTTCCGGAATGGAAACCGTAAAAGTTGGTATGCTTGCACAGGCACCACAGGGCGACGGTGGTTATCGCGTTTACGAAAATCTGACCTTTGAAAAAAGAACTGTTAAAAATATCCGCGCTGGCGAATAAAAGTTGTCTATTTTCATGACTGATCATTGATTTTCACTCACAAAAATTAGAAACGCAAATACGTTTCAAGTACATTCGCACATAGTTCCATTCCTCTCTGGTCCGCCTCATCAAAGCGGGCCAGATATGGACTGTCGATATCAATTACTGCCGCTACTGCACCATTTTTGTCATGAATCGGAATGACAATCTCTGAGCGCGATGCACTGTCACACGCAATATGCCCTGGAAATTCATGCACATCTTTGACAAGCTGCGTATGGTTCTTCTGTGCTGCGGTTCCGCATACCCCTTTTCCAAACGGGATGCGGATGCAGGCAGGCTTTCCCTGAAATGGTCCTAATACGAGCATTCCATCTTTCACTAGATAAAATCCAGCCCAGTTAATGTTGCCCAGTGCTTCGTTAATTGCAGCGGACGCATTAGACAGATTTGCTATCAGATCCGGTTCTCCCTCGATTAATGCCTGAAGCTGCTGTGCAAGAAGTTCATATTTACTGCTATTACTCATAATGCTATGTTTTCCTTTCTATCAGCTATTGAAATTATCACTGTTTTTGTTATCACTATTTCAAACTATCATTACTAATTCTTATGCTAACACATAATAGCTATGTTTTCCAGCTCCCTGAGCCTTCATTTGTCCTTTTTCGCATAATTCCTTGATCAACTTAAATGCTTTTGTCGAACCGGAACCAACTAATTCCTCAACTTGTTTTCTGGTTATTTTTCCATTTTCACTGACAAAATCAAGCACTTTTTGTTGCTGCTTATCCGAAGTTTTTTTCGTCTTTGGCGACTCTGCCTGAGTAAACTCTCTACCCGACTTTTCTATCTCATTTCGATTTGGAAGCGTCACACGAAAAACGCCTTTGGCAGTTTCAAATTCTGGCTGCATTGGTTCGCCTTTATAGGATCTTTGAATTTTTCCAATTCCTGTGCCATAACTTTCAATCAACCGCATTCGATAAAAACAAGCTGCCAAATTTGGATTTCTTGACTGCGAAACGCCAAGAAATATTGATTTTAATTCAAGGCCAGAAATCAACCCTCCAAGTGAGACAAACTCCATCCGATCTTCATAAATGTTAATCAAATTACTTGCACTAAATGAATAATCACGATGTACAACACTATTTAATAGCGCTTCTCTTACCGCTTCTTCTGGATAATCCCTCTTATCAGTTCGATTAAGTCCTGAAAAACTGGCTTTTGTCCTATTAACAAGATTTATAAATTCATATACGTCTTCCAACTGCTTTAAAATTGATCCTGAAAATTCTTTCCGATCTCGAAAAATTTCTTTATCAATTCCTTGAAACAATGCCACTTTTATTGTTGTTTCACACTGATCAGAAAGCAGTAATGCCAAATTGGTGTATAGCCCATCTTCTCCTATTAATTTTAATGTTTTCATTTGGGCAGGACCTATCGCAATTGATCGTGCCTCCATTTGTGCTGTAAATTCTTTAAATGTTAATTCCTGATTCATACTCCTGCACGATTC
Organism: uncultured Lachnospiraceae bacterium; assembly: GCA_934292725.1. Taxonomy (GTDB): domain Bacteria; phylum Bacillota; class Clostridia; order Lachnospirales; family Lachnospiraceae; genus Anthropogastromicrobium. Next base: position 5,282 of record CAKQXY010000055.1, read on the forward strand.
AAAAGATCTTCCACTATTCTCAACAATCATTTCACGAATCCCTTCTTCCGTCATCGGTTGAGTTGAACTTCCTTTGCGCACATATACGCCACTTGGCTTCAAGCCCTTCTCTCTAAGATAATATGGACGGTTTGTTCCTGTTGTTACATGAATTTCAACAACATGCTTCCCTTCCATTTGTTCCGCCTGTACTTTAACAAATGGCATTATATCTGGTGCAATAGAATCTTTTAATGAATTTACAATTTGAAGCATTACAGAATCAGGATCTTCCACGCCAATTACAGCTCCATCTTTACGGATGCCGACATATACAACACCACCATCTGCATTGGCAAATCCAATTACTTCTTTTCGAATATCCGAAACATATTCCTGCTTAAACTCAATATTTTGGTTTTCAAAAGAAAGCATATTTATACCGTCCTTTCTTGTTTTACTCTTTCCACTTCTTTCTCTTATTATATGAAAGTGAGAAAGAAACGTCAAGAGCAAGAAAGAAAGTTCTAATTTCCTTTTATTTACAAAAATCGGATAGGAAAACCCACAATTTTAACCATAGGAATATGTTACACCATCAAAATCGGATCAATTACAAGGAAGTTATTTCCGCAAGCTTTCTCACGATCAAAATGACTCTCTGGGTCGACTGCCATCCAACCATCTATTACTTTTGATTCTTCCTCTTTTCCTGTAATATTTACGTTGTGACGCGGCTCCTCAAAATACGAAAACAGAACATTTTCATGCAGTGATATATATTGATATTTATCTCCCTTAAGCAATCCTTCCTGAACAATTGCATAATGCCAATAAGTATAAGAAAACAGCTTTTCTGGTTTTAAAAATGCAATACGACCAATGCGGTTCTCATTTGAAGCACGCTCTTTTACCCACTCAGAAATATCACCAGGAATACTGTGATGATAAATATGATACATAGGTGCCCACGGTGTTAATCCGTTTTCCTCCGGCCACTGCTCCATATAAGGTGCTAGTGGTGCAAAAAGTGTCTCTGGGCAAATACCTTCCTGTAGTGTTTCCATATACAAAAACAACATATTTTTATGCTGATACAAACATACAGTCAGTACCTTGTTCTGCTCCTTTTGTTCCTGCACAAGTGTTTTTGTCTGAGCGAGTGCGGTGTCCCAATCCTCCTTTAAAATACCTGTTTTTACGCAACCGCGATATTCACTTCTTTGAATCATAGTTTTTTAGTTTCCTCTCTTTTGTCATTTCTATATCCGTAATCATTCTTTTTATTATTATTTTTCGCTGTCAGTCTTTCGCGTGCACACGCCTCCCGGATACAATGTCGAAGAATAAAGGCGCTTTGTCTGAAAAATCGGCTTATCCGATGATGTCTGTGATAAATCATATGGAGTGCCGCTGCAAATCCATGCAGTATTTTTATCATACACGATTACATCCTCTTTTCCTCTGCCAAACAGATCTGCATGAACAACATAACCATCATGTGGGAATGTAACTACCTTTTGCATATGCCCATCGTAAAGTGCAGGTAATTCTCCGCCGCCTCTTCGGTATGCCAATATGTAATCGCGATTTTCTCCATTCCATCCATACAATGCATCCACAATTGTCAGCCAGCCTTTTGTTTTTCGATCTTCTTTCCAAAGCTCATGACCATTGCAATCAAGCAAAAACATGCCATCTTTTCCATCCCACTGTCCCTTGTATCCATCACCTCTTCGAATACGATCCAGACCTGCTACCTGAAGTCCCGGAAGCTCTGGGCAAAATTTTCCAAGTGCAATATGCTGCGACTCGATTGATCCATCATAACGCCAAATTTCCTTGCCATCTGCATCAATATCATACACCTGAGCTGGGAAATCTGATCCAAAACTTCCACATTTTTCATGACACTCACCTATCTGCCAGAGCATTTCTCCTGTCAACCGATAAGCAGTTACACATGTAATCTGATGTGGCACATAGCGATCATCAATATCGCTGTCCGCCTGAACCACAACAAGTTCCATGCGACCATCTCCATCAAGATCACCAAGCAGACATTTTCCTCCACCTGCTGCCGTAATATCAATACTTCCAAGTACCTTTGCCTCTTCCATTTTGACCTCCTTTATTTTGTTCTTGCATCCTCTTTGCAAAAACATTATTCTTGCAGCTTCTTCAATGCTCCATTACCTGATTCCATGGTTTCTCTTTATAATTTTTTTCTCCATACTGTCTTACTTTTCTTCCAATAGTTTTACGTCCTTTAATGCCAACAATCCCATCACATAAATTTCCAATGCCTTCGATAAACGTTCACAATCCAATACTTCATCTGCACCATGCGCATTGCCGTGTCCAGGCCGTAAACAGCTGCTTTCTTCTTTCTTTACTTTAGGCATATTGCCAATTCCAAATCCAAATGCTCTTGGCAGTTTTCTTGCATACGTGCCTCCGCCCATTGTATATGGCTTTAAGCTTCTGTCTGTCAATTCATTATATGTTTCAGTAAGTGCACCTACTGCCGGATGAGATGGATCAAAAAAGTTTGGCGCTGAATCTCTATCTGTCGTCCATTTAAATCCCTTACTATTCCAATAATTAATCAATTTTTCTGTAATCTCACAACCCTTTGCTGTGATGCTGTAACGAATATTAAATGTCAGCTCTACATGGCCTTCTTTTAATTGCAGTACAGTTCCCACACAGGTCAGACGACCCGACTCAATATCTTCATACTGGATGCCAAATGCCTCTCCATAATTGCCAGAAGTACCTTCACATACAGTCTCCACAAGCTTTCGATCCTGCGCCGTAAGAAATGCTGCTGAAAGCACTGCCTTGCACAATACCTGAATTGCATTTGTACTTCCCTCTGGGAATGCACTATGTCCGCCACTTCCTTTAGCAGTTACAACAATTCTGTCTTCCTTCTCTTCTACTGTAATCAGAGACTCTTCTGGTGATGGCTGCTCCAAGCCTTTGAGCTGTTCCAACTGTTTTTCAGTAATACTGTCCTTTTTGACTGCTAAAACTGCTTTATCTGGGATAATATTTCCAGCACTTCCTCCGTAAAATTCCAGCACGATCTCACTCATTGTTCCCAGACTGACTGTCTTTCCTTCTATGATTCCTTTCTCACCATAGCAAACTGGAAAACCACAGTCCGCAATCATTGAAATTGCAGGTGTCGGATAGTTCTCGGTATAATATTCAAGATCCTCCATTCCTCTCTCTTCATCTGAACCTACAAATAAGCACAACTGATGACCTACCGGAAGCTTCAGATCGCGAATACACTCCATCACATACAGCATTCCGATTGCTGGACCTTTATTATCCTGACTGCCTCTGCCAATCAATAAATCTCCTTTTCGTGTTGCTCCGAATGGCTCAAAGTCCCAACCCACTCCTACTGGTAGTTCCAAAAGCCAATCATGTCATCCCACTTTTTTTCCTTTTCTCCAATGCTTCCCACATAGTACTCATAATTTTCCGTGTAAAATCCATGCTCTCTTCCAATCTGCAGCATCTCATCCATAGCCTGTCTGCACGCAGCACCAAACGGTTTTACCTCTTCTAACGGATTTGAAATACTAGGAACTTTTATCAAACGCTGAATATCCTGAATCATATTCTCTTTATGAGCTTCCATCCATTGATGAACCTGTTCATATATTGCTTTATCAACCATTATTTTACCTCCGCTGTATTTATAATTTATTTTTATTAATCATATCAGTGATATCATCATACATAGCACCATTCATTTCGAAATGCAATAGTAAATTCAGGATATCGTAAAAATAAAATTGTGCTGATTAAAAAAACATCAGGGATAGGAATTTTCCCGTCCCTGATGACTTTTAAATTTTTAATTATGATAAACAATTACACAAGCTTACGAAGTTCTGCCTCGTTAAGTTCCCATTCACTGCCGTCATCAAAAATAAGTATAATATCCATATTGGCTGCGTCTGAGGATGCCTTTACGCCAACAAGACGCTTACACTGCATACCTGCCTGGTGTGGTGCGAGCACTGTTACAATACGGACTGCATTTGCATTTACTTTTGTATCAACACATGGCACTGCACGATACATACCCTGCTTTGTTCCTGTAGCAATGAAGCCCTGCCATTCCGGTGTTTCCTGACCTGCGATAATTGCAGTTTCTCCATTTGACCATGCAATGTCAGCATCTGCAAACTTGATATACTTATCTGTCTGCTTTTCAACTTCACTGTCAATATGCCATAAAATATCCCAATTGTGAATCGCACTGCTGCTCTTTGTGTCTGACAAACGATCAACTGTAATTAGAAGCGGCTGATTTTTGTCACGATAAAAATAAATTGCTCTTTCGTGAACAGGTGCCTTATCCTGATCTTCACCATAGCCTTCGTCGTAAGCACTCTTTGCATAGTCCCATTTTTCAGAGAAGTTCCACTCTAAATTGGACTTCTTTTTAATATCCTCTTCCTTCCACGCATAAGTCTTTCTGCGGTTCTGATCCTGTCCATCTACGCGTACAGTATTGTGAGATCTTGTTGACAACACATAATTTCTCATCTCTGACTCATCATAGGCATAATTTCCACCCTCTGTCAGCAAAAACTTTCCATTTGTATAAAGAAGAACTGACAACTTATCCTCATGCTGATGAGCTTTTCCAAATGGTGCGGCATCCATTAATGCCCAGGTATCATCCTGTCCCCAGCCGGTACGAAGTGCAGCAAAGCCTGACCATGGCATAGCTGCTGATGTATATTCTGGCTTTCCTGTCTCATCACCTTCTGTAATCCATTTTGCTCTCTTATCATTTGGAATGATTCTCTTTCTTACCTCATAAGAACCCTTTACATCACGTCTGCATCCATCATTTAGGTCTGGTGTTTTGCCATCTGGCATCATCAATTTGATATCAAGCTCACACGCTCTTGACAGCTTTTCAAGAAGTGTATCTGGAATTGTTTTTCCAAATTTATAAGCAACTTCAATAAAACGCTGATAGTTGTTAATAACGACATCATGATAATTTGTCGTCAGCTCATACTGGAAACCATCCGGATAAATCTGACGATCAAGCTCCTCCTCGAGACTTTCAAGTGCCTGTTGCAGCCACTTTGCTGACTTTTTAAACTGCTGATATAAAATACCAATCTGACCAAGACCATTCATCTCCATGATCAGCCAGTTTCCAGTCATATGGTTTTTGCTAAGACGCTCACCATGCTCATATACTGACTTATACCAGTCGATCAAAATATCATCAGTAAATGCTGGTGTCTTATAAAATGTAAATAAAATATACGGCCAGTTTGCACCCATACGAATACCACACTCAATAGTTCGCCAGCACTTTGTTTTATATCCAACACAGTCTGCATCCGGGCACACTGCCTGTTTCATCCATGAATCCATTAACTCGGCTGCTGCATATGCAAGTTTTTCATTCTTTGTCTTATTATATTCATGCGCCAAAAGCTTGATATCATTGTGACGGCTCAACTGCCATGTCCATTCTTTATAGCCATTGTATGTAGGATTTGCTTCCCAATCAACTGTATTTTCTTTTCCGTACTCACAAGGAACGCCAACAGACACAAGCGTATGATTGCAGATTCGTTCTGCTGCCTCGGCATCACTCTCACCAGGAAGCTTATAGATATTCTCCGGAATCTCATATGGAATCTCAAAGAAACGATCTGCATCTAATGTTTTGCGAATATAAGATGCCATTTCCTTTCTGGCAAGACTATAATCCTTACCGCCAACTGCTTTATTTACAGCTTCCATTCCCGGATCATCAAGATTCAAACATTCACCAAAGAATTGTTCGTCACTTAAAAGTGGTCCTAATTTTTTTTCATCCATTCCTTTTTCCCTCTTTCCTAAATTCATTCTAACACATAATTTCGCGCACTTTGTGTTATGTACAGCATACTCGAAATCAGGATATTTTGCAATCAGAAACGGTAGTAGAATGGTGTTCAATCAATCTGTGTCTTCCAGTTTGGCGTGCGTGCTGCCTCAAAGCACATATGAATCTGCTCCATATTATTCTTTTCTTCTGCTAATTTTAATTTAGAAATTTCCTCTTCAGAAAAATAACGACTCTCGGATGTTTCAATATTTTCTTCAAAAGAGCCACCTACAACACTGCAAAGAGCAAATACCTTGCAGACTTTCCACGCATAGACTGGCTGGTTATGTTTTTCTCGATCCTGAATAGCAATTACAGTATCGACAGTGACATCAAGACCAGATTCTTCTTTGACCTCTTTAATAATATTGTCATGCACAGATACATCCACATCAACCCAGCCGCCAGGAAGAGACCATGTACCATTATTTTCTTTTACAAGAAGGATTTTCCCATCTTGAAATACTGCGGCGCGCGTGTCTAACTTTGGTGTCTGGTATCCTGTCTCGCTGCAGAAAAGATCGACAACTTTTTCCTTTGAAATGCCTGACTGCAGACTGATCATCTCTGCGGCAATATCACGAATCTGCTCATAACGCTCTCTGTCATAAACATCTTTTCCGTAGGTAAGACCTGCCTGAGCAATGGCCTGTAATTTTACTGCCCAATCAAGCCAAGGGCTTGTCTTTGATTCTTTTAAAGTTTCATTCTTATTGTTCTCGTTCTGCATATTTGTTTCCTTCCTATCGTTTCGCTATAATTATCAAATTTGAATCTGACAGTTTTATTTGCAATGAATCTGCTCTATCAGTCTTTTTATTATAATCCAAAAATTTGCTTGCTGCATCCACAAAAATATCATTTTATATTTATTATTTTTCTTGACTCTACAATGGATATATAGTTTATAATAAAGTGAAACATTTTGCGAACCACAAAGGGGGCTTTCTCATGGAAAAAAATCTTACCACAGGCAGCGTCTTAAAAAATATTCTCTTCTTTTCGCTGCCATATTTATTCTCTTACTTTCTACAGACGCTCTACGGCATGGCAGACCTTTTCATTATCGGTCAGTTTGAAGGTGTCGCCGCTACCACAGCTGTCTCAATCGGAAGTCAGGTCATGCACATGCTAACCGTCATGATCGTCGGCCTTGCCATGGGCACAACGGTCAGCATTGCACAGGCAATCGGTGCAAATAAAAAGGATGATGCCGCTGCCGCAACAGGAAACACAGTCACATTGTTTTTGATTTTATCTGTTTGTCTGACTGGCGCACTGCTATGCGTAATCCGTCCGATTACCATGATCATGTCCGTACCAGAGGAGGCTGTTTCTGGAACTATCGCTTACCTTACGATCTGCTTTATCGGCATTCCTTTTATCACGGCATACAACATTATCAGTTCCATTTTCCGCGGAATGGGCGACTCTAAAAGCCCGATGTATTTCATTGCTGTTGCCTGTGTGGCAAACATCATTCTTGACTACATCTTTATAGGACTATGCCACTTTGGTCCGGCTGGCGCTGCACTCGGCACAACTGTCTCTCAGGCGATCAGCGTTGCAGTTTCTCTTTTTGTAATTGTGAGACGCAAAACGGGAATCTCATTAAGACCATCTGATTTTCATCCGAAACGCAACGTCTGCGGAACGATTGTAAAGGTCGGCATTCCAATTGCCTGCCAGGATGGTTTGATTCAGATTGCTTTCATCATTATTACTATCATTGCAAATAAACGTGGTCTTACCGATTCCGCCGCTGTCGGCATTGTCGAGAAGGTAATCAGCTTCTTGTTTTTGGTGCCATCCTCGATGCTCTCTACTGTCTCTGCACTGGGTGCTCAAAACATCGGTGCTGGAAAGCCTGAGCGTGCCAAGCTTACACTTCGCTATGCAATCTTTATCACGGCTGGGTTTGGTCTGATTGTGGCTATTATCATCCAATTTATCGCAGAGCCAGTGGTTGGTCTGTTCACTACCGATAATGGTGTAATTCTCGCAGGAGGTCAATATCTTCGCGGCTACATATGGGACTGCATGTTTGCCGGTATTCACTTTAGTTTCAGCGGTTATTTCTGCGCATGCCAGAAGTCGATTCTCTCCTTCATTCACAATATTATCGCCATCTCACTGGTACGTGTTCCTGGTGTATACCTGACGTCAAAGCTATTTCCAAATACACTATTTCCTATGGGACTCGCAACTGCGACTGGTTCTCTGTTGTCTGTAATCATCTGCGTTATTGCATTTTTGATTCTTACAAGGAAAGAAAAACACATTGCATAACATACAAACGACGATGCAGCAAAAATAAAAAATTTAAAGATAAAAAAAATGAGAAAAACGAACAGAGCCATCGAAGACTACGACATCCTCGATGGCTCTAAATAGTTGCAAAAATTTTATTTTCTATTTTTTAATTTTCTGCTGCATCCTTGATGCTTGCACTTGATTTTTTCTTTGCCATTTTCTGATCTGCATAAACATCAAAGAAACGTTTTGTCTCTTTTACTACAACACCGCTTAATGCAAAAAGTGCAATCATGTTCGGAAGTGCCATAAGGCCATTGAAAATATCTGCAATCGTCCATACAGCTGCTACTGTCATATATGGTCCAATAAATACTGCGAGGATATAAAGCCAGCGATAAATCTTAATCTTCTTCTGATCCTTTCCGGTCAGATACTCCAGACAACGCTCACCATAGTAATCCCAACCAAGAATCGTAGTAAATGCAAAGAATACAAGACAGATCATTAAAACTGCTGCACAAAATGTATTGGAGAATGGAAGTCCATGCTGAAATGCATAAGTCGTTACCTGAACGCCCTCAAGTCCTTCTACCTGCCATGCGCCTGTGATGACTACTGACAGTCCAGTAAGTGTACAAATTACAATTGTATCAATAAAGGTTCCTGTCATGCTGACAAGTCCCTGACGTACCGGTTCCTTTGTCTGTGCTGCAGCTGCTGCAATCGGTGCACTTCCAAGACCTGCCTCGTTTGAGAAAATACCTCTTGCGACACCATTTTGCATTGCAACGAGCATACTTCCAACAACACCACCTGTCACGGCCTTTGGATTAAATGCGGCCTGAACGATCGTAACAATTGCCTGCGGTACTTCCTTAATGTTAAACAAAACAAGTGCCAACGCAAAAATAAAATAAATAATCGCCATAAATGGAACAACAACCTGGCTTACGCTTGCGATTCGCTTTACACCACCGATAATAACGGCAGCAACGCAAAATGTCAGAACGAGAGATGCAATGACAACAACCCATGAATATATACCAAGGCCTGGAATTGTTACAGCAAGGGACTTATCTGGATCAAAAAATCCAACTACTGCACTAGAGATACCATTAACCTGACTGAATGTTCCGATACCAAAAAGACCAACACATGCGCCAAAGAAAGCGAAAACCTTAGCAAGCCATTTCCATTTTTTTCCCATTCCTTTTTCGATATAATAAAATGGTCCTCCAAGACTATGACCACTCTCATCAACAACACGATATTTTACAGCAAGTAAGCCCTCTGCATATTTTGTTGCCATTCCAAGGAAAGCCGCCACAATCATCCAAAAAAGTGCACCTGGACCTCCGGCACATACAGCTGTTGCCACACCTACAATGTTTCCAGTTCCAATAGTTGCACTTAATGCAGTACACAGAGCAGCGAAACTGCTGATTTCGCCTTCACCTTCTTCCTCATTTTGAACCATCCATTTTAAAGCAAGCCCTAGTTTTCGCACCTGCAAAAGTCCAAGACGGACAGTCAGTAAAAGTCCACCTGACAAAATCAGCACCATTAGCGGCACACCCCAGACAAAATCATCAATTTGCTTCAGAACACTTTGAATTGCACTCCACATGTTTCCTTCTCCCATCTTTTTCTTTTGGCAGTTTTTCTGGAAACACGGGCTAAAAAAGAATACACGTACTTATTTTCTTTTTCTCTGTCCTTTTGCCTGAGAGATTCCTGTGCTGACGCACAATTGCACCTTCGGCCTCCGATTTTACGGATGTCTCCAGAGATACGATCCATCTGCAGTTTCTCCCTGAAAAGGTACCTGAGAGTGTTACTCCTTCGGTGGGCCGCAGCCTCTTTCCAGCAGACTTCTTCTCGTTATCACTACTGTGCTTTACTATACCGCAGTGAAGTATGTTCTGTCAAGTAAAAATTAGAAACAAAAACCATCAGGACATATTAATTTCAAGTCCTAATGGTTTTCGCTGTCAATTATGATCTATTTTTTATTTACCGCAGATCTCATCGATCTTTGCTCTCTCTTCCTCTGTAAATACAGGAGCTTTCAGCATTCCGATGTTGTCTAAAATCTGAGCTGGCTTTGATGCACCAATAAGAACGCTTGTGATATCTCCATCACGAAGAATCCATGCGAGTGCCATCTGTGCAAGGCTTTCACCACGTTTCTTTGCAATCTCATTTAATGCATTAATCTTTGCCAATGTCTCCTCGGTGATTGCATTCTCCTTTAAGAATCTTCCATCAGTGCGAATACGGCTGTCCTGCGGAATACCATGCAGATAACGATCAGTCAGAAGGCCCTGTGCTAATGGGCAGAAGGTGATAATTCCGATTCCATTCTTTGATGCATAATCCTTTAAACCATCAGTTTCAATAGTACGATCAAACATAGAGTACTTGCGCTGATTGATAATAAATGGAGTGCCCATCTCTTTAAAGAGCTTTGCAATCTCAATAGTCTGCTCCTTATTATAATTGGAAATTCCAACATAAAGAGCTTTTCCGCTTCTTACAATGCCATCAAGGGCTCTTGCTGTCTCTTCAAGCGGAGTCTCTGGATCTGGTCTGTGATGATAATAAATGTCCACATAGTCAAGTCCCATTCTCTTTAAGCTCTGATCAAGGCTCGCAACTAAATATTTCTTGCTGCCCCAGTTTCCGTAAGGGCCTTCCCACATATCATAACCAGCCTTTGTTGAAATAACTAACTCGTCACGGTATGCACCAAGGCTCTTCTTTAAAATGCGTCCAAAATTTTCCTCTGCTGCTCCTGGAACTGGACCATAATTATTTGCCAGGTCAAAATGTGTAATACCATTGTCAAATGCAGTCTCACACATAGCCATCATGGTGTCAAAATTTCCATTAGTGCCAAAATTGTGCCATAATCCAAGTGACACTGCCGGAAGCTTTAAACCACTTGCTCCGCAACGATTATACTTCATATTTTCGTATCTTGTTTTTTCTGCAATATACATATTTTTTCTCCTTTTCTGCATTGATTCTTTATTGTTTCTGTGCTACACTCACCTTATCACTTCAAGTTAACTTGAAGTCAAGTGTTTTTTATTATTTTTCAAAACTTCAGGAGGCATTTTATGGCGCATTCATCCAACTCAAATGATATAAATGAAACTAAAAAGACTGACCAGCAAACCTATACGATCCGACAGATTTCAAATCTATACAAACTGCCTGCTTCGACGCTTCGTTACTATGAAGACCTTGGTCTTCTGACAGATGTTGTCCACACCGCTTCGGGTGCTCGCATTTATAATCAGTCGCATATTGACCGCTTGGGCGGAATTATGTGTTTTAAGCGAACTGGTCTTTCAATTGCTAAAATCCGCCAGTTTTACCTCTATGAAGAGCATATGGAAGAGCATGCACATGACATCAGCCAAATGATGATTGACCATGAGCAAGATATTTTAAATCAAATTGAGGAACTTCAAAATGATCTTGTTCATATTCGTGAAAAAGTGCGCTATTATGCCGCCGTGGAAAATGCCATTAAAAAAAATGAGCCAATTCCTGAATGGCATCAATTTCTTGCGAGCGAGAAAAATGAGAATGACAACAATGCAGGCAAAAATTAATGAGTCTTTGCCATTAATCCTGTTTGATTTCCTCTACTGTTACTCGTTTTTTGTTCCATCCATTTTGCCAAATCAATAAATACACATGAAAATCAAGGTCATCCTGCGCCATGGTAAACGGTTCCTCACGAAATACCTCTGCGCGGATGCCCTTTTTATTAAGTTCAAGCCTCTTTGCCTCTGCCTTTTTAAGCAGCTGATTCAGATTTTTATCTGCTTCCTTAGAAAAAGTTCGCCGCGGATATTTTTTATTTTCTTCCTTTAGACTTTCAGAAATCAGCTGCGTGATTTTTTCATGCTTTTTCTTTTTTAAGAGCTTCGCAATCTGCTTTGCAATCACTGGCTTTGGAAAGCCTTCATATAGCCTAAGCAGCTGAATCAATTCGCGGTCTTTTGCCTGCACAGCAAACGCTTCCATCAGCTTTATCGCCTCTGGTTCAACTTCTTTTAGATCTTCTGATCCCACACGATACTGCTTTGGCACCGCAGGATAACTGCATGCATTCAGCGGTGGAAAATCAGCAAGACTTGCAAGCTGCCTTTCCTTTTCAGTACAATACTCCTCACCTAGATAATGGTACTTATCACGCAGAATCGCAATCTGGTATTCTAATACGCGAAGATCCTCATCGCCTTTCATCCAAAAATGACCGATTCCACTATATTCATACAGATGAACTTCTAGTTCAAGCTTTTTAAAAAAGAGCGTGACGACACATTCTCCCTGCCAGACAGATAACACATAGCCGTCACCGTCTTTCTGCAAGGATGCGTCCAATTCACCCTCATAATCACTTTGATAGCTTCCCGTCATTTTAACCTGATGAAAGACAAGAAAACTTTCCGCTGCATCATTCATCAGATATACAAGACGAAGCTTATCCATTAATTTTGCTGTTTCAAAAGCTTCTGGCAGGATCAGTTCAAACTGACCCTGTGCCAGAAGCTCCTGCAGCATTTCAAATGCATCCATCATCAATTGTTAACTCCGCCTACAAGCTTCTCCTGATAAAGCTTTACCATCTCATCATACTCTTTATCGGTCAGCTTCTTCTCGCCCGGGTTCATAGCAAATACGCCGCCCCACTCATACTGATCCTTATATTTTGGAACAAGATGGAAATGCAGATGATGACCTGTATCACCATATGCACCATAATTTACCTTGTCTGGATGGAACAACTCGTGCATTGCCTGTGCCACCTTTGCAATATCTTCCATGTAAGCAGCGCGCTCCTCTGGTGTCAGTTCAACAATCTCGCTCACATGCTTTTTATGTGCCACGATAACTCTTCCCGGATGACTCTGCTCCTTGAACAGATATACCTTTGAAGTCTCTAACTCACAGATTTTAATTCCGAAAGCGGCAACTAGCTCGCCTTCCATGCAATATGCGCAATTCTGATCTTTCATGATCTTTTATCCTCCTGTTGTTGTTTATTACAGCTTATTATACACATCATTTTCTGCTTTTGCAAATCAATAATTTATTTTAATAGCACACCAATCGCTTCCATCTCCTCTGATGGTGTGATGATTAACTGTCTTCCCTCAACTTTAGCGGTAATTGCAGTCGGTGCATAAATATCAGCAATCGTGCTAGGGCAGCCCTCTGGCAAATCAATCACGATCTTTTCTGGAACCTCTCCATGGAAGATATGTGCTGTAACAAATGCACTTTCATGCTTGCCTTCATAGAGCTTTCCTTCCTCACTCTGCACGCGGATCACTGCCTGCCAACCAGTCAGATGGCGATCACTGCTGCCCTTATGGCTGTAAATATAACTATAACCATCGCGAATTGCTGATGCTGCCTTTTTATAGAATGCCATTCCATCTTCGATTGCCTTCCACTGCTTGGCACTAAGTTCAGTCACATCACCAGAGAAGCACATGCGGCCAAGAAACGTACTCGCAACGGTGTAGCCGATACGCTTCACAGAATCAGTCTTTCTGATAACGGCCCAAATCTGGCTCTGTCTCGGCAGAATTGTTCTGTGAAGTGCTGCTGCAATAACTGGAATTTCCTCGCACTCGTGCGCATCAGAGAAGGATGCCATGCTGCACTCACTCATCATCAGCGGCTCTAACTTATGACCGCCAGATGCACAGTTTTCCAGAATGATTCCCGGAATCTCTTCCTTTACTTTGCGAACAAAATTAACGGATGCCTCACGGTCGCGGCGAAGACCCTCTCCGAGTGATTCCGCACCATCACAGCCAATACCAATCGTGTCGTTATAGTCCATCTTCATGTAGTCAAAGTTGTATTTTTTGAGCTGTCCAATTACCTTATCTGTTAAGTAGGCAATCGCTTCCGGATTACACATATCAAAGAAACGGCGTTCCTTTGTCGTAAGCACCTTTCCGTCACGGTGAAGAAGCAGATCCTCACGCTCAGAATAAACATGAGAATCGCGCCCAACATTATCAATCTCAAACCAAATACCTGGTTTCATGCCTGCCTTGCGAATATCGTCGCTGACTGCACCAAGACCTTCTGGGAAAAGACGATCAGATGGAACATAATCTCCCATGCTGCGGCTCCAGTGTACACCTTCCTCGACGAACCAGCCACAGTCCACGACAAAGTACTCAAGACCTTTTCCCTTAACTGCTTCTAGGATACCTTTAATATTTTCATGGGATGGCAGCCCCCATGTGGTGCAATATTCATTAAACAGAATCGGAAGATGCTGCTCACTTTCCGGCGCTGCATTTACATACTTCTGTGCGTACTGAGTCAGTCGCTGGCATGCATAATCGACGGTACTTCCTGCGCGCTCATCACTGCAGCAAACGGTAAGAATCGCCTTCGGTGTGGTGAAAGATTCACCCGGTTTAATGGTCTTCATCCACTGTCCAAACTCACGGTCTGCTAAACCGCCTGAAAATGCCATACCATCATCTCTGCGGTAGAACTCCATCTGCCAAGAACACTCTATCGCTAACTGCGCTGCCCATACAACACCAGCCTTTGTGTCTTCGACTGCACCAAATGGGAAATATCCTTTGACTGGCATGGAACCGATCTGGCCGTAGCGTGTAGAGTTTACCTGCCAGTATGCCCATGATGGCTCAAGCTGCAAATCCTCTGCAGACTCGGTAACGAGGCGGCCTTCCTGACTCCACTTGCTGCGGATTCGATGAAGCTTTAGACACTCCGATGCATCGGCTTCCTCGAATGGAGAGATTAGGCCAATGGAGAAGCTTGTCAGCAATTCGAGGGTGGTTGAAGCATCGTCATTATTGATTATAGTGGTTGTGCTGCCCAGCGCATACTCGCCCTTTGTCCATGTCAGTATGTGGACAAATTGATGACCTCTGCCATCTTCAAGATAAGTCTCGATAATTTCTTTTGCGCCTTCGGTTTTATGTACCTGCTTTTCAAAATTGCACGCATCGACTGTCCCACTGTTTCGCATACTTGTACCCGGTCCGTATGCCCCCGGATAGATGTCATCCAGCAGCTTTACCTGAACAAGACTATCTCCATGTAAGCATTTGCTGTCGAGCATTGCGTCCAGTTTTTCTGTTAATTCTTTTTCTTTTTTTACTGGAATCAACAGAAGTTCAATTTGGTTATCTTCCTTTTCCAGCATGTAGTATGCCGCCATATCGCCCAGTGTAAAGTGGCTGTACACTGACGGTTTTATTCCGTTGCCCATTATTTTTTTCCTCCTGCGTTTTCATATAAAAATAAAAATTTATTTGTTATTTTGAGTATAACAAGGTAAGACGTTTTTGTCTATCTGAAACAATAAAAAAGCCCCGCTTGCGCGGGGAATACATGAAAGCATTCTAATCAAAAGTTTGTTTTAATGTCTTTCTAATACCTAGTGTGATACTCCCACGTGCGTTCTTGCGAACGGGCGGGGCTTCTTGAGACATGGTAGAACGCCTCAAAGGGCCATCACAAGCCCTCTACACTCTGTTACGAGCTTACCTTTAAGCCGTCTTTTTTGCGGCTGTTTGTTTTAATTCTTCGATATATTTGGTCTTGTCTTTCGCACTGCTTACTTTGAACAGTGCGAAATATACAAGTTTCTGTTCCTGCCTGCGATGATGCAGCCATCGGTTCATACCACGTTTTCTTTGTGGTCTGGCGTGTTTTTTCTTGTG
>CAKQXY010000056.1 GCA_934292725.1 uncultured Lachnospiraceae bacterium
ATGGTGCAGTGCACAGTCACCTTTATTTGGTAAGAGCCGAATGTCTGCATTTGAACGATATTTTACAAAAGAGAAAGTACTGCATGAGGAGGTATATAATAGCTATTACCGTCTGAGTGCAGATCCAAATGTGTGCGAGCAGATTTTAAAGGAATTTGGCGTAGATCCTGTACATGGTCATATTATAAATGGTCATGTTCCTGTTCGTCAAAAAGATGGTGAAAATCCGGTTAAGGCAGATGGAAAACTATATGTAATTGATGGAGGACTGTCAAAAGCTTATCAGGCAAAAACCGGTATTGCAGGTTATACGCTTATTTTTAATTCACATTATCTTGCACTGGCACAGCATCATGATTATATTTCACATCCATTGTCTAAGCCAGAATCAGATGAAATGCCAACTCTTCAGATTACACAGAAAATGGACAAAAGAATACTTGTATCAGACACAGATGCGGGTAAGAAGCTCTCTCAAAGAATGGATGAACTGCGCCTTCTTGTAAAGGCATATGAAAATGGCAGCATAGTAGAACGAGCCATTGGTTCATATCCTAAAACGATTCAGAGCCTTCATATGGAAACTATGGAAATTGTACGATAACGTTAAAACAAACACGAATATTCATAGAGATATTGACGAAAAACATAAAAAGGTGTATGATATATCTGTCTATTCGTAATTTCAGAAAAGGTTTTGTAGGAACCGGAAAGGTAAGGAAAGTTATGAAGTACAAGATTATGGAATACGATGATGTGCTGAAGCTTTATGAGGCTGACCTAGATCTGCGCGTCAATGATTATCATAAAAAAAGGGAGGAACTTATTGGCGCAAATGGATCAATTGTGGATTTTGCCAATGGACATGAATACTTTGGTATACACAGAACATCAGAGGGCTGGGTTTACCGTGAGTGGGCACCTGGCGCTTCCAAGATGTATCTGGCAGGTGAGTTCAATGGCTGGAATCACAGAAAGCATCCGATGGAGCGTTTAGAAAACGGCGTTTTCGAAATAAAGCTTTCTAAGGATACGCTGTGGAATGGATGTAAGGTCTTAGCAATTGTAGAGCATGATGGTCAGGAGCTTGAGAGAATCCCGCTGTATGCACGCAGAGTTGTTCAGGATCCTACAACCTATCTTTGGAGTGCAGAGGTTTATGATCCAGAGACACCATTTGCATGGACTGATCAGGATTTCCACAGTGAACTTCCGCCGTATATTTATGAGTGTCATGTTGGTATGGCTCAGGAGGAGAGAAAAGTTGGTTCTTATCTTGAATTTGCAGATAAGATACTTCCGCGTATTCAAAACCTTGGATATAATACTATTCAGATTATGGCCATTATGGAGCATCCTTACTACGGTTCATTTGGTTATCAGATCGGCAGCTTTTTCGCACCAGCTTCCAGAAGCGGTATGCCGGAAGATTTGAAATATCTTGTAAATAAAGCACACAGCATGGGTATTCGTGTGCTGCTCGACGTTGTACATTCTCATGCGGCAAAAAATACACGTGAGGGAATCAATGAGTTCGATGGAACAGATTACCAGTTCTTCCACAGCGGTGCAAGAGGATATCATCAGGCTTGGGATACCAGACTGTTTAATTATGGAAAGAATGAAGTTATACATTTCCTACTTTCAAATTTAAAGTACTGGATGAAGGAGTTCCATTTTGATGGTTTCCGTTTTGACGGTGTTACAAGTATGCTTTATCTTGATCATGGTCTTGGAACAAGCTTCGACAATTATGACAAGTATTTTTCAATGAATACAGATATTGAAGCAATTACTTATCTTACATTGGCAAATGAGCTTATTCATGAGGTAAATCCAAATGCAATGAGTATTGCAGAGGATATGTCTGGTATGCCGGGCATGTGTATTCCGATTGAAGAGGGCGGTATTGGTTTTGATTATCGTCTTGCAATGGGTCTTCCTGATATGTGGATTAAGTTCTTAAAGGAATATAAGGATGAAGATTGGGATATGTGGAAGCTTTGGCATGAACTTACCAGCCACAGACCACATGAGAAGGTAATTGCTTATGCAGAGTCTCATGATCAGGCACTTGTTGGTGACAAGACAATTATGTTCCGTCTGTGTGATAAGGAAATGTATTGGTCTATGGAGAAGAATACCCAGAACTACATCATCGACAGAGGTGTGGCACTGCACAAGATGATTCGTTTTATTACGATGACACTTGGCGGCGAGGGCTATTTAAACTTCATGGGCAATGAATTTGGTCATCCAGAGTGGATTGATTTCCCAAGAGAGGGCAATGGCTGGAGCTATCATTACTGCAGACGTCAGTGGAGCTTAGTTGACAATCCAAACTTAAAGTACTGCTGGCTGAATGATTTTGATAAGGCAATGATTTCATTCACAAAAGAGCATCATATCCTAGAAGATGAGAACCCATACAATATGTGGGTACATCAGCAGGATGATATGATGATTTATGAGAAGGGAAATGTTGTATTTGCATTTAACTTCCATCCAAATCGTTCCTTTGAGGGATATTTTGTTCCAGTATCTAAGGCTGGAAAGTATCATGCTGTATTGACATCAGATGAGAGCAGATTTGGCGGTCAGGATCGTATTGCTAAGGATGTTGTCTATAATACGGTTGAACTTCCAGATGGAAGAACAGGCTTCTTTGCTTATCTGCCAAGCCGTACAGCAGCAGCATTTTGCAGAATCGAGGATGCAGAATCAAAAAAAGAGACTGCCGCAGCTAAGGATGCGGCAGAAAAGCCAAAGAGAGGCCGTCCGAGAAAAGCAAAGACAGAAGAACTCACAGAGGCAGCAAAGACAACAGAAAAGCCTGCCAGATCAAGAAGAGTAAAAAAGGAAACTGCAGAAGAAGTACCAGCTGAGAAGCCAAAGAGAGGTCGTCCGAGAAAGGTAAAGGAACAAGATCCAGAAGAGACGCTAAAGAAAGAGGCAGCAGAGGTACCAGCAGAAAAACCAAAGAGAGGCCGCCCGAGAAAAAAGCCAGTTGAGGCAGCGGCACCTGAAAAATAATTATTATATAATGATATGAAAAAGAGGAACTGCAAAATAGTTCCTCTTTTTCATATCATTAGCGTTCTGCTTCCATCCAGCCATTAAATTTCATGATCTTAGATTTTTGCAGTCGTTCATCCTGACTGTCACAGCAGCGATATTCTCGTGGTGACATGCCGATCATACGGCTGAAATAACGGTTAAAGCTGGAAATTGAGTGAAAACCAACATCTTCCGATATATTTAAGATGGAGTTTTCAGTTGAGCGAAGCAGGTAGCACGCCTTGTTGATACGTACTGTATTTAAATATTCGAGTGGGCTGCGGCCCATCGCAAGATTAAAGATACGTCTGAAATGTGTTGGACTTAATCCGCATAGCTCTGCTAAGTAATCCATAGAAAAGCTTATCATATAATTTTGCTTGATATACTCCAGGGCCGGGACGATCGAGAGCGTAGAGGCACTGTCTAACATTTCAGGTGCAGTTTCCTGCTTAGGAAGAAAATTAACAGCGTCAATCAGCAGTGAAAGAAAATCAGAACGAACCTTTAAGTGGTGGTTTGATGGCTTTTCCTGCATTGAATAGCAGATCTGGTTAAAATAAAATGAAACAGAAGGACTTTGACCTGACGGAATTAAAAATGCAGAATTGATTTTTCTTAGCAATTCTGATGTCTGCTTGGCATATCCGCCCGTAAGAGGATCAAGAAGCTCCTGTGGATCGACAAACAGGTAGGTCCAAAGACTTTGTGTACCAGGTGCACTATATGTTGTGTGAGGAATGTTTCGCGCAATTATGGTAATATCGCCAGCTGAAAAATGACAGCTTTCTTTTTGTATGATCAGTGTGCCCTCACCTTCGTGACAAAGACCAATTTCGAGGCAGTTATGAAAGTGAAGATTGGCACTTGGAACGTCAGAAATCCACCACTGGTTTCCTGTCAGCAGCAGAATAGGAAATTCAACACGAAGCGGATAATTACGAAACTCAGTAATAATATTTTTTTGTTTTGCCATAGTATACTCCATTAATGATAATGATTTTGTATAAAATCATCTGTTAGTGTTACTTCTATTCTAAAGTAACCTGTCATCTTTGTCAAATTAAAAAGCTGACAACGGTTATGAATACACAAAATATATGAAAAGGGTTGAAATTGCATAGTATATGAAATGGTTTGATTAGAAAAAATGATAGAGTGTGCTACAATGAAGACAATCAAGTGTGACATATTGCACTATAAAAAGAGAAAGGAGGAGACAAACTATGGCAAAAGCTACAATCAGCAAGGGCGTAAAGACAAAAACGACCTGGGCAAATGCTTTGAAACGGGACTGGCAGTTGTATCTGCTTTTGATGATTCCGGTTGCTTTAGTTGTGATCTTCAATTATGCATCATATGGCGGCATTCGCATGGTATTCATGGATTATAAACCTGCAAAAGGTTATGCCGGAAGTAAATGGGTAGGCTGGGCAACATTCCAGAAGGTATTTAAGGATAAAGATTTTATCCGTGCGTTAAAGAGTTCTATCGTATTTAACCTCTTGGATCTGGCAGTTGGTTTTCCAATGCCAATCATTCTGGCATTGATTTTAAATGAACTTCGTTTTCCACGTTTTAAGAAGGTTACGCAGACTATTCTTTATCTGCCTCATTTCCTTTCTTGGGTTATCGTCGGAAGCGTTGCTTATCAGATGTTCCGTCCAACCACTGGTATGGTAAACGTATTCTTAATGAATGCAGGCATTATCCAGAATGGTATTCCATTTTTGACTGAAAAATGGCACTGGGCAGTAACCTACCTGTTAATCGGTGTATGGCAGGGAATGGGCTGGGGCACCATTATTTATCTGGCAGCAATCACTGGTATCAGCGGTGAGCTTTACGAGGCAGCCATGATCGATGGTGCAAACCGTTGGCAGCGTATGTGGAACATTACGCTTCCTGGTATCAGAGGAACTGTTGTTACATTGCTTATCATGAATCTTGGTAAGGTTATGGGAAGTAACTACGAGCGTCTGGATCAGTTTGGAAATACGCAGGTTAAGGATTTCTCTTATCAGCTTGCTATCTATATTTACGATAAAGGTCTTGCAAGTGCAAAGTTTAGTATGGCAACTGCCGTAGGTCTTTTCCAGTCTCTGGTAGGACTTGTACTTGTTCTATTATCTGACCGTATTGCAAAGATGCTTGGTGAGGAAGGATTATTATAAGGAGGGTGAATTGTCATGGCAAAGAAAAATAAAGAAAATGACATTGTTACTGACGGTAGCAGAGCCATAACTAAATTTCATGTCAGCGACGTCGTGATGGTGGTCATCCTTGTGATCCTGTGTGCGACTTGTGTAGTTCCATTTATTCACTTGCTGGCAAAGTCTGTTTCAAGTAATACAGCAGTTCTGGCAAAAAGAGTCAGCTTTTGGCCGATTGGTTTTAATCTGGATGCATATACATCTATTTTTGAGGATGGTTCGATGGTTCGTTCCTTCCTGTATAGTGTAGTAGTTACATTAGTGTTTACCTTAATGGGTATGATCGCTTGTACATGTGCAGCTTATCCGCTGTCAAGAAAGAGATTAAAGGGAAGAACATTCTTTACCTTTATCCTGATGTTTCCTATGTATTTTAGTGCAGGTTTGATTCCTACATATCTTCTGTATTCTGATTTACATATGCTTGATACTGTGTGGGTATTGATCTTACCATTAATTTATGCACCATACAACATGCTGATTATGAAAACCTACTTCCAGTCCAATATTCCGGACAGCTTGGAGGAGGCAGCATTTCTTGACGGTGCAACGAACTTCCAGATCATCTGGAAAATTGTACTTCCGCTGTCAAAGCCAATTTTGGCAACTCTGTCATTGTTCTATGCAGTAGGACGTTGGAACTCTTATGCAGATAATAAATACTATATCCGTTCTGAGGGTTTAAAGATGGTTCAGTATAAGCTGTCACAGCTTGTATCTTCTGCATCAGAGGCACAGACAGCACAGCTTTCTGGTGAGGTTGTCGTTACAAGTACACCAGAAGTACTTCAGGCAGCATGTATCATGTTCGTAACTATTCCGATCATTTGTGTATATCCGTTCTTACAGAAATACTTTGTAAAGGGTGTTATGATCGGAGCTGTAAAGGGCTGATTGGGATTTAAAAAGATTTTATTACAAATCGTTACGTGAATTAGAAAAATGACATCAAAGGAATTTGGCAACAAGGGGCAATAAGATACGATATAACGTCGTTGTCTGCTGAAGGCAGCGGCAAAATATATAACGATCTTTATATAAGGAGGAATTTTACTATGAAAAAGAATCTTCGCAAGGTATTCGCCGTATCAATGGCAGGTGCTATGGTAGCAGGATGTATTCCGGCTATGGCAGACGAGGCAGCTTCTACCACAAATTGGGAGCCATTTGCAGAAACTGTGACTCTGAGAGTTCCAGTTTATGACAGAGGTGCAGAAGGTGTTCCGGATGTTTCCAACAACTATTGGACCGGCTGGATTCAGGAGAATTTTGGAGATCAGTACAACATTAAGGTTGAGTACGTTCCGATTACAAGAAGTGATGTTATGACATCATACGCACTGCTTGCAGCAGATCAGAACCTGCCGACAATCCTGATGGAGTATGATTATCCGAAGGTAGCTCAGTGGGCAGATGATGGTTATCTGGCAACATTTAGCATGGACGATTTCAAGGAGGTAGCTCCTACCTATTATGCATCCATGGAAGAGGGCGGACGTCTGATGTACAGCACACTTGGCGGTGAGACATACTTTGCACTTGCTGAGAGACCATATTATGATACCGTTTATTCATTCCAGACATTTGTTCGTATGGACTGGCTGGAGCAGGTAGGATATGATCATGTACCGACTAAGCGTTCAGAGTATCTTGATGCTATGAACAAGATCATGGAGGCAGGTCTTTGTGAGCATCCAGGCGGCGGTGCAATGCTGACTGGTGTTGGATCTGACCAGAATCAGGCATACAGAACTTATCCTTGCAACGAGGAAGAGTGGGCTATGTATGGCGATTACAACATTCCAGCACTTGGATGGGAGCCAAACTACAACCTGTTAAAGAGAGCAAATGAGGATTACAATTCTGGTATCACTGATCCAGAGTATTACATCATCGACTCTGAGACAGCAAAGGCAAACTTCGTAAATGGCAAGAGCTACAGCTACAGCGGATATGTAAGTGCAAGCACAGATTTCCTGAATGCATTCTACGATCAGAATCCGGATGGAAAGTTAGCAATCACTCCGATCAGCAGTGAAGTAGATGAGTCTGGTGAAGACGGAATCGTAACAGTTCCAGCATGGAGAGCAGAGAACCCATTTGGTATGATCGTTGGATTCTCCAACACTGCAACTGATGATGAGTTAAAGGCTGCATGGATGTACATGGAGTGGTTAAGCCAGCCAGAAAACCTGTACACCTTCCAGTGGGGTATCGAGGGCGAGAACTACAACTTAGACGAAGAAGGCAACCCAGTTACCGTTAGTGATTATAATGGTGATTACAAGCAGGGCTTCAACAACAGCAAGGATTACTGGTGTATCGTAAAGGAAAAGAGAACATTTGATACTGTTGAAGAGAATATCAAGGCTGATACTCCGCAGGATCTGCCGCAGAACTTCACAGATGATATCATTAAATACTACTATGATCGTCTTGCAATCGCTGATCAGTATGGTTTAAGTGACTGCCAGTTCTCAGTAGTAATCGCTGCACAGTCCGAGTATCAGAACACCTTAGGTGAGCTGTACAAGGAGTTCAGAGATGCGCTGACCATGTGTAAGCCAGAAGAATTTGATGCAATGTATGAGGATTATGCACAGCAGTATGCAGATCAGGGATATCAGGAAGTTGTTGATGAGAGACTTGAAGCATTCCAGGCAGGAAACAGCACAAGACTTCCAGAGAACCAGAAGGCAGCTGACGCTGAATAATTCTGAAAAGTTATTCAAAAATGAATTAAAAGTGAAATAAAAAAGAATCACCCGCTACTGATTTTATGATCGGCAGCGGGTGATTTTTTACTGTGAAATAATCGGCACAAACTTCGCGCGGTTGCGAAGCGGATGATTCAGGCTGATTGCACCAGGACGCGGACAAGCCATTACACAGGCGCCGCAGTAGTAGCATTCGCCCGGATACGCGATAATCGGATGAGTTCCCTTCTTGTCTGATGGGAACAGAATATCACACTGACAGACACGCGCACATGTTCCGCAGCCTATGCACAGCGACTCATCAAATGAGAGAGGCTGAACACTGCAGGGAACTTCCTCAAGCGAAAAGCTGACACTGGAAAAGTCGAAAGAATTGGTTACAATCTTATCGTTTTGCATATCCATTTGCCTCCCTTTCTTCCTCATAATCTTTGTTTCGCTTCTCGTACTCAGTCTGCAAATCTCCAAAGAAATCAAGCGGCACACGGCGCTCAATTACCGTGCCATTCTCCTGATGGAGTGCGATATGGCAGTGGTCTGCCTGTGGGTCCATCTTTGGATAATCGCTTCTTGTAAAGAAGAGCGGTGCAGAGCTTGACTTTCTGTGCAGCGAAGCATGAAGCACGATCTGGGCAACTGTCAGGATATCTAGTACCTCGTGGATTCGCATCAGTTCATGTGGATTTTTGCAGGAAAGCTGAGGGACGATATCGCGCTCATAGGAGCCAAGCAGATCAAGACCTTCGCGAAGAAGAGCCTCGCAGCGAACACCGCCGCAGTAATTTTGCATGGCTTTTGCAATCGCCTGATTTAATTCCTTCCAGCTGATTCCATCTTTGACAAAGAGCGGTGCGTACAGACGGGCCTGCTCGCGGGCCGCTTCCTCTGGATCGTAAGATGGAAGCTCACAGGACTTTGCACTGGTAGCAGCTTTTCGCCCGGCATAGTAACCTGTTGCACAGGCAAATCCGGCGCAGTCAGATGCATAAAGCTGATCACCGGCAGCGTAGATGCCATCAATGTTTGTCTTGAGGTCCCAGTCGTGAAGAATGCCGCCCGGTGCACCGAAGAACTGGCGCTCCTGCTCAAGAAAGTTAGCAGACTGCCATCCAGTACCGTAGCTTTGCAGCATATCCTTTGTCGGGTCAAAGCCACGCTTAGTATAATTTTGCAGAATCGGGATTTTCGTTTTTCCTTCTTCACCGACCATCATGCCCCATATGACGCGGCGCTCCTCATCTGGCATACGGCTGAGATCCGCATAGAACGGCAGCTGATAGCCACGCTTAATAAGTTCATCAAAATCGAGTGTTTCTGGGCCACGATACTCGTACTTCGGATTGTCGATGACGCCGCCCTTTAAGAAGAATTTCTGACCTGGCGCTGGATAATAACGCTCCAATACGCTTGTCAGCTCTTTGCCATCGCGGTCTACATATGGAATTTCGACACCTCTGGCATCGACCATCGTTGCTGCGTACCAGGTATTGTGATTATTTCCGGTGCCATAAGCTGGAAAGCTTCGTCCGGCAGCTGAATACTCAGCACGGACAGATTTTTCCATCATAGTAAATTCAATTCCGCTTCGCCAGCCCATTGCATGACCGCTTCCGATGCTCTGGAACGGGCGAAATTCGCACAGACCAGGCTGATCTGCGTCAAACAGCCATACTCTGGCAGGACGGGACATAGCGAGAACAGTTGATTTTGCGCGAAGAATATAAAATTTGCAGGTATGCACATCCATAGCGCAGGCTCCGGCACCGTGCTTTTTACTATTTACAAAAGATGTCAGAAGGGCAGTAGCTTCTGTATGTTCAAGAAGTTTTACACCGAGGCGCTTTAACTCTTTATACAGAGACGGTTTAAAGGTTGAACCCCACACGCGCAGCGTAAACTTATTCTTGTAGTCATAGGCAAACATCAGCTTTGTCTTTTCATCGCGAAAAGCTGCACCCTCAAATTCATTTTTTGTATCACGTATCTTGCCGCCAAATGATTCCATATCAAGCATACGGTCATAGCCCTCACGGCACTCAATATAGTGGGCAATTCCGTTGCTGTAGTAGTCCTGCTCGTTGACATAGGCCCAGGCAATTTCTTCAGGTGTTACACCGGAGCAGGGATTTGTGCAAGCAGATTCCCAGTGGTCAAAGCCAGTTCCGGCAGAGCCGCTTCTTTCAACAGCACCTTTTTCAACTAAGATTACAGACTGACCGCGTCTGGCAGCGGCGATAGCAGCATAGCAGCCTGCCAGTCCGCCGCCAAGAACAAGAACGTCGCAGTTAAGCTTTTCTGTGATACCTGTTTCATTGGCATACGGCCAAGAAGTGTTATGTATCATAACGCTTGTTCCCCCTTAACTCAGAATTGAAATTCATATTTTGAAAATGCAGTACAAAGACGAATGCCAGCCTCAGCATCTTCCTTTGAGATAACGCTGCTGCTGCAGTGAGCGTAACGAGTGACAACGGAAATACCGCCGGCACGGACGCCAAAGTTTGAAAGATTCATACTGGAGGCATCGCAGCCGCCTTTATCAATGACCTCATACTGGAATGGAATATCTTTATGACGGCAGCACTGCTCCATGGCAGCAATGACATCCTCATCACACAGAACAGATGGATCTGCAACCTTGATGCCGATTCCTTCGCCGATTGCATTGCTTCCAGTCAGGTCGCACGGATAATCATGTGCCGGGGTAACGTCAACAGCGATGCCAATATCTGGTTTAATAAAGGCAGCAGTTGTCTTAGAGCCGCGGCAGCCAACCTCCTCCTGAACGGTAAATACATAATAAATGTCATTAGGATAAGTTCCGTCATTTTCACGAAGTGCTTCAATTAATTGAAAGCAGCCAACTCTATCATCAAATGTTTTTGAGCAGACAAGATCATTTGCAAGTGGAAGATATTCGCCGCAATAGCCACATACAGAACCAACATGGACATATTTAAGTGCATCTTCCTTGGATTTGGCACCGATATCAATAAATAGCGCATTAGGATCATTGTGTGCATCCTCAATATTTTTCATGCTGCTGACGACGCCATAGATGCCATTTCTAAAAACGACTCTTGTGTTGTAGGCAGAAGCAGTCCAGTTCCAGCCAACATTGCATACTAAAAGACGTCCATCTTCCTCAATTTTCTTTACCATGAAGCCAATTTCATCCATGTGAGCAGCAAACATGATTTTCTTGGATCGTGGTCCGCCTTTACCTTTTTTAACGGCAATCAGGCTTCCGAGCGGATCAACAATCAGCTCATCTGCGTATGGACGCACCTCCTGTTCAATCAATTCGCGTACTTTTTTTTCGTATCCGGCGATGCCCTGAGTTTGGGTTAAGCGGATTAGAAGTTCTTCATTTCGCATCGCGAGTACCTCCTCATTTTTGACTGCATAATTAATGATATAACTAGTTGTGCAAGCCTATAAGAATTTTATCACCTAAAAAAATGGAATGCAATACGTGATTATCGAGTTTGATTTTTTTTATAAATTAGTGCAAGCCCCTTAAGCATTAAGTCAGGATCGTATGAAATTGATTCCTCGCAGTACGGAAGGATTGCTGGTGCGATACCACCTGTGGCTACTACAATAGCATTTTCGCCAATTTCTTTTTTGATGCGGCGAATCATGCCGTCAATCATTGCAGCGTTGCCAAAGAGGGAACCGCTTTTCATGCAGTCAATTGTATTGCTGCCTATCACGTGCTTTGGCGCCTCTAAACTGATAAAAGGAAGCTGAGATGTCTGTGAGGAGAGTGAGTTTAGTGCGACAGCGGCACCAGGGGCAATGGCACCGCCTATATACTGGCGCTTATCATTTATAACGGAAAAAGTCGTTGCAGTTCCCATATCAATAATAATAGAAGGAACTGGATAAGCAGCTATAGCGGCAACGGCTGTCACCACAAGATCGCTGCCAAGTTGGGTTGGATTATCAATACGAATAGAAAGACCTGTTTTTACGCCAGGTCCGACAATCAGCGGCTCTTTAGGAATTAATTTTGTCAGTGCTGTCTTTACAATATTCGATAAAGGTGGAACGACAGATGAGATAATGCTGCCTTCCACCTGTGCGCGTGAAATAGAGTGAAGTTCAAAAATGAGCTTAAAATCAATAGCATATTCAAGCTCTGTCTTATCGGTACGTGTAGAGAGGCGTTCTGTAAATAAAACGTGATCTGCTTCAATTCCTCCTACTACAATATTTGTATTTCCAATATCAACTGCAATAATCATAACAATCTGCCTTTCTGTGAGAACAACATTATGCAGAAAGAATATCATGATAAAACAGGAAAAACAAGTATCATTTTGGGTATAATAAAGAAAAAAAGGAGCTGTTTTCATGGAAAATAATAAGAGAAAAACAAAGCCTGATTGGAATAAGCTGACAGCAGAAGATCTTCAAAAGCTTGAAATTGCAGAGGAGATAGGTGTGATTGACAAAATCTATGCAGGCGGATATGGAAATCTTACATCAAAAGAATCGGGAAAAATCGGAGGGATTCTCGCTGCCAGAAACAAAGCAAAGAAGAAGTAAAGAAACAGGTTGAAAGAAAGTGCGGAATCCATTATACTAAAAGTATAGAGATTATTATGAAGAAATGGAGGATTCAAAATGGATCACGCAAAGCTGTTAAATAAAGTAGACCACACATTGTTGGCACAGGGAGCAACATGGGAGGAAATTCGTCAGATTTGTGACGATGCTATCCGTTTTAAGACAGCATCCGTATGTATTCCGCCGTCCTACGTAAAGCAGGCAAAGGGTTATGTAGGCGATAGAATGAAGATTTGTACTGTAATCGGTTTTCCAAATGGCTATAACACTACAGCTGTAAAGGAGTTCGAGACAAGAGACGCAATCGAAAATGGTGCAGATGAGATTGATATGGTAATCAATATTGGATGGGTAAAGGACGGCAGATACGATCTTGTTGAAGAAGAAATCCGCTGCCTGAAGGCTGCATGCGGTGACAAAATTTTAAAGGTTATCATTGAGACTTGTCTTCTGACAGATACAGAGAAGATTCGTATGTGCGAAGTAGTAACTGCGGCAAAGGCAGATTTTATTAAGACATCTACAGGATTCTCCAAGGCAGGTGCAACATTTGATGATATCGCACTTTTTGCTTCACATGTAGGTGAGAATGTGCAGATTAAGGCAGCCGGCGGAATTTCATCCTTTGCAGATGCAGATGAGTTTGTAAAGCTTGGCGCTGACAGACTTGGAACAAGCCGTCTTGTAAAGATTGAAAAACAGCAGTAAATAAGATTGACAAAGACTACTTGAAGGACGTATACTAGCAATGTTGAAAAAATTGGATTATGGTGCGTTTATGCGCATCATGCAGAGGAGGAGAGGTTATGAAAAACAACAGCATTAAAACCGTTGTTGCCGTTGGAATCGGTGCAGCATTGTTTTTTGTACTGGGACGTTTTGTGGCAATTCCAAGCCCAGTTCCAAACACAAATATCAGCTTGCAGTATGCAGTACTTGCATTGTTAGCAGCAATGTACGGACCAGTAGCAGGCGGTCTGATCGGATTTATCGGACATGCACTGATCGATTTATCATGGGGCGGCAGCCCGTGGTGGAGCTGGGTAATCACATCAGCATTTGTAGGTGTTGTGATTGGATTGTTTGCAAAGAAGCTCAATGTACAGGAAGGTGTATTTGATAAGACAAAGACAGCTATCTTCGCAATCGCTAATGTGGCAGCACATGTGATTGGCTGGGTAGTCGTAGCGCCAGTACTTGATATTTTAATTTACGCAGAGCCTGTAAAAAAGGTATTTGCGCAGGGTGTATTTGCAGCAATCTCCAATACCATCACAGGAGTGATTGTTGGCGGACTGTTAATTGTGGCATATACAAAGACCATTGCAAAGAAAGGTTCTCTCGATAGAGAATAAAACTTTGACAAAGCCTTCTCATTTAGCTGAAAAATTTTCAGCTTGTGAAAAGGCTTTGATTTTTATTGCTTTTATGAGGTATTTAAATGACGAAGAAAAAGTCCCCTGTTATTTCATTTGAAGATTTTTCATTCCAATATAGGGCGCAGAAAAAGCCAACACTGACAGGGATCAATCTGAATATTTATCCGGGAGAAAAGGTACTGATCGCAGGACCTTCCGGCAGCGGAAAGAGTACGCTGGCAGGCTGCATCAATGGGTTAAATCCATTTTCTAATCCTGGTGAAAGTACAGGCAAGCTGATTGTAGACGGAGTAGATGCGATGCAAAGCAGCATTTTTGAACTGTCAGCTCATGTGGGAACAGTGTTACAGGATCCAGATGGACAATTTATCGGTCTGACGGTAGGTGAGGATATTGCGTTTGCATTGGAAAATAGCTGTACACCTCAGGACAAAATGCATGAAATTACAAAGCACGCGGCAGAGCTTGTTGGCATTGAGCATCATCTGGACTACGCACCGCATGAGTTATCAGGCGGACAAAAGCAGCGAGTCAGCCTTGCTGGTGTTATGGTCGATGAGGTGAAGATCCTTCTCTTTGATGAGCCACTTGCTAATCTCGATCCGGCAGCAGGAAAGCAGGCAATTGAACTGATTGATGAGATTCAGAAAAAGACGGATACCACTGTTTTAATCATTGAACATCGCCTAGAGGATGTACTTTGGAGAAATGTGGATCGTATTGTGCTTGTTAATGATGGTACAATTCTTGCTGATTTGACGCCAGATGAATTGCTTTCAACAAATCTGCTTAGAGATAATGGTATTCGCGAGCCGCTCTATATAACCGCCATGCGTTATGCAGGAATTGATATTACAAAGGAAAAGAAGCCAGCCCATGCCGATTCAGTTGTGTTAGATGAGTCTGATCAAAAAAAGCTGCGAAATTGGTTTTCGGCACAGCCATTCTCCCCAAAGGAGCCAGAAGGAGTTCCTCTTTTGGAAGTGAAGAATTTGAGCTTTGGCTACAATAAAGGGCAGCAGACGTTAAAAAATGTTAGTCTTTCTGTGAAAAAAGGCGAGATGGTCAGCATTGTGGGACGAAACGGAGCCGGAAAATCCACCTTTTCTAAGCTAGTGTGTGGCTTTGAGGATCCTAATCAGGGAGAGATATTTTTTGAAGGGCAAGATCTTTTGAAGGAAAATATTAGAAGCCGTGCCAAGAAGATTGGCTATGTCATGCAAAATCCTAATCAGATGATTTCTAAAACAATGATTTATGATGAAGTTGCGCTTGGCCTTCAGAAGTCTGGAAAGTCTGAGGAGGAGATTCGAGCGAAAGTCGAAGAAACGTTAAAAATTTGTGGTCTGTATCCGTTCCGCAACTGGCCAATTTCGGCACTTAGTTTTGGACAGAAAAAGCGTGTGACGATCGCAAGCGTTCTTGTGCAGGATCCGAAATTAATTATCCTCGACGAGCCGACAGCGGGACAGGACTTTAAGCACTACACGGAAATTATGGAATTTTTGCGCGGATTAAATGAGCAGGGTGTTACCGTTATCATGATTACACATGATATGCATCTAATGTTAGAGTACACACCAAGAGCGCTTGTATTTTCCGATGGACAGCTGATTGACGACTGCAGGGCATCACAGGTACTGTGCAATCCAGAGCTTGTGGCGCGTGCCGCACTCAAGGAGACGAGTCTTTTTACACTCGCAAATCGCTGTGGCATCACTCCGCCGGAAAGCTTTGTAGAGCGCTTTATTCAGGAAGACAGGGAGGTTCGCAGCCATGGCCGCTAAGACGGTATTAAATTATCTGGAACGCGACAGCGTGATTCATAAAATGACGGGAACGACCAAGCTGGCGTTTTTCCTGCTCTTTACCTTTGCCAGCATGATTACATACAACACCTGGGTGCTGCTTGTATTGTTTGCTGTAAGTCTTGCTGCATTTAAGATAAGCCATATTAAGTACCGCGAAGTGCGCTTCATGATGATTTTCATGCTTGTATTTTTGGTACTCAATAATTTATTTATTTTTTTATTTGATCCGAATCAGGGAACAACTCTTTACGGTACCAGACATGTACTGTTTCATTTATTCTGGCGCTATGATGTGACAGCAGAGCAGTTATTTTACATGGTAAATATTTCGCTGAAATATTTTGTGGCGCTGCCAGTTGCAATTCTTTTTATCTCAGCAACTAACCCAAGTGAGTTTGCTGCCAGTTTAAACAGCATCGGAATTTCCTATAAAGTAGGCTATTCTGTTGCCATCGCACTTCGCTATATTCCTGATATTCAGAGAGATTATCACAGCATAAGTCAGGCACAGCAGGCAAGAGGAGTTGAGCTTGGCAAAAACGAGCACTTTTTTGCCAGACTGAAAAACTCGGTAAACATTTTGCTGCCGCTTATATTAACAAGTTTAAACCGAATCGACACGATCTCAAATGCAATGGAGTTGCGTGGCTTTGGTAAAAATAAAAAGCGCACCTGGTATACAAAAAGACCATTTGCAAGAAGAGATTTTATTGCAATTGCAATTGGCGTGGTGCTGCTTGCCGTTAGCTTATTCGTGACAATCCGGTTTGGACGGTTTTATAATCCATTTGTGGGCTAATTGATTTTAACACCAATCATTAATGTGAGTTTAAGTAGAGAGGAGAACAATAAATGGAAGTCTTCGAATGTATCAAAACAAGAAGAAGTGTAAGAAGATTTGAAGATCGCCCAGTAGAGCGTGAGACGATTCAAAAAATCGTGGATGCTGCAATTTGGGCACCATCATGGAAAAATTCTCAGACACCGCGCTATACGGTAGTAGACAAACGAGAGATCATTGATGATATAGCAGAAAATGGCTGCTGCGACTTTGCCTTTAATACAAAGACACTTAAGCAGACACCGGTATTGATTGTGGTATCGTATGTAAAGGGCATCTGCGGTTTTGAAAAGAATGGCTCCTACAGCACCGACAAAAAAGAAGGTTGGCAGATGTTTGACGCTGGAGTAGCAGCACAAACCTTCGCACTCGCTGCTCATGCACAGGGAGTTGGAACGGTTATTCTTGGCATCTATGACGCAGCGTATATTCAGGAAAAGCTTGGCATTCCACAGACAGAGGAAGTTGCCGTGTTACTTGCTGCTGGATATGAAAAATTCACACCAGATGCACCGACAAGAAAGACGGCAGAGGACGTGCTTCGCTTTATGTAAATAATTCCAATCGACTCGCTGTTTTTTGTGAACTGTTCGGTCATTGAATGGCCGAGGATTCCAACACCAGTTTCCTAAAATGGAGTTTGATGTGACATTTCGATAAATAAAAAATTCAACGGCCTTTGCTCAAATAAACAGCAGACCGTTGAATTTTTTTATTTTACTATCTGACGGACATCATCAAAAAGCTGCAGATCATTTGCTGTAAGCTTTAAATTTGTTTCATATTTGCGTCCGTCGGCTGTTGTAATAGTAATTTCGGCAATAGTGCCTTCCTGCATGACGTTACCGTCAGAGACAGCACGTAAAAAAAGCGGAAACTTCGGGTGGGCTGCTGCAAAGCGGTCCCAGGAAGCCTTTAACTGAAATATTTTAGCTGGGTTCATTTCAAAAATCCTTTCTGTACTTTTGTATAGATATTTTATCATTACTGCATGATACATGATGCTACAGAAAGGATTTTATCATATGAGCAGAGGCATCGTCAATAGATACGGTTTTAAGCAGTTTTTTGATAATCAACAACAGCAATTTCAGTCAACATTCCCTTAACCTGTTTGATAATATGCTCAATATTTTGTAGTGTTTCACCGGTTAAATATTCTTCACCGCATTGAGTACATTTTTCACAAGGAACATTTTTGATAATGATATAGCATCCATTATAGTCAGTCATATAGGTAGTAGTGGCAGGCTGAACATTACCTTTGCAATAAAAACATGTCATAGTCAATTCTCCTTTCGAGTTTTAAAATCGTCTTCCCACTTATCAGAGCTTGGAAAATATGCAGTGATAAGAAATAATTCAGTTTCATGATGACCGATAACTACATGTAAAAATTTATCATCAAGACTTAATCCTAAAATTAGACAGCTTGGATAAGGGTAATCATCAGGATATTGTTCGATAATTTCTCCACTCATAATACAGGCCATAACATCAGATAAAAATATGCCGCGTTGTTCTAATCGTTTGGCAGCATGAAGTGTAATTCGTATATTTTTGGGGGTGCATAGTTTGCGTAGTTCTAAAATATCTAATTCTGGCATTTTGGTTCCTTTCATTATGCAATATTCAATTAAAAACTGTAAAGTTATTTATCGGTTGATAGATGACCATACAGATGATTTCGATATGGACAAGCTTTTATAAGCGTCAATTATTGAAATAAAAAAGTAAAAAAAATTTCTACTATAGAATTATGTTAGCACGTGTTAGTACGCGCGTCAAGTAATGATAAAAGT
Source organism: uncultured Lachnospiraceae bacterium (assembly GCA_934292725.1). Lineage (GTDB taxonomy): Bacteria > Bacillota > Clostridia > Lachnospirales > Lachnospiraceae > Anthropogastromicrobium. Next base: position 18,396 of record CAKQXY010000056.1, read on the forward strand.
TTTTAAATAGACAAACAAGTGCCCCACCAAGACTGAAAACAAAAAAACTATTGATTTTTTACATGAATATCTGCTATAACACATGTTATGTGTCCGAACTTGTCAGATGCACGGAAAGTAGCATCAGGAAAAAGCATCCAATTAAAATGTCAAGGCAACAAAATATTTAAAAACCTATTGACTCTGACGCTGCGTTATAGTTTAGAATGATATTACACGGAAAGGAGTGATAAATATGCGAACAGTAAAAGAGGTTAGCAAACTCGCAGGTGTTAGTGTGCGCACACTGCACTATTATGATGCCATTGGTCTTTTAGAGCCTACAAAAGTAACTGATGCAGGCTACCGAATGTATGACGATACGGCCCTTAGTCGTTTGCAAAACATTCTGTTGTTTCGTGAATTGCAATTTCCTCTAAAGGAAATTAAAGAAATTCTTGATAGTCCTAATTTTAATCAAGAAGAAGCAGTGGCGCAGCAAATCAAACTGTTGGAATTGCAATATAAGCATATAGGTGAGCTTATTTCCTTTGCCCGTGAAATTCAAACTAAAGGAGTAAAGATAATGAATTTTGAAGTTTTTGATGCGAAAGAAATTGAACAATACAAGGCGGAAGTCAAGTCAAAATGGGGAAATTCTAAAGCGTATCAAGAGTATGAACAACGAGCTGTTTCTGACAGTGAACACAACTATCTTAAATTTGCCAATGAGATTATGTCGTTGTTCACTGAGTTAGGAGCGATGAAACAATTGCCCCCTACAGATAAGGCTGTTCAAGAAAAAGTAATTGCTTTGCAAGCCTATATAAATGAAAACTTCTACACTTGCAGCAATGATATTTTAAAAGAATTGGGCGAGATGTATGTCTGCGATGACCGTTTTAAGAAAAACATTGACCGTTTTGGCGGAGAAGGAACAGCGGAATTTGTAAGAGATGCAATTTCCATTTATTGTGATAAGTAAAGTTTGAATATGAACGCCAAATGGATACTATGCCCCATCTGCGGCAACAAAACAAGAGTACAGATACGAAAAGATACAGAGCTAAATTTGGCAGCACAGCCCTCCAAGCCCGTTTAGGGTTTGGAGGGATTTTTATGATCTTAGCAGTGTTTTTTATTATCAAAAGCTGGATTATAAGCATCGGAAATGTTCCATAGTGAATGCAATTTTCGTGTAATATAATGGGAGATTTGCTAAAATAATCGTGTTATTTAATGTGAAAAAAATAAAAAACTTCATTGATTTTTACACGAATATCTGCTACAACCCGAGTTTGCCACTTGGAAAGACAAAAGTGGAGCCATAACAGCTCCACTTTTGCTTGATATATGCGGTTTTCTCAATGTTTCTAAGGCTTTTAGAAATTTGAGATTATGTACCTACATTGATATGACTATATGAAAATCTTTATTCCAGTTTTGATGCTTTTTAATTCCGAGCGTTGCGATGTACGCAGACACTAGAACTCCGTCAATGGAACCCCAGTGGCTTGCCGCTGGGTTAAGTCAGGTGTCCGACTTAGGATTGCTTTGCGCTAAGAAGGATTTAGCCGCTAATGACATCCTCTATATGGTCGAGGAAATTAACGACTTCAAGGGTGGTATGGCAGAGAACTATGTTAATGTGCAGCTCTCCATTAACGGCTACCACACCTACAAGCCTGCTTATGCAATCAAGCTCTCTGCCAAAAACTTCGGCTTCGAGGACAATAAAAAAATCGTTCCTCTCTATGCCGCATTTTGTATCTGAAATCAATATTGCAATGATAGCGCTCACAGAAAATGTGGGCGTTATTTTTTGCCAATAAAACAGAATAAGAAAGACAACGCTTATTAAACGGTCTGAAATCTCTCACAATAGGATGCTAAATCTCTTGCAACAGACGATTAAAATTCATAATTGCACACTTGATACTGCTTAGCAAATCAATTATAATAAATGTTGTCATACCGTGTCAGGTTTTTGATGGTATCTTATTATCAAAGGAGAATTAGACA
>CAKQXY010000057.1 GCA_934292725.1 uncultured Lachnospiraceae bacterium
AGCTATACACTTCCTCGTTGCCTAGGTGTGTTCGGGACTTACACCCGTTAGAGCGCGCCCATGGCGCGCAAACTAATTACGCGGCAACCCGCAGGCCGCCGCGTCTAAAACTTCAAAAAACCTACTTCTCCGATAGTTTAATAGATTTTTTCCGATATGTCAATGAAATAAAATCTTATATTTTTTGTACTTTTCTTAATTCCCACGTGAACCCATAACCTCACACCTGATACCACACAAGAATTAAGACAACACCTACCACAAAGAAAATAGCTCCGGAAACAAGCAGCTCCAGACCTCCGTTCTGTTTTCTCTTCTCGCTCTTTTCAAGCTTGTACTCGAAATAAGAAGGCATCCGCTCTTTCTTTCCATTGATTCCTTTTCCCGGAATAAACATGTGCGCTGCCCGCTTACATGCGTATCCCAAGATATCAAATGAGCCGGAACCAGAAATCCATACCAGACCGCCGACACACAGTACGAGTAGTCCGCCCATGGAAAAGCCGTCGCAGACCGCCCGAAGGCGATCTGCTGTGGTTTCGGCTCCGATGACATTTCCGATCAGCATGATCGCCACGCATAAGATAAGCGTGGCTGCCATACTGATAATCAGACCTTTTTTCTTCAAAATATCTCCTTACTGTACCTGCTTCTTGTACGCCTCAAATTCCTTCTTTGTACAGCGAACAAAGTGGCCCGGGCATACCTCACGAAACTCTGGCTCTTCGGTCGTGGTCTCGTGATCGGTTAACGGGTTGTAGCGGATACGCTTTCTTCCGCGCTCTCCCTCCGGATCCGGAAGCGGAATTGCAGACAGAAGGGACTTTGTGTACGGGTGGAGCGGATGGGCAAACAGCTCGTCGGAGGTTGCTAGCTCAACCATATTTCCAAAGTACATAACGCCGATACGATCAGAGAAGTATTTTACAACGGAAAGGTCATGCGCGATGAAGAGAATTGTCATGCCCATGCTCTCACGAAGCTCGTTTAACAGGTTGATGACCTGCGCACGAATGGAAACATCCAGTGCGGAGATCGGCTCATCGGCGATGATTAACTCTGGCTTCATGACAACAGAGCGTGCAATACCGATACGCTGACGCTGACCACCGGAGAACTCATGTGGGTAACGACCTGCATGTTCTCTTACAAGACCAACGGTCTCAAGCATCTCATAAACCTGCTCGTCAATATACTTCTTGTCCTTGACGCCCTGAATCTTCAAGCCCTCTGCGATGATCTCGCGAACGGTCATACGTGGGTCAAGGGATGCAACCGGATCCTGATAAATCATCTGGATTCTGGTGACTAACTTAGAGCGCTTTGCATGCTCTACCTTTTGGTTGTACTCCTTTTCAAGTGCCTGCTTGTCAGCGCCGGAAGCAGCAGCAATCTTCTTGTCGTACTCTTCCTTAAGCTCTGCCAGCTCCTTTGTCTTGTAATCGTCGTTGCAATGCTTGTGATCATGCTTTGCCTTCACGATCTCTTCCTTCAGCTTTGCGATCTTTGCGTCGCATTCCTTAATGGAAGCTTCGTAGCCGGACGGCTTTTCGGAGGAAAGTCTCTTCTTTTCCTTCTTCAGCGCTGCGATCTCATCCTTGTAGGACTGTGTACCAGCTACGATACGCTGTCCCTTAAAATAAACGTTTCCTGAAGTGGCATCATACAGCTTGATGATGGTTCGTCCAGTGGTGGTCTTTCCACAGCCGGACTCTCCTACCAGACCGAATACCTCTCCCTTTTTCACATCAAAGGAAACGTCGTTGACTGCCTTCTTTACAAAGCCGCGCTTGCCAAAATACATGGACAGATGCTCGACCTTGAGTAATGTATTATCCGATTCTTTTACGCTCATTGTGTTACATCCTTATCCTTTCTTCTGTTTCGCATCTTCTCAATTCGCTCCAGTACAATCTTCGGCGGATCAATCTTCGGTGCGTCCGGATGCAGCAGCCAGGTTGCCGCATAGTGTGTATCACTGATCTTATACATTGGCGGCTGTTCCTCAAAGTCAATCTCCAGTGCATACTTGTTTCGATCAGCAAATGCATCACCCTTCGGCGGATAGATCATATTCGGAGGCGTTCCAGGGATAGACTCCAGCTTTTCCTTCGTATCCAGATCCGGAACGGAGGATAAAAGCGCCCAGGTATATGGATGTGCCGGGCTGTAGAAGATATCCCTTGCGGTACCGGTCTCGACAATCTTTCCAGCATACATAACGGCTACGCGGTCGGCCATGTTGGCAACAACGCCGAGGTCATGTGTGATGAAGATAACGGACAGGTTACGCTCCTTCTTTAAGTTATTGATCAGCTCCAGAATCTGTGCCTGAATCGTAACGTCAAGTGCGGTGGTCGGCTCATCACAGATTAAAATATCTGGGTTTGCGGTCAGCGCAATCGCGATAACGATACGCTGTCTCATACCACCAGAAAACTCAAACGGATACTGACTGAAACGACGGCGAGGCTCATCAATACCAACGCTTTCCATCAGCTTGATGGCGCGCTCCTTTGCCATTTCCTTTGTTACCTTATAGACAGACTGAGATGCGCACTCCTTTAAGTAATCCACAATCTCAACTGTTCTTGCTGCGTAATCCGCAGTCTTATTTTCTGCAATCTGTGCCTCAAAATGCGCGATCTGCTCCTCAATAATGTCGGAAAGCTCCTTCTTTGCCGCATCGAGATCGACAAGGCTCATCGGGATTACCTGCCAATCTGGCGTCTTTCCCTTTGCTACCTTTCTCTCATACTTTGCAGTCTGAGCGGCAAAGCGTGCCTTTTCCTTCTCGTTCTTCACAATGCCGTCAAAGTACATGTTGACTGCATAGTCAATACTCGTTCCAAAGGTATGAGTCAGACCATCCTTTGTAACCTCAAGCGGATCCAGACACTTTGCGACAGCAGCCTTCATGCGTCCACATGCATCCTGCACACTCTTCTTCTCTAAGTTCTCCTGTACGTGTGGCAGCTCCGCCTTTAATACGCTGATTGCCTCACTTCTTTGCTTGTCAGTTTCAAAAGCACTGTTTCGTACTGCCTTCTCGCACTTTGCAAGAAATGCCTTCATGAAATCATCATCGAGTTTCTTTCTCGTCATCGCGTTAAGCTTGTCTACTGGCATATCCGGAATCTTGTCTTCCACAAATGTCATGTAGTAGCCAAGTGTGAATGTATTCGGAACCGGAAGCTCGCTTGCGGTCTTCATGATCGCCTGCAGCTTTTCAATCGGCTCATAGAATTCCTTGCAGGACTGCTTTGGCTTCCATGCTGACATCAGACTGCTCAACTTCTGCGTATAAGACTTCGCCTCATCGGCAGCCTTTCCAGCTACCACAAATGGGCTGCATGCGCCCTCTGCGGCATGAACTAACTCACCGATCTCATCCTTTACGTCAAACTCGGTGTTAGTGCGAATACGAAGAAGCACGTTGTCTGCTGCGGATACAAAGTCCTGTGCATAGGAAAGTGCAGCAGTATACTGGCTCTCTAACTCACAGTGCTTTAATTCAAATTTTTTGAATTTCTCGATATCTTCCTTTGCAGATGCTTCTCCGCTCTTTGCGAGCTGGTCGGTCAGCGATGCAAACATCGTATCCATCGCTGCCTTTCCCTCTCTTCTTGCTGCCTTATTCTTTAACAGCATCGCCTCTGTCAGCTGATTTCCGACACGCATAATCGGGTTTAAGCTGGACAGCGGATCCTGGAATACCATCGCAATCTTATCACCACGGATACGATGGAACTCATCCTCGCTGATCTTCATCAGATCCTTGCCATCGTAGAGAATCTTTCCACCCTCTACGATCGCATTTCCAGCAAGAATACCCATGATCGCACGGCTGGTTACGGATTTTCCAGAACCAGACTCACCAACAATGGCGAGTGTTTCTCCCTTATATAAATCAAAACTGATATCCCGGACAGCCTGAAGCTTTCCGCTGGCGGTTCTGAAGGATATCTTTAAATCTCTGACGCTTAATTTCTTCTCTGCCATTATTCATCAGCTCCTCTCAACGACGGGTTGAACGCATCTCTAAGTCCATTTCCAAACAGGTTAAAGGAAATCTCAAGAAGTGAGATAAACAGCGCCGGAAACAGAATAATATGCGGATAAGTGGACAGGTAGGTCTGACCGTCGGAAAGCATGGTACCGATGGAGATCATGCCGCTTGTCTGAAGGTTGATAATACCCAGATAAGAGAGCAATGACTCACTAAAGATAACGTTCGGAATGATCAGGATTGTACCTGTGATGATGGTACCAAGGGAGTTTGGAAGTACGTGGCGGAAGATCAGACGCTTGTCGTTTGCACCAAGCGTACGTGCTGCCAATACATACTCAGAACCCTTGAAACGATAAAACTGGGTACGAACACGGCTCGCAATGCCGATCCATCCGGTCAGGACGAATGCGAACAACAGAGAACCAAGCGCACCGACCTTATTTGCTAAATGCAGCTGGAACAGTGTTGCAACTACAATAAACGGCACGGATGCCAGAATATCGGAGATACGCTCCAAAATTAAGTCGACGGCACCGCCGTAGAATCCCTCAATAGAACCGTAGATAATACCAATGATAAAGTTCAAAATGGAAACGGAAATCGCAAGCAAGAAGGAAAGACGTGCACCAGATGCCAGACACGCAAAGATATCCTGTCCATGCTGATTGGTTCCAAACAGATGATGCGCATAAAATCCGTTGTTGTACTTGTAGTATTCCTTGTACAGAACACGAACCTTATAACCGGACTGGTTCTTGGCTGCGTACACATACCAGGTAGAACCATCCTCACCGCCGTTATCGGACTCCAGCTTTAAGCTGTCGTACTTTGCAGCATTTTCCTTTTCACTCGTCTTGTATGCCGGTGTGTAGATCGGATTTCCATCCTCATCGTGATCCTTTGCCTCACCTGCACTAGACGGTGTCTTATCCTTTAACTCATACCACAAATTCGCACTGCTTCCAACTGCTACAAATGAAGTCTTATAGTTTTCTGGAAGTGGGTAGATTACCTGAATTCCAGTCTCATTCTGATACTGCTGAAGATTCAGGTACTGTTCCTCACTCAGATCGGCATAGACAAAGCCTACCTGATCGTAGCTGTCTACCTTTAACTTGTAGGTGACACGACCTGTTGACTCGTCTACATTTTTGCTGATCACCTTCTTGATCGGGGACTCGCCCGTCTCAATGGCGATGGACTGGTAATAGTCGTATCCGGCCTGTGTCTCGGTTCTTGTGGAGCATCCATCCCAGCCCAGCCAGGAAAACAGCGTGCTCTTTGGAAGAACCATCTTATAATAACCATCACGGAAGCTTACATCATAATTGGAAATCGTTGGAACGATCATTGCAAATAAAAACAAAACCAGAATAATCCAAGCTGCGATTACAGAAGACTTGTTCTTGCAAAAGCGGCGGAACGCATCACGGAAATAGCCGACCGGCTTTGTCTCAAGCTTTTTATCATGAATCCGGCCGTCACGCTTCGCAAGCTGAAGCTTTTCAACCGGTATTTTTTTCTCTTCCATTTGTATCACCTCTCTCCCATCTTGATACGCGGGTCAATGAAACCGTAGCTTAGGTCAGTTACCAGACCGCCTACCAGACCGATTAACGTATAGAACATCGTCAACGCCATAAAGAAATTGTAATCGCGCACATAGATTGAGTTGACATAAAGATTTCCGATTCCCGGTACGGAGAAGATCTTCTCGATAACGAGGGAACCGTACAGGATACCGATAAATTCACCAAGAATCATTGGAAGAATCGGCACCATCGCATTTCTCATTGCGTGTCTGACAACTGCCTGTCTTCTTGTCAGACCCTTTGTTCTTGCAAGCAGCAGATACTCACCAGTCAGAACCTCTGCCAGCTCGGCACGTGTAAATCTCGTCAGACTGGCAATCGTTCCAAACGCCAGAGAGATTACCGTCGGCATCATTGACTTAAACATCGTCCAGCTAAAGAAGCTTGCCTGATCCTGTGACGCAACGGTCAGAGAGAACCAGCCAGTCTTAAAGCATAAGAAATACTGTACAACGAATGCATACACGTAAGACGGTACAGAAATTAACAGCATAACAATAGTAGAAATTACATGATCCTGCCACTTATTCTTCTTTAAAGCGGCGAAGATACCAAGTGCAATTCCGACCGGAACAGCTACAATAATGGAATATAAGTTTACAATTACCGTGTACGGGATCTTCTGCAGGACAATCTTTGATACTTCCTGTCCAGAGTAGAGCTGCTCGCCCAGACCAAAATCTCCGTAAAAAAGAATGTGTTTCCAGAACAGCATGTACTGCACCAAGATCGGCTTATTATAGCCCATTGCCTCACGACGTGCAAGAATCAGCTCAACGTCACGTCCCTGTTCCTTAACAGCCGGCAGCGGCAGCAGCTTGATCAGGATAAAACACATTGTTGTGATGATAAAGAATGTCATAATCATCAGTAAAATTCTCTTAACAACGTACTTTCCCATATTTTTTCCTTCCTAATACGAAAACTCTTTTAACGATTTTTACTGTCAAAACTGCGGCAGGTAGCACATGGCCACCTGCCGCCAGATACGATTTCTAAGATAACTATTCTCTGTTTGAATGCAAGCATTCACAGCAAGCAATTTTACAGGGTTCTGAATAGTTGCAAATTAGTATGTCAGGGATCCCTTAACAGCTTCCCACTCGGTATCATCGTAATCAAAGGTATAGTATTCAATACCACCAAACTCTACCAGATCGACATACTGAGTAACAGCATAATCACCCTTCTGGGAAACTAAAGAACCGCTGTTTCTGTAATACAGAGGTGTAGTGGTATAATAGGAAAGTAATGCATACTCAAGCTTTCCATAAATCTCTGCCTCGGTGTCATAGCTATAGTCTGCAAATGCATCCAGTGTTACAGAACCATCATCAGAGGTCAGAACGGTATTTACATCGCCATCTGCCCACAGTGCCCATGTCTGAAGCGGCTGAGTGAAGGTAGCACCGTCAACATCAATTACAACATTGATTGCGCTGGTATCAAAACCGTACTCCATCTGCTGTCCGCTTCCGTCAGAAGCATCGCAGTAGCACTCATACAGAACGGTCCATGGAGAATAAGTTGCACCACCCCATGTAGTGAAGATCATATCTGCTCCACCGGAGTAGTTGGTCTCATAGTAGTCAGCATCAACAACCATCTTCATGGAAACCTTGCCCTCAAAGCCAGTTCCCTCACAAGCAGCCTCTAAGCAGCTATTTAAGTAGTTGAACATCTGAACATAAGTATCATCAGACTGGTATACACGAAGCTCGATCTCTACGCTTGACTCGCCGTCGTACAGACCATCTGCAACACACTCATCGTATGCCTGCTGCATTAAGGACTGTGCATAGGTGATATCGTATCCGGTGATTGCCTCGTAAGCCTCATCCAGATCCTCATAGTCGCCGTCCTCACCCCATGTCATGCCGTACAGGTTGCACAGAGCTTCCTTTGCACCCTCGCTGTCACGATAGGTAGCGCCGGTGTATGGATCGTATACATACAGGTTGTTTAACATACCAAATCCAGCAGTACCAGCGGAGGTATAGGATGCTGCGAAGGTATTACGGTCGATCGCATAGGAGAATGCCTTTCTGAAGTTCAGATTTGTTAAGATCTGAGTTCCTCTCTCGGTAGTCTTTGCCAGGTCAGTGTTGAAGGTCAACTTTGTGGTATAAGACTGTGGAGTATAACGGATGTAATCACTGGAGCCATATGTGGACATATCAGATGCAACAAGGCTGACATTGTCAATCTCGCCATTTAAGAATGCCAGAAGAGCGGTGGACTGCTCTGCGATAACCTGACAGGAGATGTTGTCTGCCTGATACATTCCAGTGTGCTTTCCATCCTTGTAACCAAACCAGTTGTCGTTTCTGGTGAAGGTGATCTGCTTATCCAGTTCGAAGTAATCCAGTCTGTACGGACCAAAGGACATAGTTGTCTCTGCAGATGTACCATAGTTGGTGGTGATGCTTGCGATATCATCAGAATCCGCATCTACCTGATCACCGTTGGAGTTAAAGTAAGTCTTGCAGGACTCCCACAGATCCTCATATACTAAGTAAGTGGAGCTTAAGTTGTACGGTACATAGTAGTCTGGAGAAGCAACCGGGCTTGTGGTAACGAATACGATCTCATAATCGCCGGTCTTGAAGATACCTACATTATCAAAGCTGTAATCAGCCTCGTAAGCCTGCATTGTTCCAACGTAATCAGCTGCGTTGTCTGCATTCGGAGCGCCTGGTGCTAAATAGGTCTCATACAGATACTTACCGGATACATAAGCCTCGTCTGCGTTCTCATCCTCAACAGCCTCATCACGAATTGGAGTCTCATCAGTGATGGATACGTACTGAGAACCATCCTCTGCTGTTACGTTCCAGAAGGAAGTTACATCAACGTACAGCTGAGACTCATCGCCGCCGTTTGCCAGATAATCCTCAACGCTCTCGCCTAATGCGTTGAAAGAGGTCTTGCCCTGGTAAACGTAATTCTTTGCACCATAAATCTGGAAATCACCAGCGTACAGAGAATCAGCACGTCTGTTTAACATGATTGGGTCTAACAGCTGCTGATAAGAATAAATATAGCTGTCTGCATTGATCGGAGTTCCATCTTCCCAGCAAGCATCTGGATTTAAGGTAATCTTCCATGCCTTTGCAGTGTCACCCTCTTCGATGCCGTAAGAACCTACGTAATCAGAAGTAACATCAACCGGAAGCTCAGATGCCATGTCGCATCCAATAGCCCATCCGTCCTTTGTATCATTCAGGTAGAAATTGTAGAATCCACTGGTGATCTTGGATAAAACATAGCTATCCTCGTTTGTTTCCCAGTTTACAGTACCCCACTTCATGTTAGTGGTACCTGCGATGTAATCGTTGTAGGTATATACCTTCTCATCGGTATAATCCTTGCCTTCTTCACCCTTGTAAACGTTGTAGTTTAACTCTCCTGCTCCATCTTCGCCTTCCTGAGTGGTAACAGAACCTGCATAAACGGTGTTTCCGTCGGTTGTGTACTGCTGATCTTCTGTCTCATCTGCCCAGCTCATTGAACCCATAGCTAATACCATAGCTGCGGTCAGAGCGACACTTAAAGGTCTTCTCGTCATCTTTTCTTCTTCCTCCTTTTACTGATGCGAAGCATTGATGTGCAAAAGGTGCATACCCCCTAGCTTCTCAAGCCTCGTATTAAATTTTATATTACTGGATACCCAAACTTTTGTCAATGTTTTTATTGGTTTTTGCCAATATATAAGCCAGTTTTTGAGCGATTATTTAGGTGACCATGGGGACAGGTACAGTGGTTTGATTATTGTCCCTGGTGGCTCAAGCTTGCGAACTTTTGTTCTTTTTTTCAACTCTACTGCATTCTAATAAAGACAAAAAAAGCCTGAAAGCTCTTTTCTTGAACTTTCAGACTTTTTTACAGGGGACACATATCGAGCCAGTAGGGACACATTTTGAGCCACCGTCCCTGTCACCACGGCTTACTTGCAGTTCTTATCAAGAACTTGCCAGAGGGACAGGTACGGTGGTTTGATTATTGTCCCTGGTGGCTCAATTTTGCAAACCTTTGTTCTTTTCCCAACTCTACTGCATTCTAATAAAGACATAAAAAAAGCCTGAAAGCTCTTTTCTTGAACTTTCAGACTTTTTACAGGGGACACATATCGAGCCAGTAGGGACACATTTTGAGCCACCGTCCCTGTCACCATGGCTCCCTAGGGTGAGTCAGTAGGTATCTTTACGAAGAATATCGAGGTATTCGGTATAAGAATATATTTTGGCTTTTCCAAATTTGTCTGTTTGCTTCAAGATTCCATAATCAACCAAAATAGAAACCACCTTCGCCACAGTGTTATATGACATGTCAAGAGTCGCAGCGGTTTTCTGAATATCAATGATCGGATTGGATTCTAAATAAGAAAACACTTTAAGAACGCTAGTACGCTGCCTCTTTGTAAGAGTGTCAAATAATTTTGTACTTTTATCATGTAGTGCAGTAAGTAGATCGATTGTATGAATTGCATCCTCCGCAGAATCTGCAAATGCCTGAAGGAAAAATGAAATCCACTGTTCATAATCACCAGTACGTCGTACCTGTGTCATACGGTCATAGTATTCGATACGGTTCATCTTAAGATAATAAGAAATATAAAGTGCCGGAGTAGACAGAATGCCTTTTTCCATTAAGAAGAGCGTAATAAGAAGTCGTCCAACACGTCCATTACCGTCAAGGAAGGGGTGCGTGGTTTCAAACTGATAGTGGATCAAAGCGGCCTGAATCAACGGGTCAAGAGGATCATCACTATTGATATATTTTTCGAGGTCGGACATGGCTGTTAGCATATCTTCTGGATTTGGCGGAATATAACGAGCGTTTTTGAGAGTACTTCCCTGACCGCCAATCCAGTTTTGCGAATAGCGGAATTCGCCAGGATTTTTTTCCTGCCCTCGTACGCTTTCCAAAAGAACTGCATGAGTTTCTTTGATCAGACGATTGCACAAAGGCAGCGTTTTTAGCCGCTCAAGAGCAAATTCAGTCGCGCGGATATAGTTCACAACATCGGAGACGTCCCGATTTGTGTTGTCTTCAATCAGAGGATTCAAGATATCCTCAAGAGTGCACTGTGTACCTTCAATCTGTGAGGAAAGAAGGGCTTCTTTACGGACGTACATGGAAATAAAAAGTTCCATGTTTGGTATACGGGAGGATAGTCCTTCAAGTGTTGCTATTTTTTTGTTTGCATCAATAAGTTTCGTGAGGAGCTCACCAGATACATCAATAGGAGGATTCGGTGGAAGCGGGGCTGGCCGAAAGGATTCATAAGCCATTTCGCCTGACAGATTACTCACGAATGTTCCTGCTCGGTTTGTCATAATTTTTTTCCTTTCCTCCGGAAAACGGAATTTGAAATTTCTAGGTCTATTTTAGCATAAAAAATTCATAAAATCAACTTATTATGAAAATGCAAAGCAGAAGAAATTTCAATAAAATGAATATTTATGAAAATTCTTACTGAAAATTGTCGTAGAAATTTCAAGAAAGGTGACCATGGGGACAGGTACAGTGGTTTGATTAGTGTCCCTGGTGGCTCAAGTTTGCGAACTTTCGTTCTTTTTTCAGCTCTACTGCATTCTAATAAACACACAAAAAAAGCCTGAAAGCTCTTTTCTTGAACTTTCAGACCTTTTACAGTGGACACATATCGAGCCAGTAGGGACACATTTCGAGCCACTGTCCCTGTCACCATGGCTTACTTGCAGTTCTTATCAAGGAAATCAAGCACTGTCTTTACAAACAGTGGATCCATATCATTTGCCTGCTTTTTATCAAGGCGGGCAAACCATTTTGAAAGCACCTTTTCTGGGACACGGTTATAATACAAATCGTGAAGCATCTTTAATTCTTCCTTCTTGGCTAGATAATAAGCTGTTCCGCCCTTTGTGAAGAAAATTCCCATGTGATTACTCTTTCCCGGACGCGTCTCGGTATAGTACTCAACATTTGGATTTGTAATATGGCTTCGCTGCGCGATAATAGAAGATCCCTCATAGCTAATCACTTCATCCTCTTTGCCATGCATAACAAGAACCGGCACGTCACAGCTATTGATGCCATCAATTGCAGACAAATTATAATTCTTACCAAAAACAATGCGCTGATAAAGCGCAGCAAACGGAAGCAATAAATCTACCAACAATGTTGGAATGATGCGTCCTGCCGCCTCTTTTGTAATTGCCATTGGACTAGAAAAACCTGAAATTGTAATAACACCTGCAATATTATGCTTAAAATTCAGCACTGCCGCAGCTGTATAACCGCCCCAGCTATGACCATATAAAAATACTGGAAGATTCTTTAGTGATGCAGACGCCTCAATATAACCCAAAACTGCATTCAAATCCTTCACAGCCTGATAGAAGCCCACAGATGAAGCTCCTTCACTTTCATACACGCCCGTATAATCAAATGTAAAAACCTGATAACCATCATCCAGCATATATTTAACCATGCTTAAGTTATCTTCTCCGCCGCCTGCAATTCCATGGCACACAACAACGAGACCTTTGGCAGATGCTTCTCCATATAAATATCCTGTCAGATGAGTGGAACCAGAGACGATTGTGATTTTTTTTCTCACCATTCCGCTCATGTCCTTATAGCGCAGACTGATTGCGTCATCCTCCTTCTCCTGTCTGGCGAATACCTTGTGGAAAATACCTCTCACGGTCAAAATACTGGCTGCACTTACCGCTGCCACTCCTGCAATGACTGCTTTTCCTTTTTTTGATTTTGCCATAGAATCCCATCCTTTCTCTGATATCTTTGTTCTACAATCATACCCTTATTTACGAAAAAAAGCAAGGCATGTGCCCTGCTTTTTGTGGCTTCTTAAAAGAGTGGGATCACAATCCCGGCGATCACAAGGATCATTCCAGAAATCAAAAAGGCTGCCATCTGACATGCTGCCTTTTCAGATTCATCCAACTCCTCATACGGCACAATTTCCTCATCGAGGTAGTCTGCAATATCGCCGCCCATGCTTTGCTTTGTTTTTTTCTTTTTATTTTTCACACCAAAATTTTTTTTCGCTGTATCAATAGGTGTTAATCCATCCAGATGCAGATAGGAAAACCATGCACCAGCCATTAAAATAATTCCAACTGCCCCCAGTCCAAAGCCAAGCCTTGAAACTCCAATCCGCTCTACGTTCACGTATTTATCCCATAGCAAGACGATCACCAGACCGATTAGGGTTCTGGTGATCGTTTTTGTCACAATGGGGCGAATCATATAGCGGTGATACTGTTTTTTCAACCATCTCATGCTCTTCTCACGCCTCTTCTTTATGCTTTCTCTGCTGCATTGATTGCTTCAATCTCAGCACGATATTTCTCAAGCTCCGGCTCATTACCATATACAAAATGACCTTCAGTAATCTCTACCCACTGCGGCTTAGAGATTGTGTAATCATGAAGTGTTGGATCGTAAATCAAAAGCTTTTTCTTCTTCTCAATTTCTGGATCCGGAATCGGAACTGCTGAAAGCAGTGCCTTTGTATAAGGATGCAGTGGATGATGGAATAATTCCTCTGCCTCTGCAAGCTCCACAATACGACCTTTATAGATAACAGCAATACGGTCTGAAATAAAACGTACTACAGAAAGGTCATGTGCAATAAACAGATATGTCAGTCCTCTTGATGCCTTTAACTGGTTTAACAGGTTCAATACCTGTGCACGAATAGAAACATCAAGCGCTGAAATCGGCTCATCAGCTACAACAAACTCTGGCTCCATAATCAAGGCTCTTGCGATACCGATACGCTGTCTTTGTCCACCAGAGAACTCGTGTGGGAAACGAGATGCAAACTCCGGAAGAAGACCAACCTCTCGAAGTGCCTTCTGTACCTTCGCCTCGCGATCTGCCTCATCCTTATACATATGGAAGTTTAACAGACCCTCAGAGACAATGTAATCAACCTTTGCACGCTCATTTAAGGATGCCATAGGATCCTGGAAAATCATCTGGCAGCTCTTAATAACCTCGCGGTCAAGCTCCCTTGAAATCTTTCCATTGATCTTCTTGCCCTTAAAGTAGATCTCTCCGGCCGAAGTAGGATTGATACGGGTAATAGCGCGGCCGATGGTAGTCTTTCCGGAACCGGACTCACCTACCAGGGAGAATGTCTCTCCCTTATAAATATCAAAATTCACATGGTCAACTGCTACAAACTTTTTTCGTCCTTTTCCGAAACTAATCTGCAGGTCTTTGACCTCAATCAGCTTTTCTCTCTCAGCCATACTCATACCTCTTTTACTTATGCGCTCTCATTTTCTGTCTGAGCTGCTGCACAGACTTCGGCGGTTCTATCTTCGGTGCACGCGGATCCAGATACCAAGTCTTTGCCTTGTGCGTCTCTGAAACTTCAAAATATGGAGGCTCTTCCTCAAAATCAATAGCCAGTGCCTGTCTGTTTCTCGGTGCAAATGCATCACCCTTAATCTTGTTAAACAGATTCGGCGGTGTACCGTCGATCGTTGGCAATGCTTCGCCCTTCACGCCAAGCTGCGGAAGTGCAGAAAGAAGTGCCCAAGTATAAGGATGTCTTGCATCGTAGAAAATCTCATCTACCTTGCCTACCTCCACGATCTGTCCTGCATACATAACTGCAACACGGTCAGCCACGTTTGCCACAACACCAAGATCGTGTGTGATATAAATAACAGACATATGATACTCTGCCTGCAGATTTCTGATCAGCTCCAAAATCTGAGCCTGAATCGTTACGTCCAGTGCGGTGGTAGGCTCATCGCAGATTAAAATCTGCGGCCGGCATGCAACCGCAATAGCAATAACAACACGCTGTCTCATACCGCCTGAAAACTCATGCGGATACTGGTTATAGCGCATTTCAGGATATGGAATACCTACCTTCTCAAGGATCTGAAGAGTTGCCTTCTTTGCAACTGCTCCCTTAAGACCCTGATGAAGCTCGATACACTCCTGAATCTGCTTTCCAACCTTTTTCAATGGATTTAAGGAAGTCATAGGATCCTGCATAACCATCGCGATTTTCTTACCACGAATAGTCATCCACTCCTTTTCCTTCTTAAACTTTGCCAGATCCTTGCCATCGTACATAATGCTTCCGCCGGTAATACTGCCGTTTCCATCAAGCATACCAACAAATGTCTTTGTAAATACACTTTTTCCTGAACCGGACTCTCCTACGATTGCAAGTGTCTCTCCATCATACAGATCAAGAGAACACTTACGGATCGCATTTAATTTGTTTCCGCGAAGGCTAAATGTAATTTCAACGTCTTTGGCGGATAATATTGGTTTCTTTTCCATTGTTCTCCCCCCTTAAACGTGATTTCTCGGATCAGCCGCATCGGAAAATGCGTTACCAACCAGATAGAATGTGATAGTAACAACAGATACAATAACTGCCGGGAATACCAGCAAATATGGATAATTCAGGAAATAGCTTCTTGCATTACGAAGAAGGATTCCAAGTGTAGGTGTGTTAATATCAAGACCAAGACCAAGATAGGAAAGCGTAGTCTCCATACTGATTGTTCTCGGGATTGACAATGCCACTCTTAAGATAATAACACTAATCAGGTACGGTAAAATATTCTTAAGAAGAATACGATAAGTCGGAGTACCTAAACATCTTGATGCTAAGTTATACTCGCGGTCACGATACATCATAACAAGGTTACGGATGTTTCTTGCCATTCCAAGCCAGCCAAATGCAATCAAAGAAACTGCCATGATGGTAAAGCTCTTACCGACCATTAATGCAATCAGTGTCATGTAAATGATCTGCGGAATGTTATCAATTACATTGTACAGCTCTGTAAAGAAGCGGTCTAACTGACGAACATATCCCCAAAGAAGACCAATAGTAACACCAAGCACACACTCACCGATTGCAACGATACAGGCAAGCTTAATGGATGTCTGTGTCGCATACCATACCTGGCTCCAGTAGTCACGTCCTAGGTTATCAGTACCAAACCAGAACTCTGAGTTTGGAAGGATAAAGCCCTTTGAACTATCTGTGACAAGATTACGATAATCGTATTTTCCGATTACAAGTGCAACGAAGGAAAATACAACAAGTGCAACAAACACGATTAAAAGCGCAACTGCACTCTTTTTCTTTAAGAAATTGTGAAATACAGATTTCCAATAAGAATAATTGGAATATCCGATCATCTCGGCCTTTTCAGGGGAGTACTCGACAACCTTAAAGCGTGCGTCATCATTTGAATTGACTGCCATTATCTTGTACCTCCCTTTCCGGTCAATGTAATACGTGGGTCAATGATCATCATCAAAACATCACCCAAAAATACGCCGATGATACCAAGTGCAGCGTATAAAATAACAAGCGTCTGAACAACATTGGTGTCATAACGGTTGATTGCGTCAGTAAGAAGAGAACCCATACCTGGAACAGAGAAGAAACGCTCTACCAGAAGAGAACCGCCTACTGTCAGCAAAATAGAGTAAGGAATATACTGTGCAAGCGGAACGAATGCATTTCTAAGCACATGAGTAACCATGATGCGCTTTGATGAAAGACCCTTCACACGCGCCAGCTTAATATAATCCTTATTTAACTCATCTACCATGTAACGTCTTGTCCACAGTGCATAGCCTGCAATTGATGAAAGAGAAAGACATGCAACCGGCAGGATCATAGATGGTCCTGGATTTCTCGTTGAATACATGGAAGGAAGCTTTAACACATGGGAACCAAATACAAGAACAAGTGAATACGCAACAAGCGGCGGAACTGCATTTACCAATATCGTGTAAATTGTTCCAATACCGTCGATGATACCGTCCTTAAAACGTGCCTGAAGCACACCCATAATAACACCAATTACCAGAGAGATTGCAAAGGAGATCAGTCCTAACTGCATCGACATTGCAAACTTTCCGCCAATTACCTTTACAACAGAGACACCGCTTTGAATTCGTCGAGACGTACCAAAGTCAAGTCTCAACAACTGCCCATAATAGCGTGTCAGCTGTGTAAAGGTACTATCTAATAAACCTGCTGCTTTAAGCTGATCGTGCTTTTGCTGATCGGTCAGCTTCATTAGCTGGTCCTCGGTAAAGAAATAATCCGTAGGCAGCATTCTAAGCAGCAGGAATACGATAGTCACCACAATGAGGATTGTTACAAGAGACTGTAACAATCTCTTTACGGTGTATTTTGCCATATATTATTCAGCAGAACCTGCGTTCCAGGAATCCTGGAATCCAGCGTAGTCTTCTGCAGTATAGGCGTCTGTAGAAGTCTCCCAATTCTTATACTTCAAATTCTGAATACCAAACATAGCGTTCTGCTTGGTGTAATCATTTATATGAGTCAGCTCCCAACCGATATCAAAGTTTGACGGAAGGGTCAGTGCATGCTCAAGCAAGAATGCCTCTGCATCTGCATAAGCCTCATATCTTGCATCAAGATCATCTGTGATGGCATCAGCCTTATTTACTAACTCAGTAAACTCATCATACAGTGCATTCAGTTCCTCGCTCTCGTTATCTACTGCATGACCATAAGCTACCATGTAATATGCGTTATCGCTGTCATTTGTTTCCTGTCCTAAGTAGTTCTGCGGATCACCATAGTCAGCGCCCCATCCGTTGATAACGAAGGACTGACGTCTTGGATCACGAACTTCCTTAGAAAGGCTGGATACATAAGAATCAATATCAAGAACGATGAAGTCATCACCAAAGGAATCGGAGAATGCCTGCTTTAATACATTTGCACTGTCAAGAGCAGTCTGATTTCCACCAGCTACGAAATATCTTGCATGTACTGGGAAGGTAACGCCTGCTGCTGCTAACTCCTCCATTGCCTGTGCCTTGTACTCTTCAAACTTCTCAGAATCAAGACGAGTCATTGTCTCACCATCATATGCCGGAAGACCTAACTTTTCCTGAACCAGACTGGTGTACTCGGTACCATCAGACAGGTAAACAAGACCCTGCATTGTGTATGCATTGTTGTAGCACTTGTATGGATTAATTGCATTTGTTCTCTTGTAGTAGCTTCCAAGATCAAGACCATAGTACCAGCACTTACGGAATGCTTCGTTTGCAATAGCGGTATTCCAATTTGTATCCTCGGACTGATCGTCGTTATGCTTATCATAGTTAAAGTGGAACTGATAAGAGAACTTTGTTGGACGCTTCTCAACTAACTGATCATGAAGCGGATCAGACTCATTGTTGTAGATAGTTGTCAGGTTAGACTCTGACAGATCTACATGATCAAGCTCACCAGTAGTATACAGCTGATATGCAGTATCAACAGACTCTACCATCTTAACAGTAACAGAATCAAACAGCTTTGCCTCGGTATCCCAGTACAGTGGGTTCTTTGTCAAAGTCTTTGTATTCTGCTGGATGTACTCAGTACAGGTATAAGCACCATTGTACCAGATATTTTCTGGTGTTGCAGCCTTAAAACCATCAATGCCGATCTCATCGATCATTGCCTGAGAAATTGGATACAGACAGTTATAGGTAGCTACAGTATCAAAATATGGCTTCTCACTTACACATGTATACTGTAATGTATAATCATCGATTGCCTTGATGCCAACAGTATCAGCAAACTCTGGGCTTTCAGCTGTCAGTGCAAGACCTGCATCTGCATCAAGCTCACTTGTCATGTTGTAGTAATCCTCTGCACCAACGATCATCTCCATCGGCATGGAAGTGTTAGTTGCATCATTCTTGTGGAAGTTTAATACCCACTCAAGTCCGGTTAAGAAATCCTGTGCAGTAACTTCACCCTTCTCATTTCCGTTCTGATCAACCCACTTAACACCCTGTCTTAAATGGAATGTCCAAGTAACACCGTTGTCCTCGGTCTCCCAGCTCTCTGCGACTGCCGGTACCAGCTTACCATACTCATCTGATTCAAGCAAACCATCATACAAATTGGTCAGTACCTGAAGATCAGTTGCCTGCTGAGAATACAAAACGTTCCAAGTCTCAATCTCTCTTGCCTGAAGCTCGTAATCATACAGATCCTTAATCTCGTCTGCCATTGCCGGTACTGCGGATACTGCTGCCATTGCGACTGCTGTAAGGACAGCTACTGCCTTTCTTGTCTTTCTCATGTGTCATCCTCCTTTTTGATGATATGACTTAGTCTCTTCGTAATTGTCATTTCCCCGTAGATGTCATAATACCTATACGAAGAGCGCCTGCCCTGCAGAAATCAAATTATAAGACGATTTTCATGTGTTGTCACTTTAAAGCAATGGAGCATTTTTGCAGAATGTGTCCTCCCTACGAACGACATAAAAAATACTGCCTGTTGCTTACTTGTGTCAGCAAAGAATGATTTGAAAAAAGATGGTACACTTTTCCATGATCCTAATTGTGCCCATCTACTCTCGTCTAGTCATGTCCTGCTTGAAGCATACCGTTACTATAAACCAAATCAATGCTTCTGTCAATCATTTATCTTGATTTTTTATAAGAAAAACTTACCTTTTTTCACAAAAAATGCCTTTTTTGTTTATTTTATGAGGTTACCCCCATAAAAAAAAGCATTTTTTCTTAAAAAACTTTCGTTTCTTCTGTTTACAATCCAAAAGTTATCTGTTATGATGAATCAATGTTAATAAATATTATGTTACTGTTATTACACAGCAAAGTGAGGGGTTTGTTATGGATCATATTGACCGCTGCATCGTTGATATTCTGCAGCATAATGCACGTTTACCGGTTAAAGAGATTGCCAGCCGTGTCTCTTTGTCATCACCGGCCGTATGCGCCCGCATCGAGCGTCTTGAAAAATCTGGTGTCTTAGCTGGCTACCAGGCTATGATAAATGTAACCGCTATCGGCTATCTTGTAAAGGCATTCATAAATCTGGAGGTAGAACCTGACCAAAAGCCAGCCTTCTATCCTTACATTGAGTCCTGCACCAACGTAGTTGAATGCAGCTGCGTAACGGGCGAGTACTCTATGCTGATTGAAGCCTATTTCCATACCACGCAGGAGCTTGACCAGTTTGTCAATTATCTTCAGAAATTTGGACGCACCCG
>CAKQXY010000058.1 GCA_934292725.1 uncultured Lachnospiraceae bacterium
CCTTCGCTGCACACTTTCTCTGTCAGATACTTTAAGTCTCTGGCAAGTGTTGCACTGTCGCAGCTTACATACACGATGCGGTCTGGATGCATAGCTGTGATGGTGTCTAAAAGTACGCTGTCACAGCCTTTTCTCGGAGGATCTACGACGATAACGTCTGCATGGCGTTCTTCTTTGCTGTCACGCTTTTCGTACCATTCTGGCAGCACTTCTTCTGCCTTTCCAACAAAGAACTCCGTATTGTCAAGACCATTTCGCGCTGCGTTTCCGCGTGCATCCTCAATGGCTGCCGGAATAATCTCGACTCCGTAAACCTTCTTTGCACTGCGCGCCAAAAACAGAGAAATCGTTCCGATTCCGCAATACAGATCCCACACTGTTTCCTGTCCGGTAAGACCAGCAAATTCGAGTGCTTTTTTGTAGAGCACCTCTGTCTGGGACGGATTTACCTGAAAGAAGCTCTGCGGTGAAATCTGGAATGTTACTTCGCCAATCTTATCCTCTAAATATCCCGGTCCAAACAAATTGACAACTTTTTCGCCAAGAATTACATTTGTCTTTTTCTTATTGATATTTAAACATACAGATGTCATACCCTGTATCTTTAGCAAACGCTCTGTAAGCTTGTCAGCATGAGGCAGACTGTCGTCATTGATAACGAGACATACAAGAATCTGTCCTGTATGAAAGCCCACTCTAATCAGCGCATGGCGCACAATTCCTGTACCACGTTCTTCATCATATGGCGCAACGTGATACTCCTCCATGAATGACTTGATCTCTCGTATAATGGTCTGATTGATTTCTGGTGCGATCAGACAATCCTCACTGTCAATAATAGTGTGAGTGCGTCCTGCATAAAATCCAGCGCAGATGCCTTCCTTGTCTAAACCAAATGGCACCTGTGCTTTATTGCGATAACGCCACGGCTTTTCCATGCCAAGCGTCATTGGCACTTCAATATCCTTTAATCCTCCAATGCGTCGCAGATTATTCTCTACCTTACGGCGCTTGAACTTTAGCTGTTCCTCATAAGTCATACATTGGAGCGTGCAGCCGCCGCACTGACGTGCGACAGGACACAGCGGCTTTACACGATTTGGCGATGGCGTGATGATTTCCATCAGGCGTCCATAGCCATAATTCTTTTTGACCTTAATGACACGGACCTTTGCAACATCTCCAATTACCGTATCCTTGATAAACAGAGGAAATCCATTCTCCTTGCCAAGCTCACCCTCGCTTATCTTGCCGATGCCTTCACCTTCCACACTTAAATCTTCGATTGTTACAATGTAATCCTGATTTTTTTTCACTTCCATACTTCTCCAACTCTTTTTCTTGTTACTGCAATACTGTTTTCTTAATATTGCTGTCCATTAAACGGTTAAATCCAATCCACTCACCTGGTGTTGCTGATGCAAGCTGCTCCTTCATAATTTCAAGCTTTGCATCTGCATTATCTGCGAAATTAAGCGCTGCTGCCTCAATGATAGCAGGCTTTTTCGGTGAACCATACTCAAACTCACCGTGATGTGCTAAAATACAATGCTTTAACTCAGATGCCAATACTGGCGGAAAGCCCGGAATCTCACGGATATGACTTCCAATCATTTCAACTCCCATTACAATGTGACCAAGCAGCTGACCATCATCTGTGTAGTCATTTTCTGGGAAATCAGACAGCTCATTTACCTTTCCAATATCATGGAACATAGCTGCAGTCAAAAGCATATCACGATTGATCATTGGGTAAAGCGTGCAAAAGAAATCACAAATCTTAGTAACAGACAAAGTATGCTCAAGAAGACCACCGATAAAGCCATGATGAACAGACTTTGCTGCTGAATGCTGGCAGAAATTCTTTACAAACTCCTTATCACCAAAAAAGCTCAGAAGAAGTGCATGCAGATGCGGCTCCTTAACCTTCTGAATAAAGCCATCAAGCTCCTTAAACATTACAGCCGGATCTTTTTCAGAAACTGGGAAATAATCCTTCTGATCATATTCGCCCTCTTTTGCCTTGCGAATGCGGCGGCAATTTAACTGCAGACTGCCATTAAACAAAGTGACATCACCATCAATTTTAATAAAGTCAAGATTTTCAAAATGCTCAATTGCACCAGACAGCTCCCATACCTTGCCATCAAGCACACCTGTTTTATCCTGCAAAGTCAGCGAATAATATGTCTTTCCTGCCTTTGTCGTTGCAATCGTTTTATTTTTACAGAAAAAAATCTGCGACAGGCGTTCTCCCTCACGCAGTTCCTGAATATATTTCATAATCTTTTACCTCTCTCACTTTTTTGATACTTATTTAAGGGGATTATCCCCCTTTTATCTTATTATAAACAACTTCGCAATGCTTGTAAATGCTTTTGCAAGTAAAAAAAATGTGGTTTTTCTTTTTCCTCTGTAGTATACTAAAGTTGCCTGTAAACCAGGATCAGCGAAAGTTTCTTGCACTTTATTGTATTTTTTATTATACTTCTATTGTATTTTTTATTAAGGGGAAAAATTTATGAATCAAAAAGCTTTATCAACACTTGAATATACAAAAATAATCGCCCAGCTTGAGGAATATGCGTCTACCTCGATGGGCAAAAAGCGCTGTCGCGAACTCGTTCCAATGAATGACCTTCAAGAGATCAAAACAGCGCAGTCACAGACAAGCGATGCACTGGCGCGCATTCTTCGAAAGGGAAGCATCTCATTTTCCGGTGCAAAGGATATACGCGACTCACTTCTTCGTTTGAAGGTTGGCTCATCATTAAGCATCGCTGAGCTTTTGCGTGTAAGCGCACTTCTTCGCGTTGCACTTCGCGCAAGCGACTATGGCAAGCGTGACCATGAACCTGGCGAGGAGGACGATGCACTTGACGCAATGTTTCGTGAGCTTTCACCTGTCGTTTCTCTTGCCAAGGAAATTGACCGCTGTATCCTCTCTGAGGAGGAGATCGCTGATGATGCAAGTAACGGACTTCGCTCTGTGCGCCGTGCCATGAAAACTGCTGCCGAGAAGATCCGCACGCAGTTAAACAGTCTCGTTGTAAACTCACGTACTTATCTGCAGGATGGCGTTATCACAATGAGAAATGGCCGTTACTGTGTACCTGTAAAGGCTGAGCATAAATCAAACGTGCCAGGAATGGTACATGACCAAAGCTCTAGTGGTTCTACCATTTTTGTCGAGCCATTAAGCGTTGTCAAACTGAATAATGAGCTTCGCGAATTAGAAATCCGTGAACAAAAGGAAATCGAAGCTGTTCTTGCAGCTCTAAGCAATCAGACATGTGATCATTTAGATGAGCTGACACTTGATCTTGAGCTTATCGGAGAGCTTGATTTTATCTTTGCAAAGGCTGCTCTCTCCCGCCATTACCGCGGCTGTGAGCCAAGATTAAATAAAGATGGCATCATCCGTCTGAAAAATGCGCGTCATCCACTTCTTGATCCGCACCGCGTTGTACCTATTACACTTACGCTCGGTGAAAACTTTGATCTTCTAATCGTTACCGGACCAAATACTGGTGGTAAAACTGTTTCATTAAAGACAGTTGGTCTTCTGACACTTATGGGTCTTGCCGGACTTCACGTACCGGCTGCTGAAGGAACAACTCTAAGCGTCTTTACTGAGGTTTACGCAGACATTGGCGATGAGCAGAGCATTGAGCAGAATTTAAGTACCTTCTCATCTCATATGACAAACACCGTTAAATTCTTAGACAAGGCTGATAAGGATTCTCTGGTTCTGTTTGATGAGCTTGGCGCTGGTACCGACCCTGTTGAGGGTGCTGCACTTGCAATGGCAATTTTATCCTTCCTCCACAACATGAAGGTTCGCACAATGGCCACTACACATTACAGCGAATTAAAGCTTTTTGCTCTTTCTACTCCTGGTGTCGAAAATGCCAGCTGTGAATTTAACGTGGAAACACTTCGTCCGACATACCGTCTGTTAGTCGGCATTCCAGGAAAGAGTAACGCTTTTGCAATTTCAAGAAAGCTTGGTCTTCCAGAATTTATTATTGACGATGCTAAAAAGCATATCGACAGTCAGGATGAGAGCTTTGAGGATGTAATCTCTAATCTTGAGGCTTCACGCGTCCAAATGGAGCAGGATAAAGAACAAATTGCGGCTTATAAAGAGGAAATGGAGTCTCTTAAGAAGCAGCTTTCTGCCCAGAAAGAAAAGCTTGAGCAGCAAAAGGCAAAAATCTTACAGGATGCCAACGAAAAAGCACGCAAGGTTCTTCAGGATGCCAAAGATTACGCTGATGAGACTATACGAATTATCAATAAAAAGACTGATGGAGGCGAGGTTAGCCGTCTGCTTGAGGAAGAACGTACTAAGCTTCGTACTAAGCTTGATAAGACAGCATCAAAGGCACAGATTTCACAGCCAAAGGCTTCTCCATCTAAAAAGCCAGACGCTAAAAAGCTTAAGCTTGGTGATGCCGTTAAGGTAGTTTCTCTCAATCTTCGTGGTATTGTAAGTTCTCTTCCGAATGCAAGAGGAGATTTGTTTGTCCAGATGGGTATTCTTCGTTCTCAGGTCAATATTAATGATTTGGAGCTGATTGATGAGCAGACTATTTCTGGTGACGGCGTACCTGCAATGCGCACAAAACAAAAGGGCAATGGAAGCGGCAAGATTCGTATGTCAAAATCTGCCTCTGTTTCTCCTGAAATCAATCTGATTGGAAAAACAGTTGATGAGGCAATTCCAGAACTTGACAAATATCTCGATGATGCTTATCTGGCACATCTTGAAAAGGTTCGTGTCGTACACGGACGCGGTACAGGTGCCCTTCGAAATGGTGTTCATCAGCATCTGCGCAAGCTCAAATATGTAAAGTCCTTCCATTTAGGGGAATTTGGTGAGGGCGACAGTGGTGTTACCATTGTTACTTTTAAGTAAGAAAAAGAGAGGGGAATAAATATGATCAACCATGAATTCGACATTATTCGTGTCTTAATTGCCAGCCAGGATGATGCAATGATTAAAAAGCTCATCTTGTGCCTGACAGAAAATGCATATGAAACAGTCACAGTTAACAATAAAACTGATGCAAGAAAAAATCTGCTTTCCTTTCAGCCGCATATTCTGCTGCTAGACCGTCAGATTCCAACTATGAATAGTCTTGATTTATGCCGTGAATTTCACAATGCCTGCAATATTCCGATTTTAATGCTGTCTAATGATGATAATATCGTCGATAAGGTGCTTTCTCTTGAAATTGGATGTGATGATTTTATGACAAAAGACTTTGATTCACGTGAGCTTATTGCTCGTATACGTGCAATTGTCCGCCGTTCCCATTCAAACATGCCAGACTTTTCTACATTGTCTGGCACATCACCGTCAGCTGACAGCGATTCTTCAGCCAAATGTATTACATTCCCTGGCCTTGTTATCAATCTGACCAATTATTCGGTCAGCTACCGCGGTGCTACAATTGAAATGCCGCCGCGCGAACTAGAGCTTTTATATTTTTTAGCCTCCTCACCTAATCAGGTGTTTACAAGAGAACAGCTTCTTGATCATGTGTGGGGCTATGAGTATGTAGGCGATACCCGCACGGTAGATGTCCATATTAAACGCCTGCGCGCAAAGCTTCCAGGCAAAAACAGCTGGTCTATCGCTACCGTATGGGGAGTCGGCTACAAATTTCAGACAAAACCTGCAAAAAGCGAATAATTTTTACTCGTTTGGATGATTCCAGTGCAGACGATGAAGCTCACCATTTAACTGCATACTTGCAAAATGATTCTGGCGAAGTGCCTCATACAGCACAATCGCAACGGAATTTGATAAATTCAAGGAACGAATCTGTGGATTCATTGGAATGCGAAAACACTGGTCTTCATAGTCAAGCAATATCTCTTCCGGGATTCCAGCGCTCTCCTTTCCAAACATCAGATACGCATCCTCATCATACTGGGCATCACTATATACGTGATGTCCTTTTGTTGTTGCCAAATACAGCTTTTTAGATGCATCTGGATTTTTCTCAAGAAAATCATTGAAATTTTCATAAACGCGCACATCAAGATGCTGCCAATAATCAAGGCCTGCTCTTTTTAATGCCTTCTCATCGAGTGAAAAACCAAGCGGCTTAATCAGGTGAAGTGTTGTTCCTGTTGCCACACATGTTCTTCCAATATTTCCTGTATTTGCCGGGATCTCCGGCTCCAATAATACTACATTCATACTATTTGCCTTTCTTCTTACTTTCTAATACGCACAAGCTCATCCTGCGCAGGTTTGTCAAGATATCTAACTTCATCATCTCTGCGAATCACACGTGCGTTTTCTTTTGTTACCTGACCAATCACAACACAGCTAACTCCTACCTTTGCAAGTGCAGCACACACCTTTTCCGGCTGCATTGAAGATATAAGACATGCACCATCTCCCATCAGCTGATAAGGATTTATGCCATAAAACTCACTGATTTCAACTGATTCCTGACGAATAGGAATCTTTCGCATGTCTATGTCTAGTCCTGCACCGATGCCATCTGCATAATTCCAAAGTGCGTTTAAAACACCGCCCTCCTGAATTGGATATATACAAGCATCAATATCCTCAAGAGCTTCTTTTACAAGGCGAATACTAAGTGTGTCCAAAAACTGCTGTGCCTGACGTATAAAGCCCTGTGTATACTGCTTTGTCAGTGCGTCTTCTCCGTAAGCTGCAAGCAGTCCAATTCCTGCCATTCCCGCATGACCTGCCATGCAAAGTGTACTTCCTGCCTGAAGTGTTTTGTTCTGATTTTTGTCGTCATTATCTGTTAAGTCAGCGTTAGCATATCCAACTGCTGTAACTGATATGACTGCCTTTTGCACGAAGCTGCTGACGCTTGCTGTCACTAAACCAAGCTTGACTGCTTCTTTCTGACACAAGGCAGCTATATAACCAGTTAACTCTGCCATAAATTCTTCTTCGCTGTCTTCTGGCCAAAGAAAGCTGACATTTACAAGCTTCGTACATCCACGCTGCGCAAAAACTGTATTGCATGCTCTGTAAAATGCAAGTGCGACATCCTCTTTTGCCGAAATTGTCATCATTGCTTCTGAGACAATCTCCTTTTTTTCATGGCAAATCACTGCGCAATCATAATTTTGTGCAAAGCCTTCTTCCAGCTTTTGCACTCTTTTAATTGGACGTACAATGCTTCTTTGCTGCGCATTATACGAATATCTTCCTGTTCGCATATCTTTTGCCCTTCCTATTTATTCATAATATGGCCAATCTTCTCCGCCAAGAGTTGTTACTGAGATATCAATTGTCCAGCCGATATATGGAAATACCATAGCCTCGCCTGCATTTCCCGGACGAACTGATGCACTGACATTACAATCTGAAGCTCGGTAAATAAGTCCTGATGCAGCCTTATAGCTGTCACGATTCAACTCTTCTTCCTCCACAAGCTGTCCGTCAATATAGATCTGCTTATATGACACACAAGATAATGCCGGGTGCACCTCAACCTCAACCTGATGCTTATAATTAACGCGCACCTCTCCTACCTGACATTCAGTGTCGTTTACAACGATGTTGTACAGCGTCTCTGGCCATGAAACAGATAAAATCTCTGTTCTAAATCTTACAGAACGGTTTGCATCGCGCTCCTCAATTCCCCAGATATTGATACAGATGCGGTCTCCCGTTATATATGCTTCAATATAAATTGGATGGTTTGAAGTATTTACAAATTTAAAATCAGAATTATCCTGCGGTGCCACCATTGCATCCATGCCTGGATACACATAATTTACCATCATCGAATGATTTTTACGATACGCAACCTCAAGCTCTGCACGCAGCACGGCATTATAAAGTGTCGTCGTCACCTGGCAGACTCCTCCGCCAACTACCATCTCTACCCTTCCCTGATTGTAGCCTGGTGCCTCTAAGTATCCATTTTCTGTCGTAACTGCACCGTACAAATCAAGCGCAGATATTGTTTCGCCCGGATAGAAAATACGGCCATTCATACCTTCTGCTGCACGGGCTATGTTGTTTCGCCTGTTCTGATCTCCAAGACCATCTGTGTAAAAGCTTCCAAGCGGCAGCTCACTAAATGCAAAATCGGCACTAGTATATGTCGCTGGTGTTTCCGTATAAGGAAACGTATAATTTATAGGATCAGCCGTTGAGAAATCATTTATCAACCCTGTCAGCTCATTATAAATAGCCTCCGTATCAAACGCAATTCCATTTACTGCCTCTGTTACAACAAACTGTGCATTCTCACGTCTGACACTCGCATTAGATACTGTTTTCTCTAGCGCTGACGTATATTGACTTATCGTATCATGAAGTGTTTGCGTATCAAGCGAAAACTGCAGATCAAGGTTTACAGGATTTACATCCATATCCTTTTGCTTTTTATACTGCTCTACGATATTTCCGCTCATAGTTAAATTGTCAAGAGAAGATACAGTCTCTGCATTTGTACACGCTACGCCGAAGGAGGATGCACTGTACTCATAAGTATTTCCTACAATGTTCCATACCATATATCGTGACTGCCTGTCTTCTATATAATCAGAGATCTCGCTTTTTGCTTCTTCAAGCGTTTTTCCCTCAAGGCTTATTCCTTCATAGCTTACACCTCTTGGAAATACACCAGTCGTACTAGTATTGAGCGTTAATACAAATGGTGTCTTAGCAGTATCTGCCTCTGATGCATATGATACCACACCAACCGCTCCAAGCAGCAAAAACGCTGCCGCAGCTGCCTTTTTTTTCATTTCCTTTAATGATCTCATTCTGTGAAACTCCTTCTTACGTAGAAACATGCGCCCCTTGCAATAAGCGGCGCATGTATAAAAGACTACTATTTAGCGTATCGTAATTTAATATGGATAATACGGCCACTGCTCACCTGATAACGTATAGGTATCAATCGTAAATGCAATGCCAATGTTCGGGAGCGTTGCCCAGGAAGAGCCAGTCGGAACTTCGTTCGGCCTTGCCTGAACGGTACAGTCTGATGCATGAATCAGTTCACCAGATGCTGGACCATAGACAGATGTATTTAACAAATCTACAGACTGTTCTACCCCATCAATGTACACATGTTTGTAAGACTGTGCTGTAAATCCCGGATGCGGATCGGTCAGTGTCTTCTGCTTATACGCTACATTTACATTACCAACCTTACAGTTTACATCATCCACTCTCTGAACGTACAGCGGATCCTGCCATACAAAACCTGTTGTTCTCGTACTTGTGAATGCAATGGTACGGTTTGCCGCACGTTCCTCCACGCCCCAGATGTTGACGGTTACGCTGTCTCCGTCTACATAAGATTCAATGTAAATCGGATAATTGAGTGTGTTTGTGAAAGTAAAATCCAGACCTGACTTATAATCCACGGTAGCATCCAGCGCTGGCTCTACGTAGCTGACGATCATGGAATGAGATTTTCTGCTTACAACGGTAAGTTCTGCTCGAATGACGGCATTGTATAATGTGGTCGTCGTCTGGCAGATACCGCCGCCCATACTCGGCACAACCTTTCCAAGTTCATAGCCAAGACCCATCTGGTAGCCATTTTCCTCTGTTACATCATGGAACATCTTGAGCGTTGAAGCAGTCTCTCCCGGATAAATTACATTGCCATTCAGGTTCTGTGCTGATACCCGGATATTATTGGTTCTCGGCGCATCACCTAGACGAGTGGTTGTATAGCTTCCGAGCGGGGTCGGTGAGAAATTAAAGTATGAACTGTCATATGTCGGCGGTGTCTCTGTAAATGGAAAACTATACTGAATAGAATCAGCAGTAGAGAAATCCTCAATCTTTGCCAACAGCTCCGCTGCAATCGCATCTGTATCAAAAGAAACTCCAGTCACACCGTCAGTTACAACAAATTGTCCGTTTTCACGCGTTACAGTTGCATTCTGAGGATCCTTATAAAAATGACTTGTGTACTCTGCAACAGTACTTCTTACTGCATCTTCATCTACTGTAAACTGTAAATCAAGATCAATCGGGCTTTGATCAATATCCTTTTGCTTCTTGTACTGCTCTACAAGATTTCCCTCTAATGTCATATTAGAAAGCTGGCTGACTACATCTGGATTTGTCCATGTAGTTGAAAATGAACTTCCATCATAATCATATTTATATCCAAGCACATCCCACTGCATGTATCTTGTCAGACGATCATTAGCATATTCGTTAATCTCTGATACAGCCTCATCATATGTCTTTCCCTCGAGACTGATTCCCTCATAGCTGACGCCGCGTCCAAACACGCCTGTTGTTTTTTTATTGAACGTCAGATCGTAGGACTTTGCCTGAACCTGGCCTTGCGTCTCTTCTGCAAAAGCAGAGACGACCATTGAGGCAATCATGGCTAATACGATAATCACTGCAACTGCACCTGCTAAGATGCGTTTTTTCTTATCATTCTTGTTTTTGTAGTAAAACATCCGCCTTTTTCCTTTCTATTTCTATTCATGCGCCCAGATTCTTATTATACATAATAATATGGTATTTTTGCAATACCTTTTCAAACTTTCTTTATGCATCTGAGCGCATAAATTAACAGTGTTTTCCTTATCATACCATACTTTCAAAGTTTTTCACATTTCAAATTTCTTACATTTTTCGGACGATTATAACCTTTACTTTTTTCTGGCTCTGTGTTATCGTAAAGTTACAAATATAGGGATGTCAATTTAATCCCACACATGCCGTGGGCATCGGCATTCTGTAAATTGCCCAAATTCAATATTTGAAGAAAGGTTCGTATTATGACAAAACAGGACGCTATTAACTTATTAACACAGAAGGATCAGCTGCAGCTGCTTTCATTTTATGACACTCTTACACCAGAGCAGCAAGAAAATCTCCTTGCTCAGATTGAAGGAATTGACTGGTCCTTGCTTGATGTATTAAAGACACATGAAACAGTAAATGCACGCGGTACATTTGCACCGCTGTCTGCTATGGAGCTATCCCAGATTGACGCAAACCGCGCACATCTTGAGGAAGTTGGATTACAGGCAATCCGCGAGGGCAAGGTTGCTGCCGTTTTGCTTGCAGGAGGTCAGGGTACACGTCTTGGTTTTGATAAGCCAAAGGGTATGTACAATATCGGTGTCACAAGAGAGCTTTACATTTTCGAATGTCTGATCAATAATGTAATGGAAGTTGTAAAAAAGGCTGGTGCCTGGATTCCATTTTATATCATGACAAGTGACAAGAATTATGATGATACTACTTCTTTTTTGAAGGAGAAAAATTATTTTGGCTACAATGCCGAATATATTCATTTCTTCAAGCAGGAGATGGCACCAAGCGTAGATTACAATGGAAAGCTTCTTATGGAAGCACCTGATCGCCTGTCACTTTCTCCAAATGGAAACGGCGGATGGTTCTCATCTCTTTGCCGCTATGGATATGACAAGCAGATGAAGGAAGCTGGTGTTGAATGGCTGACTGCATTTGCTGTTGACAATGTTCTTCAAAGAATTAATGATCCGGCATTTGTCGGCGCTGTCATTGATTCTGGCTGTGACTGCGGCGGTATGGTTGTAAGAAAGGCTGACCCAAATGAGCGTGTCGGTGTTCTTTGTACTGAGGATGGCAAGCCTTCCATCGTTGAATATTATGAGATGACTGAGGATATGATTCACTTAAAGGATGAGGATGGAAATCTGCTCTACAACTTTGGTGTTATCTTAAACTACATGTTTAATTTGGATCGTTTAACTGAGATCAAAAGCAAGCGCCTCCCGTTACATATCGTTGAGAAAAAGATTCCTTACATTGATGGTGATGGCAATATGATTAAGCCAACTACACCAAATGGCTACAAGTTCGAATCTTTGATTCTCGACATGATCCATATGATGGACAGCTGCTGCCCATTTGAGGTTGATCGTGAGAAAGCATTCGCACCTGTTAAAAATCCAACTGGTGTAGACTCTGTTGAATCTGCAAGAAAACTTCTTGAGAAAAACGGCGTAACTTTATAAAAACAATCGGGGATAGGAAAATTTTTCCTATCCCTCATTTTTACTGCGAAATCAAGCCCTGTGATGCCCATTCTCTCAGTAAGTCTGTCATCCACAAAATACCATCCTCTGGTTCCTCTATTTCAATTGGTTCTTCTGCTGGCTCAACACTCACGACAAAATTAAATAATGCATTCTTTATATCTGGCTCATCTGTCTGTGTCAAAAGCCCTTCCGTTTCACCGACAACCGGCGAAAGATCTTCAATTCCCCATTCCTCTTGAAGTTTGTCTGGAATCTCTGCCTCAATTGTCACTTCAAATGCATATGTACCTGCCGCGCCATCCTTTCCCGCACAGATCGACGCATTAACTTCAAGACCTTTTGAAACTGCATTCTCAAACTGCACGGCTAGTGGTATTTTCTCAGCATCTTTCATTCCTTCTATGACTGCATCCACATATGGTGTAAGAAGCGGCTCCCAGTCAATGGCAAATATTTTATCTAACTGTCCCTGCTCAATCTGCATATCGATGCGCTCCAAAAGCTGCCCTATCTGATCATTTTTCAGATTAATCGTGTAAGAGCCTGCATCATGTGCCGCCGCAAGACCTGAAAACACCCCTATCAAATCATCATATTTAAACTCATCCAGACCTATTGAAGCGCCCACCAGACCAATCCAGTCTTCTGTAAGTGAATCTGCTGCCTGCAGCACATTCTCATTCTCTTCCTCGTCAATGCGGTCCTCCTCTGTCAATTCCGATATCATCTCTTTAACCGATTCTGTATTTAAATATGCCTTTGTACCAAATACACGAAGTACATCCTCTGATACAAAATCAAAAAAAGTTCCATCACCATTTGGTGCACTTAAATACAGCATGTCCACAGATGCACTGTCTGGTGTCATACGGATCGTCATTCCGGCTGATACTTCCACATCACCAAGCGTCATTGAGGCTGAAAACATTTCAGTTTTCTCTTTTATCTGTCTCGCCTCTGTGACCATATCTGCAATCTTTCTTATTCCACCCGTTTCCTCTTCTGCAAAAGTATTCTGTGCCGTGCTGACAAAAATCACTGTCCCTGCCGCAAACAGCATCATTCTTTTTTTCATGAAACGTTCCCTCCATACACTATATGTTGCCACTTTCATTTCCAACATTACTCTCCTGCATTACACAGCTTTATCATACCCATACTACCATACTACGCCCTTTTTTGCAAAGATATTACGCTTACAAATATCTTACAGTTTACAACACGTGTTACGGTTGACTGGTTTCTTTTGATATGGTATACTATACACAACTAGATGGACATATTTTTGTATGTTCCGTCAAAAAATTCAAGGAGGGTTTTTTACCATGGATATGTCTTCTTTTTCTCTGGAAGGTAAGATTGCGCTGATTACTGGCGCTTCCTATGGTATCGGTATGGCTATCGCTAAGGGTATGGCTGCTGCCGGTGCTACAATCGTATTTAACGATATTAAGCAGGAGTTAGTTGATAAGGGTCTTGCTGCATACGAAGAAGCTGGAATCAAGGCTCATGGCTATGTTTGTGACGTTACTAATGAGGACGCTGTAAACGAGCTTGTTGCAAAGATTGAGGCTGAGGTTGGTGTAATCGACATTCTTGTAAACAATGCCGGAATCATCAAGAGAATCCCTATGTGTGAGATGACCGCAGCTCAGTTCAGACAGGTTATCGATGTTGACTTAAATGCTCCGTTTATCGTAGCAAAGGCTGTTATTCCGAGCATGATCAAGAAGGGTCATGGAAAGATCATCAACATCTGCTCCATGATGTCTGAGCTTGGACGTGAGACCGTATCTGCTTATGCAGCAGCTAAGGGTGGCTTAAAGATGCTGACCAGAAACATCTGCTCTGAGTACGGTGAGTACAACATTCAGTGTAACGGTATCGGACCTGGCTACATTGCTACTCCGCAGACCGCTCCACTTCGTGAGATTCAGCCAGATGGTTCCCGTCATCCATTTGACCAGTTCATCATCGCTAAGACTCCTGCAGCTCGCTGGGGAGAGGCTGAGGATCTGGCAGGCCCGGCAGTATTCCTTGCTTCTGATGCTTCCAACTTCGTAAACGGACATGTTCTGTATGTAGATGGTGGTATCTTAGCTTACATCGGAAAGCAGCCACAGTAATTTATCTGATGAATCGTACTTAAATAGTACATAAAAAGAAAGCTTCGCGTTGTTTGATACATATGCGGAGCTTTCTTTAAGCATTAAAAAGCGTTGCTAAATATAATAGAAAGGTGTGAATAAATCGTTATGCGCATTGCACTGGTAGACGATTCTGAAATTGAACGAGGGATACTTCTGTCTTTGATTACTGACTATGGATATGAAAAGCAGATTTTATTTGAATCTGATTGTTTTGAGAGTGGAGATGCTTTTTTGTCATCCTTTTCTTATGATAAATACGATATTGTTTTTATGGATATTTTTATGAATGGGATGAGCGGTGTTGAAACGGCACGTAAAATGCGTCAGATTGACAGCCATGTTATTTTAATTTTTTTGACTGCCTCTGCTGATTACATGCCAGATGCCTTTCGTGTCCACGCATTCCACTATATTCTAAAACCATATCAGAAAGATGCGATTTTTGCATGTCTGAATGATGCCTCTTTGCACCTTCCTGCTCCTGAAACCATCATTTCATTCTCAGTAAATGCAATTGAGGTTCGCATTTTTGCTTCACAAATTGTATGCATCGTAGCTGACTCTCACTATACATGGATCACTGACCGAAATGGTCAGAAATATCATCCGTGTGCTACCTTTGGTACATTCTCGAAACAGCTTTTATCTGACCGTCATTTTCTTCTTGTCAGCAGAGGTGTCCTGTGCAATATGGATGATATTAAATGCTTTTCTTCTGGCAGCTGTCTTCTTTCAAACGGTCAGACTCTTCCAGTTACGCTGCGCAATGCCAAGCGTCTTGAACAAACCTGGCGTGACTACTGCTTTTCAAAGACACGAGATCAAGATTTGGCAAATTGATTTTTGCTTTTCATTCATAAATTTTGCTTTTCGTTCATACTATATTGACTTTTTCGCATAAAAGCGTTAAATTCCTTGTACTACACCAACATTGCTTCACACACATTAGTTGGTTAGTTTCTTATTTTACACACTTTCTTTGTACAAAAAAAGACCGGCTCCCACACACCGGTCCTTTTTTGTTATCTTTTATTTTGATCCAACTTTCTTAAAGATAACAACAACAGTTTTTAAGATAATTTGAATATCAAGCTGAATGCTCCAGTTATCAATATATTCACAATCCAGACGAACAACTTCCTCAAAATCTTCAATGTTGCTTCGTCCGCTGACCTGCCACAATCCTGTCAGACCAGGCTTCATGCTTAGACGTCTCTTGTGACGCGCCTCATATTGTTTAAACTCATCTACTGTCGGTGGTCTTGTTCCAACAAGACTCATATCACCCTTTAGCACATTCCAAAACTGAGGAAGCTCATCAATACTAGTTGAACGAATAAATTTGCCGACCTTTGTGATTCTCGGATCATCCGTCATCTTAAACATAAAGCCCTTCATTTCATTCTTTTCCATAAGCTCAGCTTTGCGTGCCTCTGCATCCTGATACATAGAGCGCACCTTGTAAATATAGAAATAACGGCCATTTTTTCCTACACGCTTTTGCTTAAAGATGAGCGGTCCCGGAGACTCTAGCTTTACAGCTGGTGCGACAAAAAGCATCACAACTGCTGTAATCATAAGTCCTACTATCGCTCCCACAATATCTATGATACGCTTCATGACAAGCTTGTTAAAATCAAAAAATCTTGGTGCCACACTGAGCGCATAGTGGTTTCCAATCTGAGTAACTTCTCTTTGATAGCCGGCGCCAAGACGATCCAGAAGGTCAATATTTACATGAACAATTACACCCATCTGAGCAAACTGCTCAGCATACTCAATGATTTCATTTTTTCGTTGATCATCAAGCACTAAAAATACTTCATCAACAATTTCCCTGCTTGCCACCTCAATCACATTGTCGCCATTTGCCACAACACGATAGCCTTCGATATCTTCTCCAACATAATCACCATCTGTAATCGCAAGCGTAATCAGATAATTCTCGTAAGTATTATATCGTTTTAAGTCCTCTGCAAGCGTTTTTACACGATCAGATGTCGTCAGTACAAGGAGATGATCTGCTTTTTTATTTTTAAAAATAGTACGGAGCATTCTCTTACAGATCAAATGTGTCACAGCCATCAGCACCATATTGACTAGTACTGTTAATGCCCATACGCTTCTGCTGATCAGCTCTGTATTTTTAGTAACATAAAATACAGCAATAAGCACAGCTCCCATAATAATATTTAACTTGATCGTATATGTAATTTCTTCATATTTGTTTCGCTTCATGAAATAACGATTCATGTTGAACGACAGAAATACCAAAAAATAGCTGATCAAAATCATCCAAAGAGATGATAATACGGAAGAAAAATCAAATATAAACTTCCGAAAAACGGATGCAAGAAAACAAGCTGCAATATAGCTTATCACGAGGCAAACCGCGTCAATCCAAATCAGCAGATAATCCTGCATGTTTTTCCTTTGTTGACTCATGTTCAGAAATTCCTTTCCCTTTATTTCTTTTGTTTATTGTATCATAATTCTTTTCTTTAAACAACTTGATTTTTCAGTTCAGAATGATAACATGCCCTAAGGTGAATGGATTTCACGAGACGGACACTTGAAGCAGGTCTTTCAAAGTAACGAATAATAAGAAAGAACATAACAGGAACCTGCGGAGTTTGGTCCGTCGACGAAACCATTGCACCGAAGGGCTTTCGTAACCTGGATCCGTGAACTGCAATGTTTTTTTCTTTTCCTGTTTACTTTTACTTTAAAAAAAGGTATAGTATCAGCGAAGTAAACGAATATGGAAAGGCATGGTATTTATCGTGAATCTTACAAAACCTGTTATTTTAGCATCTGGCTCCCCACGCCGAAAAGAATTGTTAGCTCTTGCCGGCTTCAATTTTACTGTCTGCCCGGCAAAAGGCGAGGAAGTCACCACAAAAACGCTTCCATGTGATATTGTATGTGAACTGGCTCATCAAAAGGCATTTGAAATTGCAAAGGCACAAAAAGCTCCTTGCTATGTGATTGGCGCTGATACTATCGTTGCATTTGAAAATCGCATATTGGGCAAACCAAAGGACAGCGAGGATGCCGTGCGAATGGTCTCTATGCTTCAGGGCAGCACACATCAGGTCTATACCGGTGTGACACTAATTGAAGTCTGCACTGATGGCAGTCTTCGCGAAAAAAGCTTCTACGAGGAGACAAATGTGCATGTCTGCCAAATGATAAAGGATGAAATTGCCTCTTACGTTGCAACAGGTGAACCACTTGATAAGGCTGGAGCCTATGGAATTCAGGGTACTTTTTCAATCTATGTCTCAGGCATTGAAGGCGACTACTTTAACGTTGTTGGCCTTCCTATTTCTCGTCTTTATCATGAATTTACTGCTTTTCAAAATGCAGCTCACAAATAAGTATTCAACTCACTTAGGTAAATCAAGGCGGTACCCTTACGGATACCGCCTCGTTTATTTTGGGCTAATC
Organism: uncultured Lachnospiraceae bacterium; assembly: GCA_934292725.1. GTDB lineage: Bacteria > Bacillota > Clostridia > Lachnospirales > Lachnospiraceae > Anthropogastromicrobium. The sequence goes on from CAKQXY010000058.1 coordinate 17,628, forward strand.
GTTTTTATTTACTTTTTGCTGCGCTTTGTAAGAATGATCATTGCCACTACCGCTGCCGCAAGAATAATTCCAATCACAACCAGGATAATTCCGATTATTCCGCTGGCATCCTCAATACCAAGAATCTGGTTGATTTGACCAGACTGTGTGGTTGGCATTGGAAGTGTTGTGCTGGCTTCTGATGCGGCTGATGACGGTGCCGTGCTTGGCGCTGTACTTGGCGCCGTACTCGGTGCCGTGCTTGGCGCTGTAGTCGTTGGTGTCTGCGTAGTTACCTCTGGCGTTGTAGTCGCCTGTGTCTGTGTAGTTACCTCTGGTGTCGTTACCATCGGAATCTCTTCTGTCTTTGTTGCACCACATACTGTACAAGTATAAAGCCTTTCTCCAACTGCGGTTGTCGTTGCTTCTTTCTGTACAACACCATCATTCCATGTATGATTCTCATTCACAGTAAATCTTACACTTGCCAAATTGCCGGCGGCATCAGCTGCTGTAAATACATACGTGCCTGCTTTTGTAATTTCATGGGTAAAGGTATCATTTGTATTCAGGCTGCTCTCTGATGCAATCTCCTGATTATTTAACTTAACAGAATATAGATTTTCATCTTTTACCGTAAGTGTAATCTTTTGATCTAAGCAATATGTCTTATTAGATTCAGCTCCGCTAATCACTGGTGGTGTCTTGTCAAGCTTAATGCTTATCTGCTTTTCCTGACTAATTGCTCCACTTGAAATATTCATAAGATAATATTTCATTGTGTAGCTTCCCTCTTCGGTGATTACAATTTGTTTATTTGCTCCAAATGATCCTCTGTCATTCGTAAATGCAATATAGAAGCCATCTGGTGCTTTCAGCGTAGCATTTGCACGATACCAGCCATTGCTTCCAAGACCCTGCGTTAAAAATTGTGCATCTACATTTACAGTGTACTGCGGATCATATTGTCCACATACAGTACAGATACCATTTGCATAGCTGTGGCCGTTGTGCACCGTAATGGTAATGCTTGCTTCATTTCCTGCTGCATCAACTGCCTTAATAGTCTGTTCTGTCTCTGCTGGAGAAACTGTAAGTGTTCCTTCTGCAGTCAGCGATACTGGAGTACCATTTACTGTAACCTGTACAAGATTTGCATCACTAATTGTAAGTGTCGGAGCCTCACAATATGTCTTTTTGCCTTCTAC
>CAKQXY010000059.1 GCA_934292725.1 uncultured Lachnospiraceae bacterium
CCACCTTTGAACTTAAAGAAGATGGAAGTATTGATACAGAGAAGACAACGACAACAGTAAGTGAAGAAGGAGTCTTATTAGTAGAAGATACCCGTCGCATTGACTTTATTGTAAATAAGGTAAGTGCAACAGATGATCATGAATTGTATGATACCATTCTGAGTGTATATGAAATTACAGATGAAGGTGAGGTTCTTGTAGATAGCTGGACATCCAGATGGAAGGAAGTTCATAACTTTGGATTAAAGCTCTCTTGCGGAAAGTCATACATCTTAAGAGAAGATAAGGCAACTGGTGGTTATCATAAGATTCCAGGAGATATTCTGTTTAATGTGACTGCCGATGGAAAGATTCAAATTACAGAAGGCCAGGATTGGAAATACGAGAATGGCAAGAATGTAATTGAAGAAGTAGTGGACGAGGCAGGCAATGTAATTTATCTTATTCGAGATGTCAGAAATCCTGAAGAGGAAGAAGAGACAGAGCCAGATGGACCTACAGATCCTCATCAGTCTGAGACAACAACACCAGAGGAAACAACAACTTCTGAGGAAGAAACAACACCAGAGGAAACAACAACTTCTGAGGAAGAAACAACACCAGAAGAAACGACTGTTTCTGAGGAAGAGACAACTGTTTCGGAAGAAGAAACAACATTGCCTTCACCAGATGATGAAGAATCAACACCGGAAGTTACCACTCCAGCAGCAAATACAACAACAACTGCTGCAGAAACAACAGTTAGTGAAACACCGACAACAACGCCTTCATCTGAAAGAGTAATTCTTGGTATTGAAGACATGAGCAGAACCATTGGTATGGCACTAGCTGGATTCGGAGCAATTATGCTTACCGCACTGATCTGGCTGTATCTGCGCAGCAAAAAGGCATAACAAATCATGCAGTAAAGAAAGTTTGCTAATAAGCAGGACACCGCCTCGGCAATGAAAAATGTAGGGGCGGTGCCCTTCGTTTGTAACACAATTGACATATATTTGCATTTGCTTTATCATGGTATTGCATGTGAAAAAAGCCGCACGCAGAAAGGAAATGTATCAATGAGTGAGCATGTAAATGTATGTGAGTATATAGAATCAAATTGTGTTCGTGTTGAGGCAGACTGCTTTGACATTGAACAGATCATGGAGAGTGGACAATGTTTCAGAATTTATAAACTTTCTTTGCAGGAGCAGGAAAAGTTTTGCAAAAGCAAGGGTTTGGAGGATTGTGAAAGCATGACATGGTATCGCGTCATGGCTGCAGATAAAAAAGTTTTTGTTTGCCAGAATGGTGTCCATCTGATATTCTTTTGCAGCAAAGAGGAATACAAGCAGTTCTGGTGTCATTACTTTGATTTGGATTTTGATTACCGCAGCTACGAAAAGGCAATTGATGCGGATGACAATTATCTAAAGTCTGCATTTGCATATGGAAGCGGTATCCGTATTTTGAACCAAGATCCATGGGAGATGCTTATCACCTTTATCATTTCACAAAGAAAAAATATTCCAGCAATACGTCAGGCAGTGGAAGCATTGTCAAAGGCATGCGGAACGTGTATAGATAAGGAAAATGAACTCTATGCATTCCCAACGCCAACACAGCTGTCAGGATTAAGCTTGTCTGATTTGCAGGATCTTTCCTTGGGATATCGTGCAAAATATGTGTACGAAGCCGCTCAAAAGGCAGCATCTGGGGAGTTAGACATAAAACAATGGGCTATGCTTGATGATGACGACTTGCATAAAGCACTTCTTTCATGTTATGGCGTTGGTGAAAAGGTTGCAAATTGTGTGGCGCTGTTTGGCTATCATCGTATAGGTGCATTTCCAGTAGATGTATGGATTGACCGAATCCAGAAAACATATTATAATGGAAGCTTTCCAGTAGAAAAATACGAAGGATTTGCCGGTGTCATGCAGCAATATATGTTTTATTATGAAAGAAAAATGGCTACAGATCATTCAAAAAAAGCACGTAAACAGTCGGAAAAATAGAATAATTCATACATATTTCATACAAAATTTAGCACTCTCGCCTTGACAGTGCTAATGAAAAGGGATATGATATGGATAGGCATAAAATATGCCGCAAGCCTTGGGAAGCCGAGGCAGAATGTGAGGTGCTTATGGAAGTAGATGACAGGCCGAACAGGCCCAAAAAACCGATGCTGACCTATTGGGTCATTGCCATCATTGTGTTTTTGCTTTTAAATACATTTGTATTTCCGAATCTGTTCAGACGACAGGTAGAGCAGACGGATTACAGCACATTTCTTCAAATGATCGAGGAAAAGAACATTGGAGAAGTCAGCGTAGAAGATACGCAGATTACCTTCTCAGACAAGAGTGGTGAGCATATTTATAAGACAGGAACAATGAACGATCCTGATCTTGTAAATCGTCTTGAGGAAGCTGGTGCTGTATTTAGTAAGCCAATTGTTCAACAGATGGGCATGCTTGAATATATGCTGATAAGCTATATTCTTCCGATTGCGCTTTTTGCTCTTTTAGGATGGTTCCTTTCAAGAAAATTAATGAGCAAGATGGGTGATGGAGAGAGCATGATGACCTTTGGTATGGGCGGCGGTTCCAAGAGCAATGCCAAAGTTTATGTAAAATCCGTTGATGGTATTAAGTTTAAAGATGTTGCCGGAGAGGAAGAAGCCAAAGAACTTCTTCAGGAGATCGTTGATTTCCTTCATAATCCGGAAAAGTACCGCGAGATCGGTGCGAAAATGCCAAAGGGTGCACTTCTTGTAGGCCCTCCTGGAACTGGTAAGACAATGCTTGCCAAAGCCGTAGCCGGTGAAGCAGATGTTCCGTTCTTTTCCATTTCAGGTTCCGAATTTGTTGAGATGTTCGTTGGTATGGGTGCCGCAAAAGTAAGAGATCTGTTTAAACAGGCCAATGAAAAGGCTCCATGTATTGTTTTTATCGACGAGATTGATGCAGTCGGAAAGAAAAGGGAGAGTGGACAAATCGGCGGCAATGATGAGCGTGAGCAGACGTTAAATCAGCTGTTGTCAGAGATGGATGGTTTTGATGGTTCTAAGGGTGTTGTCATTTTGGCAGCAACAAACCGTCCAGAGTCTCTAGACCCTGCACTTCTTCGTCCAGGTCGTTTTGACCGCCGTATTCCTGTTGAGCTGCCTGACCTTAAGGGTCGTGAGGACATTTTGAAGGTACATGCGGCAAAGATTAAGATTGCAGATAATGTTGACTTTAACGCAATAGCGCGAACAGCAGCAGGTGCATCAGGTGCTGAGCTTGCCAACATTGTCAATGAGGCAGCACTTCGTGCCGTCCGTGATGGAAGAAAGTTTGCAACACAGACGGATTTAATGGAAAGTGTTGAAGTAGTTATTGCTGGTTATCAGAAAAAGAACCGTATTCTTTCAACGAAAGAAAAACTGATCGTTTCGTATCACGAGGTCGGACATGCGCTTGTAGCAGCGCTGCAGACAAATTCCGCACCAGTGCAGAAGATTACGATCATCCCGCGTACATCAGGTGCGCTTGGCTTCACAATGCAGGTTGATGAAGGCGAAAAGTATTTGATGACAAAGGAAGAACTTGAAAATAAGATTGCAACCTTTACCGGAGGACGCGTGGCAGAGGAGCTTGTATTCGGAGATGTGACAACAGGTGCATCAAACGATATTGAGCAGGCAACTAAGCTTGCACGTGCGATTATCACAAGATATGGCATGAGTGAGTTCGGTATGGTAGCAATGGAAAGCTTAAATAATGTTTACTTAGGCGGAGACACCAGTATGAGCTGTTCACAGGAGACAGCTGCAAAGATCGATGATCTTGTAGTGGCTCTTGTGCAGAAGCAGTATGAAAAGGCAAAGAATCTTTTAAATAGTCATATGGACAAGCTTCATGAGATTTCAAAATTCCTTTATGAGCATGAGACAATTACAGGTGAGGAATTTATGGAAATCTTAAATCGTCCACAGATTGTGGCACAGGATTAAGCACAGATTTTGTCACAAAATAAATGAATTTGACGAGAATTGCAAAAGAGGTTAAATTCACCATCATATTTTTGATCAAAAAAGTACAAAAAGTTAATAAAATGCTAATTTTATTCATTGTAATTATTCAGAAAATGCGGTAATATAATCTCGTTGCCTTAGAAAAAAAAGTATTGCCCACATGGCAGGATTTATTCTGGGAGCAAAAAAAACAGCTGTAAAAACAGAAGATACTGTTGTCTAAATTAAGGTACAGAAAGGGATATCGCGATGTTAGAATTAACAAACACAGAACAGGTGATCATGAAATGTATCTGGGAAATTGGGGACAATGTAGCTGTAGCAGACTTGTTAGAGCGTCTGAAGACAGAGTATGGTAAAGAGTATGCTAGAACAACAATTAGCGTATTTATGTCCTACCTGCGTGACAAAGGCTATGTAACATATGAAAAGAGAAGTCATGCATATGTTTATAAACCATTAATCTCAGAACAAGATTATCAGAAAGAGTTGATGAAGCGCTACCAGAAGACCAGTTTTAGTGGTTCTGCAGTAGAGTTCATCAGAGCTTATCTTGACAGTCAGGAGCTGACAGCCGAAGATCTTGAGGCTATTCGTGCACTGGTTGAAAAGAAGCAGCAGGAAGTAAAATAAAGAATGAGCAATAAGAAAGGGAATCACCGCAAGGTGGTTCCTTTTTTGTGTGGCATGATTGTCCAAAATGTGATAAACTGGTATGGTAGAAAAAGACCAGATACACTCGTGATATAGATCTGGATAAAAAATAGACAAGACAGTACAGGCAAGGGAGGACACGCAATATGGCGAATCAAATCAACAAGATTATTTCGACAAAGGCAAATACATTGTATGCGATGAAAAACCTGATTAAAAAGGCAAGCATTGAGGAAATGTATATCCTTAGAGTAGAAGATTTTTGGCGCAACAAAAATCAAGTCTGCACAGAGATTATGGAAAAGTTTGGCGGCTGCAGAATCGTTGTGCGAAGTTCATCTACGCAGGAAGACTGTATGAAGTCCTCCAATGCAGGACATTATAAAAGTATTCTCGATGTAGATTCAGCGAGTCGCGCGCAGATCGTAGAGTCAATCGAGGCTGTAATCCAGTCATATGAAAAAGATATAAAGGGTATCTCGAATGAGCAGGTATTAATCCAGCGTCAGGCGATGGATGTGTGTGTCAGCGGCGTTGTCTTTTCACGTGACTTAAAAGGAAAGCGTCCATATTATCTTGTTAATTACGATGATTTGGGGTCAACAGACAGTGTAACAAGCGGCCGCGGCGGCAAGACGCTTTGGATTGCGAGAAATGTTTCTTTGTATCAGCTTGATGAGCGCTGGCGCAATTTGATTGCAGCTGTGTCAGAAGTGGAGAGCATCATAGAGGATATTCCGCTTGATATTGAATTTGCCATCGACAGCCACAATCAGGTGATTCTATTTCAGGTTCGTCCACTTGCAGCAGGCTATCGAGAAGGACGTTATATTGATGATTATTCTTTCTTTGCAAGAAAGGGTCAGATTCGCCGGGAGTATGAGGAGCATCTTGATGCGATCACAGGAAAGCCGATGAAACTCTCCGATATGGCCTTTTGGAATCCATCTGAGATCATCGGAAGCAACCCGAGAGCGTTAGACTACTCATTGTACCGCGAGATCATAACGCATCATGCATGGAATGAAGGAATCCGCACATTAGGTTATCGTGCATTTAATGAGGATCTTATGTATCAGGTTGGAAACAAGCCATATATTAACCTGACATATTCCTATTATTCGCTGATTCCGGCAAGTATTCCGGAACCGCTCGCGCTTCGTCTTGTTCAGTATTATCAGACAAGGCTTGAGGAAGATCTTTCAGCACACGATAAAATAGAGTTTGAGATCATTTTCAGCAGCTATGATTTTATGACAGAAGAAAATTCAAAGAGATTGCTTAGCTATGGTTTTACCGAGGAAGAGCGAAAACTTCTTGTGAGCGAGGTAAAAAAGCTTACGATTGATGCTGTAATGAATCAGGAAAAGATTTTAAAAGAAGATCTTGAAGCACTAAAGCGCCTTGAAAATTGCCGTGAAGAAATTGAAAAGCTGCTGTACCAAGATGTGTCAATTGACAGAATCGTAGACAGTATTTTGACTTTGTTAAAAGAAATTCGTACAAACGGTACTCCGCAATTTGCCCGCCAGGCAAGACTTGCCTTTATCGCGAGATCATTTCTTCGCACGCTTGTAGATGCCGGCTACTATACAAGTGAAAATGTGGATACCTTCATGCAGGGAATTTCTACCGTATCATCAGAATTTAATGATGATTTTGAGCGCTTTTCTGAAGGCCTTATAAGCCGCGAGGAGTTCAACTTTAAGTATGGACATCTTCGAAGCGGCACATATGATATTCGTTCAGACCGCTACGATGCGATGAATTTCCGTCCGGCACCGTCGCGTATTAAAAAAGATAAAACGAAGATTCAAAAAGAGCTTGATATAAGTATTTTGACGCAGGCTCTGGAGGATACGCAGCTTGATGTACCGGCAGAACGTATGGCAAAATTTTGGATCAGTGCAATTGAACAGCGTGAGTATTTTAAATTTGAATTTACAAAATCACTCAGTATGGTATTAGAGCTGATTCGTAAGCTCGGCTCAATTTTAGAGATTCGCACTATGGATCTGTCTTGGCTGTGTGTTGATGACTTTAAGCTGTATGAGTCAGGCTGTGATCCAGAGAATTTAAAGAAGCTCTGGATGAAGCTGATCACAAAGCGACGCCGTGTAAATCATGACAGCCGATTAATTCTTCTTCCAGAAGTTATTTTATCAGGTGCAAGTGTAGATGTGATTCCTGTGTATGAGGCACGCCCTAATTTCATCACGGCAAAGACAGTCGAGGGCGAGGTGGTGCTGCTTGATGAGGAGCCAGATGCTGATATCACTGGAAAAATCGTTGTGGTGCCAAAGGCTGACCCAGGTTACGAATGGATTTTTACAAAAAATATCAAAGGATTTATCACAAAGTATGGCGGTGCAGCTTCTCATATGGCAATTCGCTGCGCAGAATTTAATATTCCGGCAGCAATCGGCTGCGGCGAGAAAATTTACGATACAGTATCGCAGCTTGACTATTTGGAGATGGACTGCAGAAATGGTCTGATCAAGGAAGGTATTCAATATACAAATCTTCATGCGCTTATCACGCAGCGAGAAGGTGTTAACGATTATGGAGATCCAACTGATATACTAGAGGCTGGATATGTTGAATTTTATGAGTCTATTGGCTTTATTCCGCGTCCGGTTGCCAACCATACTAAAAACTTTGAGCGTCTGTTTGATGAAAAAATAGATCTTTTGATTGTAGTCGGAGGCGGTGCACTTGGACCGCAGTGGTATGACCGCAAACATGAAGAAAAGGTGCAGCCATATCGTGATAAGATGGAAGAAAAGCTTATTCATTATTGTGTTAATCATGGAATACCGATTATAGGTACATGCCGAGGTATGCAGTATGTAAATGTTCTTTTCGGCGGAAAATTGGCATATCATCCTGATCTGCCGTGTCCTAGAGAGCGCGGTGAGGATCATAAGGTGCGTTTGCTAAAGGAAAATCGAAGCATCTATGTCAACAATTATCATAAGGATGTCATTTTCGAGGATGCGCTTGCAGACTGCTTTGAGCCGCTTGCAATAGACGAAGATAATCACACCATAGAGGCATATCAGTCTGAACAGATGAAGATTTTAGGTGTTCAGTGGCATCCAGAGCGAAAATTTGGCCATGCTGATGGAATTGATGAGACGCGCCGTCTTGTAAGAGATTTTATCTCAAAATTTATTCACTAGGACTGTGGATATTTATTATTTATAAACTAAGAAAAGAGGAAATAAGATATATGTACGATATGATTATAGTAGGGGCTGGAACAGCGGGTCTGACAGCAGGAATTTATGCGCTCAGATCCGGCGTTAAGCCGCTTATTCTGGAGTGTGAGGCAATGGGCGGACAGATTACGCTGTCTCCATGTGTGGAAAATTATCCAGGTATTGCAAAGATCAGCGGAATGGAGTTTGCAGATGGACTGATGGCACAGCTGACAAATCTGGGCGGTGAGGTTACTTATGGAAAGGTAATTTCAGCACAGAAGACAGAAAATGGCTTTGAAGTTGGCACTGAGGATGGCGAAAAATATGAGGGCAAAAATCTTATTATTGCGTCGGGTGCGGCACATCGTCATCTGGGAATTGAGCGAGAGCAGGAGCTGATTGGAAGAGGAGTTTCTTACTGTGCTGTATGTGACGGACCGTTTTTTAAAGAGAAAACGGCGGCCGTTGTCGGAGGAGGAAGTGCAGCACTTCAGGATGCGCTGTATCTGGCAGGCATCTGCAGCAAGGTGTATTTGATTCACAGAAGAGATACATTCCGCGCTGAGAAGAGCCTTATTGATCAGGTAATGGCTGCAAAGAATATTGAGTGTGTGATGGAAAGCCGTGTGACTGCACTTATTGGTGAGAAGAAGCTGACAGAACTTGAAGTTACAAATCTTGCAGGTGAAAAGAGAACACTTTTGATAGATGGATTATTTGTTGCAATAGGAATGGAGCCTCACAATGAAGTATTTAGAGATCTCGTAGATCTTGATGAGGCTGGATATGTAATTGCCGGTGAAAATTGTAAAACAAGGACACCGGGAGTTTACGCAGCAGGAGATTGTCGCACTAAGACGGTACGCCAGCTGACAACAGCAGCAGCCGACGGAACAGTATGCGGACTTGTTTGTAAATCTATATAAAAATAAAACCTTCAGATACACTCGATAAAAGAACGTATCTGAAGGTTTTTTGTTTATATTATGCTTCCTCAGAGATATTATTCTCAGTAGCCTTTTGTGCCTGTGCAGCACGATGCTTTTCAAGAATACGGTTGATTCTGTCAGTCGGACTTAACAGATCATGAATTGATACATTGTGATTTAAGTTATCAATCAAAAGTGCAATATACTTGCTCAGATCAACATTTACATAGTACGGACGAGACAACAGCTCTGGTCTCTGGTAAACAAGGTTAGTGGTCAGGATATGATCAATGATACCCTGCTCATAAGCAGCATCAAACTTTGCCAGACCATTTGTAAACAGACCAAAAGTAGCAGCAGCGTAAACCTTGCGTGCCTTACGGCGCTTTAATTCGCGTGCAACATCAAGAATGCTGTCACCAGAAGAAATCATGTCGTCGATAATGATGACATCCTTTCCTTCTACGTTGGTACCTAAAAACTCGTGAGCAACGATAGGGTTCTTTCCGTCTACAATGCGGGTGTAATCGCGGCGCTTGTAGAACATACCCATATCAACGCCAAGATAGTTAGTCAGCTGGATTGCACGGCCCATGCCGCCCTCATCTGGGCTGATAACCATCAGATGTTCGTTGTCCACCTGCAGATCTGGCTCTGCACGAAGCAGTGCTTTGATAAATTGGTATACACACGGAACGCTCTCAAATCCATCACGTGGAATTGCGTTCTGAACACGGGCATCATGAGCATCAAAAGTAATGATGTTGGATACACCCATTTTTGTAAGTTCCTGAAGAGCCATAGCGCAGTCAAGAGACTCGCGGGAAGTACGCTTGTGCTGGCGGCTTTCATACAGGAATGGCATGATTACATTGATACGGCGTGCCTTGCCTTCAACAGCAGCAATGATACGCTTTAAATCCTGGTAATGATCGTCTGGAGACATGTGATTTACATATCCGCACAGAGAATACGTTTGGCTGTAGTTACAAACATCCACCATAAGATACAGATCGCAGCCGCGGACTGATTCCTCAATAACGCCCTTTGCTTCACCGGAACCAAAGCGCGGATTCTTTGCTTTGACAATATAGCTGTCCTTACTGTATTCAGAGAAGTGAAGTGCAGTAGACTGTGCATGACTTCTCTCAGCGCGCCACTCAGTCAGGTATTGATTAACCTTCTGTCCAAGGCTTGCGCAGCTTTCAAGTGGGATAAGACCCAGTGTACCCACTGGTATCGTGTTCAGATTCTTTTCGTTTGGCATGATGACCTCCATGATTATAATATGCAGCTTACCTGCGTCCAAAAGTACGAACCTTAACTAATCATAGCATGAAGATGTCGAAGATTCAAGCCTTACGTCGAAATGGATAAAAAAGAAATTTACGTAAAAAGAGAGAAAAATTTGTGCAACATGACCCCAAAGAATCAAAGTCATAAGCGAATTAGCAGGGGTCATGTTATTTTTTAGATAAAAAAGATGTGACTACGAGTTTCTTAAATCTTCCCCAAAAACAGGGATAGGCGTATATTGTCCCATAAGACGTGAGGAGATTCGCTCAGTGTAGGTGCTTTGAAGCTCTTCCGGGCTTAGATTTGTTGAGATGATAGTTGTTTTACGTGACAAATCACGCGAATTAATCACATGAAACAGCTGACTGATCACAAAAGGAGTCAGATTTTCAGTTCCAAGATCATCAATAATCAACAGGCTGCATGTGAGTGCATATGAATCATTTTCTGTGGAATCATCGTTGTTAGAATGAAAACGCTGCATAGCTGACTCGAAAAATTCCGGAGCCGTCATATATAAGACAGAAAAACCCCTATCAAGTACAACCTTTGCAATACAGTTACAAAGAAAGGTTTTGCCAACGCCTGGATTTCCGAAGATTAAAAGACTTGGGTTTCCATCTTTGAACTGATAAGCATATTTTTCATAAATAAGTTTGAGACGCTGCATATGGGCACGATTACTCATTCCGCCAAGAAGCGGATTTGGTGCATCTGAATAGCGGTTTATATCAAATGTATCGAAATTTTCGCGTTTCAAACGATCCATAATGCCAGATTGTTCATAGAGTAAGCTGATGCCGGCCTGTTCAAAACAGTGACATTTACGGTTTCCATCAAGATAGCCAGTATCCTTACAGTCCGGGCAACTATACTTTGGCTGAAGATCATCAAGTGTATAGTGAAGAGAAGAAAGAAGAGCACTGCGCTCGCGTCTAAGTGCATCAATTTGCATCTGCGCATTTAGAGCCTGCGCTTTATTGCCAGTGATTTTAGCCTTTGCAAGAGCAGCACTAGATGTCGGAAGAAGCTTAGAAATCTCAAGAAGTCTTGGACACTGCGCATAGATATGGCGCAGACGTTCTTCCATCTCATGCTGGTGTTGGAAACGGATGCGGCTGTAGCGGCGCATCAGTTCATTATATTGTGAATTGGTCAGAGCCATAAAAAGTCAATCCTTTCTGTGATAATTATTTTATAGTTTGGTCCGTCGACGAAACCATTGCACCGAAGGGCTTTCATAAAATACCAAGTGAACAGTAACAATCATTCATTTGAATCCTGACTATATTGTTTTAAAATCTTTTCCATATAATTATTATTTTTGCGCTCAGTAAAATTACGAAATTGCTGTGTACCCTTTGCGACAGAAGAAGTACGGCTTGAACTGGTGCGCTTTGCAGCATCGCTTTTTACCTTTTGATCGCGCTGATTTTCGGCAGCCTCTGCGTCAGCAAGTGAATGCACATTTTTTTCCTTCCAGCGTTTTAAGACGCTTTCTGTAAAATTTACATTCGGGCGCTGACATTTTTTCATCGTGATATTGCAGGCATAAACATAGACATCTGTAGGAAAACTGTAATCCTTGATCCATTTATTGATATATTCAAGCTGAGCCGGAGCAGGTGTCTGATTGTATAAGCCATATGCCTTCATGATAGCATAGACAGTATCATTATGAAGCAGGTTGTACTGACGAATAGCATCAAGCGTATGAAGACCCTTTTGATGCCATGACTGGGCAACAGAATCAATAAACTTCATATTAAGCTTGCCCTTGCAGTGATTAGCGCAGTAATCAACAAGATAATCAATGACATCTGGTGAGCGGTTAAACTGAAGATACCAATAGCCAAATGATTCTGTGTCTGCATAATTAAGTGGGCGCGAAAAATACTGCTGCCATGCCGACATATACATGTTAAACTCTGGATCATTCTCAAGAAGAATTAGCTCCTCTTGGGAAAGATGAAGTGACTGTATAGAAGGGGTCGCATTTGCAGCAGAATGTGTAGTAGTTTGGGTGGAAGCCATTGAGCCAGAAGCATTTGCAATGGTTGTATTTGCAGGAGAAACTAAAGCAGGAGCGGGCGTAGGAATCACAGATTGTACGCTTGGAGCAGGTGCAGCTGTCTGTGTAGGTGCAGTCTGTGCAGAAGCCTCTGTCTCTGCCTGAATAGGTGGATCTGTAAATGCAACTCCTGACAATTCGTGACCCGATGTAAAGCTAAGGCGCATCAGACCAACAGATTCCCAATAGCTAAGAGAACGAAGTACCTCGCGCTCTGAAATATCAAGTCTGTCACTAATTGAAGCGCTGCTTAAACCAGTGGCTGATGTTGAGACAGCGCGAAGCAAATATAGGTAAACCTTTACATCCGTACCGGAGGCGGCAGGAAGAAAACGGTCTATAAAATAGCCGGGAACAACAAGGGTATCGATGCTGAGCCGGTTCTCCAGTAAAAGAAAGGACATAAAAAACCTCCAAAATCCAAGTATCATCTTTGTAAAGTATAGCACAAGTTATTTCTTTTGAAAAGCGATAAAAAATCCCCAATTATTTCCCTTAGGATCAGGGCAAGCAATTGGGGATTTTGCAAATACCTTATTTGGAAATCAGATCTTCTCCGATTTTTACAACATCGCCGGCGCCCATAGTGATTACCAGATCGCCAGAAGCTGCATGCTGCAAAATAAATTTTTCAATTTCTTCAAAGGTTTCAAAATAATGAGCACTTGTACCGGCCTGCTCTAACAAAACGCGGATATTGTCGGAGCTGATGCCAAGATTGTCAGTTTCTCTTGCCGGATAAATCTTAGCAAGAACGACCTCATCTGCTAGGGACAGAGCCTTTGCAAAATCAGTAAGCAAAGCCTTTGTTCTTGTATAGGTGTGCGGCTGGAAGATGCACCAGATCTTTTTGTGCGGATACTTCTTTGCGGCAGTAAGTGTCGCTGTGATTTCCTGCGGATGATGTGCGTAATCGTCAATAATAGTAATTCCATTTACGACACCCTTCTTTTCAAAACGTCTCTGTGTGCCATGGAAATTCAAAAGACCGGCAGCAATGACATCCATTGAAAGATTCAGCTTTTGGCAAAGAGCAACGGCAGCAAGTGCATTGTAAACATTATGTTCTCCAGGAACACTTAACTGAATATGACCAAGTGTAGTGTTGTTTGCATCTGTGACATCAAAGGAAGCCTGAGCAAATTCATTGTATGAGATATTAGAAGCGCGGTAATCGCAGGATTCTCCGTGTCCAACAGTGATAATCTCGCAGTCAAGTCCCTTGATTAGCTCAGAAAGATTATGAATATCGCCGTTGATTACAAGTACGCCATCCTTAGGAAGTTTTTCCATAAACAGGCGGAAAGAATGACGGATATCGTCAATGTCCTTAAAGAAGTCAAGATGGTCTGCTTCAATATTAAGGATAACTTCCATAGTAGGATAGAATGATAAAAAGCTGTTTGTGTACTCGCAGGCCTCAGTGACAAAAAGATTTGAGCCGCCTACGCGAATATTGCCTCCGATTGTTGGAAGAATACCGCCAACAGAGATTGTCGGATCAGTATCAGCAGCCAAAAGAATTTCAGTAACCATAGAGGTCGTAGTTGTCTTTCCATGAGTTCCTGCAATGTTGATTGCTGTTTTATAATTTCTCATCAGCTGTCCAAGAAGCTCAGCTCTTGTTAACAGCGGGATATTGCGCTTTGCTGCATCAACAATCTCTGGATGTTCAGGATGAATCGCTGCTGTGTAGACAACGACATCTGTTCCCTGAGGAATGTGAGAAATGGACTGATCATAAAAGATAACAGCGCCAAGTGAGGACAGATGGTCAGTCAGAGGTGATTCCTTAGAATCAGAACCGCTGACGGTAAAGCCCTCCTTCATTAAAACCTCAGCAAGTCCGCTCATGCTGATGCCGCCAATTCCAATAAAATAGATGTGGCATGGATTTTCAAAATTAATATGGTACATGGTAATTCCTCCGAATAATCAAGTTAAATAAGCAAAGTCAATACTGAAAAACAGTTGTTTCTTAACACAAATTCTGCTTGATTTAAGTATACTCGATTTTGAAGGAAAGTAAAGCGTAAATGTTATAAGATCGTAAGACGCGATTAGCAGCTTTGTTTTGTTCATAAACAGGCGTTCCCCCTTAATATTTACAGCCATGCCCGAAGGTGAATGGATTTCACGAGCCGGACACTTGAAGCAGGTCTTTCAAGGTAATGTATAATAAAAAAGAACATAACAGGAGCCTGCGGAGTTTGGTCCGGCGACGAAACCATTGCACCGAAGGGCATTTGTAGCATGACGCGTGAACTGTAACAAATAAATAAAAATGCATAAAAAATTTTTCTGTAAATTGTTCACTTTTCGAAAGAGATGTGCTATAATAACGACAAGTACTAAAAGATTACAGTTCCCCAAACGCCTATTCACAAGACTGCACTCATGTGCCTTCACTGTTAGACAGTTTCATTTTACTTGATGACAGGCGCTTGGTGAACTGATAACACAACAATTAAAGAACAAAGGGGTGATTTTGTGGTTAGAAAGGAAATGATCGCCATGTTATTGGCGGGCGGACAGGGAAGCCGTCTTGGAGTTTTGACTTCAGAAGTAGCGAAGCCAGCTGTATCCTTCGGCGGGAAATACAGCATTATTGACTTCCCATTAAGTAACTGCATTAATTCAGGGGTGGATACAGTAGGTGTGTTAACACAGTATCAGCCACTTCGTTTGAATACACATATCGGCATAGGTATTCCGTGGGATCTCGACCGTAATTATGGCGGAGTGACAATTCTATCTCCATATGAAGCAAACGAGAATAGTGATTGGTATACTGGTACTGCAAATGCAATTTACCAGAACATTCGCTATATTGACAGCTTTAATCCAGAGTATGTATTGATTTTAGGCGGTGATCACATTTATAAGATGGATTACCAGGTGATGCTTGATTATCATAAGGCAAACAATGCAGACGTTACGATGGCTGCTATGCCTGTTCCGATTGAGGAGGCAAGCCGTTTTGGTGTGCTGATCACAGATGATACAGGCCGTATCACCGATTTCGAAGAGAAGCCTGCACATCCAAGAAGCAATTTAGCTTCCATGGGTATTTACATATTTACATGGTCTGTGCTTCGTGAGGCATTGATCACAAATAAAGATATTCCAAACTGCGACTTTGGTATGCATGTCATTCCATATTGCCATAAGCGCGGTGACAGAGTATTCTGCTACGAGTTTAATGGATACTGGAAGGATGTTGGAACACTTCATTCTTATTGGGAAGCAAACATGGAGCTGATTGATATCGTTCCTGTATTTAATCTGTATGAAGAGTTCTGGAAGATATATACTAAATCTGATAACCAGCCGCCGCAGTATATTGCAGATACGGCACAGATTGAGCGCTGTATCATAGGTGATGGCTCTGAAATCTACGGAAGAGTACGAAACTGCGTAATTGGACCAGAAGTTATTGTTGAGGAAGGTGCAGAAGTTTATGATTCCATTTTGATGCAGGGTGCTGTAATCAAGAAGGGAACAAAGATTTACAAGTCAATCATCGCACAGGATGTAGTTGTTGGCGAAAATTGTACGATTGGTGTCGGTGAGTATGCAGACAGCCAGTATAATAAGAAGGTTTACTGCTGTGATCTTGTAACCGTTGCAGAAGGCTCCGAAATTCCGGATGGCGTTACAATCGGAAAGAACGTAGCAATTGCCGGAAAGACCGCTATTGAAGATTATCCAGATGGAAATCTTGTAAGCGGCGGATACATCATCAAGGGAGGCGAGAAAGAATGAAAGCGATTGGTATAATTTTAGCCGGTGGAAACAACAAGAGAATGAAGGAGCTGTCATATAACCGTGCGATCGCTGCTATGCCAATGGTAGGAACCTACCGCAGCATTGATTTCGCGCTGAGCAACATGTCAAACTCCCGTATTCAGAAAGTAGCAGTTTTAACACAGTATAACACCGTATCTTTGAATGAGCATTTAAACTCTTCAAAGTGGTGGGATTTTGGAAGAAAGCAGGGCGGTTTATATGTATTCACCCCTACTATAACCGCTGAAAATAGTAACTGGTATCGGGGTACAGCCGATGCCCTGTATCAGAACCTGCATTTCCTCAAAAGAAGCCATGAACCATACGTGGTTCTGGCTTCCGGCGATGGAATTTATAAGCTGGATTATAATAAGGTTCTGGAGTACCACATTCAGAAGCGTGCTGATATCACCGTTGTCTGCAAGGAAATGCCAGAGTGCGAGGATCTAAGCCGCTTCGGACAGGTGAAGGCAGATGATGACGGAAGAATCCGCGGCTACGAGGAAAAGCCAATGGTTGAGACTTCCAGAAACGTTTCATGTGGTATCTATGTAATCAGAAGACGTCTTTTGATTGAGTTGATTGAGCGTGCAGCAGAGGAAGACAGATATGATCTGGTAAAGGATATTCTGATCCGTTATAAGGATATCAAGAGAATCTATGCATATCAGCTGGAAACATATTGGAACAACATCTCCTCAGTTGAGGCTTACTACAGAACAAATATGGATTTCTTAAAGAGAGATGTCCGCAGTTATTTCTTCAAGGAAGGCAACAGTGTATTCACAAAGGTAGATGATCTGCCGCCGGCAAAATATAATCCGGGTGCTAATATTTCAAACAGCCTGATCGCATGTGGAAGTATTGTAAACGGTACAGTTGAAAACTCTGTTGTATTCAAGAAGGCATATATTGGAAACAATTGTGTTATCAAAAATTCTATTATCATGAACGATGTTTATATCGGAGACAATGCAGTTATTGAAAACTGCATCGTAGAGAGCAGAGGAACAATCGAGGCAAATGCATGCTATAAGGCAGAGCCAGGTGATATTCGCATCGTTGTAGAGAAAAAAGACCGTTTCATCATTTGATAATACCAGGGGATCAAAGTCACAGGCGAATCATGCTTGCATGATAAAGCTTGTGACCTTGATCCCCGCCAAAACATGAGGATGAAGCAAAGCGAATCCGAATGTTTTTAGAATTTATAAAAGAAGAATAAAAATTAGCTGCACAAAGGCGTGCAGAGGACGGAAAGGCAATACTGGGATGGAAATTACAGATGTGAGAGTGCGCAAAGTTGCACTGGATGGTAAGATGAGAGCAATCGTCTCTATTACACTAGACAATGAATTTGTGGTTCACGATATCAAGGTGATCGAAGGAGAAAAGGGAGTATTTGTTGCGATGCCAAGCCGTAAATCGGCGACAGGAGAATACCGAGATATCGCACATCCCATTAACTCAGAAACAAGAGATTATGTGCAAAAGATTATCCTCGAGAAATACGAGGAGGCATTGCAGGAAGCATAAACTTTGAATAACAATTCGACAAAGATATATGAATAATTAAGGTTACGGTTTACGGGGATATGTTACGAAAACCCTTCGGTGCAATGGTTTCGTCGCCGGACCAAACTCCGCAGGTTCCTTTTATGTTCTTTCTTATTACACATTACTTTGAAAGACCTGCTCCAAGTGTCCGGCTCGTGAAATCCATTCACCTTCGGGATTTGCCACAATATTGACTTATTCGTGAATTGTAACAGAGAAAGAAAGGCTGCCCTCGGGCAGTCTTTCTTTCTCTTGCAATTGTCGCCTTCATTCGGTATAATGTGGCTGAGGGAAATGCAACGTAATTATTTTTAGAAAGGCGAGGTTAATTATGAAAAGGAGAAAAACAGCAGCGGGACTGTTGGCAGCATCACTACTAGTAGGAGCAGCTCCGGTGGTGACAAATGCGGCGCCAGTGAGAATTGTATCAACAAGCATAACAGAACAGTCTTCGTCAGGCTATCGTGTAAATGTAACATTTTCGGCAGATGCAGGTGTGAGCCGCGTTATGATGCCGACATGGACCGAGGCAAATGGTCAGGATGATATTGTGTGGCATCAGGCAAGTGTGAGCGGAAATACTGCGTCATTCTATGTTCCCGTCAGTGCCCATAAGGGAGAGAGCGGAGCATATATTACTCATATTTATGTATATGACAGACAGGGACAGTTTGCGCTTAAGGGCGAAAATGTAACAGTTCCAGCATCAACATCTGCGTCATCAAG
>CAKQXY010000060.1 GCA_934292725.1 uncultured Lachnospiraceae bacterium
CCAAACGGCAGGATCGAAAGATGCGAAAATGTCAAGGATATCAAGACTTATCTGGAAAAAACAGACGAGATGATCGAGCGTAAAAAGAGGCTTTTTGCGGACGAAAAGAGGTCTGATTGATCAGAAAAAAGAGGGTGTCTGTACATCATTTACATCAAATGTACATCAAGATTTTACATCACAGTACATCACAATACATGGTAATGCTGCTATAATTAAAAAAGAAGGAGTCTACGTTAGGACGAATTCATTCATTGATTCAATGAGTGGGTTCGTCTTTTTTAATTTCTGTTATTATCAAAAATTGTAAAAAGGTTAAGGAGGTACAGTATGAACAGTACAGCGTTAGGTGCAACAAACAAAACAGAAAGCGGCATTATGTTTAAAAGTAATTATCCGAGAGCATGGTATGCTGATTCCGGGTATTGTAAGACCAATAGCTGAGGTGAGGCATTAAAGCATCAGGGAAAGAAATCTGGAAAGAGTACACTTGATCAGGTGGGAGAATCTGCCAGAGAAAATTCAAAGAAAGAGCAGAGATTTTTCATTCTATCGGATTCCGAGATTGCTAATAAAAAATCTAATGGGCATAAAAAAAGAAAGTTATTGACAAAACTTTTATTGTTGATACAATTAAATTAAGCATTATGCGTGCTGTCTTTTACTACACTAGTTGAAGAAATATATAAATTTTATTCGAAAAAAAGAAGTCAAAAAATGTTGAATAATATTAGAAATTAAAATATTCGTAGAAGGGAGGTACCGAGAGACAAGTGATAACTATAGAGATGAAATAAGAACTAATATTTCTCTGATTAAAGTTACTAGTCTTCTTGGCTTAGTTTATGAGAAAAAAATGTACAATAATTACTATGCTTATAACTGGAATAATGGCGTTGCCTTCATTTGGACAAGAAAGTTTTAATGCAGAAAACGGAGGTCTTAACTACGTGCTTCCAGCTGATAATGGATATTATTTCTTGTGTAGTGGTCATATATATTTTTGGAATGGTGATGTTACAAAACAGGCTGTACCATTGTGCAGTCGTCCTAATTGCAGTCATACAACAGAGGATTGTGCAGCTATGATTCGAGATGCATCTCAAAAGATGTACAAAGTAGATGATGGATTCTATGTGCTCTCTACATGGCCAAGGGAAGATTCAAAGACTGGGGAAAAGATGATGCCAATCTGGAGAGTGCAGAATGACGGTTCTGGTAAGGAGATTGTGGGTGAAATTCCAGATGCAAGTGTGGTGAATTATACAGTATTTCAAGATAAGATTTATTATACCATGGAAGATATACGGACAGATGGAAATTATCAGTTTTCAGTGTGGCAGATGTCATTAGATGGGAAAGAGAAAAAACAGATTTGGCAAGGTGATTTGTATAGTGGATACATAAGTACATTGCAAGGAATCGGAGAGTGGCTATATGTAAGTGAGAGCGGATGTGAGGAGGCTATTGACTGGACGAATGAGGACAACATTGATTTTGAAAAACTGCCTACACGAACAAATTTATATTTGTATCAGCCGCAATCAGAGGAATGGATAACGAATCCTGATGAATATAAGAAGGAAGATGTTTTATTAAGCATCCAGAACATTTATCAGAATGAAATTTATTTAACCTATTATGATTCAAAGGCAGAGATTCGTAAAGTATGGAAAAAAGGTTTTGATCTGGAGGATGAAGCTCAATTTGTAGGAGAGTTTCCCAGAAAAGCGTATAAATGGGATAATTTGTATGGTTATACATGGCCAGATTGTAATGATGAAGATGAGAACTGGTTTGAAATTTATGATTATGATGGGAATTTGGTGCAGAAAATTGACCTGTATCCGCATGATGATATAGATATTATAAGTGCAGATGAAAAATATGCTTTTGTATACTGGATACAGGCACAAGATGGTGTCGGACAAGAAGTAATAGGTGTGATCGAACGTGATAAAATTGCAACGCATGAGGCCGAACTGATTCAGTTGACAAAGGGAATGAATGGAAATTCATTTGAACGCTGATCAGAGGATGCTGGATTATGAATTACAAGGGCAGAGAGGTGATGGAGAAAAATGATAGGAGCGGAATGGAAAAAGCTGCTGCGCCAGAGATGGCTGATTGGGATTGCGATATTGCTTATTTTTGTAGATGTTGGATTATTTCTTAATACTCAGTATACAGAAAAGAAAGATCGTGTGGCTGCGGTTCCTCTTTTTGCGGAGTATCAGAAAGAAACGGCGGATATGACAAATGAGCAGGCACAGGAATATCTGACGGATCAGTTAAATACGCTTTCTAATTTTCAGTTTGTGCAGATTGCATTGAATGGGGAAGTGGACGAAGGGCTTCTTCAAGGACTGGTGGAGGAGAATCCAAATATCTTGGAGGAATACCAACAGGCTGGATATGAGGAAGATCCACTGGCACTTATGACAAAAATACAGGTAATATCAGAACTTCTTGGACAATATCAAAATGTCAGCGGGTATCAGGCATATTTGGAATCCATTCAGACACAGTATGAACAGATGAAAGACAGCTCATTTTATGAAGGACGTCCGTATGCGGAAGCACAGGGCAAAAAGACGACAGAAGATTTTGCAAAGTTACAGGGGACAGAACCTGAAATTGGTATGAACTGGGGCGTGGAAGCGCTGATGGAGGAACAAATCTCATCAGAAATTCTTATTTTATTGGCGCTCGGTATTTGTATCGTTTTGGTATCTCAGGATCGCACACACGATTTGTTTGGGTTGCTTAGAAGCTGTAGACGTGGACATGGCTGTCTAATTGCCGCCAAATTTGCAATAGCGCTGACTGCGGTTCTATTTCTTGGAATCATTGTGTACGGAAGTCAAATAGCAATCGCGTGGAAGCTGTATGGAATGGGAAATTTAAATCGTCCGATGCAGTCTGTCAATGAGTTAAATGAAAGTGCAAGACAGCTGACAGTGGGCGGATATTTGCTAGACTATTATCTGAGGCATTTAATTGCAGTGCTTGTCTTAACGGCATTCATGCTATGCTTATTCTTATCAATTTATTCGACAATGACAGCGTTAGCGGTAGTCGGGATTTGCGCGGTGCTGTGTGCTGTGGGCTATTGGAAGGTACCGGAGATTGCAGTAAACTCGTGGATTCATTTTTTAAATCCAGTTGCCTGGTTTTGGAGTTCACAATTATATGAAGGCTATTGGAATATAAATTTGTTCGGAAAACCATTGAATGCATTGACAGTGAATACCTGCTTTCAGCTTGTACTGGCAATTGGCTGTGTAGCAGACAGTATTCTTTTGGGAAAACGAATTCCGGGAAAGCGAAAAGTTACATCAGGACGACTTCAAAGATGGATTGAAAGCGCAAAGGAACGGCTCTGGTATCCATCTAGTGTAATCGGTCAGGAATGGCGAAAACAGCTGCTAAAAAATGGCATAGTGTGGATGATGATGACAGCGGCGATCATTTTGTTATACAGTACGCGCACAACACCAGTGACAGTGGGGCAGACAGAGAAAATCTATCATGAATATGCAAAAAAACATGAGGGGATCGCAGATCAGACACTGATAGAAGCGTTGCAGCAGGAAAAAGAGCAATTTGATAAGTTAAGGCAGCGTCAGGTCGAATTAACTGAAAAATGGAAGAAAAAGGAAGTTTCGGATGAGCAGTACGCATCAATTAGTGCATTGATTGATCGTATGCTGCAAAATGAGGCAGGACTGATGCGTGCAATTGAGCAGGCAAATACATTGGTAAGCTGGAGCAAAGCACATGATTATCAGCTGTTTTTCACAGATGACAGTATTGGTCGCTACCTGTTTGAAAATGCCAATATGGATCAGTATCGAGGCGCTGTATTGCTTTTTATAGTAATCGTATTACTGAGTGGTATTTTTCCGGGAGAGCGCAAAAATGAGATGCAAAATATGCTTCTCTGTACGAAAAATGGACGGCGTCCGCTGTTTGTGGCAAAATATGTGTTGGGCGTCGTGATTGCATGTATCGTGTCAGGTGGATTTACCGTGATTCATTTGTTTTCTGCATCAAAGATGTATGACTTTTCTTTATGGGAGATTCCGTTACAAAGCATTCGTCAGGCGCAAGTAATAGATGTACAGCTGTCCGTGCGTGGATATTTGGTGTGGACGTCTGTGATGCAGATGATTGGTGTGGTCTGTGCAGCGGTTAGTTTTTTGTCGATTTCTGTGCGGATGAAGAACCGGCTGTATGCGGTGTTAGTGGGAGCGGTGCTGTTTGTTCTTCCAGTGATAGCCAGCGGTGCCGGAATGTCGAACATATTTGGACTTTGGTTTGCAAAGGTATTTTTGTTTGGAACGCAAACACTGAGACAAGGTTTTGGGGTACAGATCGGATATCTAATCCTGCTAGTAGCAGTGGCATCCGTTTTTACAGCAGCAGCGTGGCGCGCATATCAGAGAAAAAGGAGAGCGAAATGATTAAACTAGAATTAAAAAATCTGACAAAAAGCTATGAAAAAGGAAAAATAGCGCTTGATCATTTTTCCGCAGCGTTTGAACCGGGTGTTTACGGCTTACTTGGACCAAATGGTGCTGGAAAATCGACCTTAATGAATCTGATTACGCAAAATTTAGAGCCAGATGAGGGTGAAATATTGGTAAATGGCACCAGTGCGACAAAAATGGGAGTTTCTTACCGTGACGTGCTTGGTTACATGCCACAACAGCAGGGACTGTATGATCGTTTTTCTGCACTTGAGTTTTTGCGCTATTTTGCAGCATTAAAAGGATTGAAGGCAAAGGAGTCGAGAAAGCGGATTGAGGAACTACTTGAGGTTGTAAATCTGACGGAGGCAAGAAATCGAAAGTTGGGTGGATTTTCTGGTGGTATGAAGCAGCGTGTGTTGCTTGCGCAGGCATTATTGAACGAGCCGCAGATTTTGATATTAGATGAGCCAACAGCAGGTCTCGATCCGAAAGAGCGCATTCGTATTCGTAATTATATCAGCAGTATTTCTGAGAATAAGATTGTGCTCATCGCAACGCATGTAGTTAGTGATGTAGAGTGTATCGCAAAGGAAATCTTGCTTCTGCGCAGCGGGAAGCTGCTAGAAAAAGAGACACCGGAAAAATTGGTGGAACAGATGGAGGAACTTGTTTGGGAAGTAATCATTCGACCAGATCAGTTGAGCGAGTTGGAACAGGTACTCCTTGTCAGTAATGTGAATATCGCAAAGGAAGGTCTTCTGGTGCGCGTAATTGCAGAACTAGAGCAGATGAAGGAACAACAGATTCAGTTTGGATGGGGGACTCCAAAGGCTGCTGTTCCAACACTGGAAGATGTGTATTTGTGGAATATGGGAATGGTAAGTTGTAGAATGGATGCGAAAGGAAAAAACTGACGAGATGATCGAACGTAAAAAGAGGCTTTTTGCGGACTGGAAATGAAGTCAGCAATACACAGATGAGGATGGTTTTACGTCATTTTTACATCAAATTGTTGCCTTATAATACGCGATAATATGTAATAACATGTAATATATGTAATCAGTGTAAACATAGGTTTGATGTATTAGAAACATAAATGCTATGTGGGGAGGATGAGCCACTTCTTCTCCCCATGCATAGCATTTATATAAAATATGGAGACTGGACAATGAAAAAAATTTAATAGTATTGCTTGTTTGCATGATCTTTTTTACTGGGTGTTCTTCTTTGTGTATTACTTCAAATGCAATGTCTTCTGATGGGAGTATGGTGCAAGCCTACACAGCTTCATTGGAAAAATCAAATTTACGAACATATATAGATGTATATGAAAGTCAACTTTTATATATGGAAATGGGAAGAACTGCGGTTGAATTCTTTATTTATAATTTTTAAACGGGAGAAAATCAAAGCGTTGGTTATGTTTCTGATTTTGCCTTAAAAGGCAGAAGTAATGTAATGATAGATGACATTTTATATTTTTATATCAGCACATATAGTGATAACGATATGAAAAATGTTTTGTATGCTGTAGATTTCTCAGAAATGAAAATGACACCTATATCTGAGAACCTATATTTACAAAAATTAATTCCTGTAGTTGAAATGAATAATCAAGTCATTGCTTTACAGGGGAATGCTCTTTCAGACGGTTCTATAGATACTTTTCTTGAAACGATCACTAAAGATGGTGATTTTAAGCAAATTAGCATGGATTCAAGCAAGGTATATTCAACTAGTGCAGAATGTAACATGATCTATATTGACAGCGATAACGAGTATTTATATGTCCTCGAACGAGCTAAAAATAATTCTGACACGCAATATTTTTTAAATAAATATGATCTTGACTTCATTTGTGTTGGGACGATTGACATAACTTCTATTTTTCGTGATTATGAGATAACCGATAATATTGGAGTGTTTTATGCTTTTGACAATTATTTTTGCATAACAGATTATTCTGGCGTTTCCATTATATGTAAATATATCGACAAAGAAATCGAAATGCTTTTATGTGAAGCTAATTTGGAGTACATTCCTAATTCAAATAATAAAACAGGTTATGAATTGTTCTACTTGAGAAACACAAATGATATTTATCGTCTAAATAAGCAAACAGGTGCTTTGGAAATTCAAAATTATTCTATGGAAAATGAACAATTTGTTATTCGATGTGTGTTATCGTATGATAATATGCTAATGATTGCAAAATGTTCACTGTCAGAAACTGATACTAAAGAGAAACTCTATTTAGTGCCTTTTACAGATAATTCTTTAAGCAATTGATTTACACTATTATGTAAATAGTTGGTAATAGTCGCAGGTATTTGATAATAATTTATGATGGATGTAAATAGCTTGAAAGCTTGATATTCTATAATCGGAATTGGTAGGAGTATACCCGTGTGAATGTGTGAGATCAAGATTTTTGGAATGGCAGTTGCTTAAAATATCAGGGGTGAGTAGAGAGGACATTGTCAGAAATGGCGGTGTTCTCTTTTTTAGAATTTTTTGACAATTTATCTAAGGTTGGATTGGAACACTTTGCATTTGGAACTTCTCCAAGTAATGAAGATTCTGCCGTATCAATATCCTGAATTTTCTGAATATCGGAATCTTTCCAAGCAGAATCTTAAATTGACAAAAATAAACTGATATGATAATTTGAAGATAAAGAAATAAAAACGTTATTTATTAAGAGAAAGTTGGTGAATGAGATGATTAGGTAACTAAAGTATATTGGCTTGAATAAATAGTTACTGGTATGAGAGCACTATAATTTTCAAGGAAAGGTGGTACAATATGAGAAAAAATTATTTTATAATAAATTTTTTTTTAGGGCTGGCATTGAATAACAGTATAGTTGTGTATGCACAGGAAGAAGAACTTGGAAAATATGAGTGGATAAAAGAAGAATTGGATATAAAACCATTTGATTTTTTGACAATGCGAGAAAATTTTATCTTATATGATCAAGATCAAAGTTCGGTGGATAGTCAACTTAGTGATATGTGTTACTATAAATATAATATAGAAGATAAAACAACAACAGTTTTGGGGAAAATTGATGATTGGTATTTAACATCATCAGATTATACGTTTAATCAAAGTATGGCTTATATATGGTATCAAGTGTATACGGAAGAAAGTGGAAGTGATCCATATAATATAATAGAAAATCTGTATTGTATTGATTATGACGAAGGATCAGTTAAAATGGTACGTAAAGAAAGCGTGTATCAGCAGTTGATTTTTCAAGATACCATTGATCAGTATCTTGCTTTTATGAAGGGAAATTTTGATGAGAATCAGGGAAGTGCGTCAATTCAATTGATACCTTTTTCAAAAATAGAAGGAGCACAATCAAAGACAGTTGTTGAAAAGAAATATGATCAAAAAAAGAAAAAAGGGGAATGGATTGAGCAGTTTTGCGCTGAAAATGGACAACTTTATATTGTAGTAAGAGAATTTGATGATAATGTGAATGAACAAGAATGTAAAATTGAGGTGTATGATGTAGATGGAACTTATATAAGAGAACTTTATTTTGATGATCATATGGCAGAACTGTTGCAGGAAAAGAATATAATGACGTTTGAAGTTTTGGGAAAGTGTGCATTTTGCCAAATGACAAGTGGCAGCAGTTTGATGTTGGATTTATCTGGAGATCAAGCTCAAATAGTAGTTGAGTGGGATTGGGATGATCTTGTGGATATTAGCATCAGCGAAAATGCTACAGATGCGATATTATTTGGCAGTTCAAGTGGAAAAATCTGGAAATGGGAAGCAAAAACAAATATGTTGTATGAGTTTGATACACCGTTTGAACAAATAGAGAGAGTAGCATATGATGGGAAAAAGAATGCAGTGGTAATAACAGCACAAGAGATGCAGGCAAAAGATGCATACCTTATAGATTTAGAGGAAATGCCGGTAAAAGGTATGATGTATTTGCAATAAAAACAAATAAAGTAAGCTTTTTGTAAAATATTGAACCGTATCTTTGTGATATAGTGGATCTTTATACGGAACAAGATTTTTTTGAAGTTGATTGGGCAGAAAGATTGATAATACTGCATAATATGTGATAGGTCAATATTCAAATGGCGATGGAAGAAATGCAGACCATCGTAGCACTTGGTGCAGGAGCCATCACAAAGGCGGTATATCCAAATGGCAGGATCGAACGATGCGAAAATGTCAAGGATATCAAGACTTACCTGGAAAAAACAGACGAGATGATCAAGCGTAAAAAGAGGCTTTTTGCGGACTGGAAATGAAGTCAGTAATAATAGTACAGCGTTAGGTGCAACAAACAAAATAGAAAACGACAAAGTTGTTAGAAAAATAAGACGATTTACAAAAAAATGTACGGACAATATAAAACCATTGACAAAATATATTGACTATATTATAATAAAATCAAGAAAAGTGATGGTGAAATGAACATATCATGGTTTTAACGACCGGAAAGGAGCGCCTATGAGAAAAATTTCAGAAAGAGGTTTATTTGGATTATTAGTCATGATTATCAGTATGCTAGCTGTTCAGATGAGTGCATTCGCTTCTAATACGTCTGAAAATAGCACACAGATAAAAGCTCAGCTTCAGTTAGATGCAGAGGATGAGGAAGTTTTAAATCAGTATTTCCAGAACAGAGCGGAAAATTTTTACGGAAATACAGTAGTGGATGGTTGGATGAAAGAGGAACAGCAGCAGCGAATAGCAGCACTTAGCCAGTGGATGGAAAGCTGTGGATTTAAGGTAGAAAAAGCAACGGTTGCTTTTACCGTAAATAGTGTATTGGCAAAGGATGAGAATGAAACCGTTGTACTTGGATCCGAATGGAATACATTAACTTATAAGTTTGATTCGGAAAACGAGTCGAGAGATATGATGTTTGAGACAATGCATGTATTGCATATATCAGAAGTTACACATGAGATTACTTCAGATTGTTATAGTGAGTATACAGGATATCAATATGGTTCTCAGGAAGAACTTTCTTATGTTCAGATTGGTGAGAACAACGGAGAACTTGGAAAAGGCGCATTTCCAATTAAGGGTCTGCTGTGGGGAATGGAGGCACCGCAGTTAAGTGGAATGAATATAAGTACATTGACATTGCAGGATCTTTATAATATTTATGAAAATGATATGGAAGTAACGCTTCATTTCTCAGAAGATGGTCTATGGTGCTTAGAAGGAAAGTATGAATTAGGCGAAACAGACGTTGTAACTGAAATTCAAAACGAAGGTTGGTATGGAGAAGGTCAATCGGTGGAGACACCAGATTATACCGCTTGGTATTTTGAAACTATACAGGAAGTTTCGTATCAGGACAAAGCGTTTTCAGAAATGAATTGTGCAGAAGTTCGTGAATACCCAGACGGAACTGGACAGCTTATTCTCACATTAGAAAAGATTCCAACGGAAAACGTAGAGACAGAATAAAGTTCAATTCGATAAAAACATACAGATTTTTTATTTAACAGTATTGACATGTAAACAACTTCATGGTATTTTATTTTCGAAAAAATAAAAGCAAACCTACTGAAAAGCAGGGACGCAAAGCCAAAAGGGGCTAAAGTCAGAAAGTTTGACCATGTCAGCCGGTTGCCATTGTTTCCATATCATGTATGGAAAAGATGTGAGAACGGAAGAAATTCCGATAACTTCTATTACTATATGGATGTATGATTTTAAAGAATGTAGTAGGGACACTGGCAGAATTTTGGCAAGTGTCCTTTTTGTATGCCAAAATATATAAGAGAACTGGCAGGGACAAGTTCTATGTATCGGCATACAGAAAAAAGCAGGATGAAGAATGCATAAAACAGAGTGAGGATTTTTATAAATGGGAAATTACGAAGACAAAATATATTCTCTGGCTGAGACTGTACCGGGAAAGACACAGGCTATGTCACAGGCAGTACAGAAAACACTGGAAAATAATGGCGGGGTAGGCATAATGACAGGTTATTATGATCAAAACCTGTCTATTTTGTCTGTGAATAATCTGTTGCTGCATAGCACAGGATATACATTCGATTCCTTCATGAAGCAGACAAAAGGCTCATTGAAAAACTTCTTTTATGACGAGGAAGATATACTAGATCAGAAACGCTTTTTGCAGCTTCACGGAGCAGGTGAAGCACAGATACTTACAGCGGACGGTACAGTGAATAATGTACGGCTTTATAAGGAGGATGCGACAGATGAAGCTGGCAGACAGATCTGGGTTATGTCCGTACAGGTTAACTGGGATCATGTAAATCTGTCACTGATCAATGAGGCTATCTGTTCCGGCTTCTGGTATTTTGACTGCGATGAAAACAGTAAGATTGTGAATGCAAACTGGAGCCATGAGTTTAGAAAAATGCTGGGCTATCATGATACTCTGGACTTTCCAAATAAACTGGAATCTTGGTCAGATCTTCTGCATCCACAGGATAAAGAAAGAGTAATGGCACAGCTTCAGGCGGCAATTGCGGATAAGACGAACCAGATAAAATACCAAGTAGAGTATCGTCTGAGAATGAAGAATAATCAGTACCAGTGGTTTCGGGCATCAGCAGAAGTGATACGCCGGTTGGATGGTTCTGCAAGCAGGATTGCCGGGATTTTTATTAACATTGATGCTGAAAAAAAAGAGGCCATGCAGGCACAAAAGTCTGCTGCCTTCCACAGAGCCTTTACGAAAGCAGATTTGTGCGAGTATTATGTGAATCTGGAAGAGAATACTTTTGATATCTTTAAGGTTGAACCGTCCCTGATGACAGTCTTTGAACAGAGTCATACGTGGGATGAACTGATACGGCATTTTGTGGATTCCTATGTTGTGGAAACAGATAAGAAGGCGGTATCCGCTTTTTATGACCGTGATTATATTGCAGAAAGGCTGAAGGGTCTGGAAACCGAATTGGCTTTGGAGTGCCGTATCACTCTGAATGGAGAAGAACGATGGGTCCGCAATGTGGTCATACGTGGCGAGATAGAGGATTCAGAATATGCCATGATCTTTCTGCGTGATATCACAGAGGCAAAGGTAGAGAGCGCACGGCATCTGCAGATGGCAGCGGATAATGCTTCCATGGAGCAGCTGATTCAGAGCATTGTGCGTCTGGTTGACCGCTTTGTTGTCTGTGATCTGGAAAATGACAGATATGAATTCTACAATCTGAATGGACAGATGATATATAAACCTCTGGGATTTTATCATGATTTTCAGATGCAGGTTCTTGAAAAGTATAAGACACTGGAACCATTGGAAGCCCTGGATATCCTGATTGCATCGGATAATATCAGGAAAAAACTGAAAAGTGAAAATGATATTTATAAGTTTGAGTATTGCAGCCTGGATGAAAAGACTTATAAAATCGCTTCTTATATTCCCTTGGAATGGAAGAATGGAAAGCTGGAAAAGGTATTGCTGGCATCCATGGATGTGACACAGGAGAAGAAAGCAGAGATTGAATCCCGTCAGGCACTGAAAGAGGCTTACCGGTCCGCAGAAAATGCAAATCGTGCGAAAACAGAATTCCTTTCCAATATGTCCCATGATATCCGGACACCAATGAATGCGATTGTGGGTCTGACGGCAATCGCAGGAGCAAATATTGAGAGCAAGGACAGAGTCATTGAATGCCTCGGCAAGATCACAGAATCAAGCCGCCATCTGCTGGGGCTGATCAATGAAGTATTGGATATGGCACGTATTGAAAGTGGAAAAATGACACTGGCACAGGAAGATTTCAATCTGTCAGAGCTGGTAGATAATCTTATTACACTTACGAAACCGGTGCTTGATGAACATAAACATAATTTTGATATACACATCAATCATATTGAACATGAGGATGTCTGTGGTGACAGCTTGAGGATTCAGCAGGTATTTGTGAATCTGATGAGCAATGCGATCAAGTATACACCAGATGGTGGAAATATTACCTTTTCTATAGAGGAAAAGCCAAATGGATTTTCGGAACTTGGATGCTATGAATTTTCGATTGAGGATAATGGGATAGGTATGTCACCGGAATTCCAGAAAATCATGTTTGATCCTTTCAGCCGCGCAGATGACCACCGGACAACCAAGGTTCAGGGAACTGGTCTGGGAATGGCAATCAGCAGAAATATTGTGAACCTGATGAATGGCACTATTAAAGTGGATAGTACCTTACACAAGGGAACTAAAATTACAGTAACAATTTATCTGGAGCTTCAGGAAAAAGAAAAAGAACAGGACAGAGATCTGATGAATCTGCCTGTTCTTGTTGTGGATGATGATAAGACGTGCTGTGAAAGTACAGTTGCCACACTGAAGGAAATCGGTATTACAGGTGAATGGGTTCTCTCTGGCAGGGAAGCCGTTGAGCGCTGCTATGCACGTCATGAGTTGAAAAATGATTATTTTGCTGTTATTTTAGACTGGAAGATGCCGGATATGGATGGCATAGAAACTGCCAGACAGATCAGAAAACGGATAGGTAAAGAGATCACCATCATTGTACTGACATCTTATGAATTTAGCGAGATCGAAGAAGAAGCAAAGGCTGCAGGCGTAGATGCTTTTATTGCAAAACCGCTGTTTCGTTCCCGTCTGACGGCTACACTGCGGCAGTTTACTTCTGGTAAAACAGAAAAAACAGCAAGAAATTATCTGGAGGAACTGGCAGAAGCAGATTATACAGGGAAAAGGATTCTGCTGGTCGAGGATAATGAGTTAAACAGAGAAATTGCTGTTGAAATTTTGCAGATGACAGGGGCAGAAGTGGAAACGGCAGAAAATGGAAAAATCGCAGTTGAAAAAGTGGAAGCCTCTCCTAAGGGCTTGTATGATCTTATTTTTATGGATATCCAAATGCCTGTCATGAATGGTTATGAGGCAACAGCAGCAATCAGAAGCCTTCCGGGTGAACAGGGAAAACTACCGATTGTTGCCATGACAGCAAATGCTTTTGCAGAAGATGTACAGCTAGCAAAAAATACAGGCATGAATGGACATATCGCGAAACCGCTGGATATGAATAAGCTGAATGATGTTTTGGAAAGATGGCTGTAATTTATTCTCGCGGCATGGGAAAAGTAAAAAACAGTTGACACAGCCTATTGCAAAAACGTATAATGTTGAACGTAGTGTATCATACAGGGAAAGCCCTGATAGTGGAAAGAGGAGTGTTTTATGGCATTAGTAAAGAAGCCTGTTACAGGTATGAAGGATATTCAGCCGGCAGAAATGCAGATCCGTGATTATGTGATTGGGCTGATTAAGGAAACGTATAAGGGATTTGGTTTCACACCGATTGAAACACCTTGTGTTGAAAATATTGCAAACTTAAGCAATAAGCAGGGTGGTGAGAATGAGAAGCTTATCTTTAAGATCTTAAAGCGTGGTGAGAAGTTAAACTTAGAAACAGCACAGACAGAAGCAGACTTGGTAGACAGTGGTCTTCGCTATGATCTGACTGTTCCGCTGTCAAGATATTATTCCAATAATGCAGCAAATCTGCCAAAGCCGTTTAAGGCATTGCAGATCGGACCGGTATGGAGAGCTGACCGTCCGCAGAAGGGTCGTTTCAGACAGTTCTATCAGTGTGATATTGATATTCTTGGCGATCCGACAAATCTTGCAGAGATCGAGCTGATTTTGGCAACAACTACACTTCTTGGAAAGGTTGGCTTTAAGGGATTTATCGTACATATCAATGACCGCCGTATCTTGAAGGGCATGGCAAAGTACAGCGGCTTTGATGAAGCACAGTATGATGAAGTCTTTATCATTTTGGATAAGATGGATAAGATCGGTCTTGATGGTGTAGCAGCAGAGTTAGAGGCCAACGGCTTTGCAAAGGAAGCAATTGATCGCTATATGGGTCTGTTCAAGGGATTGAACGAGGCTGAGGATGGCATTGCGTATCTGGCAGAGACACTTGGTGATTGCTTAGAGGGCGGCGCAGCAGAGAACTTAAAGCAGATTTGTGAGGCAGTTACGGCAACAACTCAGGCAAGCTTTAAGCTGCAGTTTGATCCAACATTAGTTCGTGGTATGTCTTACTATACTGGAACTATTTTCGAGATCGGAGTAGAGGGTTTCCCAGGTTCAATTGCTGGAGGCGGACGTTATGATAAGATGGTTGGCAAGTTCACAGGAATGGAAACTCCGGCATGTGGCTTCTCCATCGGATTTGAGCGTATTGTAACAATTCTCTTAGATGAGGGCTTTACTGTTCCAGGCAGCAAGGAAAAGATTGCATATTTGGTAGAAAAGGGTGTAGATAGCAAGGTGCTTGGCACTGTTCTTCAGGAAGCAATGGCAGGACGTGCAGCAGGACAGCAGATTCTTGTTGCATGGATGAATAAGAATAAGAAGTTCCAGAAGGAACAGCTGACAGCAGAAGGCTACAGCGAGTTCAAGGAGTTCTATAAGGAAGCATTAAAGTAATCACATGTAAAGGCGCTGCAGCGTTTGCTGCAGTGTCGTTTCTGTGTGAGCCGAAATGGAGGTAAGGCGATTGAGAAAACAAGTATTGCTGAAAAAAGGTATTGCAGGACTGCTTTCTATTGGAATGCTGTTAGGGTCTGTTATTCCGACAGCAGCACAGGAAACATCCAGTCAAAGTGCATTTGAAACGAAGCTGCAAGAGCAGACGCAAGAAACGCAAATGCAGTCTGAAGAGCTGACGTCTGAAACAGAATCCGAAACTGCCAAGACTCAGTCGCAGGAAACTCAGACAGAAACATCTGCGCAGGAAAGTGAAGTGATTCCATCGGAAGAATCCTCATCCACATCACAGGCAGAAACAAGTGAAGTTCAGACAGAGCAGCCAACACAAACTGAAATTCAAAGTGAGCCTCAGACGCAGGAGACAATGCAGACCTCGTCAGAAGCTGACAGTGTAGAAGAAACGCAGGAAAATGAAACAGAGTATTCTACAGAAGAATTTACAGAGGAAGAGTCTACAGAAGAGGAATCTACAGAAGAGGAAACAACCGAAGAAGCAGAGTTAGAAGGAGTTGAAGAAAGCTTCTATGCTAATGCAAGCTTAAATACAGATTCAAAAGTGTATTCTGGATGGAAAAAAGATTCATTAGAGCTAGTGACACTTCCAGCAGGTTCTTGTGTTTACATAACATCTGTAGTTTGTGTGGATGAAGAACCGCGATGGGCGCATGTTATTTTTGATATTAATGAATACTGTTATGAAGGATATATTCAATTT
This sequence comes from uncultured Lachnospiraceae bacterium, assembly GCA_934292725.1. Taxonomy (GTDB): domain Bacteria; phylum Bacillota; class Clostridia; order Lachnospirales; family Lachnospiraceae; genus Anthropogastromicrobium. The sequence goes on from CAKQXY010000060.1 coordinate 15,701, forward strand.
GAATTACTTTCTGTAAGCTACGATGCCAATCTTATGGCAGCAGATGAGACACAGGCCTTTCCAGCAGATTACCAAAGTGCCTTGAATGCACTTCATCAGGCACATCCTAATTGGATATTTAAGCCAGTTTATGTTGGCGATACCTTTGATTATGCAGTTGGACAGCAGATGGCGGTAGCATCGAGAGCGCTTGTAAGCACTTATTATAATGAATGTTTCCGATCTATGTTAGACAGAGATTACAATTGGCAAACCAATACTTGGAAAGCATGGGAGCCGGGTTGGGCTGGTGCGTCAGAAGAGACTGTGCGCTACTATATGGATCCGCGAAATTTCCTGAATGAGAATGATATTTTTATGTTTGAATCTCTTACATATGAAAAATATCAGGAAGAGGATGTTGTGGAAGCAGCGCTTGCCAATACATTTATGGCAAATACTAATGTTCCTGGAGAAGAGTATACATATGCATGGCTGTTTTGCTGGATTGGTGAAAAATACGATATTAATCCGGTAGCACTTGCAAGCCGTGTCAGACAGGAGCAGGGAGCTGGAACATCAGATTTAATTTCAGGAAAATATGCTGGATATGAAGGATTGTACAATTATTTCAATATACAGGCAACTGGTTCAAGTAGAGATCAAATCGTGCAGAATGGATTAAAAGAGGCAAAGACGGGTTCGACAATGATGCTTCCAGATGGTACAGTATCAAGTGGATCTTGGGATACCCCAACAAAGGCATTGATTGGCGGTTCATTGAAGTTTGCCAATCTGTATATTCTCAAAAATCAGAATACTCTATATGCCCAAAAATTTGACTATGACGGTCAGTATAACGGTAAATATTGGCATCAATACATGACCAATATCATGGCACCGTATTCAGAGGGAAATCAAGTAAGAAGATCCTATACCAATAGTGGTCAATTAGGAAATAGTTTTGTATTTTTGATTCCTGTTTATGAGGAGCGTCCGGTATCTTCACCCAAACCACAGGAACGAAAAAATCAAAATAATTGTTTGAAATCTTTGTCGGTAAATGGCCAAGAAGTTATTACAAAATTTGATAGAAATCAAAGGGATTTTTATTACTCAGTAGGAGAGAAGACAGCTTATGTAAATGTAGCAGTGAAGACGGCTTCTTCATCTGCAACATTAGAATTTTCCAATATCGGAAAAATGTCGCATAAGGTCGAAGTAAGTGCAATTTCCGTGACAGCAGAGGATGGAACAACGGCGCAGTATCGCTTGATTGTTGGTCGAGGAATACAGATTGAAGAAGGTTTTTTTAATGACTTTTATGTGAATTCTTATCGGAAACGATATGCATCACTTGAAAAACGATATGGAGATGATTTAGATGCTTATTATGAACATTATCTGACAGTTGGAAAAGCTGCTGGATGGGATGGATCAAAGGGCTATTTTTCTGATGATGAAAATCATAAAACGGATTCATCTGCTATATATAATGGAGTAGATTATACACCTGTATTTAATGCAACTTATTATTTGAATCAATATCCAGATTTGAAGGCGGCATTTGGGTCTGATTCTGCAGCTGCTCTAAAGCATTTTGTAGAGAACGGAATCAAAGAGGGAAGACGTGCCAGCGTAGATTTTGATGTAACAATCTACAAGGACAACTATCCGGATCTACAGAAGGCGTTTGGTGATGATAATAGATTGTATGTTGATCATTATTTAAACTTTGGATTAAATGAAGGCAGAAGAGGTGATATACAAATCCTAAATGGAATTGCAGTTGCGTCTGATGGAAAAAAATATTATTATGATAATGGTAAGATCAATACAAGCTATACAGGTTTAGCATCATATCAGGGAATGAAATATTATGTATTAGCGGGGATTGTTCAGGAAAACTATACTGGTCTTGTCTTATATGAGAATGTTTGGTATTACGTCAAAAATGGAATGGTTGATTGGACATTTACCGGACTGGTATTGTATTATGGAAGTTGGTACTATGTTGAAAAAGGAGTGCTAAATTGGAATTATACCGGATTGGTATTGTATGGAGACTGGTATTACGTCAAAAATGGAATGGTTGATTGGACATTTACCGGACTAGTATTGTATTATGGAAGCTGGTACTATGTTGAAAAAGGAATGCTAAATTGG
>CAKQXY010000061.1 GCA_934292725.1 uncultured Lachnospiraceae bacterium
GAAAGGAAAACAAATGGATACCGTAACAGTGAACGGAATGGTTTTGTCTGCCATGCCAATCGGTGAATATGACAGGCGGATTGTGCTTTTGACAACAGATCTTGGGCGAATCAGCGCATTTGTGCGTGGGGCAAGACGGCCAAACAGTTCGCTGTTAGCTGCGGCACGTCCGTTTTCCATGGGGATTTTTACACTGCATGCCGGACGAGATTCGTACACAGTACAGGCTGCTTCAATAAAGGAGTATTTTGAGGAAGTCAGCTCTGATGTGACTAAGATGGCATATGGCTGCTATTTCCTTGAGGCAGCAGGTTTTGCCTCAGAGGAAAATGATGATGGAAGAGAATTGCTGAATCTTCTTTATTTCTCATTAAAGGCATTGGAAAATCAGGCGATTCCAGATGAGCTTGTGCGTCTTGTCTATGAGATTCGCTTGTTTTCGGTGATGGGCGTTTATCCGCAGGTATTTGAGTGCAGTGTATGTAAAAGTAAACTCACAAAAGGCTGGCTGTCTGTCGAGCGGGGAAATTGTGTCTGTGAAGAATGCGTAAAAAGAAAAAATGAAGCACATACATCGGCACGTCTTTATCTGGATGAATCAGCTATGTATACGCTTCAGTATATTCTGACGGCTCCAATCGGCAGACTTTACACCTTCTGTCTTGAAGAGCCAGTTAAGCGTACACTTTATGATCTGACAGTGAAATGGCGCAGACGATACTTTTCAAGAGAGTTTAAATCATTGCAGGTTCTTGAGGAGATGGTGCACTTTATGGGCGCTTTGTAAGCCATTTTGCCTGCTTTTTATGTGATTAGAGCAGATTGCTGACACATTTGTAAAGAAATGTTAAAGAAATAGGAAGATTTTATACTTGAAATATTCGCCAAGATACCATAGAATGTATAAAAGATAAGTCTCTGCCGAAAAGAGGCAGTAATGAGAGGAAAGAAAAGGATGAGAAACAGGATGATACGGATAAAAATAGCCAGTCTGATGGTAGGGCTTGTGGCGGCGGTCAGTTTAGAAGGCTGTGGATTGCTTACGAAGTCATATGACTTCACAGAAGCCGAAAACAGCATTTACGTGGAAGACAATGCGACAATCCGTGCTGCCATGATTTCTGACTTTGATAAGGATTATTACAGTATCGACGAGCTGGCAGGCGTGGCACAGCAGGAGGCGCTGTCTTTCAACAAAAATGTGTACGGCTGCTCCTATTATAGCTATGACCAGATGACAAAGGAAGAAAAAGAAAGCATTCTTCTTCCAGTGTGCTATGAAAAGGCAGTTGTGAAGGACAAAAAGGCAAGTGTCATTTTTACGTATGCAAATGGTGATACTTATACGGGTTTTAATTCTTCTGAGATTCAAAATGCCGGCGGAAGCAAGCTTTACACATCACAGCTTGGCAGCAGTACCATGGCACTTAGCGGCGATTTTGTCACAAGCGATGGTCAAAAGCATATCAGCAGTGAAGATCTGATGAAAAAGACAGATTATTGTCTTGTGTATGCAGATTACCCTGTAACTGTATTTGGTGAGCATGATATTGCATATGTTTCACCGAATGTTACAGTTCTGGCATCAAACTGTGCCCAGATCACTGGCAATGACGGTGGGTATATCATTTTCAAGTAGTCACAGTGAGCAAAGCGCGATCTTTCGTTTTGCAAGCAGTAACTTTATAAAACATTTTTGGAGGAAGAACGATTATGGAAAAGACATTGGAGAAAATTGTAGCTCTTGCAAAGTCCAGAGGCTTTGTATATCCAGGCTCTGAGATTTACGGCGGTCTGGCAAATACATGGGATTATGGTAATCTCGGTGTTGAACTTAAGAATAATGTAAAAAAGGCATGGTGGCAGAAGTTTGTTACTGGCAATCCTTATAATGTAGGTGTAGACTGTGCAATCCTGATGAACCCACAGACATGGGTAGCTTCAGGTCATCTGGGCGGCTTCTCTGATCCGTTAATGGACTGTAAGTGCTGCCACGAGCGTTTCCGTGCTGATAAGCTGATTGAGGATTACTATGCTGAGCAGGGACAGGAGCCAGAAAAGCCAATCGACGGCTGGACAACACAGGAGATGAAGGATTTCATCGATGAGAAGAATATTTGCTGTCCGACATGCGGAAAGCATGATTTCACTGATATTCGTCAGTTCAATTTGATGTTTAAGACATTCCAGGGTGTTACTGAGGATGCAAAGAATACCGTATATCTTCGTCCAGAGACTGCACAGGGTATCTTCGTAAACTTCAAAAATGTACAGAGAACATCACGTAAGAAGCTTCCATTTGGTATTGGCCAGATCGGAAAGTCCTTCCGTAACGAGATTACACCAGGAAACTTTACATTCCGTACAAGAGAGTTCGAGCAGATGGAGTTAGAGTTCTTCTGTGAGCCAGGCACTGATCTTGAGTGGTTCCAGTATTGGCGTCAGTACTGCATCGACTGGTTAAAGAGCCTTGGCATCAAGGAAGACGAGATGCGTGCAAGAGATCATTCTCCTGAGGAGCTGTGCTTCTATTCTAAGGGAACAACTGATATCGAGTTCTTATTCCCATTTGGATGGGGCGAGCTTTGGGGTATCGCAGACCGTACCGATTATGATTTAACTCAGCATCAGAACACATCTGGTGAGGATATGAGCTACTTTGATGATGAGAAGAAGGAGCGTTACATTCCGTATGTTATCGAGCCATCTCTTGGAGCTGACCGTGTAACACTGGCATTCCTTTGTGCAGCATATGATGAGGAAGAGTTAGAGGGCGGTGATGTTCGTACTGTTCTTCACTTCCATCCGGCACTGGCACCAGTAAAGATCGGTGTGCTTCCGCTTTCTAAGAAGCTCAATGATGGTGCTATGAAGGTATATGAGCAGCTGATCAAAAAGTACAACTGTGAGTTTGATGACCGCGGTGCAATCGGAAAGCGTTACAGAAGACAGGATGAGATCGGAACACCGTTCTGCATCACATATGACTTTGATTCTGAGACTGACGGCTGCGTAACTGTTCGTGATCGTGATACCATGAAGCAGGAGCGTGTTGCTATCGCAGATCTGAAGGCATACTTCGAAGAAAAGTTTGATTTCTAATATTATGATACCAGGGTCAAAAGCTCCAAAAGCCGTTCGTGCTTGCACTAAAGGCTTTGAGCTTGGGACCCGCAAAAACATGAGGATGCAGCGATTTTCAAAGAAAATCAGCGAATCCGAATGTTTTTAGAATTGCGAAAGTTGCATAGCAACGGAGCAATTCGTGGGTAACATCATACTATAACTAAACCCAAAGGCGGGTACCGGAGAAATCCGGCCTGTCTTTGGGCTTTTTTTATATGTGCAATATGAACGGAAGAGAAAGAAAAAAATCGGCACTTTGCCACTTTACCATAGTGCATTGTATAAATACACAAAAACATGCTAAAAAATTTATTTTATTTTTAAAAAACACATATTGACGTAATTTAATTCATGTAGTACCATATACATGTCGGCTTTTAGAGTCGGTAACAAAATCCACCCGATCGACATCATTGCATTTTACATCTCTAGGTTTCGGGTGGGCAGGTAGAGTAGAGTGAAAATCAGCATTCACTCCGATGTCCGAAAAATAGAGTTGGATATTGTAAGAGGTCGCTCCAGAGCGGCAGATTGAGAGGTCATAATGTCTTACGTAGATGAAGTGCTGCAGAAGGTTGCAGAGAAGAATCCAGGCGAGAAAGAGTTTCAGCAGGCAGTTAAGGAAGTTCTTGATTCCCTTCGTCCGGTAATTGAGGCAAATGAGGAGCAGTACCGCAAAGATGCTTTGCTTGAAAGAATGACAGAGCCAGAGCGTATTATTACATTCCGTGTACCGTGGGTAGACGATAACGGACAGGCTCATGTAAATAGAGGTTTCCGTGTACAGTTTAACAGTGCAATCGGACCGTACAAGGGTGGACTTCGTCTTCACCCATCTGTAAATCTTGGTATTATCAAGTTCCTTGGTTTTGAGCAGACCTTTAAGAACTCCTTGACAGGACTTCCAATCGGAGGCGGCAAGGGTGGTTCTGATTTCGACCCGAAGGGCAAGTCAGACCGTGAAATCATGAAATTCTGCCAGAGCTTTATGACAGAGCTGTATCGTCACATTGGCGCAGATACAGATGTACCGGCTGGTGACATTGGTGTAGGCGGAAGAGAGATTGGCTATCTGTATGGACAGTATAAGAGACTGACTGGTCTGTACGAGGGCGTTTTAACTGGTAAGGGTCTGACATATGGTGGTTCTCTTGCAAGAACAGAGGCTACTGGTTATGGTCTTGTATATATGGTTCGCGAGATGCTGTTAAATGCAGGCATGACCATGGAAGGAAAGACAGTTGCTGTTTCCGGTTCCGGAAATGTTGCAATTTACACAACTGAGAAGGCTCAGCAGTATGGCATGAAGGTTGTTACATTAAGTGATTCTAACGGTTGGATTTATGATCCAAACGGCATTGATCTTGACCTTGTAAAGCAGATCAAAGAAGTTCGCCGCGGCAGAATCAAAGAGTACGCAGAGGCAAAGCCGGGTGTTGAGTATCATGAAGGCAAGGGTGTATGGAGCGTTAAGTGTGATATCGCACTTCCATGCGCAACTCAGAACGAGTTAGACCTTGAGGATGCAAAGCAGTTAAAGGCAAACGGATGCTTCCTTGTAGCAGAGGGTGCAAACATGCCATCCACCAGAGAGGCAACAGACTTCTTCTTAGAGAGTGGAATGATGTTCATGCCAGGAAAGGCTGCAAACGCAGGCGGTGTTGCAACATCTGCACTTGAAATGAGCCAGAACAGCGAGAGACTTTCTTGGACATTCGAGGAAGTAGACGAGAAGCTGCACAACATCATGATCAACATCTTCAAGAAGGTAGACGAAGCAGCAAAGAAGTACGGCTACGAAGGAAACTATGTAATGGGTGCAAACATCGCAGGTTTCGAGAAGGTCGTAGAAGCTATGAACGCACAGGGTATTGTATAATCCTCCCAACATAATAAATATATTAATAAGAGCCGGGCAGCACTGCCCGGCTCTTATTGTTCCCAAAATTTTCCCAAATTTTTTTCACAAATGTATTGACAATACGTCCCGATAGTGCTATTTTATAATCGTTAGCACTCAGGGATGATGAGTGCTAATAGAAACAAAGGAAAAGGAAGTGAGCTTGTGGAACTAGATGACAGAAAATGGAAGATTTTTACAGCAATCATTAAAAATTATCTGGAGACTGGTGAACCGGTAGGCTCACGAACGATTTCTAAGTACACGGACTTAAACTTAAGTTCAGCCACGATTAGAAATGAGATGGCAGATCTTGAGGAGATGGGGCTTATCATTCAGCCACATACATCCGCCGGACGAATCCCGTCGGATAAGGGCTATCGCCTTTATGTGGATCATCTGATGAAGACACGTGAAAAGGAAAACAATGAGCTTCAGGAAGTTGTAGTCAAGAGAGTAGACCGGCTTGAGCTTTTGCTAAAGCAGATGGTTAAGGTTCTTGCAGCAAATACCAATTATGCGACGATGATTACAGGACCGCAGGTTGGTGCAAATAAGCTTAAGTTTTTACAGCTTTCACGAATGGAGGAAGGAAAGCTTTTAGCTGTTATCGTAGTCGAAGGAAATCTTGTGAAGAACACGATTTTAAATATCGAAAGCGACATCAGCGAGGAAGAACTTCTTAAATTAAATGTCCTCATAAACAGTGCCTTGAATGGTTTGACGATAGACCAGATTAATTTGGGAATCATCACACAGTTAAAGGAGCAGGCAGGAGATTACAGCTGCGTTGTAGGAAGTGTGCTAGAGGCGGTCGCAGAAGCGATCAAACATGAATCGGCACCGGTAATTTATACGAGCGGTGCAAATAATATATTCCGTTACCCAGAACTTTCGGATGAGAAAAATGCACAGCGTCTGATTTCCACATTTGAGGAAAAGGAAGAGCTTGCAAAGCTGCTTGAGGATAATTTAGATAAGAACTCGGAGAGCGGTTCACAGAGCAATTCGGGCATTCAGGTTTATATCGGAGAGGAGAACGGCATGCAGGACATGAAGGACTGCAGCGTAGTAACCGCAAGATATGATTTGGGTGATGGCGTTCAGGGAACTCTTGGTGTGGTAGGACCAAAGCGTATGGATTACGAAAAGGTTGTAGGCACATTGAAGAATTTAAGAGATCAGCTGGATGCAATTTATAAAAAAAATGAACCTTAGGTCAGGCCTGAGGAAAGATCCTGAAAAAACAGGAGATAGAAAGGCGGATGTATCGTGACAGACATGGAAAAAGAAACAGTTACTGATGAGATTCTTGAAGAGACTGAGCAGGAGGCTGCTGAAGATATGAGTCAGGAGCAGACAGATGCACAGGCTGCTGAGGATCAGCCGGATGACAAAGATGTGCAGACAGAAGATAAGAAGCGCTTCTTTGGCAAGAAAAAAGATAAGAAAGATAAGCAGATCGAAGATCTGACAGCACAGCTTGATGATTTGAGAAAACGTAATCTTGCAGAGTTTGAGAACTTCCGTAAGAGAACTGAAAAGGAAAAATCAACCATGTTCGACATGGGAGCAAAGTCAGTTGTAGAGAAGCTTCTTCCAATTATAGATAACTTCGAGCGTGGATTCGCAGGTCTTAGCGAAGAGCAGATGAGCGATCCATTTGTAAGCGGTATGGATATGGTTTACAAGCAGCTTGTAAAGGCACTTGCAGATATGGGTGTTGAGCCTATTGAAGCAGTTGGCAAGCCATTCGATCCAAACCTGCACAACGCTGTGATGCATGTTGAGGATGAAAACCTTGGCGAAAACACAGTTGCTCAGGAGTTCCAGAAAGGCTATTTATATCATGGAAGCGTTGTAAGACATTCTATGGTACAGGTTGCAAATTAAAGTTAGCATATTAGACGCAGCAAAAGCTGCATATTTGATAAAGAAAGATTTGATTACAAAACATTAAAAGATCAATCTAGGAGGAAATTAGATTATGGGAAAGATTATTGGTATTGACTTAGGTACTACAAACTCTTGTGTAGCAGTTATGGAAGGTGGAAAGCCAGTTGTTATCACAAATACAGAGGGTGTTCGTACAACACCATCCGTTGTTGCATTTACAAAGACTGGTGAGCGTCTGGTAGGTGAGCCGGCAAAGCGTCAGGCTGTTACAAATGCAGACCATACCATTTCTTCTATTAAGAGACATATGGGTACTGATTATAAAGTAACAATTGATGATAAGAGATATACTCCTCAGGAGATCTCCGCAATGATCCTTCAGAAGTTAAAGGCAGATGCAGAGGCTTATCTGGGTGAGAAGGTAACTGAGGCAGTTATCACTGTTCCGGCATATTTCAACGATGCACAGCGTCAGGCAACAAAGGATGCTGGTAAGATTGCAGGTCTTGATGTAAAGCGTATCATCAACGAGCCTACAGCAGCAGCTTTAGCATATGGTCTTGATAACGAGCATGAGCAGAAGATCATGGTATACGACCTTGGTGGTGGTACATTCGATGTTTCTATCATTGAGATCGGTGATGGCGTTATCGAAGTACTGGCAACTGCTGGTGACAACCACTTAGGTGGAGATGACTTTGATAACAAGGTTACTCAGTGGATGTTAGACGAGTTCAAGAAGACTGAGGGTGTTGATCTGTCTAACGATAAGATGGCACTTCAGAGATTAAAGGAAGCAGCAGAGAAGGCAAAGAAAGAGCTGTCTACCGCTACTACCACAAACATTAACCTTCCGTTCATCACTGCTACTGCTGAGGGACCGAAGCACTTAGATATGACACTGACAAGAGCAAAATTCGATGAGCTGACTGCAGATCTGATCGCTCGTACTGAGAGACCAGTAAGAGAGGCTCTTGAGGGCGCTGGACTGACAGCAGCAGAGCTTGATAAGGTTCTTCTTGTAGGTGGTTCTACACGTATGATTTCCGCACAGGATAAGGTTCGTGCACTGACTGGCAAGGAGCCGTCTAAGACACTGAACCCAGATGAGTGTGTAGCAATCGGTGCTTCCATTCAGGGTGGTAAGTTAGCAGGTGATTCTGGTGCAGGCGATATCCTTCTGCTTGATGTTACACCGTTAACCCTTTCTATCGAGACTATGGGTGGTGTTGCTACTCATCTGATCGAGAGAAATACTACAATCCCGACAAAGAAGAGCCAGATCTTCTCTACCGCAGCTGATAATCAGACAGCAGTAGATATCAACGTTGTACAGGGTGAGAGACAGTTCGCACGTGACAACAAGTCCTTAGGACAGTTCCGTCTGGACGGTATCGCACCAGCAAGAAGAGGTGTTCCGCAGATCGAAGTTACTTTCGATATCGATGCAAACGGTATTGTAAATGTATCTGCTAAGGATCTTGGAACTGGTAAGGAGCAGCACATCACCATCACTGCAGGTTCCAACATGTCTGATTCTGATATCGAGAAGGCTGTTAAGGAAGCAGCTGAGTTCGAGGCACAGGATAAGGCTCGTAAGGAAGGCGTAGATGCTCGTAATGAGGCAGATTCCTTCGTATTCCAGACTGAGAATGCAATGAAGGAAGTTGGCGATAAGCTTGATCCGACCTTAAAGGGTCAGGTAGAGAGCGACCTTCAGGCACTGAAGGATCTCATCGCTTCTACCGATATCAACAACGTAACACCAGATCAGACTGAGCAGTTAAAGGCAAAGACTGAGACCTTAAAGAATAGCGCACAGCAGCTGTTCTCCAAGATGTATGAGCAGGCACAGGCAGCTCAGGGTGGTGCACAGGCAGGCCCAGACATGAACGCAGGTGCAGGTGCTTCATCATCTGATGATGTTGTTGATGGAGATTACAAGGAAGTTTAATTAAAAACGCTTAATTAGAAAGCTTGAAAAAAATATCAACTGTGGGTTGAAATAATTAAGAAGTTTTTGTAAGATAAAAATGGCATCACTCTTGGGGACTTCTCCAGGAGTTTTGCCATGTTAAGAGTAAGAAAAGTATTGGTAGCCCTTTTGGCCGAAGCGGCTTTGAGCGGTTGCCCAGATGGGAGTATTTATGGCAGAGAAGAGAGATTACTACGAAGTCCTTGGTGTAGCGAAGGACGCTGATGATGCCGCCATAAAAAAGGCATACAGAGAGATTGCCAAGAAGTATCATCCGGATATTAACCCGAGCGCAGAAGCTGCAGAAATTTTTAAAGAGGCCTCAGAGGCTTACAGTGTATTAAGTGATAAGGAAAAGCGTGCACAGTATGACCAGTTTGGTCATGCAGCATTTGATGGCAGCGGCGGAGGCTACGGCGGTGGTTTTAGTGGCTTTAGCGGCGATATGGGTGACATTTTTGGAGATATCTTTGGAGATTTATTTGGCGGCGGACGAAGCAGAAGAAATGACGGTCCAATGAAGGGCGCAAATCTTCGAACAGCAGTACGCATTACATTTGATGAGTCTGTAAAGGGCTGCGAGAAGGAGCTTAAGTTAAATCTGAAGGATCCTTGTCCGACCTGTCATGGCTCAGGTGCAAAGCCAGGAACTTCTCCGATTACTTGTCCGAAATGTCAGGGACGCGGTCAGGTTACAATCACACAGCAGTCAATGTTTGGTATGGTTCGTAACGTTCAGGTCTGCCCGGATTGTCATGGAAGCGGTAAGATCATAAAGGACAAGTGTACGGATTGCCGTGGTACCGGATATCAGACAAAGTTAAAGACCATTCAGGTTACGATTCCAGCTGGTATTGACAATGGCCAGAGCATTCGTATTCGCGGAAAGGGCGAGCCTGGTATTAACGGCGGCGAGTGGGGCGATCTTCTTGTTGAGGTTGCAGTATCACAGCATCCGATCTTCAGACGTCAGGACTACGATATTTTCTCAACAGTGCCAGTATCTTTTGTACAGGCAGCGCTTGGTGCAACGATTAGAATCGATACAATTGACGGTCAGGTGGAGTATGAGCTTAAAGCAGGAACTCAGACTGATACGCAGGTACGTTTAAGAGGCAAGGGTGTTCCGAGTCTTCGTAACAAAAATGTACGCGGTGATCATTATGTTACTTTTGTGGTACAGGTACCAACCAGTATGACAAAGGAGCAAAAAGAGGCACTTCAGGCATTCGATGAAGCAATGAATGGAAAGCCGACTGCCAATACAACGACAACTAAGAAAAAGCATCCGATCAAAGATTTCTTTGAAAAAGATAAGGATAAATAAATAGTTTTTAGCAGGGAGAGCTGCTGCAAAATGGATGTTATCATCCGTGGAGCGGCAGCTCTTTTTGGGCTATTGATTTTGTGGTTGTGGGGATTAAGAAATGCCCACTTGGTGATGGCTAGAGGATAACGATTGTGAACCATATGGTAACAGAAGGGAGAAGCGTGGACATGATAACAATACGAAAAGCCAAGCTGACTGATCTCGATCAGATGATGGAAATTTATGCGAAGGCAAAGCGTTTTATGGATAGTACTGGAAACACAACTCAGTGGAAGATTGGTTATCCAACACGAAAAATGATACAGGATGATATTGAAAATGGATACAGCTTTGTCTGCATTGGAGAGGATAACATTGTGCATGCAGCATTTAAGTTCTTTGTGGGAGAAGATCCAACGTATCGCGTGATCGAGCAGGGCAGCTGGAAAAATGATAATACATACGGAACAATCCACCGTGTTGCAAGTGACGGAACAATCAAGGGCGTATTTTCACAGATAGTTTCATTTTGCGAAGTGATTTGCCCAGAGCTTCGCGCCGATACACATGAAAACAATCACGTCATGCAGCATCTGCTTGAAAAAAATGGGTTCGAGCGCTGCGGTGTTATATATGTAGAGGATGGCACACCACGGTTTGCTTATCAGCGCTGTGCACGATAAAATATACTGCTCATAAGAATGATCGTAACGTAGATTAGCGGTGAGACCGACAAAACAATCGTCGAACCGCTTTCGTAAACTTTCCGGGAGGAAAAGAAGAAAATGACAAAAATACTACTGGTAGAGGACGATGGCCAGATTGCTGCGTATCTGGGCGAACTGCTTCGCGCAGAGGGTTTTGATACGCAAATTGCAGGCTCTAAAAAAGAGGCGGGCGAATGCCTTTTGGCACAAGCCTTTGATCTGGTGCTCCTTGATGTAAGTCTGCCGGATGGAAACGGCTTTTCTATTTGTGCAGAAATAAAAAGAGAATACGAGATTCCGGTGATCTTTCTGACTGCATCGGGTGACGAGTACAGCGTAGTCGCAGGTCTTGATATGGGTGCAGATGACTACATAGCAAAACCATTTCGTCCTCGTGAGCTGATCTCAAGAATCCGCTCAGTGCTTCGTCGCTGCAAAAAAGAACAGCGCATTTTAAGCTGTGGCGATCTTAGGGTCAATGTGTCATCAGCGACAGTTACAAAGGGCGAAAAAGAGCTTTTCTTATCAGCACTTGAGTATCGTCTGCTGCTTCTTTTGCTGCAGAATAAAGGTCAGATTTTGACGAGAAATCAGCTGCTTGAGGAGATATGGGATGCATCTGGCGAATATGTAAATGACAATACGCTGTCTGTGTATATGAAGCGTCTGCGTGAGAAGATTGAGGAAAATCCACAAAGTCCACGTTTGCTTCATACTATTCGAGGTATTGGATATCGCATGGAAGATCGGGCAGAGCAATAAAAAGGGGAAAATTATATGAGACCAGAATACCATAAATTAATCATGGCAGACAGTATGCTTGCAGCAGCCGCACTTATCGTTTTATTTGTGTGGGGCTTGCAGGCTGCTGTCTGCATTCTTTTTTCAGCACTTGTGTTGTCAGGTGTGTTTGTATCTGAGATTCGCAGGCGTGAGGCGCAGGCATCTAGTCTGTCAGACGAGATCGACCGTATTCTTTATGGGGAAGAACACTGGAATTTGGACGAATACAGCGAGGGAGAGCTTGCCATTTTACAGGATAAAGTACGAAAACTTGTCATAAGACTGCGTGAGCAGGCAGATCAGCTTCAAAAAGAAAAGAATTTTCAGGCAGAGATGATGGCTGATATTTCTCATCAATTAAAAACACCGCTTACTGCAATGCGTCTGATGATCAGCAGCATTAGAAAGCTTGAGGGCAGTGGAGAGGACGAAGTGCGTCAGCGCGAAAGACGTCTTACCGAGATGCAGCAGCTTGTAGATCGTGTAGATTCGCTTGTTGTAGTGCTTCTTAAGATGGCAAAGCTTGATTCAGGAACTGCTATTCTTCAGAAGGAGAAGATTTCCATTAAGGATCTTATTTTACATAGTGCAGAGCCGCTTGCAATTTCCATGGACTTGCATGGTGTAAAGCTTTGTCTGAATGGAAATGACACAGACAGCTTTTTTGGTGATTTTGGCTGGAGTGCAGAGGCAATTACTAATATCTTGAAAAATGGCATCGAGCATATGGAGAACGGCGGTAATCTTTGTGTGAGCTGGCGAGAGACATCTGTTTACAGTGAGATCGTGATCACGGATGAGGGAAGCGGCATAAGCGATGAGGAACTGCCACATATTTTTGAGCGATTTTATAGGGGAAAAACGGCGCGTCACAGCGGATTTGGAATTGGTATGGCAATGGCACAGAGTATCTTTGCAAAACAAAATGGAACAATTAAGGCGCAAAACAGAGAGGAGGGCGGCGCAAAATTTGTCATTCATGTGCGCAAGTGACAAAATTGTCACCGAAAAGTAAGTAAGCTGTCACTTACAGCGTGTACCATAATAATTGAAAATGAAAGATCATAAGATCAGGAGGGATGAGAATGGAGATTTTGCGGGCATCACATTTGTGTAAGACATATGGAAAGGGCGAGAATGAGGTGAGAGCTCTTGATGATGTGTGTTTTTCAATTGAAAAGGGAGAATTTGTTGCAATTGTTGGTACATCTGGTTCGGGAAAGTCTACGCTGATGCACATATTGGGCGGAGTGGATCGTCCAGACAGCGGAAGTGTATACATGGACGGACAGGATATATATAAGCAAA
The DNA here is from genome assembly GCA_934292725.1 of uncultured Lachnospiraceae bacterium. Taxonomy (GTDB): domain Bacteria; phylum Bacillota; class Clostridia; order Lachnospirales; family Lachnospiraceae; genus Anthropogastromicrobium. Next base: position 13,005 of record CAKQXY010000061.1, read on the forward strand.
ATGATGAGCAGCTGGCAATTTTTCGCCGCAGGCAGGTGGGACTGATTTATCAGTTTTATAACTTAATTCCTGTGCTTGATGCTGTTGAAAATATGACACTTCCGGCGCTTCTTGACGGTCGAAAGGTGGAAAAATCGCGCATCAATCAGATGATAAATGATCTTGGCTTACAAGGGCGTGAGCATCATCTGCCCAATCAGCTCTCCGGTGGTCAGCAGCAGCGTGTTTCAATTGGAAGGGCGCTAATCAATTCGCCAACAGTGATTTTAGCCGATGAGCCGACTGGAAATCTTGATTCGAAAAACAGTCAGGAGATCATGAATCTTCTTCGATTGTCGAATGAAAAATATCATCAGACCTTGATTGTTATCACGCACGACGAGGAGATTGCAAACCAGGCGAAGCACTTAATCCGCATCGAGGATGGGCGGATTTGCAGAGATGAGGTGATCCGCTGATGAAGATTTTATTTTTGTATACAAAGAGGATGTTAGCAGCGAATAAGGCGAGAACGGCAGTCACATTTGCGGGAATTGTTTTGTCATTTGCATTGCTGACAGCAGTACTTACGGGAACCTCAAGTTTGTTTCATTTTTTTAGCGAATTTATGAAGGTGCGTGACGGTGATTATTATGGTGTAATCTATAACTGCGATGAGGAAGACGAGGCGCGACTGGCACAGTCTGAGGAAGTGACACAGAGTTGTCGTATGGGTATCGTTGGCGTTGCCGAGAAGGGATTTGGTATTGAACACGAACTGTCGCTGTCAAATAGAGTTTATGTAGCGATCGGAAGCGTGGATGCAGACTTTTTTGACACCATGGGTGTAAGGATGATTGAGGGACGTTTGCCAGAAAATGACAGTGAAGTTATCATTCCGCAAATGATGACAACAGCTGGAAAAGAATTTCATATTGGAGATACAATCACCTGGCAGATTGGCGAGCGTATCGGGTCAGATGGCAGAAGTATCCAGCATCAGGAACAAAGAATCGAGGATCGAAGCAGTGCGGATTTTTGCGAGGAAGAGACGATACAGGTAGAACAGACAAAGACCTATACGATTGTCGGAGTCAGCACAAATCCCGGTTACCAGATGTTTGCGGAGCCTTGCTATCTTGTGCTGACAACAGGGGTGCAGACAACGATTTCTGATATTTATTTAAAAACGAAAAGCATTGATGATACCAGTGACTTTATTGCAAAAAATTTTGGCGATCACCAGTCAAAGATTAACGAGACATTGTTGCGTTATTTTGGGCAAGGTGTCTCCGATATCCGCTATATGTTATTTGGTATGTGCGCGGTGTTGATGGTGGTGATTGCAATTGCGAGCGTTGCGCTGATCTATAACTCATTTTCAATATCTCTGACTGAGCGAACGCGTCAGTTTGGACTTTTTAAATCTATTGGTGCTACGCGCTTTCAAGTTATGACGAGTGTTTTTTTTGAGGCTGGATTTCTGGCAGTATCGGCAATACCGGCAGGATTATTTATTGGATGTGCAGGAGTAAGCTGTGTATTTAAAATTTTAAAGAACAATTTTGATGCAATGATCAATTCAGCAGGAGCTGCATATGTAGGCAGTGTTTCAATTAGCTTTTATACGAAAGTGTGGTATCTTGTGGTCGCAGCAGTGGCAGGCATTATTACCATTTTGATATCAGCAATGGTACCAGCCTTGCGTGCCGGACGGATTTCTCCTATCGAGGCGATTCGCCAGACAAATGATATTAAGGATCCTAAGTTTGCAAGGAATATCCGGGGACGCGGTATTTTAGGAAATGTATTTGGCGTGGGAGGTCTGATTGCACACCGCAATGCAAAGCGCAATAAAAAATCATACCGTGCGATTAGTTTTTCTCTGGCTATCTGTCTGTTTTTGTTTCTTGGCGGAAGCGGATTTATCTACTACATGCGTTTGAGTATGAAGGGACTGAATGTTCCGTATTATTATAATTATCATATTCAGTTTAACAGTATTTATAATGATACATTTGATCCAGAGTATCTTACATCGGAATTTCGAGAGAAGCTTGTTGGTCAGCTAAGAACGTCATCGAGTATTACAGATGCCGTCTATATTCGCAAGGCCAATTTGCATATTGTGGTGGATGAGAGTAATTTGACAGATGTAGGAAAACTTGCTGTAGGGGAATATATTGTGGATGGTCAGATGCATTATCGCGATCAAATTTATTTTGTGGAAGACACACAATATGAGGCTTATTTAAAACAGCTCGGACTAAATCCAGAGGAATATCTGAGGTCTGAAAATCCAAAGCTTTTGATTTTAAATGCCGTAAAGGGCGCAGCTGATTTTGATGATGGACGAAGACGGTTTTATGAAGGAGCGATGTTTCAAGATAGCAGTGAGCTGACTGAAATTTCGATTATAGGAGAAAAGAAAATCGGGGATGCTTCATATTGCTATCCAGACTCTGAGGATCCAAGTATGATGGTCTATTTGGTGGGAGACGGTAGGACTGCACAGTCAGACGATGATTTTAAAAAGTTTAAGGTTCCAGTGGAAGAGTCCATCGCAAAGCTCCAGTTTGAAGTTGGAGCGACCGTAAATGCAGAGGATTATCCATACTGGGCATGGGCAGGAAGCTGGGGATTGGTGCTGCCGCTTAGCGCCTACAATGAAGACCTGTTCATTATGCCTAATATTCAGGACTATGCATATGTGAAAACAATTGATTCCGAGCGCGCATTAGAACTTATGCTAGAGTTAAGAAATGAGTACGAGGAATCGTTTGATATTGGAATGCCGTCACAAACTGACCAGTATGAGGCAAACATGGTTCGCATTGTTAATGTGTGTCTGATTTGCTTTCTTGTTCTGATCGTCCTGATTTCACTGGCGAACATTGCGAATACGATCACGACAGCAGTGCGGCTTCGCACGAGGGAATATGCGATGATAAAAGCAGCAGGCTGCAGCAAGTACACATTTTTAAGAATGATTTTCGCGGAGAATTTAAGCTATACGCTTCGAGGCTTTGTGATAGGAGGGTTGATGGGAGCTCTGGCAAACTATAAGTCATATTCCTATTTGAAGTATTCGATCTACACAAATAAAATCATCCCAATTGGGCTGTATGCAGTCGGCGCCGCGGCATTTGTACTTGTAATGATTTTTTCCACGGTGTATACGTGGCAAAAGGTCAAGAGAGGAAATATTTGCGAAGAGCTGAGGCAGGAGGCTGTGTAGGGGACAGTGGTAGCCCGGAAGCTTTAAGAAAGGTGCTTCGACGAATGACTTTGTCGGCGGCTACAATGGCTCAATTTAAGTTGCCCTCAAGAGTTAGAACAAGAATCTAACTCTTGAGGGCATATTGAAAAAGTTATTTTGACTTAGATGAACAAAGTCTTTGATTTTACAAAAAATACTCCACTACATACAACTGATTTGTATCTTCATCAAAAAACATAATAAGATGATCTCTGTTGTATTCCTTTCTAAGTAAAGTCGTATGTTTCCATTCGTTCTGTTTTGGACGATCTTCTAATGGTACGTCGATGCTATCCAGCCATTCCTCCATTTTATCGGCTAATTCACTGTCTAGTTCACCAGCTTCCCAATCGAAGCTTTTTAAAATGATATCTGCACTTTCTTCGTCATATTGAAGAATGTGGTATCGGATGCCGTCACCAGTAAAACTGACGCCAGAATTTTTCACATATATTTCAACATCCGTTTCAGGTAAATTTAAGTGCCAGTTTCTGTTCATGCAATCGGCATATCTGCGTATCGAAGTAAATCCGACTCCTTCACAGCCACACAAGCCAAAACAAATGATGAGTGCCAGTAGACATAGTTTTAATCGTTTCATTTGGAAAATTCCTTTCTATGAAATTTAAATTGTAAATTGTAGTTCATATTTTTCTTTTAGGCGTTCTTCTTTTTCAATGTCTAAGTCGTAATCTTCCTTTAAAATTCCAGTAAGAGAACCTGTTAAATCGGAAACAGCAATAGTCATGAGAATCCCTCCTTTAAATTAGTTTAACTATAGCATATACTAAATTAGATAGTTTGACAAGAAGTAGTGCCAGGGTCAGTAAAAATAGCTTTTTTAGTGGGTACAATGGATCAATTCGCGCCAGTGGTAAAGAGAAGTGCAGAAAATAGAAAAGGATGGTGTTATTCTATATGAAAAAACTCGATAATTTTTCGAATTGCCTTAGAGTTTTGAAAAACGCGGATTTTGAATTGGCGGATAGTAATGAAATATACAGAACGGGTGTCATTGGACAATTTAATCTCACGTTTGAGCTTGCATGGAAAGCATTACAGGCAGTATTGAGACTTCATGGTGCAGAGGGAGCAGATACAGGATCGCCAAGGGAGATTTTGCAGTTAGGCTATAAATTTGGCTTTATCAACGATTCTTCTGTATGGCTGCTTATGCTGAAAAAACGAAATCTGTCTGTTCGTATCTATAATGAAGAAGATGTGGAGGAAACGATTGTACTCATACGTGATAGTTTTATTACAGCGTTTGTTGATTTGGAAAAAGTCTTAGAAAAAAAGGTAGAAGAAGCTGACGAGAGTTGGGAAATCTGAAAGTGTCTGCCTACACGTTTTGTAATTGACCGAAGCGTGCAGATGCGCTATACTGAAATCATGACGAAGCCAATAGGTAGCCTGCTGTTAAAATATGGCTGTAGATTGGAATCATCAACAAAGACATCAAATAAGCGAGGAAGAAAATGAGAGTTTTTGATTTCAGTAACCAGACAGAAGAAAAGGTTAATCCGGAGTG
>CAKQXY010000062.1 GCA_934292725.1 uncultured Lachnospiraceae bacterium
CAAGCTATCCCTGGGATGGTTTATTTGTTATGCTCTATTTTCTCGGGTAACCTCTACTTCTTTGTTTCAAACTTTTCACCTTATTTAACAGGCATATACCTCTCTAAATATTCTTCTATTGACTCCATCCACTGCTTGCTGATTTTATCATCATTCTGTAGGCCGTGTCCTGAATGAGGGAGTACATAGTATTTATAATCTACATTATTTTCTTTTAGAGCTGTCTCAAGTTTTACAGAAACTGCAAATGGCTGCATTTTATCATATTTCCCATAAGCAACTACCGTTGGCACAGGATTATTAGAAACCCATTCTGAAGCAGCTATCGGTTTAACCTTCTCAAGATACTCACCACTTCTAATTTCTTCTGGACTGATTGTATCGCCAGACATTACAGAAAACATTGCTGCACAAGCCTCATCATCCTGATCCAAACCGAAGATTCCCCAGTCTTCCTGATAAAAGCTGGAAGGTCCAACACCTCCATATGTAAATACCACCGGTACTGGAGCTTCTTTTCCATCACGATATGCATAAATCATAGCGAGCGCATGACCTGCACTGCCACCGGCAACGGTCATCTTGTCAATGCTATAGCCTGCCTTCTTTGCAGCTTCTACTACAAAAGGGACTGCTTTCTTTATTTCCATAGACTGTGTATACACATTAGCGTCAGGATGTTCCTCACTGAACAAAGTATAATTTATGCCTGCGGCTACATATCCTTTGCTGCATAACCACTCAAGAGTTTTGGCATCATCCGCTTTATCTCCGCTTGTAAAACCTCCAGCATGCAGATATACAACAAGTCCGTAATTTTCTCTAGTATTATTTTGTGGCAAATACAAATCAAAAGTATTTTTCTCACCATTTCCATATGCAATATCAGAAATCATCGTGCCTATGCTTTCATCCCACTCAACACTGTAATTCTTAGACCAGGCAGGTTTAATAAATAGTTTAGATGCTGCACCAGACAAGAATGAAATAATAAAAATCAGTATACCAAACCATATCGTCACAATTCTATCTCTCTTTTCCTTTTTCATAAGATATTACCGCCAAACATAGTTCCGCCTAAAAGCAGATTTAATATTCCTCGCACTGTCAATCTTCCAAGCACAAATGCGACAACTACAACTATTCCTATCACAATAAGTCTCTTAACCTTCACTGTCATGTGAATCCTCCATAATTTTATTTATAATATTGACTTTTCGTCGAGACAAATGTATCATGATGTTAATAAATAAGTCAAGTACCTCAGCAAAAATGAGACAATGAACAGGAGAATGTATCATCATGAATAATCAGGAAAAAAACTCTTATGTACGCAGTCAGATTCTTAAAACATTACTTGAAATGATGCAAGTTGATAATTTCGATTCTATTACAATCAGCCGTTTGACAGCAAAAGCAGAGGTTGGCCGTGCATCCTTTTATCGTAATTATCAAACAAAAGAAGACGTCCTGCGTCAGGAAGCAGAACGTCTTAATAATGAACTTAATGATATCCGAAGAAATGATGATCCCAGTGATTACCGGCTCAAGCTCCTTCGAACTCTTGATTTTTACAAAACTAACAGCGATTTTTATATGACAATTTATAATGCTGGTCTTACTCAGATTATACAAGACTCAATTATAGATCAAAAATCATTTTCTGATGAAATGCCAGCTCCCATTGCTTATGTTCTGTCAGCCTTTTCTTACCTGATATATGGTTGGATTATAGAATGGCTCAGACGTGGCATGAAAGAAAGCAGTGCTGAACTTATCGCTATATTTGAAAATAGTCAATAAACTACAACTTCATTCTTCATCTGGCTTAAATTGATCAGGATATACATGACTTCCATCATACCCACATATGCCCATTCTAGGTGAATTACATATTGGCAAGAAATATTCTGGTTCCAAAGCTTCATTCTGTTCACAATTAATTATAGGCTGATATAGTAGTTAAGGATTGCGTCTGTAACTTGATATTAAACGAATCTGATTTTCTGATTTACTGCATCCACCTCAGCCTCTATGCCAAATGGAATAATACATCTTGGTGTTGCATGTCCGATATTTATGTTTGCAACAACTGAGATATTCGGATTATCTATTACATCTACAATAATTTTTTTGTATTCATCAAAATAAAGTTCATTCATTGGCTTACCGCATATCACGCCTGAAACCACGTCAAAGACTCCCACCTTTTTTAAGGTCTCTACCATCTTTCTGTAATGCTTAGGATCCGGTTGTTCTTCACTTGTTTCAAGAAGAAGTATTTTCCCCCTCCAGTCCTCTAAACTTGGGAAAAGATCGTATTTTTCGCATAGAGAAATGGTATCTGGATATCTGCTGTTATCAAATATATCATACATACTTTCAAGACAGCCTCCCAGAATCTTTCCTGCAAAAACAGGCTTTCCTTGAAGAAGTTGAAATCCCTCATTTTCATGTTTTGTTCTTTCAGTACCAACTGCGCTTTCGGACCAGTCAGTTCTCTCTTCATACCACACATCACTCGGTACAATTTCCTTGATGTTTCCTGTTTTGATTAATTCTTCAAAAAACTTCTTTGTATAAGGCAGCATATCATCTTCCATTTCACATACATCTGCCAAAAATGACTGACCATAAAATGTCCCAAATCCCAACTTATGCAGCATAAGATGATTCATTGTAGTATCTGAAAATCCAAGAAATATTTTTTTCTTTTCTGCTTTTTCAATAGCTTCTTTAAGTTCATTGTTTTCAAACAGATATGGAAGAAGTCGATATGTATCATCTCCGCCGATAGCACAAAGAATCATATCAACTTCTTCATCACATATTGCTGCAAGAAGATCATTTGCCCTCTCCTTTGGATGATTTTTTACATACTCAATTCCCTTCATTGCATGGGGCATAATTTTTACATTCAATCCAAATTGTTTTAATCTTTTAAGCCCTATATTAACTTCATGCTTTACAAAATCTTCGCCTATCGTTCCTGCTGAAAGGCTCACAAGTGCTACAGTCTTAATCATAACTCTCCTCACAAACTCGGTTTTATTATTTTGATAGCCAAGTTTCATTCTAACACCTCTTTTCTATAAATGTATCGGTTAGGTTCTTTTGACAGATTTTCCCTTAAATTCCTTTTCTACATGGCAATGTTCCTGTTTGCTAACCAATTTACCACCTTCAAAATTCAGTTCAATAATATATGTCATCCAATCTATAATTCGTAGAAAATCTTCACATCCAAAACTATTGTCATAAAAATTCAATATAGTACTAAGAGCAGTACCATGAGTTCCTACAACAATATCTTTATCCGCATTATCTGATAAAATCTCGTTCAATGCTTCCATATTACGTCTCTGAACCATGGCAATAGACTCTCCACCCTCTTCATGATAATCATGATCAGCCCAACGTTTCTGAAACATTCCATGGCTGTTTCCATCAGAACCGCTTTCACGCTCTCTCAATCTCTCATCTGTTATAATTTCTTTTTTGAAAAAATCTGCTGCCTCTGCAATAGTATCCATGCTACGTTTATACGGACTGCAATAAAATGCTTCTATTTTCTTATCCTTCAAAAACTCCAGTACAATTGCCGAATCTTTCTTTCCTTCTTCAGTTAAAGGTCTTGTTCTGTCTTCTTTCCAATCATGTTTCGGCTGTGCGTGACGCACGAAATACACTTTTGTCATATTGTACCTCCTTATATAATAACATCCCATTCACCTATAAAAATGCCATCTTCTTCAGAAAACTCAACGCTTCCGACATAGCCTTTGTATTGAATAGTGTTATTCATATGAGACCCTCCTGTTCCAAAATTTCTACCATAAATTGTTTAATTTGAGAAGATCTGTTTTCAAACAAATTCTATTCTTCATCTGGCTTAAATTGATCAGGATATACATGACTTCCATCATACCCACATATGCCCATTCTAGGCGAATTACATATTGGCAAGAAATATTCTGGTTCCAAATCTTCATCTTCCTCATTTTCCTGATTTTCTTTAAAACATTTATCACACCAGAAAAATCCATAATCATATCCCATAGGATTGATCCACTTTGCTTCATTCTGTTCACAATTGCTGCACATTATTTTCGGTGGATTATTTCGAGATAAAATTACAATTTTATTATCCTTTTTTTCACCATCACGGCAACTATGTATGTTCAGAATCAATTCTGTCGTGGAGCCAAAATCATACGCATAGGAAATTGAATCCCCTACCTCTACAACATCTTTTAAACGATAATTCATATTTTTTGAATCTTCATCCCAATATGGATCAGGGTCGCTTTCATATTGAATGCCATTACATTCAAATGCACTAAGATGCCCACAGCATTCTACCCAAATATCACGAATAAATTGATCCAACGTCTTTAACGTCGTGTTTTCGCTTGCCTCAACAATTAACCAATAAGCTTTCCTATATTTATCCAAAATTACAATTTCAAAATATCGACATCTTCTCTTTCCACGCTCCGAATCCAGTCGAATCTTTCTTTTGCTGCATGCTTGCAGATGACGCAGCATTCCACCTTTTGTATATTCTTTTCCACAATATTTGCAAAATCCTTTTGTTTGAGTCGCCATGTTTTTCTCCTGTATATATTTTTTTGCAAAGTTCGCATACGAAGACTGAAACTGCAATCACAAGCTACAGTCTTCGCAGTATTCTTTTAAATCAAACTATGTTCTCCAGATTTTACACAATACTCTTTTCCATCCTTCTCAAAATATATCGTATATGCGGTTGGATTAAATACTCGCTTTGCGTCCATGCTGAATACAAGCTGTCTATATGCCGTGACATATTCATAAATCTCTATATTCGTTGCATACCAGATATTATCTCTGCCACCAATGTATTCTGCAAAATTTTCAATCACATTCCAATTATCATGTGCCTCAAATTCGTAGCTGTGTCCCCACAAATAAAACAACCACGGCGAACTATTGGAATTATCTTCTGCAAATTTTTTTGCCAATTCCATAAGCTTTGGATCATCGTGATGACAGGTAGCCTCAAGACGAAGCCAATCTTCCGGGATTGAAAAACCTCTGCTTGAAATTGTCGTTCTGGAATACGCAATACCAACCGTCTTCATGCACTCAATAACGGTATCTTTAAAGCTTCCATATGGATATGCCATTCCGCGCACAATCGCGCCAAACTGTTCTTCCAAATTTTCGCGATCCTTTGCAATATCTTCCAAGCATAAGTTAATCGGAAGCTGCTCAAGATGTGGATGCGTCAGCCCATGAACTGCGACTTCCATGCCACTCTCTGAATAGAGCTTTGTAACCTGATTCTTAGTCATTCTTCTATGGATTGTCCCTGCTGGATACACCGTTCCTTCTGGAGCATAGCATCCACTATTTAAGTTAAAGGTTCCCTTAAGCCCATTTTTCTTCATTATGTCAATTAAACGAATATCTTGCTCCACACCATCGTCATAACTCAGTGTCAGTGCCTTTTTCTTTCCACCCGGAAAACGCATAAAAATTCCCATGATTCTTACCAATCCTTTCCATACTGCCGTAATACTCTACCTATGTTTTTGTATACAGCTTTATTGTTATTTTCTACTATATCACTTTCCACTGTCACTGTCGATGCAGTATTTTTGCAGAATCATTTGTATTTTTAGTTTTTTTAAAAAAGCTCACCAGCATACCATGTAGGATTTACACAGTACGCCAGTGGGCTATAACCTTTTTGCCAGATACAGACACCCCATGTTCCTCCAACGTCATTGTCACCCTCGTAAGAAATCAAGGAACGAATCCCCCTGACCTTACCATAAAAAATGCCATCTTCTTCGGAAAACTCAACTATTCAGGAATGTATTCGGCCATTTTCGCATTAATCTCATCTTCACATTCAGCCATTGCCTGAAGCGTCATTGTAAGCAACTTTTCAAGTGCCCAACCTAACTGATCGGCGCCTCGTTCAATGACTTCGCGAGAACAGCCAGCAGCAAAACCCTTACTTTTATATTTTTTCTTTAGAGATTTTAATTCCATATCTTTTGTACTCTTAGAAGGGCGCATAAGTGCCGCTGCCCAAATCAAGCCTGTCAATTCATCAGCAGCAAAAAGAACTTTCTCCATCTCATGCTCTGGTTTTACGTCAATTGTCTTTCCGCAGCCTACAGTGATTCCATAGCCGTGGGAGCAAACTGCATGAATAATGTCATCACCTACACCACCTTCTTTTAATAGCTCTGGTGCTTTGAGACAATGCTCTTCTGGATATAGTTCAAAATCAATATCATGAAGTAAACCAACAATACCCCAATATTCAGCATCATTCTCATAGCCAAGCTCTTTTGCATACCATTGCATAACAGCCTCCATTGTGAATGCGTGCTGGATATGAAAAGGATCCTTGTTGTATTTTTTTAATAGTGCTGCTGCATCTTCTCTCGAAATGTGTTCCATAATCGTGCCCTCTTTTCTGTATTATGTCATGAGCAAGTAGCGAAAGCGTATTGCGAATGTTCGCTTTACTCTAGTAGTGAGCTAGTCTGTTTTGTCAGACTACTCTTAGTTTAGCGCTTTTTATTTAAAAAATCAAATAAAATTCAGCTCTTATCTTCTGGAAATATCTCTTTTAGTTACAGTTCATGCGTCATGCTAAGAAAGCCCTTCGGTGTAAATATTGGCTTATCCATGAAATGTAACGCTGAATTTCCAAATTCGAAAATTTTGTGAACTACTGCGAGGCTATTGACAAGATGGGATTCTGTATATATAATCAGCCTATCCTCATAGTAGGTTTAAGTAAGCTGTTACGATGGAAAGTAAATTTTCCATCATAACAGTTTTGCTTTGCTTGGTTTTTCTTAAAACCAACTTTATTTTTGTTACAGGAAAGGACAAAACAGTGGAACACACAAAATTATACATCAATGGAATGACCTGTATCAATTGCCAAACACGAATCCAAAATGCTCTAAAAAAACAGCCTGGAATCACACGGGCTGCTGTCAGCTATGAGACTGAAACAGCAGATGTTTTGTATGATTCATCTGTTATCTCACTCGATCAAATTCAAGGCTTAATTGATGAGCTAGGCTATAGTGCTTCGGTTCAAAAAGTATCGCACGCAAAAATAGTTGGTCAGACTTTGCGCGAACTTGGCATCATTGTGATTCTTTACTTTCTTTTACGGCATTTTGGTATTTTAAATTACTTGGCACCAGCTTCGTTAGCAGATGCACAAATGGGCTACGGCATGCTATTTGTGATCGGTTTGATTACCTCAGTTCACTGCATTGCAATGTGCGGCGGCATTAATCTGTCACAAACGTTGCAAAAAAGTTCTGAGCCATCTGCAAACGCATCTAGTATATCTCGTGCGATGTTTCAAAATGCAGCTGCCTATAATGCCGGACGTATTATTTCTTACACGATAATTGGCGGAATACTCGGAGGTATCAGTGCGATTACTGGAATGGCAGGAACGCTGCAAACTTCGTCATTTTTTCAAGGTCTTTTAAAACTGCTTGCCGGTGCCTTGATGGTTGTGATTGGAATTAACATGCTCGGTCTTTTTCCAGGACTGCGCCGTTTTAACCTGCAAATTCCTATGCCACATTTTCAAAAAGGCAAGCAAAAAAAAGCTTCCCACAAGCGCAGAACACCTTTTATCATCGGCTTGTTTAATGGCCTGATGCCTTGTGGTCCTCTGCAGTCGATGCAAATCGTTGCATTAGCTTCTGCCAATATCGTTACAGGAGCGCTGTCGATGTTTTTCTTTGCGCTCGGTACCATTCCGCTGATACTCGGATTCGGCTCGATTGTCGCCGGTCTTGGCAAACACTTTACAAAACAGGTATTAAAATGTGGCGCCATTCTCGTTGTTGTCATGGGACTTTCGATGATGTCACAGGGTACTGCTCTGTCAGGAATAAACAGCAAAATAAACACTCTTTTTTCTGCAAAGGACGAAACTACCATGAAAACATCCGATTTGAATCATCTGAATGATTCAGATACAGACATGGAAAAGGATGGCATCCAATATGTCTCCAGCACGCTGGAATCTGGTCATTATCCAGATATCACTGTTAAAGAAGGAATTCCTGTCAAATGGACGATTCACGCCGAAAAAAGCAGTATTAACGGCTGCAACTATAAGATTTTGCTGCCAGATTTTGATACCGAATGTGTTTTTGAGGAAGGCAACAATACAATTGAATTTACACCTAAAGAAACTGGTATCTATACCTATAGCTGCTGGATGGGCATGATTACCGGAAAAATTTATGTAGAAAGTGAGTAATGATGATTATGAGAAAAATGACAACTACTGTTTTGATTAGTATGCTAACAGGTGCAATGGCGATTTTAATTTCTGGATGTAGCAACAACAGCACCTCCCAGTCCACAAAGACCACCTCTACATCTGCTGATACACAAGCAGCATCTTCTGAAAATACAACTGCTAAGGACATAACTACTACAGTGGATGGTTCTGCCGAGAATGTTACAAGTATCAAAAAAGGTGGTTATCTTGCCATTCCGATTGCTGATCTATCACAGACAGCATCTTTTTACAAGGCTGATCTTGATGGGACTGAGATTGAGCTTGTTGCATTAAAGGATTCTAAAGGAAATCTGCGCACTGCATTTAATGCCTGCCAGGTTTGCTACAGCTCGGGCAGAGGGTATTATCGTCAGGAAGGTAAGTATCTAGTGTGCCAGAACTGTGGAAATTCCTTTACGATTGATCAGGTGGGCATTGCTTCTGGCGGCTGCAATCCTTGGCCGATTCTCGATTCTGACCGCACTGTTACTGATGATGAAATTCAGATTTCGTATGATGTCTTAAAGGCAACTGCCGATGAGTTGCCTAAATTCTTCCAGTAAACTTCCCTATAACTTCCTTTGCCTGAGTTGTTTTTCCATCACTTTTTTTGTTCTGCCCGTTAACTCAGTTACGCTTCTGGCAGCTGCGAAAACCAGATTACCTGTGGCTGTGGAACCGTATGCTCCCCAATCATCTTTTCCATCCATACCATGTTATACCAGGTATCAAATTTATAGCCGCATTGATGAAATTCACCCACCATCTGATACCCTAATTTTTCATGGAATAAAATACTGTCCCTCGTCAAGTGCGCATCCTCTACGGCAGGGCTTGCGATGCAGGCATTTACATTTACAATGTTTTGTCTGCAAAGCTGTACTTCTAGTGCATCATACAATGCTCTTCCAATTCTCTGACCTTTCTTATCCTGTTTTACATAAATAGATGTTTCCACTGCCCAATCATATGCCGGACGCTCATGAAGCGATCCCGCATATGCATATCCTACAATTTCACCATTATACTTTGCTACAAGATATGGATACCGCTCCAATGTATGCGCGATCCGCACTGCAAATTCTTCTATTGTCGGTACCTCATACTCAAATGTAATCGCAGTTTCTCTTACATACGGCGCATAAATGGCAAGCAACTTTTTTGCATCTGCAATCTGTGCAACTCGAATACTCAAGCATCCACTTTCTACCGGTTCCTCATAAAGTGTAATCCAGTAACGCTGCTCAATCTCACCATTCTCCTCAAATTCTGATTCCAAAACGCCACCGTTATTCATGATGGACTTTGCTGACCCAATATTTGTCTTGTCGCAAGTCATCAAAACCTTATTTATACCAAGCTTTCGACACTCCTCAAGTGCCAGACCAATCATCGCAGTTGCATAGCCTTTTCGTCGCTCACTCGGACGAATTCCATCTCCGATATGTCCACCACTCTTGCATAAATTTTCATTTAAATAATGGCGTATATTGACAGCACCAACAAAGATGTTGCGATCCAAATCAAGACAGAAAAACGTAGAATCTGGAACAAGACCATCTCGTGCCTCCTTAAGTTCCAAATTTTCCAAATAATTGTCAAAGTCATGGTAATCACTTTTGCGAATCGCATACGGAGAGAAATCCTGCTCAACCGCCAGCCATTCATCCATCATGTCCGTCAATTGCTGTTTATATTCATGTGTCAGCTTTACTAGTTTTATATTCATAAGCTACTTCCGTTTTCTTTTATACATTTTCTGTATTTGCTTGTTACTCAACTTTCTTTACAATCTTTTCAAAGTCGGATGCCGGATGCTTGCACAACGGGCAGACAAAATCCTCTGGCAGTTCCTCACCGACATACTCATAACCACAAATGGTGCAGCGCCATACAGTCTGACCTTCCTCGGTTATATCAACAGCCTGTGGCTTCGGCTTAATGTTATTCAGATAATACTCATACGTCACGGATGGTACTTCACTTAGTACTTCCATATCTGTGATTTCACCGATGAACATCGTATGAGAACCAAGATCCTCACTCTTTGTAACCTTTACAGAAATATAAGCATTGGTGCCCTCTGTGATATAGTAAATTCCATTTGCACCGCGCGTACATGATGAAAAATCTGCAAACTTGTCCACCTCGCGGCCTGTCTGGAATCCAAACTGCTTAAACAAATCAAAGGCTGCATTCTGGCTGATTACAGATACCGTAAAGGCACCCGTTCTCTTGATCATATCATGTGTGTAATTTAATTTGTTCACACAGATACTTAACTGATTTGGCTCAGATGCCGCCTGAATTACGGTGTTGATAATACAGCCATTATCCTTGCTGTCCTCTTTTGCGGTCAAAATAAAAAGACCATAGCTAAGCTTATACATTGCTTTCTTGTCCATTTTTGATTCCTCCTTATTAGGATTTATTCTTACTTAATAAAGATCATAATTATTAAAAAAATTTTTGTCAAGCAGATTTTCTCTGATCAAAGCAGCCAATTAAAAAAGACTTAACTGCTTGGCTATTTATATTAAAGACAATAGGTTTCATTTAATTTTACTAGTGACAAGTACTTTAGAAAATGGTAGACTTGAAATAACCAATATTTATCCGACTTTATCACACAAATCTAAATTAGGAGGTATTTTATGAGGCACTTTAAAAACTTTAAAACATGTGTCTACTGCACAGCACAAACGCTTGCATCGTTGGACGAAACTACGCTTGCACGGGACTATGCCTATCTGGAAAAATATGTCGGCATCGACAAGGTCTATCTTGAAACATACCGTGATGGTACTTGGGTCGCAATCGATCACATGAAAATGATTCAAAATTTCTTCAAAGAACATGGTGTAGAAATAGCTGGAGGTATTACAACCGTCACACCTCCACTTGAAAAAGATGATGCAAAGCGTCAGCGCTTATTCCAGACATTTTGCTATTCAAATGAAGCAATGAGAACATATCTGAAAAAGATCGTAACATATACCGCTGAGCTTTTTGATGAGATAATTCTGGATGACTTTTTCTTTACTTCCTGTACCTGCGATGATTGTCTGCGAGAACGCAGCAATCTTAGCTGGGCAGAGTTTCGTTCAAAAAAAATGATTGATGTAGCTGAAAATCTCGTTTTAAAACCTGCGAAACTTGCAAATCCATCTGTAAAAGTTACCATCAAATATCCAAACTGGCGTGAATCGTACCATGAAACAGGTTACGTTCCAAAAATTCAGCCGTCTATGTTTGACAAAATCTATACTGGAACAGAAACACGAAACACTGCACACACAGATCAGCATCTGCCACGATATTTAAGCTATTCTATCATGCGCTACATGGAGCACGTAGCACCTGGCAGAAATGGAGGCGGTTGGTTCGATACATACTCCTGTTGGCCAATCGACTGCTATCTAGAACAAGGCTATTTAACTGCACTCTCACGTCCACAAGAAATCACACTATTCCAGTGGGGAGATCTGTTTGAAAACCGTCTTGTAACACCACTTGGCATGCAGCTTAGCAAGCTTGATCGCATTCTCAATCAGGTTGGAACACCTTGCGGAACACCAGTCTACCTTCCTTATGCTTCCGATGGTGAAAATCATATTGAAGATCATCTCGGCATGCATGGAATTCCTTTCGAACCTGTACCAGATTTTCCGACTGACTCTGAAAACGTTTTCCTGACGCAGGCTGCACTGAAAGATCCTGATATTTTGCAGAAATTAGAAGCTTTTCTTCGAAAGGGTGGTACCGCTGTTGTGACGACTGGTTTTGCCTCTCATATTCAGGCAGCACAATGGGCGCAGTTTAGTTCCGTGCGATTTACAGGCAGAAAACTTACAGCTAATCGCTACCATGTAACTGACGATTTCGCCGGTTTTTACGAAAATCAGCAGCCAGTAACTTTTGATGAACTACAGTTTTCAAACAATGCCTCCTGGTCTTATGTAAACGCTGGCTCTGGCGACAGCCACAGTTCCATTTTGCTCCTTGATACTTACGGCAAAGGAAAGCTTTTTACACTCGCTGCACCAGACTGCTTCGCCGACTTCGCTAAGCTTCCAATTCCAGTAATGGATATGATCCGCCGCCCATTTGCTTCCCATGGCTTATATATCAGTGGCAGAAATGTCTCCCTGTTCCAATACAGCAATGATACATTTGTATTATACTGCTATGCTGGAAGCAATGCACTCCCAGAACGTGTTTCCATTCATCTGCTTTCACCGGCATGTCATCTGACAGATCTAAACGGAAAACCAATTGGAAACTTTATCGAAACCTTCTGTCACCATCAGCAATGGGATGAAAAAGAGTGGATAACTTCCGTACTGGTTCATCCTGGTGAATTTTATGCATTTAAGATCGCGCGCTGATTGACAACAAAAAAATTATTTATGAGGAGAAATACTCAAAATGATAAATAAATTGCACCTAGCAATGATTGAATTATATAGCAACGACGCAAAAAGGATTCAGCATTTCTGCAAAGTACATAGTTATGCAAAGTTAATTGCTGAAACAGAAAATGTAGATAAGAAATGCTTGTTTATCATTGAAACAGCTGCTTTGACACATGATATTGGAATCCATGTTTGTGAAGAAAAATATGGAAATTGTAATGGAAAATTACAGGAAAAAGAAGGCCCTGCAATAGCAAAAAAGCTGCTTGAAAAATTAGGATTTGACAAAGATGTATCTGATCGAGTTCAATATTTGATCGCACATCATCATACATACGACAATATCGACGGAATTGATTATCAGATATTGGTAGAAGCTGATTTTCTTGTTAATATTATGGAAAGCGATTTATCGAAAGAGGCGTCTTCAAAAGCTTATCATACCATTTTCAAAACAACATGTGGAAAGACAATTTGCAGGGAAATGTTTGGTATTTAACAGAATAATTTTTTCTAAAAAGGAGGCAGCGCTATCGTAACAAGCGTTGCCTCCATATCACTCTTAGAATAAATCGTTAAATATTTTGCCTTGATTGTTATAACTTCACTTTTATAAATTCATGATTCACCGCAGGAAGCACTTTCTCAACCAAATCCGATGTGTGAAAACGAATGCTGGATGTATTGATGCACGGATGGCATCCGACAAATTCACTCTTTAATACATCTTCATCAATTAATAGCTGAACGTGATTTTCGGTATCGTTCATCAATCCTAATACACTGACAGAGCCCGGTGTAATATCAAGAAATTTTTCCATGTACTCGGGCTTTGCAAAGGATAAGCGTGATGAATTAATTTGGGCGGACAAATCCTTTGTGTGGAATACCTTTGTATCTGGAATCATTAATAAATAAAACTTGGTTTCCTGACGATTGCACAAAAAAAGATTTTTGCAGATCGTTGCCTGCAATACCTTGTCGATCTCTTGGCAAACCTCCATTGTCATTGCTGCCTCATGATCGACGCGCTCATATTCTACGCCTAATTTATCCAATAAATCATAGGTGCGAATTTCTTTTTCCAATCTGCCTGCCGTGTATTTCGGTCTTCCTTTTTGTAGTTCCATGATAGTGCCTTTCTCTCGTTCTCGATTTTCTTAATTTCTTTATCCGTACTCTTTCTGTCCCCTTTGAAAAAGTATAGCACAGCAGTCAAAAATTTACCAGAGCAGTTTTTTCATCTATCATTTTTGCTGTATTTGCTTCTCCAGCTGTCTCCACTCCACAGATGCGCATAGCCTCTGCATTCATATGGACTATCCAATTAAGATGAAATTTTATGAAAAAATAGTTGCAGAAATAGATGCATGAATGTAGAATAAAATAAGCAATGATTTAATGATTAGATTTAATGGTTATAAGTATGATAAGAATGGAAAACTAATTGATCGTTCTATCAGTCAAGAACCTGATTGGAAATGGAAGAAAGGAGAATCCAACAATGCATGATTTAGAACGTTTTATTCAGGCACAAGCTTACAATTATGGGGATGCCTTACAGGAAATTCGTAATGGTAGAAAACAAAGTTGTTGGATGTGGTATGTATTTCCTCAAATTAGAGGTTTGGGCCGAAGTTCTATGGCAAAAACATATGAACTTGAAAATTTAGAAGAAGCAAGGGAATATCTTGCGCATCCTCTTTTGAAAAGCCGCTTGCAAGAAATTTGTGAGGCAACACTGGAGACAGAATCTGATAATGCAATGGTAGTATTTGGTGTTCCGGATAATATGAAACTCTGTTCATCTATGACACTGTTCGAAAAGGCAGACCCAGAAAATCCAATTTACGCAAAAATACTTGATAAATTTTTTGATGGCAAAAGAGACAAATTAACATTGCAAATTTTAACAGATCAAGAACAAGTTTTTTTGCCGGGTACAGGCACCAGATAGTTCCAGATTATTGAATTTTTAGTTTCTCAAAGTGATAGCGTGGTTTTCCTACGCTCTTCTTTCCGTATTCAATCGCCTTAGTAGGGCAATAGCAGATGTCAGTTGTGTTTTAGTAAGCCATTCTGATACTAACCGCGGTATTTTTTTCTGTAATCAGTTCCACCCAAGCAACCTCAAAACCAGCTCTTGCAGCGACATGCTGTGATGCAAGATTTGAAAAACTTGTCCCATAATATGGCACGATTCCTTTTTGGAGAATGTCTGATTTAAGTATTGAGACAAGTCCCGAAGCAATATGTCTGCCCTCAAAATTCTTGTTCACATTAATTCCAATCTGCCAAAAAGAAGGACTGTCAGCACTAGCTCCTGCCATACCGACTATCTCATTATCTATAATTGCTGCAACTGCAAGTACATCCGGTGACGCTTCACTGAAACAAAATGCTTCATCAAACCTGTCATCATCTTTAAATTGGAGAATTTCTTCCTGATTGTATTTTTTTATTTCAACACCATTTATTTCATATACATGATCATCCTTTGGAATGAAAAATGGATGGACTGTTTTAATCCTATATCCCTCTTTCTTTAAAATTTCATCCAGATTTCTAAAATTTACAACATCCATAAACCAATTACCTGATTTATTGGAAAATCGCTTTTGACATACGTCAACAACACTCTTTTTTCCTGTAAATATCAGCTTTCCGTTTACAGCAATTACCTTTAAGACGCAATCATCAGCTTCTTCAAACTGTCTCCTGCCTTCAATTTTTTTATATTCCATAAAATGATTTTTATCATCCTCTATATCCGAAATCTGACAGCAATAGTCAATTGCTAACTGCTGATATAGTTTTTCTTTTATATAATCCATATCCATCACCTCACACTATACTTTTACTTAGTTCAGGATTTAAAGTAGTCATTGCTAATTCCTTATATTCATTAATCTTCATTCTAATATCCTCCGTGATGCACAAATTCCGAGTTGTCTGTTACATATCGTCAACAACTCGGTCATAGAATGGTCAAGGATTCCTGCGCCAGATTCCTAAAGACCGCATTCTAATTGACAATCATACGGTTCATCTTCAACATGTTTTTTATTATAAACTTCTGCCTCAACACACCCCATTGATTTATAAAAGGCTTGACTTTCAACGGCTGAGTGTGCAGATATGTAGAGCTTTTTAGCTCCTTTTTGTTTCGCCCATTCTTTTGCCGCAAGAAAAAGTGTTCTGCCGATTCCCTTTCTTCTCATATCCTCTGATATATGGATACTGGACAAGTCGCAATATCCTTGTTTACCACCAAATATTTCTGATTCTACTGAAACAAAGCCCTTCAATTTCCCGTCATAAAAAGCGGCATAAACAAATCCGTCAGAAGCAATTGTATTTTTTAGGCAGAAAATTAATTTTTGATAATCATTTTCTGTCCAATCATCAACAAAAGGAGCATCTTTGATTATCCACTTGCCATTTTCTTTACGCCAACATTTTGTGACATTTTGATATCGAATAAAATCCTTAAATATCTCTCGATTAACTTCTTCTGCATTTAGCATTCTATATTTCAATAAAATATCATTTTTCATTCTAAAAGCTCCTATCTACATCCCGATATTTGTAATGATCTTCCGCGCTACCGAATTCAAAAAAGCAGTGTGTTTGCAGTTTTCTTGGCAAAGATGGAAACGGCTTATCTTCCAACTTGTCCTTGCAGATTTTGAGTATGACCAACCGTTACCAGCTAAGCCAGAATTAGAATAAATCGTTAAATATACTGATACATATCTGCAGCTGGTACGAAAACTACAGGCAAATCCACCGGCACTTCCTGTTTCAGAAGTCTTGCAAAATATTTCATTCCTAATTCCTCGGAATTAAAATGACCAACTTCCATAATCGCCTTATTTAATCCAAGCTGCCCTGCATCACGTACTCCGGAAGCTGTCGTCCAGTCAATCAATTCTCCCGGAATTAGCACATCTGCTTCATTATTCTGAATGACATCAGTAAACTCATGCTCTCCATAAGTATCTGCTGCAACTGGGAGGATATGTCCGCAAAACATCACCTTTTCGATCTCGGCATTCAAATTTCCGATCACACGGATTGTCTTTAGATTCATCTTCTGCTTCAAAAAATCGGCCAGCTCACGTACAGTTGTTTTCGGAATCTGATATAAAATATGTGTGAACTCAAGCTCATTACTTGCAGGTGATACAAGATAGTTCTCCCAGCCAAGCTCTTTCATAATGCCATAAGAGATTCCATCTGGCTTCTGCATATGGATCTGGTCGTGATCACGATATACAGTGATATTATTCTCTCTTAATATCCTAAGCTTCTGCTTATAAGCAGACTGAGAATTTTCCCAAGAATACTGATCCTTATGTGTGTAAAAAACCGGTTCATGCACAATAATTAAATTGCATCCTTCTTCAACTGCTTTTTTCAGCACTTCAATGGACGCACAACAGGATACCGTAATTCCTGTCACCTTAGCATTTTCATCTCCATACTTAATTCCATCTACCGTATCTTCACTCAAAGAAACTCCATGGATTTTTTCTAATATAGCTGTTATCTCTTTTACCTTCATTATTACAGCCTCCTATTTTTTTGTACTTCGATTTTACCATCTATTTCATCAATCAGCAAGTTGATAATCATACTCTCTCAAAATCTCTTGTTTTTTTTGCCGGAGACAGGCACCGGGGCTGGAATAAAATTGGGGGGTGCGGACAATTTTTGGACCTAATGTCGAAAGATGTTAGGAGGAAGAAATGAACAGGTATAGCACCGAAGAAAA
>CAKQXY010000063.1 GCA_934292725.1 uncultured Lachnospiraceae bacterium
CGAAACAGTTTAATACCGCTGTCTTTCATCCACTCTGGTGTAATCTGCGCAACATATTCTTTATCCAATAATCCGTAAGTCTCGCAAAATTCTTCTACACCATCCGTTGTTGGTGTCTGCTCATAAATATTAGCTGCTGAAAGCACCGGAAGTGTGGTCTGATCTGTCTGACCGGCTTGATCTATCTGCGTTTCACTCTGACTTTGTGCCGTACTTTCTCCTCCGAAACATAATGCAGCTGCATTTAACATAAGTCCCGCCGCAAGTACCACGCTTGCCATTTTTGTTTTCTTTTTATTAAGCATCATACGTAGCCTCCTCTCTGTATCAGATTTTCCTGATACCATTGTTGATGCCGCTGTCATACCAAAAGTTTTTTTATCTGACACGGCATCAACTAATGTTTTTGCATACAAAAATTTCTTTTCCCATCCGATTGTTTCCAGTGTGCCTTCATCACATGCCATCTCACAGTCTCTTTTAGATGCTACTGCTGCCGCCCACACTAGTGGATTCCACCACCAGACTGCAATGCAAAGGCTTCTCATTACAGACCAAATATGATCTTTGTGCTGATAATGGCATATCTCATGCTGAAGAATCATCAAAAGCTGCTCGTCCTGCAAGCTTGTCTCCTCCTTCAGATAAATTGCTGGATGAATAATTCCAAACAAGCATGGAGATGATAATCCACTTACCTGATAAACTAGTAGTTTTCTACTACTATCTATCTGTTTTCTGCTTCGCATTAACATATGATGAAAACGCATATTTACGATAGCAAACCAACATCCTGCAGCAATGCTGCCGCAAAGCCAGATGGTTGGCGCTATCCTTATTAGTTGAGCTATTATACGGTAAAATACATTAGAATTGCGATCTTTTGATTGTGTGTATTCTTCGAGTTTTGGTGCTGCCTCCTCCTTTCCTGTCTGATTAAAAGTAGTTTGTCCAACTGGGTTGTTTGAATTTTCTGTCTGATTGATTGCCTGTCCATTTTGTTGATCTATACCTATATTTTGATTTTTCACGTTATCGGTATAATTATCCTTCATACGATCTGTAGCACTCGTATCACCTATACCTGCTATATTTGTATTGCCCGTGTTCTGTCCATTCTCCGCTCCAAACTCTGCATTTGAATCCGCCATATTCAATTCATTTTCCTGTTGATTCATACTTTGAAACAGCTGATTAGATATCTTTGTAATATTTTGCATCAACTGCTGATTATTCCAGAGTGCCACCGGGCAGAGCAGACGAACCATCACAATTGCCCAAAGTGCATATCGAAACCTGCTGCTGATTCTCATTCCAAAAACTTTGCGGACTGCAAAGATCATCATGATCAGAATACTGGAACCAACGATCCAATCTGTCATTTTTCCTCCTCTCTGGCCTCCCGAATGATCTCATACAACTCATCAATTTCTGACTTTGAAAGTTTGCGGTCATGCGCCATCGCCGACAGCATCATTCCAACGCTGCCATCATATACACGTTCCAAAAAGCTTCGCGTCTCTGCCTGCTCTGCTTCCTCCTTTTGCAGCACTGGATAATACTGCTGATACTTTCCGCTGTCATCCATACGAATAACTCCTTTTGTACTCATGCGGCGAAGCATTGTAAAAATCGTTCCTTTGCTCCATGCCGTATCATCCTGCATCGCTTCTACCATATCTCCGAGTGTCATCGGATAGTTCTCCCACAAAAGTTTCATCAGTTTCCATTCACCGTCAGATAAAACAATATGCTTTGCCATTTTTACTCCTTTCTGTAGTTCAATCTAGTTTACTTATGTCAACTTCATCATAGCATAGTGGTATACATCTGTCAACCACATTTTTAAAAAAACTGAGATATCTGCCATACTATTGACAAATATCTCAGTAAATTATTGACTATCACAAAACAGTATTTTTACAGTTTCTTTTATTTTGCTGCCACAACTGGCTTAAAATCTGCTGTATCTGCGCAAAAATATCCGCCACACTTTTTTGTTATAAAAAGCATAATCTCTTTTGCCTTTTCATAATCATCTGGACGAATTGTAGCTGCAAATACGGTATGAATGCCATTCTGAAGCAAATAGGCATCGCTTTCGTCATCACCAAGTGTGCCTTCTAAATCTTCCAT
Organism: uncultured Lachnospiraceae bacterium; assembly: GCA_934292725.1. Classification (GTDB taxonomy): domain Bacteria; phylum Bacillota; class Clostridia; order Lachnospirales; family Lachnospiraceae; genus Anthropogastromicrobium. Next base: position 2,137 of record CAKQXY010000063.1, read on the forward strand.
ATCCAGTGTACCGCTCTCTGGCAATGAAATTTCAAGTACACCTGCTGCCTCCCAATACTCGGCAGTCTGAGCTTCATTAAACAGCTCATAGATTTTGCGAAGCGGCAATTCTTCTTTATTTAAATACAGCCATTCACCTGGCATTTTGGCAGCCGGTTTCTTACTAGTTTTTCCGTTCTTTTTTAAATTTGAGTGTGCCATAAATTCTCCTATCAAACATTCTAACTGTTTATGAGGGTATCTATCTTACAGATCGCCATTAATACAGCTTCTTCGCTGCTTCCTTAGCATCTGCAAACGGTCCTGGGATGACATCGACACCACGATGCGTTCCAAAATAGTCACTGTCAAATCGGATTGCTGTTCCATCAGGATTTTCAAAGCGTTCCTCTGGCTCAAATGCCTTTCCAAGCACATCTGAATCAATCATTCTATTTTTAAAGCCTTCGATCAGTTCGTATACGTTTGTATCCAGATAGTAACCGTCCTCTTTCTGAACAAGCTCTACACGCACATCTTCATGCGCAGCAGCTGATATCAGAGCATTGACATCCTTCTTACTTGGCTTTGCACCACCAAGATAAGCGTTGCCCTCAATCCATACAGGCAGCTTTCCTTCGTGTGCACCATAAAGTTTTGCCATATCTGCAGGCTTACTAAAATCAAACTGAGAAATCCACTCATCGTATGTCGGATACTCATCAAACATCCAGGTACCAGCTGCACGATTTTCCGTGTCAAATCCATCATCTGAATCGTGCATCGTTATAATATCATCTGCTGGCCATTTCTGCACAAAGATATTATTATAGAAACGATCATCACCATGAAGTATTGTCATAAAGCCCATTACCTCAGTACGATGCGGCATATGATACGGTGTATAACGCGGTCCTGTTCCGCCGCCTACACAAGTAAGTGCACCACAGATCAGATTGTGGACAAGTGCTACACCCTCTGTTGCAAAACGAAGACTTGCATCTGAAAGCATAATATTATTATCAATCAATGTCGGACCATGTCCAACTTCAACAAAGATATCCTGTGACATCATGCCGCCCTTTAAGACAGACGCAAACGGCGGACGCTGATTATCATGCAGCAGGTTCTGGCTCAGTCTTGTACCCTGTGCTTCCCAGTCACACCAGATACCCATTGTACAATGATGAATATGATTGCGGCGCATTGTCACATCGATTGCTGCGTGCATCTTAATTCCTGCAATCTCAGCACCGCCTAATTCCATCATGTTGTTGATATGATGAATATGGTTATCCTCAATAATACTAAACACACCACCCATACGGCCTATGATTCCGCCCTGCTCGCAATGATGAATGTTGTTTCGACGAATAATATGGCTTCCAACTTTTTCTTTCAGCCAACCATGATACTGACCACGACATACAGCATCACGCTCCATCTGTGTCGGGCTCTTTACATATTTTGTAGTAAAGTAATGATCATTATCTGGATCAAGATATTTGCCAAGCGAAATTCCTGCACACTTGCTGTTTGAGATCTCGCAGTCCTCGATGATCCAGCCCTTGCTCCAATGTGGTCCAATCATTCCATCCTGATATGCAGCAGGCGGTGCCCATGTTGTTGCAGCCTTTGTCACATTAAAGCCACTGACTGTAATATAGCCAACACCTGTCTTTGACGGCATAAAGCACTCACGTCTTACATTGATTTCCACATTTTCCTTGTTCGGATCTGCTCCCTTAAAATTAGCATAAATAATAGTCTCATCTGTTTCCTGATCCTGTTCTGTATACCACTTGTAAACAGATTCCTCTGGAACCCAGCTGCACTCATAAACTTCGCCTTTAATACAATCCTCAAGCGAAGAAGTCTCATACAATGCTCTGTCATTTAAATAAACACATCCAGTATGCTTGTCTGCCTTGGCAAAATACCAATCACCATATACAAATGTAGTATACGGATTATATGAACCAAAGGTACTGTTTGGCACTCGGCACACCCATACATTGTCCTGATAATGCTTCCAACTGGTGATACACTCTGCTCCTGTAATAACTGCTGCTAGTGGCTCTGTACTCTTATATGTAATGCGTGCATCTGGCTCTCCTGCAAAAGTAGGATCCACATACTCACGATATACACCAGGTGCTACAAGCACTGTATCACCTGGTTTTGCGACCTTTGCAGCCTCATTAATACGACGAAATGGCATTTTTTCAGTTCCATTTCCATCACGTCCTGCACGGACGTCAACATAAATATTCATAATTCTATACCCCTTTCTGAGTGATTTTTATTATTTACAGCCACTTATTGCTTATTTAACTTCATTCCAAATGTTGCAATCTCATATGGCTTAATAACAATTAAAAATTCTTCGTTTTCTTCTGGCAGCGCTTCGTTTTCTTCTTCGATCACATTGCTTCGATACATACACTTCATCCAATCTGCTTTTTTGATAGTAAGTGTAACATCCTTTTCCATTGTATTGACAAAACGGACAAAAATATCATCACTGTGAGCGCCCTTCTTCCAGGCTGTCAAATTCAATCCCTCACCCTGCCATTCAAAGAAGCTCTTTTCAAGCGGAAGAATGCCAGTCTGTGCCTGCGGCATATAAATTTGTTCTGTTGTGCGATTCATGCCAGTTTCCACTGCTGCCAGATCATGCTGATAACCGTATCCAAGTACGAATGCATCTGCACGCTTTCCAGCTTCATACGGGAATAATGCATACTCCATTGTATAAGTACCCTGCATCTGTGCCTGCGGTGTCGGGAAATATCCCCAGTCACCCATCTCATCAACTGAGCGAAGCAGCGTCAGCGCAATAGCGTTTTCCTGATCAGGAAGAATCTCATACTCATACAGACCACGATTTGCTGCTAAAATTCCTGCTGATGAATCTTCCATAGCAACAAAACACTGCTGATGCTCGCAGCCGCTCGGATTGATCCACGCTTTTCCATGGCGATTTGGACGTCTTACAACCTCAAACGGTGAATCAGCCATATGCATATCACTTACAAGTCTTGTAGGAATCAAGACACGAATGCGATGATCCTTTGCTTTATTAACAATTGTTGTCTGAACTTTCAAACCGGCTGTGCTTCGTTCAAGTGTTAGCTTTGTCTCAAGTTCAAGCAACACAAGCTTTGTACTGCGTTTGGCTTCTCTTTGATAAGGATCCACACAAGAATAACGCTGTGCCAAAATTTCATCACCTATTGCTTCTGGAATCTCCATCTGCTGACAGATTTTTACTACTGAGCGAAGTTCACTGTTTTCTTCAACCGTAATCTTCGCCGGCTTATTTGCTGTCGTAATGGTTTTTCTTCCAGTATCCTGAATATAAATATACTCATTTCCCATATCTCCGGTATCCTCATAGATACCCATATGTTTAAAGGTATATCCTGTCTTTTTGTCTGTCAGATTGTAGCTGCCATCCTCATTTATCTGCACGCTGATAAATTTATTTTCCATCTTAAGAATGTTCTCGTCATCTTGTATTATATTTTCTGTCTGGCAGTCTGCAGACTTTAAACATTCTTCGTTTTCTTCCAGCACATATACCTTATAGCCCATTGCCGGAACATCCTCTGCCTCAAATGTTACCTGCACACGCTCTGCCATATATGGCTGACGGAAACGATCGTCTGGCAGATCATAACTAAACTCAGTCGAAGCCTTTGTAATCTTTGCAGCAATTCTATTTTGTTCTGCATCATACAATGTAAATTCTGGCAATTTTTCTGCCTCAAGCTCATTCCAAGACTTTTCTAAATTTCCATACAGACGCTTTGCATCGAGCATAACTGACACTACCTGTGTCTTCGCCCAGCCTGAAAAATTACATACAGCAAATGCAATTTTTCGCTTTCCGCTATGATTCTCATCTTTATAAATTGACTGCGTATCAATCTTATCAGCTATCTTACGCAGGCTGTTTTTATACAACTCCTCTGCCACCTGCAGACTCTTATGAAAACGCGTTTCAATCTCGCGATTTACTTCATCCACACTGCATCCGCAAATGCTGTCATGCGGATGATTCTGCATAAGCTTTTTCCAACTGTAGGAAAGTAAATCCGCTGGATACTCATCTCCTAAAAGAAAGGCAACTGCAGCTGCCGGCTCTGCCTGACGTTCAAGTGCACTTTCTCCTTTTCTATTGGCAATTTTTAAATCGGCATTTGCTGAGCATGTATTCACAAGAGTCCAACAGCCATCTGTCTCTTGACTTGTCAATTCTCCGATAACAGTAGAAGTCTGATCTGAAAGTTCCTCCTTGACTGCCTTTGCGTATGTCTCTAAATCAGAATGAATAAATTCAATATCAGGATACAGCTTTTTTGCAACTAAAATCGCCTCTGGCAGATTTTTCTGAACTGGCTGATGATCACAGCCATTCATCAATAATAGATGACTTGTTCCAGCAAACTGTCTCGCTTTTGCAAGACGCTCATCCCAGTAAATCTTAGCCTCTGTTTCATCTACCGGAATTTCCATACCATTGTTATACCAATTGGCAAATAAGATGCCTGGCAAACTGCTTCCATCGTTTGACTGCCAGTTCATCTCTGAAAACGTAGATTCATACTGACCACTCTTAATCTCATTATTAAGACCAATCGGTTTTACTCCTCTGCCAAATGCAATAGCTTCCATTTTGGCCTGTTTTAATACCTGCGGCATCTGTCCTGCATTGCCAAATGCATCTGGAAAATAACCAATATGACTAATTTTTCCATATTTTTTTGCAGACTCCATGCCTGTAAGCAGGTTTCTTACACATGACTCTCCGCTTGTCAAAAATTCATCTTGCAGCACATACCACGGTCCAACACATAGTCTGCCTTCACGCACGTACTTTTCAATCTGTTCCCTCTTCTGGGGGCGAATCTCCAAATAATCATCCAGTGCAATCGTCTGGCCATCCAGAAAAAAGCTTCTATATGATTGATCTGTTTCAAATTTTTCTAAAATTGCATCTACCAATTCTACCAAGTGCATTCTGTGTTTTTCAAATGGAAGATACCACTCTCTGTCCCAATGGGAGTGAGAAACAATATGTACTGTTGTTTTCATTATTTTTCCGCCTTTCATCTCGCTCATGTAATACTCTATCTGCCTTTATTTTATCCTGTTCTTTCTGCTTTCGTCAAGATGATTTTTCATTTAGTAAAAGATTCCGAAAACACCTGCGTTGCCACAGCTATCTCGGAATCTTATCTAGGTTTATAGGTTTATGGGTTTACAAGTTTAATTATTTTCCAAGAAGTCCTTCTAGTGCACGGTATGCAATGCAAAATGCCTTCTCAGTATCATTTTCAGCACGCACTGCAGCATCCTTTTCAAGACTTCCTAATCCTGCAAAGTTTGCTAGATGCGGTTCAAGACTTAAATAGCCTTTGTAACCGGACTGGTCAAGTTTATCGAAGATTGCAGCTAACTGGCCATCTCCTGTTCCTGGCGGAACAACCTCACCGTCTGCCATACGTGCATCTTTTACGTGAACATACTCAATATATGGCTTTAACATTTCGTAAGCTTCTGCTGTATTTTGTCCGCATTGAATGAAGTTTGCAAAATCAAAGGTTGCTTTAAAATGATCTCCATAAAATTCTTTCATCAGATCAAGACAGCGTGCTGCATTGTCACCATAAATACCTTTCTCATTTTCATGCAGCAATACAAGACGACTAGCCTTTGCCTCCTGCACCATGCGATCCATACGTTTCATAACCGCATCACGAGAATCCTTCGGATCAGCATTTTCTGGCAGATAAAAACTGAACATACGAATATATGGTGTTTCAAAAATATCAGCTATGCGCTCTATGCGCTGCAGCTTTTTCATATGAGCTTCAAAATCATCATCAATGCCAATTTTTCCAATTGGAGAACCAACTGCGGATATGCGGATTCCTGCAGCGTCAAGGCGTTTTTTTGCTTCCTTTGCCTGCTCATCGGTAAAATCTGCTATGCCAGTGCCATCGGCACTTCTAAACTCCACAAATTTAATTCCAAGCTCATTTAATACCTGAATCTGTCTGTCAAGCGATACACTGATCTCATCAGCAAAACAACTGACTGGACAGTTTGAAAGTATTTTTCTCATGTTCTCTCCTTCTTAGTCACAAAACTTAACTATTCAGAACCACATTCACAGCAAGTAATTTTACATGACTCTGAATAGTTACGAAAATTCCACAACATGATGCTCCCGCGCCGACTCATATGCACCAAGCATCAGACGAATACTATTTTCTAACACTGGAAGCTCCAACGCAAAGTCAGTATTATTTTCCAATGCCTTATAAAAATCACCAATACATGCTGTATGACCGCTTCCCCAGTAACTTTTTCCAATTGGGACAGGGCGCTCCACGTCTGGCTTTGTAATTGTTCCATCCGGATAACGATAAGAAACATCCAAATCTTCAATGCGAACTGTTGCCTTCTCGCAGGAAATCTCAATTAACGGCGGAACATCTGCACAATATGCATTCGTTGCATAAAAGCATGCAACTTTTTCACCAAAACGAATATATGCCTCTAGCGTATCTTCAACCTCGATAAGCCCTTTTAAATGATGATTTGAAAGTGAAGCATCAATCCAATCTGGCTTTCCTAATAAATCAGAAAGAAGATCTAATGTATGTACAGCCTGATTAATCAATACACCGCCGCCCTCTGTTGCAAGCTTTCCTCTCCACTCACTCTGCGTATAATATGGTGCCGGACGATTCCAAGTGACAAGTCCGCGTGCGCCTAACACTTTTCCTGCCGCGCCTGATGCAATAAATTCTTTTGCCGCGCGATAGCTTGGATTATAACGATTCTGATAGCATAAGCCCAGCTTTGCCTTTGACGCATAAACTGCCTGCTTTAACTGATCGAGCTGCGCAAATGTGATTGCCGGTGGTTTTTCCATAAACACATTTATTCCGCGCTCTAGTGCATACTGTGTCATAGGTACATGAAGATAATGCGGCGTACAAACATGAAGCACATCAGGTTGCTCTTTTTCAATCATTTCCTCAAGTGAGGCATATGGCTTTGTATGAAATCTTTCAGCATAATCCTTAGCTTTCTCAAAATGAATATCTGCCACACCGACAAGCTCTGTATCTTTTTGAGCAGTCAGTACGGCAGCATGGACTGCGGCGATATTGCCGCAGCCAACAATCACTGCACGTTTCATAGAAGCACCTCCTGCTTATTCCTTAGTCTTGCTTCCATAACTTCCTGTTGTATCAAAAGTAATATCCTGTACATTTTCCTTTTTCTTGGAATTTGCACGATGCTCATTCAATTTTTCAAGGAAGAGATCCTCGTCAATCGGCAGACTAACCGGCTTTTCAAGCCATGAAGACAAATGCATTGCATTAGAAAGCTCAAGTCCATGAATACCCTCAACGCCATCTGCCACTAATGGCTCACCGCGAAGAATAGCAGCAGCAAATGCATTTAATACACCAATATGCTGAGGATTCTTTCCGTCAAGCTCTAATGTTGTCTCATGACACGGTGGCTTTGCAAATCCTTCTGTTGCCTGATAACAATACTCTCTCTCATTAATTTCAAGCTCATAGAACTTAAGCTCATCATTTTCTGCAACAAGCTTTCCTTTTTCGAGTGTTACCTCAAGACGGTTTGTTCCAGGTGCATCGGCTGTTGTAGTAACAAATACGCCAGTTGCGCCATTTGGGAACTCCAGATATGCAGTTACATCATCCTCAACCTCGATATCATGCCACTTTCCGTTATGACAGAATGCACGTACCTTTGACGGCATTCCGCAGATCCACTGCAGCAAATCCAGATTGTGCGGACACTGGTTTAATAAAACACCACCGCCTTCGCCGTCCCATGTTGCTCTCCAGCCGCCTGAATTATAATATGCCTGTGTGCGGTACCAGTCTGTGATGATCCAATTCACACGCTTCAATTTTCCGTAATCACCACTCTGTACCATGTCATGCATCTTTTTATAGATACAATTTGTTCTCTGATTGAACATCATACCAAATACGCGGTCGCTCTTCTCTGCGGCCTCGTTCATTTCTCTTACCTGCTTTGTATAAACACCTGCCGGCTTCTCGCACATAACATGAAGTCCATTTTCAAGTGCAAGGATTGTCAGACGCGGATGATCATAATGCGGTACTGCGATCAATACGGCATCACATGTACCTGATTTGATTAAGCTGTCGCCATCCTCGAAAATTGCTGTGCCCTCTGGCATATTTTCCTTTGCCCACTCTCTTCTGCTCTCACGAAGATCTGCCGCTGCTGTAATACGCACTTCCGGCACTTTTCCTGCCATGATATTGGCGGTGTGGCCACTTCCCATGTTACCAACACCAATAATTCCAAGTCTTACCTGTTCCATTTATCTTTTTCTCCTTCTTATATTCACCAACAACTTTGAGAGCAGACCCTTGCAGCAGCAATGCCGTAAATCAAAGCGATCAGGCTTGACGCGCAAGCGGTCTGTCGAAAAGTCATAAAAGATTAACGATAACCTGCCTTTGCAAGATTATCATAGCTTGTCTTCAAACACTCAAATGGGCTGCCCTGTGTGCAGACATCCTGCTCTACCAACATATATTCACAGCAGCTGTTCTCAAGTTCCTTAAAGATTGCCGGGAAGTTTAAATTACCCTCCATAACTGGTGCCATGATCTGGTTCCAGCCCTTAATCTGCATATCTTTTAAATGAACGCACGGAATACGATCCTTTAACAGACGAATCCACTCACATACATCAGCTCCTGCTGCCGCTACCCAATAGGTATCCAGAGTAATTCCCATCTCATCTGGTGCAAATCCTTCCATTAAATACTCAATAATGCGCTTCTTCGGATTTGCATTTGGCAAATCCTCTGCCTGAAATGTCTCAAACTCAAGATTATGATTGTGATACATTAAAAGCTTTCCAGATGCAGCAATCTTTTTTGCTGGCTCCTTAAAATCTGTCATAAAATGGCTTAACCATTCCTTTGTGCGATACTTGTCTGGCATACATCCAAGTCCAATATAGCGGCATCCCATGATATCATGCTCCTTAATAAGTGCTTCAGTATCATAGAGGATTCGATTAGGATCACTGTGTGTCAATGCAATCTCAAGACCATTTGCATCGCAGATTTCTCTAATCTGCTCTGGCTTAAGATCCTTTCCTACTGCAGAAATCTGGACAGTCTTATAGCCCATTTCTGCAATTTTTTTCATAGAGCATGCAAAATCCTTTACATTCTGAGTATACGATTTAATCGTATAAAGCTGTGCACCTGTTTTCATAATAAATCTCCTTTTTCATTTTATTTTTTGTTGGTTTTTTCTTAAATTTTCAATATTCCAATGCAGTTCCCCTGCATTTTTTCTACATTCATTCCTATTTCTAGGGTTACTATACTTCTTTTTAGCAAAAAAATCCATTGCAAAAAGGAAACAAAACATTGCATATATAGCGATTCTATGATATTCTGTTTGGCAGAAAGAAACTGTAATAGTTTTCGCTGTACTGTTACTGTTTGTAGAACACAAAAAAGTAAAGAAAGGTTATGATCATATGGATTCAACGGCACATATCAATACCGATCTTGTTTCATTTGGCTATTCAGAGAGCACATATGTGATGACAGATTATGCGCTTCACTGCCACAATTTTTATGAGGTTTTTTATTTTCTTTCGGGTGACGCCGACTATCTGGTAGAGGGTGTAAACTATCAGCCGACACCTGGAAGTGTGCTGTTACTCTCACCGCACGCATTTCACGGTGTGCGTGTAAACAGCACTGCCCCATATAGGCGCTATTCACTTCACTTTCACCCAGATTTGCTGCTTCCAGAGCGGCGTGATTTTTTGCTGCGCGCATTTCCTCAAACAGGTGAAAATGCAGGACAGCCTATTTATTTCAAACATACTGAGCAATTTCATCTGCTGTCCTATCTGGAAAGTCTTGAATCCTGTTCTCGTAAGAGCAATGAATTTCAGGCACAAATGCTTCCGATCTGCGTAGAAGCGCTGCTTGCACAAATCGCTGACATGAGTGATTCGTGCAATGCTTTTTCAAAACAGTCTGACACTCCACAGACGCAGCTTGGTTCCATTCTTTTTTATTTAAACCAACATTTGAAAGATCCAGTGACACTTGATGAAATTTCAGATCATTTTTTCATCAGCAAGCATCATTTAAATAAAGTTTTCAAAAAGGCAACTGGAACAACTGTAATCGACTACCTTTTAAGAAAACGAATCGCTTATGCACAGATGCTTCTTTTTAATGGCTGCCATGCAAAAGAAGCCGCTGCAAACAGCGGCTTCCTTGACTATTCTTCTTTTTATCGTTCTTATGTTCGCATACTAGGCCATCCGCCGGGAGCAGACCGGGGAGTGCTTGCCAAACCAAATGATTCTGGTATTGGAAATGTGATAGTGCAGATTTAATTTTATTTAATCCGCCTCTGAATATCTTCAACGGACGGCAGCTGCTTTTCCAGATCATCCGGCAAACTGCTTGTTATTTTGTATTCGCTTACACCAATCGGCTTTGAGATATCCTTAAGCGAATATTCTGCAACCACATTATTCTTGCTTTTGCACAAAAGTAAACCAATTGATGGATTGTCCTGCTCTTTTTTCAAAATACCGTCCACGGCTGATAGATAGAAGTTTAGCTGACCAGCGTATTCCGGCTTGAAGTCGCCAGTTTTCAATTCGATAACCACATAGCAACGAAGATTCAGGTTATAAAATAATAAATCAATGTAAAAATCATCGCCGCCTACATTAAGGTGATACTGATTTCCCAAAAATGCAAAACCTGTTCCAAGCTCCAGAAGAAGCTTTGTGACATCTCGAACCAGTGCCTGTTCAATGTCCCGTTCAAGCATATCTTCCCGAAAAGGAATGAAATCAAAAATATATGGGTCTTTCATGGTTTGTACCGCAAGTTCGCTCTGTGGAGATTGTAGACGATGTTCAAAATTTGTGACCTTTTTTGTTAAAACTTGACGCTGGTATAAGTTGCTTTCAATCTGATGAATCAAAACATTATGGGACCATCCATTTTCAGCCGTTTTTTCAATATACCATATACGCTGTTGCGGATCTTTGACTTTTTCCAATATTGCAATATTATGGGACCATGGAATTTGTGCAGACACTGTCTGCACAAATTCCTGATCTGGATAAGTCTCAGCAAATTTTGCCATATATTTTAAATTTCGAACGGAATATCCCTTACTCTCTGGAAAAGCAATCTTAATATCAGTGGCAAGATTGTCAATAAACTTATTTCCCCATGATTTATGTTCATTGATTACACAACCAATGTCATAATAAAGAATCAGCATATCTGCATTTACATGAACTGCTGCACGGTATTGTGCATCCTTGATTTCTTGCTTAATATTTTCAATAATGGAGAGATACTCCTGAGTATTCATTAGCACATTCATCGCCTCACTTTCACATAATTATTATCCTTATTTTTCTCTCTTAATATGCAATCCTGAAATAATCCAAATATGCCTTATATCGATTTTGCTCTGTCAAGCAAGTGTCTGTCAGGTACCCTTTTTCATTGTTCCATTCTTTCAATCCGCGATAATAAAACATTTTCAAATTATCCTCAATAATGAACGGAACAATATTGTATTTTAGGCATTCTTTGAACATAATCAATCGTCCCACCCGACCATTACCATCCTGAAATGGATGGATACATTCAAGCTTTACATGAAAATTCAGAATATCTTCAAGTGTCTTTTCTTCCTGATTATTATACTCTGACAGTAATTTCTTCATTCTATCTGCAACTTCTTCTGGAAGTGCAGTCTCCATACCGCCAACTTCATTTGGCAGTTTCTTGTAATCGCCGACAACAAACCAATCCTTTCTGGAATCACTGGTGCCATTTTTCAGAACCAGATGCAGCTTCTTGATAAAATTTTCCGTCAATGTTGCTTTTGCATAGTCAATAATCATATCAATACACCGAAAATGGTTTGCTGTTTCAATCACATCATCTACATTAAGCACTTCTTTTTCTATACCAATAGTATTCGTCTCGAATATATATCGGGTCTGATCGTGGGTCAATCGACTGCCTTCCATATGGTTTGAATTATATGTTAAATCAATCTGTGTCTTATGATAAATACCTCCAGAGTATTTATTTGCCTTCTCATCCAGCAAAATATCCAATAGCGTCGTCTTTTTTTCTTTCTTCTTATTAGAACGCTCTGGCTTTTTTGCATTTTCCGGAATGTTCCATGTCTTTCCGGTAATAAATGCTCCCGGTACACGCCCGTGAGCACAATAATTTCTTACACTACGTTCAGATACATCCCATTTTTTTGCCATTTCAGCAACTGAAAAGTATCGCATCTGCCATCCTCCTTTCACACGATCAAAACCACATTCTATGGGCTTTTCATTGTCATAATTCAAAAATTGCACTTACTATGGTTAGTATACTACATTATCGGCAATAAGTCTACACACTCTTATTTGCTTTTATTATTTTTGCCAATAAAAATATTAATAAAAAGCTGGATACTACTTCCTATAAAGCAATATCCAGTCTCACTTATTTTATTCTTTATTCCTAAACCAACGCATACGCAATACCTTTTTTTGATTCCGTCCTTTATTACCATGTCAGCACGCGAATCTCCGCATTCTGATCAAGCGGATCGCGGTGCTGATAATCAAATAAAACAAACTGCTTTTCATCTGTAAATGGTGGCACAAAAACTTCAATGTGATAATCACGAATCACATCTTTATAGGAACTCTCTGGAAATGCTTTCAGGCATACTGCACGTATCTCTTCCTTATAAGAATCCTGCTCAAGCGCAAATGATGGACGCTTTCTCGCATAATCACGCAGATAATAGTCAAGCGTAAGAACCTGTCGTACAAGTATATCATCAAGTGTTGTACGCGCTGCAGCGAAGTCGCGAATAAACTGATACTGAGCTTCTCTGCTGTGCTTTTTTTCATGCATTTTTCGAGCACGGTATTCATCTGAAAGAGCCTCGAACAACAAAAATGGACGGTCAAATTGTTTGCACAAAACTTTAACGGTGTTGGAAAACTGTCCGCTGTTGTAGTATGTCTCAACCATCTCCTCTAAGCCTTTCAGCCTAATAATGTCATCATAAGAAAGCCATGGTGTTTTTAATACTTCATACGGTGGCTCTGCCTGTGACAATATTCCATACTGGCTTGCCTGTGCCTGCATTGGAGAACCCTTTAACACCTTCAAAAAACCTAACTGCAGCTGGCTTGGCTTCATCTGATACACCACATCAAAGGAATGACCAAAACTCTCATAATCCTCTAATGGCAGACCTGCAATCAGATCAAGATGCTGATGAATGTTATGGAACCGACGAATTGTCTCTGTAACTTGTGCCACACGCTCCAAATCCATTTTTCGGTTGATTGCATGAATTGTGTCGGGATTTGCTGTCTGCACGCCGATCTCAAGCTGCACAAGTCCCGGACGCATTGTCTTTAAAAGTGCAATTTCTTCCTCATCAAGAATATCTGCTGCAATCTCGAAATGAAAGTTAGTTACGCCATTGTCGTGGTCGCGAATAAACTGCCAAATTGCCATTGCATGTGATTTTTTACAGTTAAAGGTTCGATCCACAAATTTAACCTGCGGCACGCGCTGCTCCAAAAAGAAAGCAAGCTCCTTTTTTACTGTTTCAAGTGGACGAAAACGCAGTTTCTTATCTATTGATGAAAGACAATAGCTGCAAGAAAACGGACAGCCTCTGCTTGTCTCATAATAAATAATTCTATTCTTAAAGCCTTCCATGCGTCCTGCCTCATCATAAATAAATGGAAGATCTTCCATCGGTGTGAGCGGCTGCGGACTTGTCTGATGGAAGACTCCATTTTCATCCAGCCATGCGGCTCCATCAGGAAATGTCTCAGATGACGGATTTACATCTTTTTCACGCGCTGCATAATACTCTATCAGCGCTGGAAAGCTTTTCTCTCCTTCTCCGTACAAAATTCCATCCACCTGAGGAAGCGAACGTAGGAAACTCTCACAGTCATAAGAAACTTCTGGTCCACCGACCCAGATCTTGACATTAGGACAGAGATTTTTTAAGTTTCGCACTAGCTGTCTTACATACTCGATATTCCATATATAGCAGGAAAAGCAGATAAGATCGGCATGATGAAGATAGATATCATCAAAAATCTCTGATGCGTGATGGTTTATTGTGTACTCAGCCAGTTCCACCTCTACCCCAAAAATCTGCTTTTGCTTTAGATCGCGCAGTGCGCACTCGCGAAGCAGGTAAACTGC
>CAKQXY010000064.1 GCA_934292725.1 uncultured Lachnospiraceae bacterium
GAACCGCCGTGTACCGAACGGTACGCACGGTGGTGTGAGAGGTCGGGGATTTAACAAATCCCCTCCTACTCGATTTTAACCAAAAAAAAGAAAAGAGGGTGTTTTATGTTTAGTGGTCGATTGTGGAATCTGTTTATCGACTCCTTCCCAAAGATGTTCATTCGCGGCCTGACCGTCACCATTCCGTTAACCGCAATCGCTTTTTCGTTAGCGATGGTGATAGCAGTCATAGTTGCGTTGGTGCAGTTTGCCAACATCAAAGTGTTAAAGCAGATTTGCCGCTTTTATATCTGGATCTTTCGTGGTACGCCATTGATTGTCCAATTGTTTATTGTGTTTTTTGGATTGATGAATGTTGGTCTTGTACTTGAGCCATTTCTGGCAGCGGTGATTGTATTTGCCTTAAATGAAGGTGCCTATGGCGCTGAGACAGTTCGTGCGTCACTTGAATCGGTTCCGTCAGGTCAGTTGGAGGCAGGACAGTGTGCAGGTCTTTCCTATCTGCAAACGATTTTCAGAATCGTTTTGCCACAGGCGATGCGTACCGCGTTTCCGTCCTTGTTTAATGCATTGATTTCCATGTTAAAGGATACTTCTTTGGCAGCGACCATTACCGTAACGGAAATGTTTAAGGTATCGCAGCAGATCGTAGCAAGAACCTATGAACCACTTTTGCTGTATTTGGAGGTCGGTTTGATTTATTTGATCTTCTCAACTGTTCTGACAAAGCTGCAGAGTATCGGTGAGAAGAAATTAAGCTACTATGGCAGAAAGGAAGGGTAACACATGCTGGAGATTAAAAACATTAAAAAGTCATTTGGTCAGACAGATGTTCTTCATGATGTGAGCCTTTCTGTCAACAAGGGAGATGTGATTGCGATTCTTGGACCGAGTGGTTCGGGAAAGACAACACTTCTTCGCTGTCTGAACTTTTTAGAGAAGGCAGATGGCGGAACCATGACGTTTGATGACGAGACGATCGATTTACATAAGGTACCGAAGCGCACAATTGCGCGCCTTCGAAAGAAAACCGCGTTTGTGTTCCAGAATTATAACCTGTTTGCCAACAAAACAGCATTGCAGAATGTAACGGAAGGCTTGATTGTCGGAAGAAAAATGCCAAAGGATGAGGCAAATCGAATTGCACACGAGGCATTAAAAAAGGTTGGCATGGAAGATCGAAGTGATTACTATCCGTCTCAGCTTTCAGGTGGTCAGCAGCAGCGTGTGGCGATTGCGAGGGCGATAGCAGTAAATCCAGAGATTATTTACTTTGATGAGCCGACATCGGCGCTAGATCCAGAGCTGACGGTAGAAGTGCTTGCAGTTATGAAGCGGCTTGCACAGGAAGGAATGACAATGCTTGTTGTTACCCATGAGATGAACTTTGCGCGAACAGTATCAAATCGTGTAATTTTCATGGAAAAGGGCGTGGTTGTGGAACAAGGATCATCAAAGGAATTTTTTGAGCATCCGAAGGAAACGCGCACGAAGGAGTTCTTGCGAATCTTTCAGGAGTAATTCTTGCTTGTAAAAGCATTTCTGATAAGGAAAATATCTATCAGTAATGCTTTTTCATAAAATAAAGAGGAGGAAACTATTATGACAATTAAGAAATTAATTCCATGCACATTAACAGCAGCAGTGATTGCATCTGCCGCATTGACAGGCTGCTCTTCAAAGGGTACATCTGATAAGAGTACTACAGCTGCAAAGACTTCTGCACAGGAGACAAAGGAGACTGCCACAAAGTCTGCCGAGACCAAGGATACTGAGGCAGGAAGCAGCGAAGTAAACACAAGCGCAGAAGCGAAGAGCGAGGAAGAATCAAAGAAGGCTGAGACTGAGCTTGGAAGCGAAGAAGTATCTACAGAAATTGGAACCGGCGAGTCAGCAGATGATCTTTTAGCACAGATTAAGGAGCGCGGAAGCATCATTGTAGCAATGGAAGGAACCTGGGCTCCATGGACTTACCATGATGAGGATGATAATCTGGTTGGTTATGACGTAGAAGTGGCACAGAATATCGCAGAGAAGCTTGGCGTAGAGGTTGAGTTTATTGAGGGCGCATGGGATGGACTGCTTGCAGGTTTGGATGCAGGACGCTACGATATCATGGTAAATGGTGTTGGCGTGACAGATGAGCGTGCAGAAAAGTACAACTTCTCTACTCCATATGCATACAACAAGACTGCTGTTATCGTTCGTGGTGATTACGATGAGATTTCTTCTATGGAGGATTTAAAGGGTAAGAAGACTGCGAATACCATCTCCAGTACTTACGCAGCACAGGCAGAGGCATATGGTGCAACTGTTACCGGTGTTGATGATCTGAATCAGACCATCGAGCTGTTACTTTCCAAGCGTATTGATGCAACACTTAATGCAGAAGTTGTATTTAACGATTACAAGAAAGAGCATCCGGAAGCAGATGTTAAGATTGCAACATACTCCGATCAGGTAGAGGAGATTGCAATTCCGATCCGTAAGGGTGATGATACTGTTACTCTTTTAGAGGCTGTAAATGATGCACTTGATGAGATGGCAAAGGATGGCACATTGACCGAGCTGTCTGAGAAGTACTTCGGAATGGATATTTCTAAGAAATAAAAAAAGCGTAATTGGATATTTTAAAAGAAAAAAGCTAACGGAGTCAAGATAGTGAAAATAATGACTTGACATTTTTTAATCACATTGTTATACTCTGTGTATCAGCGTTGAGGAGAACAAGTACTAATAAGGGAAACCAACAGAGAGCAGCCGGCAGGTGAGAGGCGCAGGGGAAGCTTATAAGGAATACCTCTCTGAGCTCTGCACCGAACTTGCGATTTTGCAAAAGTAGACTGCAGCGGCGCGGCAGCCGTTATCTTGTCAGAGTATTCGCAGATTGACTGGATTGTTTTTACAGGATGCGTGTACTTGAAAGGCAGTTTGTGTGAGCAGACTGTGAAGAAAGGTGGTACCACGAGATTTCGCCCTCGTCCTTTTGTTAGGACGGGGGCTTTTTTTGTAATTCCAGGGGCGAAAGTTCAGGCGTTTCATGCTTGCATGGAAAAAGCCTGAACTTTATGCCCCGCCCAGACATGAGGAGGAGGCGATTTTCAAGAAAAATCAGCCGAGTCCGAATGTCTGTAGAATTGCGAGAGCTGCGAAGCAGCGGAGCAATTCGTGAATTACATATAACCTATAAATAAATAAAAAAGTTCTCAGGCGAAAGTAATAAAAGCGCAGAAAAGGAGAAAAAATCATGCAGGTTTACGAAGAATTAGTAGCAAGAGGGCTGATTGCCCAGGTAACAGATGAGGAGCGTATCCGCGATCTCGTTAATAATGGAAAGGCTGTATTTTACATCGGATTCGACCCGACAGCAGACAGCCTTCATGTAGGTCACTTCATGGCACTGTGCTTAATGAAGAGACTTCAGATGGCAGGAAACAAGCCGATTGCACTGATTGGCGGCGGTACAGCAATGATCGGTGATCCGTCTGGAAAGACCGATATGAGAAAGATGATGACAAAGGAGACAATCGAGCATAATGTAGAGTGCTTCAAGAAGCAGATGGCACGTTTCATTGATTTCTCTGATGGCAAGGCACTGCTTGTTAACAATGCAGACTGGCTGTTAAATTTAAATTATATTGATGTACTCAGAGAGGTTGGACCTCATTTTAGCGTAAACAGAATGCTGACAGCTGAGTGCTACAAGCAGAGAATGGAGCGTGGATTAAGCTTCCTTGAGTTTAACTACATGATTATGCAGAGCTACGACTTCTATATGCTGTTCCAGAAATACGGCTGCAACCTTCAGTTTGGCGGTGATGACCAGTGGTCCAACATGTTAGGCGGTACCGAGCTGATCCGTCGTAAGCTGGGAGAGGATGCAGGTGCAATGACCATCACGCTGCTGTTAAACTCCGAGGGTAAGAAGATGGGTAAGACTGTTTCAGGTGCTGTATGGCTGGATCCAGAGAAGACAAGCCCATACGATTTCTACCAGTACTGGAGAAACGTTGCAGATGCTGACGTATTAAAGTGTATCCGTATGCTGACATTCCTTCCGCTTGAGCAGATTAATGAGATGGATAAGTGGGAAGGAAGCCAGTTAAATAAGGCAAAGGAAATCTTAGCATTTGAGCTGACAAAGCTTGTTCACGGTGAGGAAGAAGCAAAGAAGGCTGAGAGCGCAGCAAAGGCATTGTTTGGTGCAGGAAATGCAGCAGAGATTCCGGCAGTTGAGCTTAGCGCAGCTGATTTTGCAGAAGGTGAAGGCGAGAAGCTTGATATCTTAAGTCTTCTTGTAAAGGCAGGTCTTGCTAAGTCACGTTCAGAGGCGCGCCGTGCAGTAGAGCAGGGTGGTGTCAGTGTAAATGATGAGAAGGCAACAGATATCCGCATGAGCTTTGCAGCAAATGATATTCCGGCAGAAGGACTCGTAATTAAGAAGGGCAAGAAGAACTTTAAGAAGATTGTCGTTGCATAAAGATTACGAACTTATAATAATAAAGACAGGTATTGACAGAAGTTGGTACCTGTCTTTTTTGTGAATGGGCGTTCAGTGAACTGTAACTTGCACCTTCGGGCTTTGTAAAAGACAGCATACAAAAAGGTTGCAAGAATTAGAAAAAGGGAGTATTATATAAACAAAACTGGAAAAACACACAAATCAGAGCGTTAAAACCGATATAAAAACGGTCAAGATGCTGTGAAATATGAAAATAAGAGGAGAGATAACGATTATGATACATACGCTCGATACTAAGGCTGCAGACTACATTCCTGAGCTTGGTGACGGTTTTGAGGAAGGCAGTGAGGGAAGCGAAAACGCACAGGGATTACAGGTAGCTGATTACTATGCTGATGCAGATGGTGAGGGCATTTATTACATCACATATAAAATAGAGACTGCCAAAGAAATAGAGCAGCTATTTGTATTTGCAGGAAGAAAGCAGCTATTGCGTCTTGGAAAAAGAAAGGCAGGAGAGGTGATTGAGGGAACACTTTATCTGCATTTTGGCGAGATGATCCCGCGTTTTCACAGTGAGTGCATGACAATCACAAAGATTGGCTTTTCAGTGGCATGTGAGGATCTGACGAAATTAAAGAGTGTTGGCATGGCAGCAGAGAAGCTTTCTGCAAAGACAAAAATTCCGGCAGTCTATCTGGCAGGAGATTCCACAGTTACTGATCAGACTTGTCCAAAGCCATATATGCCGGGCGGATGCTATAGTTCATGGGGACAGTGCCTTGCATATTTTATCGGAGGAAGTACAGCCATTGATAATCAGGCGCACAGCGGACTTACCACAGAAACCTTTCGTAATGAGGGACACTACGATATCGTAAAGAAGGATATTCGTCCGGGTGATTTTTGCTTGTTTCAGTTTGGTCATAACGATCAGAAGCTGGCACATCTGCAGGCACAGACAGGCTATAAGGAAAATCTGATGAATTATGTAAATGAGATTCGTGGACTGTGCGGAGTCCCGATTCTTGTAACACCGCTTGCGCGCAATACCTGGAAGGATGACGGCACCTACAATGATCTTTTAGCAGAGCATGCGCAGGCTGTTTTTGAGGTAGGGGAAGAGACTGGTGTGCCTGTAATTGATCTTCATAAATATGCAGCAGATCTAATCAAGAAAAATGGAAAAGAGGCTAGTCGTGTCTATTTCCACCCGGGAGATATGACACACACAAACGAATATGGCTCATTTTTGTTTGCGCATTTTATCGCAAGAGAATTGAGTAAGCTAGATCCTCTCACTTTCGCGATTGATGTGCAGGATGAAGAAGACTTTACACCAGATGAGCATACAGCCATTTTGACAGGAACAAGCACGGCAGCAGGACGTAAAGATGAGCAAAAGGAAGTCTTTGATGCGATGGAGCGTGCCGGGGATAACCTTGTGGCAGCTGTGGAAAAGGCAAAAAAAGATGCAGAAATGATGAAGTAAACTTTGATTTTTATAGAAACAAGACTATTGGCTCAAAAAAGGAGGGATAAAAATGCAGGAGCGCTGTAAAATAGGAGTTGTGATTGGCAATGCTAACTCACCGCACGCAATCAACATTATGAAGGGAATTGATCAGGCATCAAAGGAGTGCGATGTGCAGATAATGTATTTTATGAATGTGAGCAGTCCTTATACAGCGCAGCTGTATCCACCTGATAAATCCATAGGATGGGATTATCAAAAAAGTGCAATTTATGATTATGCGAGATATGTCAAAGCAGATGTCTTAATTATGACATATGGCATGATGAGCATTTTTATGAAGAGCGATTACGGAAAGCAGTATCTGGAATATTTTCGCAATGTTCCATGTGTGCTCATAAATGAGCAGACCGACAGACCTAATTGGACTTCTATTATTGTCGATAATTATAATGGAATGTATGAATTAGTGGAGCATTTAGTGCGTGACCATGGGTATCATAATTTCGCTTTTTTGGCAGGACCGCCTGGAAATACAGATGCCTGCCAGCGAAAAAGAGCATTTTTAGATGTTATGAAAAAATATGATCTGCCAATGGATGAAAGCCGCATTGAAACAGGTGATTTTTCAGAGTGTGTACAGACACAGGTAAATGCACTGTTAGATCGAATCCCTAATCTTCAGGCAATAGTATGTGCTAATGATGTGATGGCACTGACTGCTTATCAGGAATGTGAAAAGCGCGGACTTCATATTGGAAATGATATTGCTGTTACCGGCTTTGATGACTGGGAGCGTATTCGTCACGTGCCAGTGCCAATCACTACAATTCATCAGGATTCTGAGCGATCAGGATATATGGCTGTTTATAGTGCACTTGAGCTGGCGCGAAGCGGTAATGGGAAAAATATTGTGATACCAGCGAAGGTATGTGTTCGTGAATCATGTGGCTGTACATGCAAGCAATTTTCGGGTTTTGATCAGATTGAAAATATGGGGCAAAAATTTGTCTATGAAAAACAAAGAAACACAGTATATCGTCAAAAAACATGGATGGTTCCTATGATCTCCAGAAACATGCTTATTGCATTGCAGGATCGTGAGAAATTTCTTAAAAATGCATTAACGCCAATGTCCTTTTTTGGCGTTAAAACGGCGCTGCTTTATGTTTTTAGAAATCCAGTTGAATATAATATAGAAAAGGGCTGGGAATTTCCAAATACGATTTATCTGGTTGCTCGTCAGGATGGAGAATGCGTAGAGGTATTTGATGAATATAAAAATGAGGTCTCTTTAGAAGAATGCGGATTTTATGATGAAGGAAGTGTACGCTATCAGCATCAGCCGAGTGTATTTTGCCTTCAGTCTGGCTCAACGCAGTATGGTGTATTAAGTGTTGAGATTACGCCAGAGGAAGTGGATATGGTCTATTTGATCAGTATTCAAATGGCAAATGCGCTGATGGCGTATCACGCAGAAAAAAAGCGTTTGTCTGTTCAGCGCGAGCGCGAGCTTTTGCTTGAGGAGCTTCGAAGCAAAAATGAAATTTTAAATTTTGTGTCAGAGCGAGATGAGCTGACACAGATTAAAAATCGCCGTGGCTTTATGGAACAGGCAATGAAAATGAATCGTATTTATAAAAATAGAAAAGCAATTATTCTGTTTGCTGATATGGATGGATTAAAACAAATCAATGATAATTATGGTCATGCAGCAGGAGATATTGCAATTTGTGCTTGTGCAGATATTTTAAAGAAAGCTGCCGGAGTACATGGTATAGCAGGACGTCTTGGCGGTGATGAATTTGCACTCATGATGATTGGTGATGAAACGCGTTCAATTGAACTGATGGAGACTGTGCGAAAAGAGATTGCCATGTATAATGCACAGGGAAAAAATAAGTTCGCAATTGATATGTCGGTTGGATGCCAGATTGTATTATGTACAGAAGAGCTTTCCATTCCGATGGTGCTTGAAAAGGCAGACAAGATCATGTATGAAGAAAAGAAAAAGAAGGGAAAGGCAAGATAGAAAGCCGAAGGAAGGATAATATGAGAAAAGAAATTGACAAATTTGTGGAACAACGCTTGGTTTCGGTTGTGCCGTCCAAACGGCAGATTGCGCATCAAAGAAGAGAATTTTATGGCTTTGTTCATTTTACAGTTAATACATTTACAGGAAAAGAATGGGGCGACGGGACAGAAGATGAGGCTATCTTTAATCCTGTAAAAATGGATGCTGATCAGTGGTGTGATGCATTATGCGCAGCAGGCATGAAAGGGCTGATTTTGACATGTAAGCATCACGATGGTTTTTGCTTATGGCCAAGCCGTTACACAACGCATACGGTAGCAGCAAGTTCATATCGTGACGGAAAAGGCGATATTGTAAAGGAAGTATCAGAAGCCTGCAAAAGACATGGACTGGATTTTGGAATCTACTTGTCTCCGTGGGATCGAAATAATTATTTATACGGACAGGGAAAGTCATATGATGATTATTTCGTAAATCAGTTAACGGAACTTCTAACACAATATGGACCAATCTTTGCTGTGTGGTTTGACGGTGCATGTGGGGAAGGACCAAATGGGAAAAAGCAGTACTATGATTGGGAGAGATATTATGAAGTTATAAGAAGACTGCAGCCAAACGCCTGTATTCATGTGTGCGGACCAGATGTGCGCTGGTGCGGAAATGAGGCTGGAAGTACGAGAGAATCTGAGTGGAGTGTTGTACCGCTTCGCACAAGAGATACGGAAAAGATTCAGGAAAACAGCCAAAAGCAGGATGATACGCAGTTTAGAGAGCGCATTGTCCGTGCGTCAGATCAGGATTTGGGAAGCTATGAACTGATAAAAGATGAGAAGGAGCTTATCTGGTATCCGGCAGAGGTTAATACAAGTATTCGTCCAGGATGGTTTTATCATGAAGAAGAAGACGATCAAGTCAAATCATTGGAAACATTGATTTCAATATATGAACATTCCGTTGGAGGAAATGCGACGTTTTTATTAAATATTCCGCCGACAAAAGAAGGTTTGTTTCATGAAAATGATGTAAAACGACTGCATGAGATCGGTGAATATCAAAAGAAATGTTATGGCAAAAACTTGTTAGAGAAAGCATCACTTTTCTGCGAAGAACAAAAGAAAGGTTTTGAAATCGAGAACGTAAGAAACGATGATTATGATTCATATTTTACGACATCAGATGGACAAAGAAACTGCAGGATTCACATAAAATTTGATAAAGAGTATGATATTCACCGTGTAGTATTGAAAGAAAATATAAAAAAGAGTCAGCGTATAGAAGCATTTAGAATTTTAACAGTGCATAACGGCAGTGAAAAATGCGTTTTCGAGGGAACAGTGGTTGGCTATAAAAAGATTGTCTTGTTAGATAAGATCAAAACAAAAGAGCTAGTAAAAGAGCTGGTAATTGAAATTATAGATTCAAGAGTAGCGCCAACGCTGTCCTATATTGGAGTTTTTGAGTAAAGGCAGCAGATAGCCAGTGGAAGGGAAAATGTTTTCTCGTCCACTGGCTCTTTTTTGACTTGAATTGCTAATTAGTTTTCCTTTTTCTCCATTGCAACCTTAAATTCGTCAAGCGTCATCTTTGCACACTGAGCGGCAGTTTCGATAGGCAGAAAATTTTGCATAACAAGATCAATTAACTGGTTGATGCGTCCCTGCTCAATACCCTGCTCAATACCCTGCTGAAGTCCCTGCTCAATACCTCGCTCAATACCCTGCTGAAGTCCCTGTTCAAGTCCCTGTTCAAGTCCTTGTGCGAGTCCTTCTTGTATTGCTTTATCTCGGTTTTTCTTTAACTCTTCTTCAATTTCTTCCTTCATAAGCTCTCTCAATGCCTCACACATATCCGAAGTCCTCCTTACTTTGTCATAGTTTTTTCTGTTTGCAGCGACACTAACTTGCAATACGGCATCTGCTTTTTCTTTGTCGCCTGGTTCGGTAAAAGCGCTTGCTAATTCTGTGAATCTTTGAATATCATCGGTCTGAGCACTTTTTGATAACACTTTAAGACTTTCATGATTCTTAGAATTAAGTTCAGTTAATTTTAAGGTAAGTATAACACCAGAATATATGTTTTACAACACAAAATTCATTGCGAACCTTTTCTTATTTTGTTATAATTACAACAAACGTAGTTTTGAGAATTATGAGGAAAGTGTGGAGGAGAAAAAGATGGCGTTGAATGATGTGGAGGAAGATCTGCCATATACTATGGGGCGTCTCATAGCAGGTGCAAGAAGCAAGAAAAACATCTCACTGGAAGAACTTAGTCAGGGAGTCATGTCTGCTGCGGATTTAAAGCATATTGAGGACGATGATGAGTATGCAGATAAGACAACATGGGATTTTCTGTTGGGACGCCTTGGAATTTCGCCTCTTATCTATGAGTGCTATGTGGAGCAGGACGAGTATGATTTGTTTAAGGCGCGCAAAGAGATGCGTGAGATTAGCAATCAGATCATGAGTAACACGATTATGGGTAACGAGAATATAAGTAGCTCGATCATCAGAAGCGAAGATACAGCGCAGCTAAAACTACTGGCAGAACAATTAGAAGAACGTTGCCAAAGATATACTGCATTGCTGAATAACGCAGAGAATACAACGGTTGCGATTCATCGTATCTTTCTTGCGAACATGAAAGGCTATGTAATACTGGCAAAACAGCGAGGAGAATTGTGCAAAGCTGACGCATTAAAGCTTCATATGGAATCAGAATGGAAACGAATTTATTCATCGGATGCAGTTTCTTGGATTCAAAAACCGCATAAGGTACTAATGGCAGTCTATGAGCAGGAAATGCTTTTTCTTCTAGCACAGGGATATGAAGAAAATGGAGAGATTGAGAAAGCAATACAGATTCTAACGTGGTTGTGGGAACAGCGAAAAAGAGGCGGTGACCCAGAGGAAAACACACGTGTATTATCTTTTGCTGCATGGAAGCTTGCTGCATTAGAGTGGAGCAGAAAAAGACAGGAAAAAGCCATGGAAATTTGTCAGGAAGCGATTGATCGCTCTATTCAAGCGGAGAGCTTTCGTGGATTGCTGCCGCTCTTAAAGCAGCGCTTGTTTTTTGAAAAACAGTTAAAATGGAATCAAGAAGAATGGGATGAGCAGGAAAAGACGATAGGGATGATAGATGAACTCTTTGCAGAGTTTCATGAAAATCCATATGGTCTGTTTGTGCTGACCACTTTTGAGAATGCGCGCATAGCAGATGAGATTATTAAGATACGAAGAAAAGAGCAGAATCTGACACAGACAAAATTAAGTGAAGGTATTTTGGAGCCAGAGAGCTATTCTCGTTTTGAACGTGGAAAGAGGAGGGTTCGTTGGGCTAAGAAGAAAAAGCTGTTGGAACGACTCGGCGAGCGTGGTAATAAGGTTACACTGCTATTAGAGAGTGATGATCCGGATGTGGTGGAGGAGTACCAGAGAGTAATGGATTGCTCATATAGGGAGAAGTATGATCTGATGAAAGAAAAAGTATATCGTTTGGGAGGTATGTTAGATAAAAAAAGTAAAATTAACAGACAATTTTTGCTGTGTATAAAAGATAATTTGGATATTCGTTTCTTTCAGGTTTTTGATTCAAATAAAATAAAAAGCAAGCGACAGAAAACTATCGTTCTGACAGTTCCACAGTATAGTGAAGTATGTATTTCAAAACATTGCTGGTCGCGGACGGAAACAGCGCTTATAAAAGGAATTGCGAATGATTATAGAGAGCTAGGAGAGTCGAAAAGAGCAATTTTGATATTGAAAAGAGGAATTGAAAGTTTTGAAAAAGAACAAATTGGACGAGAAAATACCTGCCCTGGAAAAATGCTTTTATGGGAGCACTTGGCAACATATTTAGGAGATGTAGAAGCGTATGAAGAGGCGATTTTGTATGCGAGAAAAAAAATTAAGGCGATTATAAAAAGTGGAAGTGCAAAAGGATTTAGTGATGAACTATATGAGCTGGCATGGAATGGAAAAGAAAAAGGACAAGTAAAGCCAAAGCTATATAAGAAAAGATATTTTCAGGCATTAAACTTGTCCATTTTATTTCAAGAGAGAGAATTTATTATATTTTTAAAGGAAAGAGAAAAGAAATACTGTAAATAAGAGTATAAAATTATTAGCCACTAACAAATAATGATAGCATGTTTTTTAAAGAAAGTACATGACCAAAATCAAAGAAAAATAGGAAAAAAATATGGTGTTTTGGTCATGTACTTTAAGTGTGATATGTGCTATAAAATAATCAAGTAACTTGAAACTCGTGATTATAGAAGGGAAGGTGAGTCCAATGGAGCAGGTATTAGTTTGTACTTGATGGGAAATGGTCCGGCACTGGATTACCGTGCAAGTGGATATTGGGATAGCTATTAAGGAGCAGTAATGTATGAATCTACCTTTTCAACTAAAAAAAATGGTGCGAAGCCTGCAATATCGGGTCGCATTCTTAATTTCATCTCTGTGCGTGTGTGTCGCACTTCTTTTGGAAACGTGGAAAAATAGAGGAGTTGACCGCTTCGCAGCCCTATCGGCAAGCGAAGCGGTTTGTGGAAATGGCCTTAGTTATGGCTGGAAAATATTTTCTGCCATATGGCCATTTCTAGTCGTGCTTGCATGTTCTACCTCGTATGTTTCGGATAAAAAGAACCGTTGTGTATCGGTTATTTTGGTGCGGTCGAATTGGAAGAAATATCTTCGTGGAAAACTGGCGGTGGCAGCAATTGGCAGTATGAGCGTGGTACTCATTCCACTTCTTTTGAATATGCTTCTGTGTTATTTTATTTTTCCCAATAATTTGAATCTTACATGGGGCGCATACGAGGATAACATGTACGAGGTCAGTCTTCTGGGCGAAAATCTCCTGTACTCCTCTGTGAATCCACAATATCTGTTTTTAAAAGTCTATTTAAAATCGCCCGTTTTGTATCAGCTGCTGTATTTCGTGATTTTTGGATTGTTTTCTGGTATCTGCGGCGCATTTGTGATGGCAATTTCCTTTATATTTTCTGGTAATGTTATGGTGCTGTTTCTTCCAATTTACATTATCTGTGTGGGAACGATGCAGCTAAATTCACTTTTCTTTGCGAAAATTATAAATACAGTCAATGCGAATATTCCGTCAGTGGATGCTGTGGGACAGGCAATGGAAAATGCAGAAAAAATTAAAGAACAGACAGGCAGCTATATGGATTTGTACCTGATGGACTATTTTGCACCGATGACATCAAGCAGTTGTAGCATGCTTTATTTACTGGCATGGGCATTGGTTCTGATTGTGATAACGGTTATTTTATATTTTTGTGCATCTCACAGAGAATTAAATGCACAGCAGGGGTGATGAGATGAGAAGAAAATATTTGTATCGGGTCGGATTGGCAATTCTGCCGGTGTGGATGGGGCGCTATATAGAAATTGTAGGAGAGAAAAGCAGCGAGTCAATCGCTGATACGCTGATCAATGGTATTTTCGGAAGAGTGACAGGCGATGCCGGAAGTCGTTTTGTAATCGCGATTGGTCAGGCTATTTTCCTTGTGCTGTTTTTGATTTTATATGGAGACTGTATTGCGGCTAGGCAGCGCATTGGCGCGGTATATTTTTTCTCAAGGATTTCAAACCGAAAGAAGTGGATTTTAAAGGAATTTGTCTGGCTGCTCTTCTACAGTGTGCTCTATACATTTTGTTTTGTGGGAATGCATATGATATTTTCCATCTGGGGAAGCAGCGAGGCGAACCTATCAGGGACACTTTTCAAGGTTGCATTTCAGATTGGCCTGTTTTTGACGCTGCTATTATTTGAGATGGCTGTGCTGTGTAACTTGTTTTGCGCAGCAGGAGGAAGTGCAATTGGAATCCTGTTGTCAATGCTGTGCGTGATTGGTTTGATTATGTGTTCAACGGCAGAGGTGGATGGCGTGGTGTCAGAGATGATAAATCCAATGTGGCTATCGGCAGATATTATCGAAAATGGTGGAAGTTACATTCAAAAGATTATCATCGTTTTCTTGCAGACTGCGATCTGTGCGGTAGGTACCGGATACTATTTGGCGAAGAGAGATCTTTTTGCAAGGGAAGGAGAAGGCTGATGATACAGGAAGTAACGCTTGAAAATATAACGAAACAGATTGGAAAGACAACTGTATTGACGGATATCTGCCTTACCATGAAGTGTGGACAGATCTACGGTATTACAGGCGAAAATGGCTCTGGAAAAACAATGTTGATGCGAGTGATTGCAGGACTGGTCAGCCCCAGCACCGGCAAGCTATTGTTTAATGGAAAGAACAGAGCGGATGCAAATCCAAATATTGGTATTATGATCGAAAATGCATCATTGTACCCGGAACTATCAGGAAGGGAGAACTTAAGATTACTCGCATCAATCCGAAAACAGGCAACAAATGAGGATATTGACCGGGCGATACGTCGTGTAGGGTTGGAACCAACGGACAAGAGAACTTTTCGAAAATATTCGCTTGGTATGAAGCAGCGTTTGATGCTGGCACAGGCCATTATGGAGCAGCCAGATGTACTATTGTTAGATGAGCCGACTAATGCGATTGATAAAAAGGGCGTGGAACTTGTTCATCAGATTATGAGCGAGGAGGCAAGCAGGGGAGCCATCGTGCTGTTGGCAAGTCATGTTGACTACGATATTCGGTCACTGTGCAGCAAAGTTTTTTTGATTGAAAAAGGAAAAATGCAACTGGAGGTGTGAGAATGGAAGGCTGGAAAAAGTGGTATATATGGATTGTTGCAGTTTTTCTCTTGACGGCAGTTGCAGGAAAAGTGATTATGGCGCGGACACCGGATGTGGGGCTCGCAGGTGTGAAAACAATTGATGAACTTTCTGGGCGTCAGGTGAAGTTAGAGTATGCGCTTGGCGACGGCGAAAGCAGAGAGGCACTTGTCGAATCGCTTACAAAAAATCAGGATGAATATGTCCGTCAGGCTGAAGACGCCGATATTATTGTGCTGGCTAAGAGCACAGGTGCGTTGGAATTTACGACTGGCACATATGGGCAGGAAATTTGT
The DNA here is from genome assembly GCA_934292725.1 of uncultured Lachnospiraceae bacterium. GTDB lineage: Bacteria > Bacillota > Clostridia > Lachnospirales > Lachnospiraceae > Anthropogastromicrobium. Next base: position 15,009 of record CAKQXY010000064.1, read on the forward strand.
GTCAATTCAATAATAAAGGGGAATGAATGGATTGACGAGAATGAAACGTGCTGGATTTGGCGCAGCTATGGCATGGAAGTTATGGATGGTCAAATCGTTTATCGAAATGTGCTGAATCTGATGCAGGATGGAACCTATCTCGTATTTTTAAATAGCAATCAATTAAACGCATATCGCACAGAGAAGGAATTTCAGACTGCCTCGGAGTACTTTGGATATCTGCCGATTGCTGGCGTGGAAGTACAGCCAATAAAGGAAAATCAGAGAAATGTGCTCTACAAGGAGTGGAGCGAAATACCTGTATTTATATCAAGTAAAAAAGTAGCAGCGGCATGGAATGAGATTGCCGAAATGTTACTTAATAAGTTTGAGCCAGATGCCTAAAGGTGTCTGGCTCAAGTTGATATTTTTAAGTCCATCTTTGGTTCGTCATCGTTTAAGTAAAAGCCGATGGGGACAGAAAGAGGCAGCAGAAAAGTAGGAAAAGCGAAGAAAATAGAAAAATTCAGAAAAGCCATGGCATTGCCTCGGCTTTTCATGCTTAAATATAATAACTAATTTCTCCAAAACGACTAAGCCATTCTTCAATAATCATGGAGCTGTTGGCTTCGATAAAACGAGAAAGCTTTTTTAATATGTTTGTAGGAATATGAGAATTATTATTGCAGATAACGGTTTTTCCAGTACTAGTGATCCAGATTTTTGTGGCATTAGAAGTTGCACGACCTTCCGAAATGTGAACATGAATCGGTTCAAGTGGATCACTTTCGTTTGACCAGAAATAAATGCTATATGGTCCAATTCTAAAAATTTGAGGCATTTAAGATACCTCCATCCTGAGAAAATTCGATGATGAGGTGAGCATTGTTACGAATAAGTTGCTTAAAGTAAGCCATCTCGGAATCGGAATAGCCCTCAATATTTTCCCATTTGTATTCAGGTAGCCAACAGGTTGCACTGTGGAAGCCACCAAAATTATCTGGTGTTTCGATATACACCTTTACTTTACCATCTGGTTTCATTTCAGAATGGGTAATTTCTGTATCATCGTTTAATGTCATGAATGGATACATCATGATAAAGCCCCCTTTCTCAAATCGGGGACGGGGAAAAGTGGCTTTTTTCCCTGTCCCCACTGGCTCTTTTTTGACTTGAATTGCTAATTAGTTTTCCTTTTTCTCCATTGCAACCTTAAATTCGTCAAGCGTCATCTTTGCACACTGAGCGGCAGTTTCGATAGGCAGAAGATTTTGCATAACAAGATCAATTAACTGGTTGATGCGTCCCTGCTCA
>CAKQXY010000065.1 GCA_934292725.1 uncultured Lachnospiraceae bacterium
AAAGCTGATGACGGGACTCGGACCCGTGACCTCCTCATTACCAATGAGGTGCGCTACCACCTGTGCCACATCAGCTTGTTTGCCGGACTTTATTTCGCTCGACACGCACTACTATACTACTTTCCGAATGTTTTGTCAACACCTTTTTTAAGTTTTTTTATTTTTATTAAAAAAGACATCAATTTAGCTCTCCGACTATACAAAGAGCTAAATTGTGTCAAAATTCATACTATCTGTTTAGCGTCTCTGTCTTACAATCTCGTATGCCAAAACACCCATAGCTACAGATGCATTTAAGGAATCGATGTCACCCTTCATTGGGATAGAGGCAACCATATCGCAATGTTCCTTTACAAGTCTGGACACACCCTCTCCTTCATTTCCAATGACAAGACCGATAGGTCCCTTCAAATTAAGGGAATACATTTCCTCGCCGTCCATATCTGCACAGACAAACCACATTCCCTCTTTCTTTAAGTCTTCCATTACAGTAACAAGATTTGTTACTTTTGCAACAGGCGTATAATTTACTGCACCAGCAGAGGTACGTGCAACTGTCGCTGTTAAACCAACTGCTCTGCGCTTTGGAATGATTACACCATGTGCACCTGCCTGATTTGCAGTACGAATGATAGCGCCTAAATTGTGCGGATCTTCAATCCCATCAAGAAGCACAATAAACGGTGCCTCACCCTTTTTCTTTGCATTCTCTAAAATATCAGAAACCTCTGCGTACTCACATGCTGCACAATATGCAATCACACCCTGATGATTCTTAGTCTCAGACAGCTGATCAAGACGTTCCTTCTTTACATACTGCACCATAGTGTCCTGCTTCTTTGCTTCACGCAGGATCGTCTTTACAGGTCCGTCCTGACATCCATCCAGTACAAACAGTCTGTCAACAGTTTTTCCACTTCGAAATGCTTCAAGAACCGCGTTTCGGCCCTCTGTTAATGATTCATGATATCCCATATTTTTCTTTATTCCTTCGTCCTTTCTTCTTCCTGATGCAGCTTTTCTTTTTCAGGTGCTTCGACGCACAGCACACCTGTGCGCACAAAGCCCTCTGAAAGAAGATCAAGCAAACGCTCCATCTCACCATTTAAATACAGATAACCACAAAGTGCCTCCAATCCAGTTGCATGACGATAATCAGACATCGTTGCATTCTTTGCCTTTGTAAAAGATCTTGCATTACGGCCTCTGCGGTAAGCAGATGTCTCTTCCTCTGTCAAAAGCGGTGCAATTGCAAATGCAATTGCAGCCTGTGAAGAGGCACGGCAGACACTGCTTGCCTGCTTATTTAATTTATCCACCTGTGTATTTCCGTGGCTTACAAAAATCGTGCGGACAATCATATCGTAAATCCCATCACCAATATAAGCAAGCACCAACGGTGAATATTCCTTTGCAGGCATCTGCTTTAATAAAAATTTCTGTTGGATCTGTTCAAGCAGCTGCTGATTTTGTTCCATGTATTTCCTCTTTCTATATCTTCCTGATTTTTATTACACACGCTTCCAGGTTACACCCTGTCTTGTATCCTCAAGAATAATGCCCTTATCTGCAAGCTCATTACGAATTTCATCGGCACGCGCAAAGTTCTTTGCCTTTCTTGCCTGCTTACGCTCCTCGATCAAAGCTTCGATATCAGCATCCAAAAGTTCTTCTTTTTTCTCAATGATAATACCAAGGATATCGCAAAGCTGCTTTAAAATCTCATACAGTGCCTTTGCTGCCTTTCCTGAAAGCTCATCTGTCTTATTTGTATTTACATATTTTACAAGCTCGAAAATAGCTGCAATTGCATCTGCTGTGTTAAAGTCATCCTCCATTGCTGCCTCAAACTTGCCTACATATTTCTTTGCTTCCTCGACTACTTCGCTCTCCTGATTAGTAAGCTCACCCTCGTTAGCAGACTGTTTCTGAAGCCATGCAGCGCATGTTAAGATACGATCAAGTCCGTTCTTTGCTGCTTCCATAAGTTCTGCACTGAAATTCAATGGACTTCTGTAATGTGCACTTAACATAAAGAAACGAAGTACCTGAAGATCATACTTTTTCTCAATATCTCTTACTAACAGGAAGTTGCCAAGTGACTTACTCATTTTACGATTATCAATATTTAAGAACGCATTGTGCATCCAATAATGAGAAAACTCTTTTCCGTTGCATGCCTCACTTTGTGCAATCTCATTTTCATGATGCGGGAAAATCAAATCCTCACCGCCGGCATGAATATCAATCTGCTCACCTAAGTATTTCTTTGACATAACAGAGCACTCAATATGCCAGCCCGGACGTCCTTCGCTCCACGGAGACTCCCAGTATGGCTCTCCTTCCTTCTTTGGCTTCCACAAAACAAAATCAAGCGGGCTTTCCTTGTCTTCCTCTCCGCTTACCTTTAAATCGCGAAAACCTGACTGAAGATCATCAAGATTCTTATGTGAAAGCTTGCCATATTCCTTAAAACTTGCAGTACGGAAGTAAACAGTTCCATTCTTCTCATACGCGTGACCTTTTTCGATCAGAGTACTGATCATATCGATCATTCCATCGATTTCCTGTGTTGCAAGAGGATGAGTTGTCGCCGGCTTTACATTCATAGCAGCCATATCCTGCTTGCACTCTTTTATAAAGCGTTCAGAGATAACAGATGCATCAACGCCTTCCTCATTTGCCTTTTTGATGATCTTATCATCTACATCAGTAAAGTTTGAAACATAATTTACATCATAGCCCTTATATTCCATATAGCGGCGCACAGTATCAAATACGATCATCGGACGTGCATTTCCAATATGAATATAATTGTATACTGTAGGACCGCAGACATACATTTTTACCTTTCCCGGCTCAAGCGGCTTAAATTCTTCTTTTCGTTTTGTTAATGTATTGTAGATTTCCATGTTTTTTCCTTTCTTCTTTTCGCTTTCATCTGTGATTTTTCAACCGTTTGATACAGCTTAGCGTACTGCTTTTTAAGCTGTTCAATATCAGCAAGCACCGGATCTGGCAGGTGCACCTGATCAAGATCAGTTTGCGGCAATCGTACATTATCACGCTTGACAACACGTCCCGGAACTCCTACCACCGTAGAATTTGGCGGAACTGGTTTTAATACAACACTTCCAGCACCGATCTTACAGTTGTCTCCAATTGTAATGGAGCCGAGAACCTTAGCGCCTGCACTGATCATAACATTATTTCCAATTGTTGGATGGCGTTTTCCATGCTCTTTTCCTGTACCGCCTAGTGTAACGCCCTGGTATAAGGTAACATTGTCACCAATCTCTGCTGTCTCTCCAATCACAACACCGTGACCATGATCAATAAAAAATCCTTTTCCAATCTTGGCTCCCGGGTGGATCTCAATTCCAGTTCTTCGTGCTGTACACTGAGAAATCATACGCGCTGCAAAATATCTTTTTTTCAGATAAAGCCTGTGCGCAAGACGATACCAAAGTACTGCCCAGAAACAGGGATACAAAAATACCTCTGCCGGTGAATTAATTGCCGGATCCCGTTCTCTGATCAGCGAAATTTCATCAAGTACATATTGAACGATTCTCATGCCACTCCCTTCTTGCTTCGAAAATACTTATCCGCATTTTTGATACCTACGACTTGCTCCACTGCCGGAAATCGCTGCATTCTCATTCTTGTACGGTTTCCAAGGTCAAAAACAGTTTCGTGCTTGCACGAACTGTTTTGACTTTGGAAACCTTGTATCAAAAAAATAACGTCCCCTGGCAAAAGCCAGGAGACGAAAAATTTTCCGCGGTTCCACTCCTGTGAGAGCATAGATGCTGACACTTATGCTGTATACACAGCCGGTGATAACGCAAACCAGCGTGCCATGCTACTTTATTCACACAGCCAGCTCCCGGATGCACTTCCTGTCTCACTCCACGAAGCAGGTTTTCAGCCTAGACCTGCTCTCTCTGACATTTCCTGCGACAGTACTCTTTCCGTTCAAAGCCTTTTCGAAGCTTTTTTATTGTATGATGCAAAAATATCACAGATGTCTGTTTATTCACTGTATTACAGTGCTGCACCATTTCTAGTGTTACTATATGTGATGTTTTCGGATTTGTCAACCTTTTTTGGCTTCTTTGCCTTTGGATAAATCTTATAAAGTGTTTCATCATCATAATTTTCATCCAGCCACTGCTGTACTACATTGCTTGCCGGAATATTTTTTTCACGCTGATCCTGGCGCATAAGTGCCGCTGCTGACACAAGACTGTCTGCTGCCATAAAAATGATCAGACACCATGTTATAATTTTTCCGGCAAGCATTGGAATCTTTTCAATCCACTTAGAAAGATAAGGATAAACTCCTTTCAGCCACACAACACCTGCAATTCCCCAGAAAAAGCAAAACAGTAAATTAATTCGGCCTCCGATATTAAACATAAAGCCGCTGTAATCCCAGAATATCTTTCCAAATACGATTTCCGTAAAAACGCTGCACAAATACTCGTATACACCGCCTAATACGGTTCCCATCGCAAAAATAAACGATGATGAACGATTTCTGTAGTTGTACAAAAGCGATGTTGCTACCACCATTGCAAATCCCCATACAATACTAAATGGACCCCATACAACACTGCTTCTGCTCATCCAGTACCCCATCGTAATACGACAAAATACAGTCTCTATCAAATCACCTGCAAATGCACCGATAAAAAACAATAATACCAGCTTGTAAAAACTGCAGCCTTCAGCAAAAACAGTTGTTTTTTCCTTTTCTAAACGTTCTCCCTCATTTATTGCAGGATATGCCTTTTCCACACGCATCAGGATATGCTTTTCAAGCCATCTTCCAAAACGTTTTTTTCTGCTGTAGAGTTCGTGATCAATCTTTTGAATCGTATCATTTCTCTTTACACTGCCGCGAATGATATATGTAGATCCCAAAATATCAATTATCAGCACACCAAACAGTGCCCACAATGCTATCTGCATCATAAATGATGGCACCATATGATAAAGCTTCATCAAAACAGGTGTTACAAATTTAACTGATAAAACACCTAAAATACCCCATACAACAGAATACTGCAGGCAGATGTATCCATCAAGATTCCATCTTTTAGAAGAATAGTCCCACCATTTTTTATGATCCAATTTTTCAAGAATCTTTGCTGTAAACCACTCAAGAAGTGTACTAACTCCCACACAGCCCAGAAACAAAATGGGTATCTCATCAAACAATTCTGGAAAGCCAATTGTTATAATTACTGCTGCAATGCCGTATACAATACAAAGTGGGCTGTTTAGCATACCTCTGTTCATAAATTTTCTGTATTTTAAAACACAAAAGCACGTCTCTGCAATCCACCCCAAAAATGAATATACGAAAAAGAGCCAAAGACACCCGAATAAATCAAGTTCTCCCATTATTTTCCAGTTATCCTTTCAAATTTTCAATTACTAAAGATCAGTTAGAGATCAATTTTTGCAGCCGCCACAGCCACCGCAGCCAATCGTACCGTCCATATAAAATTCCGGCTTATCAATTAAGCATACCGCCTGTGAAGAGATACCCTCTCCTGTTCCTGTAAAGCCTAGTCCTTCTTCTGTTGTTGCCTTGATGTTGACCTGATCGAGTTCAAGATGAAGTGCCTCTGCAATATTTGTTCTCATCTGCTCACGATATCCAGCAAGCTTCGGTCTCTGTGCAATAACAGTTGCATCAATATTGCTGATGTAGTAACAATTTTCCTCAAGAAGCTCTCCTACTCTTTTTAGCAATTCTATGCTTGATGCTCCCTTATATGCCGGATCTGTATCCGGAAAATGCTGACCAATATCTCCAAGTGCAGCCGCACCAAGCAGCGCATCCATTATTGCATGAAGCAGCACATCTGCGTCAGAATGACCAAGAAGTCCTTTTTCATACGGAATCTCTACACCGCCTAAAATCAGTTTGCGTCCCTCAACGAGGCGATGCACATCATATCCCATACCAACTCTCATATCAAATCTCCTTATCTTTCTTTATTTTGTAATTATCATATCACGACTTACTTTTATTTTCCACGCAGAATCCATAAAAATTTTCGGAATTTTTTGAAAAATTTGCTTGACATTTTCTTTGATATGCGCTATACTTCTCTTCGTCAAGGGGTCTTAGCTCAGCTGGGAGAGCATCTGCCTTACAAGCAGAGGGTCATAGGTTCGAGCCCTATAGGCCCCATCTTGGCGGAATAGCTCAGCTGGCTAGAGCACACGGTTCATACCCGTGGTGTCGAGAGTTCGAATCTCCCTTCCGCTACTGACTATAAGGGTCGCGCAGGCGATCCTTTTTTTGTGTCATAAAATTTCATCCCACAAAAAGGAGAGTCTTAATAAAAACTCTCCCCTTAAAAAATATTAACTAAATCCAAAGAAGCGCTGTGCCAAACCATATCCCTTGCATACAATTGCTCTTCCCACCTTACCTGGAAGATTTAGTGCAATTCCCTGCGCACTAAAACGAAGATGACGCCACATAGCTTGATTTTCTTTTTTCATATAGCTCCAGAGTGCTTCCTTTTTTTGTTTTGAATCCTCTGTGTTAATTAGCGCATAATGAACTGTAGTTACTGTACACATAATCTGCAGATAACTGTATAAATAGCTGCGCAGCTTTTTGTTACTGATCTTTTCAAGATCAAATGCATCAAAGATGATGCGATTGACGCGATCCTGCTGGTCGATTCGCTTCATCATAACCTGCTGATTAACAGACTGATCTTCTCTTCCCGTATAATACATATAAAAATCTACATCCAGATAGTACATAACGCGCACATATGGAAATGGCTTGTATACATAAATATTATCAACATAGAATGTATGCTTTGGAAGCGTCAGGTTAATTCCCTTTAACAGACTGGTGCGGTATATTACTGCATGCATCAAAAGATAATGACCTGTCTGGAACTTCCCTATATCATTCCAGCTAAAGAAACGCCCCTTTGGAAGTGTCTTACGATAATCAATTGCTTTTTGGTGAAGCACATCACCATTCTCGTCATGACGATCATAAACAAAATTGGAAATCAGCATATCAAGCTCATGATTTTTTTTGACAACACGGCGCAAAAAATCAAGAACCTGCTTATAAGCTTCTGGTGCAAGGCTGTCATCACTGTCAACTACCTTAAAGAACAGGCCTGTTGCATTTCTGATTCCCGTCGTTACTGCGTCTCCATGACCTCCGTTTTCCTTATGAATTGCACGCACAATATTCGGATATTTTCTCTCATATTCGTCCGCAATTTCTGCTGTACGGTCTGTTGATCCGTCATCCACGATCAAAATCTCTACCTCATCACCACCCGGAAGCAGCGTTGCCATGCAGCGGTCCAAATATGCCTCTGAATTATAGCTTGGAACTGTTATTGTTAAAAGTTTCATCATAAATACCTTTCTGTAGCCTGTCAGCATATGCTGCAGTGCAAAATTTTCCTGTACAAATACCATACAAGGTGATTATATACAATTTTTCAGGCTACTGCAAGGTCTTTTTGTCAAATACACAACTCCTGCAGCTGCTCCTGCAAGACCAATGATGCAGGCAGCCACTGCGTATGTCTGCAAATGGCTGCTAAGCCATGTACTTTGCTGTACAAGAATGGATATGAGGTTGGCTGATACATGCAAAATAATTGGTGCTGTAAGCTTTGCGAACCGTTCATATGCCCAAATAAGAAGTGCTCCTAAAATAAATGCGTACAGCGCCTGAAGCAGATTGCCATGAACTGCGGCAAAAATCAAAAGCGCTGCCAAGGCTGACGGCCCCACACTAAGCCACGTGCGCATTCTTCTGTAAAGTATACCACGAAATAAAAGTTCCTCTGCCACTGGTGCTGCAATGCCAACTACAAGTATCTGAAGCCACAGCTTGTCTGAATAAAGTGCCTTTGCTACATTTTTTGCATCATCTTCTCTGATTGCCTTTAACCCAGTCAGCTCAAACAACATATTAACGCCAATGCATGCACATATTCCAATTAAAATCAGGATTATTGCAGAATAAAGTGACAGCTTCTTGCCTTCCCAGCGAATCTGTTTGGAATCTTTATAAAATAAAATTCCCATAATTATAATACAGGACACTTTTTCAATCAGATTTGCCATCAGACCGCCGTTTGGATAAAGACCCAGCACAGCCATTCCTATAGCCATATAAATGACGAGCGGATAAATCAAATTGATCAATCGTCTCGACAATGGTTGATATCTCATTTTTTATTTCCTTTTCTTATTTTTTCTTCCCGTTTTTTCTGATCTGCTTTTTTCATACGGGCACGAAAAGCTTCTTCTGACTGACGCTTTTGCTGTACTTTTGACACAGCAAGAGCTACTGCCTGTTTTTTCTCCTCAAAGGCTATTTTTTTCTCTTCAACGGCCTCCTGCACCTGCTGTTTTCGCTCCTCTGCTGCCAGTCTCCGTTCTTCCGCTGCCGCTTCTGCCGCCAGTTTTCCCTCTGCTACAGCATCCGCCACTGCCTGCTTCTTCTCTTCTACACTCTCCTGCATGGCCTCTGCCTGTTCCTTAAGCTTCTTTGCCAATTCCTTTGATTTAACTTCTAAGTTCGGATATGCCTCTCCGATACGGCGAAGCAGTACTGGATCCTCGCGAAGAAGCTGGCGCACCTTTGTGCTGACTTCCTCAGAATTATCTGCTTCTACGCCATCAATTTCCTTTTTAACAAGATTAAATGCAATATGTGATACAACATTATCCCAGATCATCAGCATAACAATTGCACCAGACAATGCATAAAGAATCCACTGCGGAATGGCATGAATCCATTTCATCAAAACTGGATCAATCAGTTTTACAATTGCCACGCCTCCGATTCCAAATAAGACCAAATTTCCAATCCAGATACGGCCATGCAGATTCATTGGCTTTTGGCTGTAATCCCACCAGCGCGCATGGAACATTTTTTCCATGTACCAGCTGACAAAATATTCGAGAACTCCGCAGAGTATAAAGGATGCCAAAAACGTCACAATATAGCTTGCATTTCCGATCAATCCACCCACTAAAACTGTTACAACAACGGCACCTGAGCCATAAATCGGGCAATAAGGACCAATTAAAAATCCACGGTTAATAAAACGGTGAAACTGTATATACTTTAATGTTACTTCCATGCACCATCCGGCAACAGAATAGCAAAAAAATAGTACGATAAGCTCTGCTATTGTTTGTCTAAGCATTCAATTTTCTCCTTTCAAAACGCATAAGGGGACAATATTTCTATTGTCCCCTGGTGTCTCAAATGGTTGCGATATCGATCAGTGTCAGCTGCTCTTCTCTATTCTCAAGGCTAGTAATCAATGCCTTTGCTGTATCGATTGCTGTCAATACATTTACACCTGTCTCGATTGCATTTCTGCGGATAATGAAACCATCATGGCTGTGCTCTGCACCCTGTGTCGGTGTATCGATTACAAGGTCAATCTGATGGCCAAGAATCAAATCAAGAAGATTCGGTGAATCCTGCTCCAGCTTGCTTATATGAAGGGTATCTACTCCCTTTGCACGAAGCGCTGCTCCTGTTCCCTTTGTCGCATAGATCTCGTAGCCAATTGCCTTGAAACGTCTTGCGATATCTACGATCTCTTCCTTATCATCATCGCGAACTGTAATAATCATCTTCTTATACTTTGGAAGATGGAAGCCTGCGCCAAGGAAAGCCTTATAAAGTGCCTCGTTAAAGGTTTTGCCGATTCCCAGACACTCACCTGTTGACTTCATCTCCGGTCCAAGTGCAATATCAGCTCCGCGCAGCTTCTCAAATGAGAATACAGGCATCTTAATTGCATAATAATCTGCTTCCTTTTGCAGACCTGGCTCATAACCAAGACCACGAATTGTATTTCCAATGATGACCTGTGTTGCCAGATCAACAATCGGGATTCCTGTTACCTTACTGATATACGGTACGGTACGTGAAGAACGCGGATTAACCTCGATTACATAAACAGCGCCCTGATACTCGATAAACTGAATATTAATCAGACCTCTTACATGAAGCGCTCTTGCCAGACGCTTTGTATACTCAACGATAGTTTCTTTTGTCTTCTGACTGATGCTCTTTGCCGGATAGACAGAAATACTATCACCAGAATGGATACCAGCACGCTCAATATGCTCCATGATACCAGGAATCAAAATATCCTGTCCATCACATACAGCATCAACCTCAAGCTCCTTACCCATCAGATATTTATCTACAAGAATCGGATGCTCTTGTGCATAACGATTGATAATACCAATATACTGCGTAATATCCTCGTCGTTGATTGCGATCTGCATACCCTGACCGCCAAGAACGTAGGATGGACGAACAAGAACCGGATAACCAAGCTCATGCGCAACCTTTAATGCCTCTTCTACTGTAAATACAGTGCCGCCTGATGCACGCGGAATCTCTGTCTCGCGAAGAATCTGATCAAACAGCTCACGATCCTCTGCCGCATCAACGTCTTTTGCGCTCGTTCCAAGAATCGGAACTCCCATCTTCATTAAAGCCTCAGTCAGCTTAATTGCTGTCTGACCGCCAAACTGAACAACAGCGCCGTCTGGATGCTCCAGATTTACAATGCTCTCCACATCTTCTGGTGTCAGCGGCTCAAAATACAGCTTATCTGCAATATCGAAATCGGTTGAAACTGTTTCAGGATTGTTGTTGATGATAACAGTCTCATAGCCTTCCTTTGCAAATGCCCAAGTACAATGAACAGAACAGAAGTCAAACTCAATACCCTGTCCGATACGAATCGGTCCTGAACCAAGAACAAGAACCTTCTTTCTTCCATCTGTCTTTTTCGCCTCATTCTCGCTTCCAAAAACAGAATAATAATATGGTGTAGTTGCTGCAAACTCTGCTGCACATGTATCAACCATCTTAAAGGATGCTGTGATACCATTGTCGTAGCGCATCTTCTTTACCTGTTCCTCAGTCTTGCCGCTTAAGGATGCTATTACCTTATCTGGGAACTCAATACGCTTTGCTTCCTTTAACAAATCAGTAGTAAGTTCTTCTGTTTTCAGACGTGTCTCCATCTCTACAAGGATAGCAATCTTGTCAATAAACCACGGATCAATCATTGTGATCTGATGGATCTTTTCATAGCTGTAGCCTCTGCGGATTGCCTCTGCAATGCGGAAGATTCTGCGGTCATCGACAATACTCATCTGCTCCTCAAACTCATCTGCCGTCAGCTTGCTGTACTCATCTGTTACAAGGCTGTCAACATGCTGCTCAAGAGAACGAAGTGCTTTCATAAGACCACCCTCGAAGTTATCACAGATAGCCATAACTTCTCCTGTTGCCTTCATCTGTGTTGTCAGCTTTCTTGATGCACTGATAAACTTATCAAACGGCAGTCTCGGAATCTTGACAACGCAATAGTCTAACATTGGCTCGAAGCTTGCGAAGGTTTTCTTTGTGATGGCATTCGGAATCTCATCAAGAGTGTAGCCAAGTGCAATCTTTGCTGCAACCTTTGCAATCGGGTAACCTGTTGCCTTTGATGCCAGTGCAGAGGAACGGCTTACACGCGGGTTTACCTCAATAACACAATACTCAAAGCTGTCTGGCTTTAATGCGTACTGAACATTACATCCTCCAGTAATCTTTAACTCACTGATGATATTCAACGCTGAAGTACGAAGCATCTGATATTCCTTATCGCCAAGCGTCTGAGACGGTGCAACAACTATACTGTCTCCTGTATGAACACCAACAGGGTCAATGTTTTCCATGTTGCAGACTGTAATTACATTTCCTGCACCATCACGCATTACCTCGTACTCAATCTCTTTCCATCCTGCGATACAGCGCTCAACCAAAACCTCACCTACACGAGAAAGACGAAGACCATTTCCTAAAATTTCCTCCATCTGCTCTTTGTCATATGCGATTCCGCCGCCGCTTCCTCCAAGTGTGTAGGCAGGACGAAGAACAACCGGATAACCGATCTGTTCTGCAAATTCAAGTCCATCTGGAATGTTGTGAACAACCTTAGATGCTGCACAAGGCTCTCCAATCTTTTCCATTGTATCCTTAAACTCCTGACGATCCTCTGCCTTTCTGATCGTCTCTGGTGTAGTACCAATCAAACGGCATCCATACTTTTCAAGAATACCTTTCTCTGCAAGCTCCATACCAAGATTTAGACCAGCCTGACCTCCCAGTGTCGGAAGAACACTGTCAGGACGCTCTTTTTCGATAATCTGCTCTAACACCTCTGCTGTTAATGGCTCGATATAGACATGATCGGCAATTCTTTTATCTGTCATAATCGTCGCTGGATTAGAGTTTACCAGAACAACTGATACACCCTCCTCCTTTAATGAACGGCAGGCCTGTGTACCTGCATAGTCAAACTCTGCTGCCTGGCCGATGACAATCGGACCCGAACCAATTACAAGAACCTTCTTTATACTGCTATCCTTTGGCATTGCTATGTTTCCTCCTGTCGTCTATTATTTATTTTTTCCTGCTGCCATCATATCTAAAAATCTATCAAACAAGTAAGCACTGTCCTGCGGTCCAGGGCAAGCCTCCGGATGATACTGAACTGTAAAAATGTTCTTTCCTGTATAAGAAAGACCCTCATTTGTTCCATCATTTACATTTACAAATGCCGGTACAGCAACCTTTGGATCAAGCTTGTCGGTATCTACAACATAACCATGATTCTGAGAGGTAATATAAACTCTTCCTGTCTTTAAATCCTTTACCGGATGATTGCCGCCGCGATGACCATATTTCATCTTATGGGTATCAAGACCATTTGCAAGTGCCATCAGCTGATGACCAAGACAAATTGCAAAAATCGGAACGTTAGAATCATACAGCTTTTTGATCTCCTTAATGATCTCTGTACACTCCTTCGGATCTCCAGGACCATTTGAAAGCATAATGCCATCAGGGTTTGCTGCAAGAATCTCTTCTGCTTTTGTGTCAGCAGGATAAATGGTAACTTCACAGCCTCTCTTATGAAGTGAGTCGCCAATATTTTTCTTTGCGCCAAGATCAAGAAGTGCTACCTTGTAACCATCTCCCGGCAATACTTCTCTTTCCTTACATGTAGTTGCCATTACTACACCAGTCGGGGAATATGCTTTAAGCTTTGGAAGGATCTCCTCCAAATCAAAATCCTCTCTGCGTGTAATCATACCATTCATGGTTCCCTTCTCACGCAAAAGCTGTGTCAATGCTCTAGTATCAATTCCACAGATTCCTGGAATTTCATTTTTCTCAAGAAACTCCTGAATAGTTCCCTGACTTCTGAAGTTGCTTGGCATACGGGACAACTCACGTACAATATAGCCATCCGGCCACGGACGCTTTGACTCCATATCCTCATAACAGATTCCATAATTACCGATCAGCGGATAAGTCATTACAACTGCCTGACCCGCATAAGAAGGATCTGTAAGTACCTCTAGGTAGCCTGTCATTGAAGTATTAAAAACAATCTCACTGATGATTTCTTTATCTGCGCCAATCGCTGTACCTGTAAATACATGTCCATCCTCTAAAATTAGAAATGCCTTCATTGGTTCACCATGCCCTTTCGCCAAAAATAAAGACGGTACACACACGTGCACCGTCCGCAATTCTCTATCCAGGCGGTACCTCGCCTTGAATTTTGTTGTTATCTGAGATATAGTACCATGGATAAATTATTTTTTCAAGTCCCAAAACAAATTTCTGCATAATTGCAAAATTTTTGTGCTCTTTATTTATGTGCACCGTTCAATTCCTACAAAACAATCAGTTTTCGAACTCAACATAGATTTCAAACGTACTGCCCTTTCGTTCCTTTGAAACAACTTTGCCCTCGCGGCTTTTAATGCGATCCGCGTTTTTATAATTTTTGGACATAGCCAGTGCCGGAACAATTGTGTAGTAATACGAAAATGGGAGCTGTCCCTCAATAATCGTAACACTGTCTCCAATATTTAAGACATCACGCTCCATATGAAACAATTCTTTTCTCATCTCGACACCTCACAATTGCTTACTTTACAACAACTGCATTAAATGGTAATATCTCAACCTTGCCGCTTACTGCCTCGCCGTTTAAAAGATTAGTTCCATCTTTTGATAGCTGGACAGTTACAGGCATCGCATTATAATTTACATAAAAATCAAATGTGCTGCCATCTTCTGCTGTACGTGTCAGATACTCTACTCCCTCTGGAAACTCTTTTTCCTTAATACCGCATTCTGACCAGATTGGTGTAAAGAATTTAATCAGATCCTCCTCTTCCATTCTTGTTCCAATATAATATGCCTTTCCATTTCCATAGGAATGTACTGTTACTGCCGGCATACCTGCATAGAAATCGCTCTCGTATGTACCAAGAACTTCTGCCCCTGTAAGCTTGATTAACTCGCAGTAATCCTTTACTATAGCCTTGTTTCCATCCTTCATCAAAACTGCATTTGAATCAGTTGGATATAATGTATCAAGTTCCTCAGCATACAGACCAAATACCTCTCCAAGACCTGCGCCTGGGAAGCCGCCTAAGTATGCCAGCGTATTTTCATTTACATATGCAGTCAGATATGTTGCCACTACTGTTCCGCCATTTTTTACATATTCCTTTAACCATGCACCAGCCTCCTTGGATACAGCATAATACATTGGCAGTACGACAAGGCTGTATGAAGACAGATCCTCAAGTGGGAATACTATATCTGCATTGATTCCCTTCTTTAAATGAATATTGTAAAATTTGCGTACTTCCTTCTCATATTTTTTCGTATCATGCGCCATGCCCTGCATGTCCTTAATAGCCCAGCGATTGCTCCAATCAAAAAGTACTGCAGCCTTTGATGCCACCCTTGAACCTGTAACTGGTGCCAGCTTCTTTAAAAGCTCTCCCACCTCTGATACTTCTTTGAATACTCTTGTGTCATCTCTTCCAAGATGATCTACAACAGCACCATGGAACTGTTCTGCTGCACCACGACCTTTTCTCCACTGGAAATACTGAACAGTATCGCTTCCACAGCCAATTGTCTGAATACTGCTTGCGCGAAGGATGCCAGGACGCTTTAATTTATTGACAGAGTGCCAGTTGACAAGGCTTGGCGTACTCTCCATAAGCATGAATGGCTTATCCTTCTTTAAGCTTCTCATAACTGCATGATCAAAGCTAAGCTCTGCCGCTGTATCTGCCGGTGTCTCATAATCATTATTCCAGCTCGGATAACCATCCCACGAAATAATATCAATCTCCTTTGCCAGATCCACATAATCTAACTGCTCAAACAGCTTCATAAAGTTTGCTGTTGCCGGAACCTGAGGAGTATATTTCTTTAAAATTCTGCGCTCAAATGCAAGGTAATCTTTCATATTCCAAGAGTTAAAACGCTTCCAGTCCAAATTTAATCCAAGAATAGAATGCTCTCCATTGTCATACGGCGGCTCTATCTGCTCAAAAGAGTCAAAACGGCGGCTCCAGAAAGATGTCCACCACTGCTTATTCAATTCTTCAATGTTATTGTGATACTTCTCACGCAGGTACTCCTGAAAACGCTTCTTACAGCTATCGCAGTAGCACTCGCCGCCAAGTTCGTTTGAGATGTGCCACAGAATCAATCCAGGATGATTTCCAAACTCCTGTGCAAGCTTTGTATCCATCTTCTCAACAAGCGCACGGTATTCTAAAGAACTCATGCAGTGATTGTGTCTGCCGCTGTGATGATTTCTTCGTCCATCTTTTTCAACACGAAGAACTGATGGATATTTTTCATCCATCCATGCTGGTCTGGCTCCTGTCGGTGTTGCCAAAACAGTATAAATACCATTTTCATATAATTTATCCATGATATCATGAAGCCATCCAAACTGGAAGTTTCCTTCTTGCGGCTCAAGTGCAGACCAGGAAAATACACCGACTGTTGCCGTGTTTACTCCTGCCTTTTTCATCATTTTAATATCCTCCTCAAGGATATCAGGACGATCCAGCCACTGGTCTGGATTGTAATCGCCTCCATGCAGGAGAACTGGGATTTTTGGAAATAAAACAGACATATTCTTTTTCCTTTCGTGGATTTATTTATAT
>CAKQXY010000066.1 GCA_934292725.1 uncultured Lachnospiraceae bacterium
CAAGATGGTACTGCAGGGAATAGACATATCCTCTACCATATGTAAGCTCATTTTGATTTATATTAAAAATATCTTTTTCCATATAGGTATTATATCATATGCGTCCATTTATGTAAACATTTGTTCTGATGTTTTACAAAAAAATTTGCGCGTCTGGCTCATCACTAAAGTAACAAGAATACGACGCGCAGTTATTCAATTACAAATCCAGGCTGAGGGATGTGAGAATGGAACAGATCATATCCACATTTGCCGAATACTGAGTTGCAGTTACGCAAAATACATAATCCTTGTTCGTAGGATGGAAAAACATGATTGCACTGCAGTCGCTGTCTTCCAGGCGGTAGGAAACGCAGGGAATCCCATTGATGGAAACCAGGCCGTCAACCTGATAGCCACCCTGCCGGATTGCAGTTGCAAGATCATTAATGGTTTCGGCACCGTCACTGTTGGCCCATACTACAGAAAGTGCAGGTGCAGTTTCTGAACCGGAAGTATCACCTGCAAGGTAAAGAACTCCCTGATTTACTTGGTCTTCTGTTAACTCATAAGTATTCCACGCACTCGGCAGGTATAACTGGAAACCATCCTGGAAAGGAACCCAGGTTCCCTCATAATTGACAGTTTCCATAGAAAAGGTAATGGAGCCGAATCCGGCACTGCTGCCTGAAGCATTGGGAGCCTCAGTACCGGAAGCAGTACTGCCGGCACTTCCGCCGACTGTCCCATTGCCCTCTCCTACTGTACCACCGACAATATTAGAATCTCCGGAGCCCTGCTGTACAATATTCTCAACAGTATCCTCAATGTCATCCACAGTTGCCTGGGCATCTGACATTACAGAGCGGGTACTGTCTACATGTTTGGCATAATCACTGTCTCCTCCCGCCAGATAAGCAAAGCTTCCTGCCGTTTCCTCCAGATTGCTTCCTACATACAGAGAAAGCTCCGGTATTTCTTTTGCCCCAAACATATAGGTTCTGCCATTTTCAGGAAAGAACAGTCTTCTGTCACGTACCGCATAGCCGCTTACACCGTATGAATACTGAATGTACGTATATTCCCGGTTTCCTAAAGTCACCGCAGCCTCAGGATAGGTGACCTGAAGATCCTCATAGGATTCCCTCATATACTGGGTAAACTGACTTGCAAAATCAGCTGCTGTCATGTCATAATAACCTACGATCACATAAGGAATGCAATCCTTCTCCTGATTATAAATGTAAACAAATCCATCTTCCTGCTGAATTGCCACATACTCTGAAGGTGTAACCGAAATTCCAAGATCATCCAGTGCGATCACATCTGAAGAACTGGAAGCAGCAGTTGACGACGCTGCGATCTGGTTTGCTTCCTCTCCCAGCTCTCCTAATTTTATTTCAGCATGAGCAACAGCAGTGCTGCCAAAAAGCAGGTTTACAACAAGAACTGCCGAAATCAGATATTTCTTATTCATCTTTTTCATATCAGGTAATCCTCCTTTTTATAATTTTTTTAACCGAGTAGCGAAGCAGATTGCGAATGTCCGCTTTGACTAGCTTATCAGTTCGGATCCAGCTGGGTAGAGCCTCCCGGCTGGTCAAAGCTGCTGTCACTGACGTATACATTTCCGTCATTTCCCTCATACACATAATCATAAGAAGAGGGTACCTTTACATGATCTCCATTGGAAAGTGTGTAATCATTCTGGTCAAAGATATAATCCGAAAACTGATCTGTCGTAGTATAAGTATCCTCAGACCCCATGGAAGAGCTCATGCTGCTCTGGCATTCTCCGGTAATATCGCTCATACTGCTGTAATTCTGGCTGCCGGACTGAGTAATCTGATTTCTCACATTCGCCAGTGCCTTGGTAAACTGATCACTGACTGTGGTATTCGACCCAAACTGGTTAAATATATCTTTATTTGTCTCAAATTCCTCTTCCGGTGTCAGCATAAAATAACAGCCAGGGGAATCCCAGGCAATCATCGTCTGGTTCACAGTTCCCATATTATAAGCAAATTCTTCACTATAGCTTAATTGAGTTGCTTCAGTTACTGATAATATGATGAATTTAAAAGGATATCCGTTTAAAGATACCTGGTATTCTCTTTGCGCAACTCCTACATAAGCTCCATCCACATTGTAACCGGTTCCCTGAAGCAGCTGGCAGGACTGCTGATACAATTCATCAGCTTTCGTATCCATCAGGTTCTGCACTTCCCGTGTAATTTCCTCCTGACTGCAAAATTCCAGCTGCTGTCCCGGAAGAATGGTCTGAGCCATATAATCACAATATGTGTCCGCAGTCATGAAAGTAAGCATCGGTATCAGGGTCTGGCTGTCAAAAGCCCCGTCCTGGTGTTCCATCAGGGAATATCCGTTCTGGGAATACTCCAGGATCTGCTCATAGCATACTGAAGAATAATAGCCCAGCACTGTATTCCCATCCTGACTCATTGCAGTAAGATAAACCTGTGCAGGCGCACTAACGCTCTGCCATTTGCCACCCCAGATAGTCTGGCCGTCTATAGTATATCCGACAGGTGCATAGGCTCTTGCTACCTTGAGTCCGGTTGCAGGATCCGTAATGTCTGTGGTCTCATATTCCTGGACTGCCGCTGTGGAAGCTGTGTCTGTCGGTGCCGGTGTTTCTTCCGGTATGGTTTTATTCTGATCTTCTGCAGCAGAGGGGATTTTCCCCGGAAGTCCGCTAAGTCCGTTTCCTTCTCCAAGATGGGAAAACTTATCCCTCACAGAAGGAGTGGGATCCGTATTGTTATCATCTGAATTATCCTCTTTGTTTCCGTTTTTTTCTCCGATAACATCTCCTTCATTCGCGGATTCAACTGACTTGTTCACATCAAAGCTCCCGTATTTTCCATACTCTGTATTTGAAACATCTGCTGTACCGGAATTTTCCTCTGTTCCTGCAGTTTCCTGTGTTTCTGCCGCATTTACCATCTGTGGTATCTGTCCCGCAACAGCACCGCCTTCCATGAGCAATACTGCTGCCAAAGCTAAACTCCCTTTTAAAATCGCATTGTATTTATTTCTTTTCATAGTCATCCCCCTTTTCCACTGCTATATTATATTCAGGGCTAATACCCTGCCCTTTCACAAATTTCATCTATTTTATCCTGCCAGCTGCTGTCCATCCTCCGTATACCTGCTGAAAATTTTAATGCCTGATGAACCTCCTGATAGCCGGATTTCGGTGTCATCATCCGCAAAGCCCCCATCCAGAGCCCGAATGCCTGTTCTCTGGTCATCCCTGCATCACACAGCCGGTAACCCACATATCCGATCAGAGAACTGTTAATATGCACACCGCCGTAATCATTATTCAGATCAGGGTGATCCGTCTCCGGATAATAGTAGCTGTCATGCATGGCAGATGGCTGGCCATACAACCAGGGAGCACTCATGGACCGTACCGGGCTGCCACTGTTCTCTCCGAGAAGCCAGGTATTGTCTGTGGTGGCGCCCAGAAGCATTTCACACAAATTTCCACAGACATCACTGATTCCCTCATTCACTGCCCCATACTGATTCTGGTACAGGTTTCCCCCTGA
Source organism: uncultured Lachnospiraceae bacterium (assembly GCA_934292725.1). Classification (GTDB taxonomy): domain Bacteria; phylum Bacillota; class Clostridia; order Lachnospirales; family Lachnospiraceae; genus Anthropogastromicrobium. Next base: position 3,558 of record CAKQXY010000066.1, read on the forward strand.
AGTATAATCGGTGATCCCGTGGGTAAACTCATGGGCTGCCACATCAATACACTCGCCAAAATCATTCACTGCACTTGCGGAAAATACTGCCCAGCCACTGCACATGCCAAGATAAACCGCATTGTTGACAGGATTTTTCATACTGTCACAGTAATCTGTCAGAATCAGAAGAGGTGCTCCAAACCCATCTACGGAAGTGAGACCATAATTTTTATAAAAATCATAAACCTTGATATAACTGTCATACACAGCCAGATAATGATCCGGCCATCCCCCGTTTTTCCCGGATGTCCAGGGCAGGAATTGCTGATTAAAATTAAAAGAATAATAATCTGCCAGAAAAATATGCCGGTTTATATCTGCCAGGTAATAAGTTCCGTTGCTGTCACAGGCAACGGGTACAGTGATAATTTTCTTTGTACCATCATGGAGAGTGATCTCCCCGGTATAGGTATCCCCGGTCAGTCCTTCAAAATAAGATAAAGCCAGTTCCAGCTGGGCATTATCTCCGATCAACTGTTCCTGCGGAGAGCTCACTGCCACATAGGTAAGATAAGAACCATCGTAAGCGATCAGATGCTCCAGGTAACCTTTTCCCCAATTTTCTTTCTCACCGGCAGGCAGATTGGTAAAAACAGCCCAGGCATGATAAGCAACTCCCTGAATGGTTACAGATGTCTGTCTGGTATATTCTGTATATATTTTTATGGTATTTTTCCTATAGCGATCCTGGACGATTTTTTCTGCATCCTGCCCGGTAACAGAAGATTCCTCTTTTGGAGCAATTCCCACATTTGGGGTAAAGGAGCTGACCAGACCAGCTGTATAACCCTCCGGATCCAGAATAATCTTCAACGATGCATTTTCCAGAGTAATATCCCCGTACCTCTGCTTATAGGTAATGTAGGTGTATCCATATTCGTCCTGTTCCCCATATACTGCAAAGAACTCTGACCCTTTTGACAATCCCAGAAGATCCGCAATTCCCATCAGAGATTCTACGCCTTTTTCCGCATCTGTTACTTTTTCATCAGAAAATCTTCCCCTGAGGAATGACACATAACCTTGATCATTGTAGAGAAACGCTGCATTTCCCTGATTCATCCGGTAAATATCCGCTTCACTCAGCTGAGGTACTTCATTATAATTATGTATGCCGAAGGGAACTGTCTCCGCGTTTACACTGCACAGAAAAAACATACAGATAAGCATCGGAAGCAGCCTCGGAACTACCCTGTCCATTTTACCGAATGCAGGATACCTAAGGAATCTTCATCCATTCTCCATCTGAAAGCATATACGCATGCTGCTTCACGTAATCAATTTCAGCGTTCATCTGCTGAAACTCCCGTGCCACGCTCTCATCTTCTGTATAAGCCTGAAAATCAGTCGGAAAGATCATAAAATAATTCATCATGGACTGCTCACTGAATCCAATATAAGTAAAATCCGGAAGCTCTGAGAAATCATGGTTGACAGAACAGGACAAAGTAAAAAGTTTTCCTCCATCCTGCCCATATTTTTCCTGCCATTTTTCATGGCTGGCTTTGTGGTAAAAGGTTGCAGAATTTCCATCTGTTACAACGTCAAATTTTCCCTTCCAGTCAGCAGGAAGCACAACTGCCACTTCCTCAAAATAATAGATCAGAGAACCGTCTGGCTGTACATTATCTGTATATGCCATAAGATCAGAACTATTATCCGCGCCATAAACAGGAGCAGCAAGAAGAAATACTCCTGTTCCAATTGCTGTAACTGTCTTTTTCAACATTTTTCTCATATTTCATGCCTCCTTTTTCAACTGTTTTTTTAACCGAGCAGCGAAGCGGATTGCGAATATCCGCTTTGACTATGAGTGCGGTTTTCGGTCACTTCTCATCCCTGATCGGAAGGATCACATTCTCCAGTGCATAAAGAAGCTTGGGATGATGGATCACAAAATGGATGGAGGGTGCTTTGTTTTTGGATACCATACACCATTTTTCTTCATGACAGATAATCTGAATATTGTGAAAACCCTTAACCCTGGTAAGACGGAAGTTGTAATTTTTCTGTCTGGACGCATATTCCTTTGCAGCTGCGATACATTCCGTATATTCCTGGAAAGTGAGAACAATATTCTTCTCAAGAAAACATTCTGCAACAGGCAGAGCCACCGGATATTTCTCATATTCTGTACCTGTAACCTCTGACAATTCATCCGTCACTACACTGTGAGCAAAAATACGTTCCATCCGTTGCGTTTTCCTTTTCTGGACTTCCAGAATCCGGATGCACATCTTTTCTTCGATATGGTTATTGTGCAAAATCTCCTGCAGCAACGGTTCCGGAATTGTAAATAATGGCGGTGCTGCCAGAATTCTCCTTCTATTTCCCTCTTTGCTGCTGTCCTTTTCCAGAAACTGATAAAGCTGCTCTTTCTTCTCTTCGCGGTAAATATCCATAAGCGGACTTGCCTTTTTCAAAAGATATTCCGTGTTCTTCCTGAAATGGTGTACCTCTTCTTTATGGCTGGTAAGATAATAGTGTGCATTTTCATGATGTCCGCTGATACATTCCCCGGTCATGGCAGCCTGCCCGGAGCTGTAATGCAGATGGGAGTAAACCTTATTCTGAATCCCCTTCAGATAATAAGGTGAAATCTGTCCGGTCATATAAAGCGGAATCCAGTTTTCCAGTCCCAGCATCATATCCTTCATTGGACGCTCTACATCATGGATAATATAGATATGAAGCCCTTTCTTTAATACCATTGCAAGGCCGAACATATATTTTCTGGCAAATTCTTCGTCCTGTGCCATATCCTCTACCGGCATATCACTGCAGATATGTACAGGCTCCATGGATTTGGACAATACTGTATGTTTGAGAAAATCCAGTTCTCCCTCCCGCATTTCCTTCAGTCCGTAATAATGTCTGGACACAGGCAGCTGAAAGGGTACTTTCGGGATTTTAAAACTGTCAAAATGGATAGCCCGAATATAATCGTCCAGGTTAAATTCATCCATCTTCTGCAAAAAACTGGAAATATAATCCTTTTTTACAAAATCTGCCAGACAAAACCAGTTCTGCAGAGTCTGGAAATATATCTCCTGTTTTTCCAGATCTTCCACTGTACCGCCTGTCAGAGACGCAGCTTTTTTCCGTTCTTCTTCGCTAAAACAGTTTCGCACAATATAGCCGCACACATCTTCTGTAAACAGGACAGGATCTGAAGGAGCCCTTTTTCCTGTGCGGATTTTTGATATATAGGAAGCATCATAATGCAGAGCCGCTGCCATTTTGGATACATTGATTTCCAGCTCCTTCAGCACCAGATCAAATTTCTCATAATAAAAAATCTCTGCATTTTCCTTTGGGAGGTGCTTCAGAAATTTTTGATATACTTCCTCTGCTTTTATCTCCGGTTTTCCTTTTTTCAGTGCAGTCCTGGCAATTCCGGCAGACAGCTTTTTCAGATACTCACTGTCCGCTGTCGGGACACGATCTCCCTTTCGATAGCGGCTGATTATGGTTTCCGAGACACCGCTGTTTCCTGCAAGCTCCTTACCGCTGCACTGCAGCTCTTCAATGTATGAATTTAAACATTCCTGAAATGTCAATAAATTCTCACCTCTTTTCCCGATTTATCCATTATCAGAAATCTCACCAGAAATTCCTTTCCGTTCATCTGCTTTTAGTATACTCTATAATTCGACCAGATAAAACAAATTGCCATATTTGTCTATGACAAACATGGCAATTTGTTTTATCTGGCCACATTGGGGTCAGATCCAGCCCGCTATAATGCCTGTCTGGATATTTTTCTGATAATAGAGAAATCATTGGAGCCGGACCACATCCTGCATCCAGCAATTCTCTAAACGGCTCTTTCTCCAGTTCTGCCAGAATATCCGGATAATCCTTCTTACACATTTCATAAATACCGGCATGATTACTTTCATATCTTCCTGCTGCTTTTGTAAATTCAGCAATCGACAACTTTTTATATTCTTCGTTTTTCATGCTTTCCCTCCAATCACACCTGCACCATAAATCAATATTCTCATAGAAATCTTCCCTCTTTTTCATTTACAAATAAGTCTCTGGTGTTAGTATTATCTAACTCATATTTTCTAAAAAACCGTGTGAAAAAGCTTCTAAACTCTCCATCCTGCCGCCTTTCTTCTCTCCACGACAAAATGGTGATAAATCCCATCCTGCTTCACAAGTTCTTCATGTGTTCCCTGCTGTACGATTTTTCCATTCTCCAGAACAAAAACCCGATCGGCTTTCTGTACTGTTTTTAGGCGGTGCGCAATCATAATAACAGTTTTGTCCTTTGTCAGATCCTCTACTGCTTCCATTAATTCTTTCTCATTTTCTGGATCCACATTTGCCGTTGCTTCGTCAAGTATAATAATTGGTGCATCCTTCAATATTGCCCGGGCAATAGATATTCTCTGTCTTTCACCTCCTGAAATAGTTGCTCCTCCTTCTCCTATCAGTGTATGAAATCCTTCCGGCAATTTCATGATAAAATCATAACACCTCGCCTTTTTTGCTGCTTCCACAATCTGCTCCATCGTACTGTCTGGTTTTCCAAATTTGATATTATTCGCAATCGTATCTGAAAATAGATATATTCTCTGAAATACAAAAGAAAAATTATCTATCAGGCTATCATAGTTATATTCTCTTACATCAAAATCACCAAGTCTGACGCTCCCGCCAGAAACATCCCAGAAACGTGCCATCAGATTACACAGAGTTGTTTTTCCACTTCCGCTCGGTCCTACAATAGCAACTGTCGTTTTTTCTGGTATATGCAGAGAAATATCATCCAGCACTTTTTTACTTCCATAAGAAAATTCTATATTCTCCATGTCAATATCATAATGCTCCGGTATGATTTTCTTTCCTTCTGTTTCCATTGAAGGAACCTTTAATATTTTATTTACCTTATCCACACCTATATCAATGCTTTTGAATAATGCAGAAAAACTTCCGGCGCTGTCAAGCTGCTCAAAAAGAATAAATGAGCAGATCAACATTAAAAGGCACTTTGTAAGCTCCATCGTTCCCTGAAAATAAAAATACACCGCTACAATACATATAGCTACACCCGTCAGCTTATTCACAATAAACTGAAAAAACATAAAGCATACAGAAGGGATTTCCATAGAAAAATTAGCTTTTCTGCTCTCTGCTACAGCGCTGTGTATCTTAGCTTCCGAATTTCCTGTAAGATTATAATTCTTTACTTCGGCAATTCCCTGAACGTATTCCAGCACTGTGGCAACCAGATTCTCATCTGCCAGATATTTTCTTTTTGAAACACTCTGTTCCTTCTGCTGCATCAGTGCATTGACCCCCATAAAAACAAGAATACCCACTATTGTGATTCCACCAATTCTCCAGTCATATAACAGCATCATGACAGCTATGATTCCGGCTGTTAAAAAACCTCTTGTAGTTACCATAACTACTCTGGTTGCGATATTAGACATATTTTCCAGTGTGTTCGTAGTAACAGAGGAAATCTCACCCAGGCTGTTTTTATTAAACCACCCCATCGGCAGGTAACGCAAATGCTCCGCTATTTCAATCCGTTTATCCGCACAACTCCTGTAACCGGCACATGTCTGCTGCATGGTTGCTTTCATATTGATAATAATTGTTAATATAACAGATGCCAAAACAACAGCGAAGCTGCATATCAAAGTCTTTATTGTGACATTCTTTTCTAAAAGTGCCTGTATTACAATATAAACTGCCGGTATACGCATAGCTGAACAAACGGCACTCAGTACTCCAAGCCAGATTGATGCAATAAATAATTTTTTATTTTCTTCTCCACAAAAATCAAAAAATTTTCTCAGTGTCTGAATCATCTATACCACCTCCCCGTCTTTTGTACTAATATGAGCTTCCCACATATTCCTATATAATGGACAGCTTTGTAAAAGTTCTTTCTGACTGCCTCTTCCTACAATCCGTCCGTTCTCTATTACAAAAATACAGTCTGCATCTGCAATTGTAGAAAGCCTGTGTGCTATCACCAACAGCGTTTTGCCATGAATCAGTTTTGCAAGAGCAGACTGTATGACAGCTTCATTTTCAGGGTCAGTATAAGATGTCGCTTCGTCCAGAATAATAATCGATGCATTTTTCAGCATTGCACGGGCAATGGAAATACGCTGTCTTTCTCCTCCTGACAGATGACCACCGCCAGATCCACATATCGTCTGATACCCTTTTTCCAGCCCTATAATAAAATCATGACATCCACATTCCTTTGCTGCCTGTATGACGGCTTCATCTGTTGCATTTCTGTTTCCCATGCGGATGTTTTCCATGACAGGCAGATCAAATAAATAATTGTCCTGTGATACATAAGCAATTCTGGATGTACATTCTTTTAAAGGAAGCTTACGGATATCTATCCCTCCAATTCTAATCTCACCACTGGTGACATCCCAAAGTGAAGCAAGCAGCCTTGCAATCGTCGATTTACCACTTCCGGATGGACCTACAAGTGCATTTACTGTTCCAGGCTCAATACGCAAACTGATACCATGAAGAATTTCCTTTTCCTGATATGCAAAATGCACATTTTCAAATTCTACAGAGTTATTTGTCGGTATTTGTCCCACAGTCTCAGGTCTTAGCATATCCTCTCGAATAAGGATATCCGTTACTTCTCCAACAATTGTTGTAATCTGTGCCAGATCATCCATATAAGAAAACGCTGTCATAACTGGCTGCATAACGCCAAATGACAGAACAATCACCATCAGGAACTGCTCCGTAGACAGACTTTGATTCATGAATAAATAACATCCAACAGGAAGTATACCAAGCAGCGTTGCCGGAAAGATTGTCATTCCTGCGGTCTGCCCAAACAGGCTTCCCCGCATCCATTCAATAAAGCAATCTGCACCTTCTTTTGCCGCTTTTACAAATTTTTCATAACTGGTTCCTGATTGACCAAATGCTTTGATTACTTCTATCCCATTGATATATTCTACTGCTGTATCATTCAAAGCTTTGGTTGATTTCACAGTTCTTTTAAAATTTTCCTCATATCCCCGAAACATAAATAAAAAGCACAAAAAACCTATCGGCACAACAATAAGCATTGCAAGTCCCATTCTCCAGTCAACTGTAAATAAAAGGATCAGCACTGCCAAAGCGCCCATAAGATTTGCAATCATTTCAGGCAAAAGGTGCGCCAGTGTCGTTTCCATGGAATCCACTCTCTCAACAATAATGTTCTTATAAGAACCAGAAGACTTCTCAAGAACACTTCCAAGCGGAATTGTTGAAAGCTTTTTCAACAGACGGATACGAATATTTGCCAGCACCTGAAATGTTGCATGATGGGATAATATGGTTGATATAGAATGAAAGATATACCGGATAATCCAGAACACTCCCATAACCATACATTTTCCCATATACCAGGAAAACTCTTCTGTACCGCTTACCAGCTCTTTGATTATATCAATCATAATATAATAGGGTATCAGCGAACAGATGACTCCTGCCACTGCCATCAGTATACTTGCAAGGTACTCTGCTTTCCGCCTGCCTGAGAACTCCCACAGCCATGAAATAACTGATCTCTTCTTTGTCGTTTTTGGCTCCATAACAGTCTTCCTCTCTATGAATGTCTTTCAGATGTAACCGCAGAAATATGTTTTTTTACAACGGCCCGCCCTATCATTGCCCCTGCCACTGCTGCAATAGCAACCCCGGCAAGCAGTACGATCCAGCCCCATGAACGAATCATTTCAGATGCTGCAAGGATATTATCCTGTCTGCCATCCGTTACTGCCTGATCCGCCATAGATTTTACTGCAAGTGCATATGGATAAATCGTGCTTCCAAACGCTGCACAAATCTGCATGATGACATAGCTAAATGTCAGACCTTTCTGATCTCCATATCCAGACTTCCACAAAATCAGTTCTGCAATTATTCCGGAGACAATATAAAGAACAATATATGGAAGATATCCTCCAAGTATTGCTCTTACGATACTGTAAATCAGAATCGCTCCTCTTTTTTTCACTTTCGTACCAATAATAAAATATACAATTCCTTCAATCAGCGAAAAGAATACCGGCATCAACACAATCGTAATTGGTGTTGCATATAAAAGTGCACTTGCAAAGAATAAAACCACATTAATCAGGGCAAGCAATACTACTGTTATCACATCTTTGATTTTCAATTTCTGTCTGGTCATTATCTTCATTCTCCTTTTTGATTTTATAACATATATTTTCCTGCAATTAGGGCAACAAGTGTACCAAAACACATTACATCTGCCATTCCAAATTTAAGTTGAATGTATGAACTTCTTTTTTTATTCAGATCAATTCCCCTCGTCTCTGCTGACGCCGAAAGCGTTTCTGCAATACGTATCACACGTAATGCCATTGGAACCGTCATAATTTCAACATATTCCAGCAGCTTATGCAATCTCTTACCTGCCAGTACCTGGGTGCTCCGTGTATGTATTGACTGGCGCATTAGTTTCATGTCTTCGGAAAGAACCGGAAAAAATCGAAATATAACCGCACATATCATAATTATTCTTTCATGAATGTGCATTTTTCGAAGTGCTGCAATTGTCCTCGAAGATTCATTTTCACCGATGAGCATGAATGTTGCCAGTCCAATCGCAATCATTCTCGGAAACAATATAAGTGCAAAATTAACAGCCGTATGATCCAGGATATTCCCTAATCCCCATAGTCCGGCCAGGATAATAGCTCCTGCCGTGCCCTCAGCATACCATCCGTCAAGCATCATAACAAATATCAATGCTATACAAAGCATCCATAATGTCGTGCTGTCAGCCATTGAGGTAACCACCAGTGTTGCAATCCAGAATAGCAGCTTACTGCAAGGGTGAAGTCTGCATTCTTTTGTTCTTCCTGATCGATGAGGAATCTGTCCGTCTGGTGTTTTTTCTTTTTCATCTTCCATAAAAGCTATTACATGTTTTAGTGCTTCCTCATCAGACATATTATATTCTTCTGTAAAAGCTCCAGAATCCATACAACAGCATCTTGTGCAGACTTTTGCAAGCAATTCCACATCATGTGTAATTACAATCACCAGTTTTTCTTGTCTCATCATGCGGATTAGTTCTGTACAGTTTTTTAAGCTCACAGCGTCCAGACCTGCTGTTGGTTCATCCAGTACGATTATCCTTTTTGCAGATACATAAGCCATCATCAGTGAAAGTTTCTGCATCTGCCCTCCTGATAAAGTAAACGGGTGTCTGTCCCTTGTTTCCCACATATCCATCTTTTTCAGAACACACTCAATTTTTCCTCTTAGTTCATTCGTATCCTCAAGACCATACAGCAGCTCTTTTTGAACAGAATTTGTAAAGAATTGGAATTCACTTTCCTGCATTACAAAAAGTGTATTGTCCAGAAGTTCTTTCCTGCTCATTTTTTTACCATTAAAAGAAATCTCTCCACTGACACTTTTTAGAATCCCACAGATTGTTTTTCCAAATGTTGTCTTTCCACAACCATTTCTTCCTACAACTCCTATAATTTCTCCAATTGAAGCAGAAAAAGAGAGGTTTTTCAGCAGGCATCCGTTTGCTTTATTATATCTGTATGACAGATTCTTAATGCAAAATTTGCCCTCTGATTCTCCAATCAGTTTCTGTTCCATATAGTTATTATCCAGCTTCAATTTAGAAAGATCCCGTATCCGGAGCGGAAGCTCTGCATATTCTTTTTCAGTCATTTGTAAAAATTCATCAGAAGAAAAGCGATACTTCAATTCACCTCTTTCCATCAGCCAGTATTCATCTGCTATATCCGTAAGATAATGCAGACGATGTTCGCTGAAAATCATTGTCTTTCCTTTTTTCTTCATAAGCTGAAGTACACTTTTCAACATACTGATTGCAGTAAAATCCAGATTCGCGGTTGGCTCATCCAGCAACAAAATGTCTGTATCCATTGCCCATGCTGATAAAATGGAGATCATCTGTCTCTCTCCACTTGACAATTCATAAACATTTCTGTTCTTCAATTTTTCCAAATGAAAACTCGAAAATGCTTCTTCCACTTTCTTTCTTATTTCTGATTCAGACATTCCATGATTTTCCAGTCCAAAAGCAACTTCTGTTGAACTGTTTATCGTAAAGAACTGGCTTCTTGGATCCTGAAATACAGAAGAAACCATTTCTCCTGTTTCCCCAATTGACATTTCACCTATATCCTTACCATTTATGCAACAAAATCCGGTTAGCCTGCCTTCAAAAAACTGTGGAATCAGATGATTGATGCAACGTAACAGAGTTGATTTACCGTAGCCGCTGCTTCCACAAAGCACAACGCATTTCCCCGGCTGCACACTTCCTTCTACCTGTTTCAGCGCAGATATTTTCTCGCCTTCATATGTAAAATCAAATTGAAAATCCAATTTCCATCACCTCTTATCTCTGAAATCTGTGCATTATAGGAGTATTATTAGTTTCATCTAACTCAAGGTTGTTAAAAAAGCGGACTTCTTAATTCAATAAGCCATCCGCCAGTATTGCTGCTACATATACTTTTCAAATAATGCTTTCCATCCGGCATTAAAAAAGTCTCCAACCTCTTTCATAGCCTTCTTTGCTTCCTTTTTTGCTTTCACCGTTTCAAGAAGACTCCGGTAGGTGGAAAATCCTGCATTCATTAATAAACGCACTGCATTTGGGTCTACTTCATTTGTTAAATAGTCAGCCACATAAATAACAGTACTTTCTACTTTATCCTCAATTATCTGATTCAGCTTCTTCCCAACCAAACTACCGTCACTTCTGCAAAAAAGCAAAACACTTTGTTCGTAATAATCAAACAATATATTTAAATACATCTCTGATTCAAAACTAACTGCTTCAAGAAAATCAGATATATTTTTTGTTTCCTGTGCTTTGTAATAATGCTCCATTGCCTCTTTTCCATATGTTCCCATCACAATCAGAACCTCTGAAACAAGATACTCAAACAGTTCATCCTTATTCTTATATCTTGTATATAATGCCCCTGTTGTAACTTCAGCACGGCTGGCTATCTTTCTCAAAGAAGCCTGTGTAAAACCATATTCATAAAACTCTTTTCGTGCTGCGGCAATAATTCTATTGTCTATCGAATAATCTTTAAGTGCCATATAAAACCTCGCAAAAATAACGGTGTTATTAATAACACCGTTATTATACGCATTGCAAAATTTTCTGTCAAGTATAAAATTCATCTTAACACTACAAAAAATTGTTAAACCAATCCAAAGGTTCTCTATATTGTGAAACGTACTGCCATTCCATGTATCCTCATTTATCTCCTGTCATTTGCAGGTGCATATTTCATATTAGGATAATTTGCCTGTGGAGAATGTTCAAAAGTAATCGATTCAAAAATAAAAATTTAAAGAAAAGGAGTCAAGACAATGACCGAAAAAGAAAATTTATTACGCACATTTCATGTAAACCATAATCAAGTGTTGCATATAAATTGCCTGACAAATGATATGTTATGGCAATAGTAAAATATCACAAAAATCGAATACAAATTTTGTAATGGGTTATGCGCTTAACCTTTGTGAATTCCACATTTATACTGTACCATATAATCATAGTGATGATACAAGGGTCAAAAGGTACGGAAGAAGGAATGAAAATGACACAGAACAGGATTAGAATCGTAGATGTTGCAGATGCGTTAGGTCTTAGTACTGCAACTGTCTCAAAGGTGATCCACGGCAAAACTGAAAAGATTTCAGATGAGACGGTAAAACGCGTCCAACAGGAACTTGAAAGGTCGGGATATATCCCGAATATGGCTGGCATTTTGCTTGCAAGAAATAATTCAAGAATCATCGGAGTGGTAGTCAATGACCATGAAAAGTATGAGGGCAGGGTTTTAGAGGATGGATTTGTGATGTCATCGCTGAATGCCCTTTCCCATGAGGTGAATGAAAAAGGATATTTTCTGATGATAAAAACGACATCTGATATCAGAGAGATTCCGGTATTTGCATCCATGTGGAATATGGATGGACTGATTCTGATTGGATTTTGTGAAGCTGATTATGAAAGCCTCAGAAATCAGATGAGGATTTCGTTTGTAGTGTATGATGGCTATTTTGAAAAATGCTCAAAGGTAGTAAATCTGGTCATCGATCATTATGACGGCGGCTATCAGGCCGGGAAATATTTGAAGGAACTGGGACATAAAAAAGCATTATGCATAGCAGATAATTTCATCTGCATGGATAAAGAACGCATCGAAGGGTTTCGCAAAGCCTTTGAACAAGGAGAAACCTATAGATGGGAGATACCAAAGACAGAAAAGGAAAGAATGTGCTTTTATGAGGATCATTATATGCAACTGTCAGAAAACAGTGTTACCGCTGTTTTTGCAGTGTCCGATTTTTATGCACTTGAGTTTATGAGATTTTTACAAGGAAAGAACATTCGGA
>CAKQXY010000067.1 GCA_934292725.1 uncultured Lachnospiraceae bacterium
TAGTATTGTATTATGGAAGCTGGTACTATGTTGAAAAAGGAATGCTAAATTGGAATTATACCGGATTGGCATTGTATTATGGAAGTTGGTACTATGTTGAAAAAGGAATGCTAAATTGGAATTATACCGGATTAGCATTGTATAGAGACTGGTATTATGTCAAAAATGGTGTGGTTGATTGGACATTTACCGGACTAGTATTGTATTATGGAAGCTGGTACTATGTTGAAAAAGGAATGCTAAATTGGAATTATACCGGATTGGCATTGTATAGAGACTGGTATTATGTCAAAAATGGTGTGGTTGATTGGACATTTACTGGACTAGTATTGTATTATGGGAGTTGGTACTATGTTGAAAAAGGAATGCTAAATTGGAATTATAATGGCTTGGTAAACTATAATGGAACATTATACCGAGTCGAAAAAGGTGTTTTGAATTGGAATTATTCAGGACGCGTCTGGTACAATGGCAGATGGTATAAAGTGATAAAAGGGGTTGCACAGCCAAGCTGATTCTGCTAAAATGTACCGTTGGAAACAACAAATGATACTATTTGAATTTTGAATACAGAAAGGCATGGAACACAATGTCATTATATGAAAATGAAATCAGCAAACGAAGAACGTTTGCCATTATTTCTCACCCGGATGCGGGTAAAACTACATTAACAGAGAAATTTCTTTTATATGGAGGTGCAATCAATCAGGCAGGCTCCGTAAAGGGAAGAAAAACAGCAAAGCACGCTGTTTCTGACTGGATGGAGATTGAAAAGCAAAGAGGTATTTCCGTAACCTCTTCCGTTTTACAGTTCCACTATGAAGGCTATTGTATCAACATTTTGGATACACCAGGTCATCAGGATTTCTCAGAGGATACGTATCGTACGCTGATGGCAGCAGATTCTGCCGTTATGGTAATTGATGCTTCTAAGGGTGTTGAGGCGCAGACAATTAAGCTGTTTAAGGTTTGTGTTATGCGTCATATTCCGATTTTTACTTTTATCAACAAGTTAGACCGTGAGGCAAATGATCCATTTGATCTGATGGATGAGATCGAGCGCGTGCTTGGTATTAAGACATGCCCGATCAATTGGCCAATCGGATGCGGTAAGAATTTCAAGGGTGTTTATGATCGTAACACAAATAAGATTACCACATTCGTTGCAGCGGATGCAGGTATGCATGAGATTGAGAGCCATGAGCTTGATGTTGAAGGCGCTGAGGATCAGGTTGGTATTATTGGTTATCAGAAGCTGCTTGAGGATATTGAGCTGCTTGATGGTGCATGTGAGGAATTTGATCAGGATAAGGTAAGTAAGGGTGAGCTTTCTCCTGTATTCTTTGGTTCTGCACTGACAAACTTTGGTGTTGAGACATTCCTTGAGCATTTCTTGAAAATGACAACATCACCGCTTCCAAGACATAGCTCAATCGGTGAAATCAGCCCATTTGATGATAATTTCTCTGCCTTTGTATTTAAGATTCAGGCAAACATGAATAAGGCACACAGAGACCGTATCGCATTTATGAGAATTTGTTCTGGAAAGTTTGAAGCCGGCATGGAAGTGAATCATGTGCAGGGCGGCAGAAAGATTCGTCTGACACAGCCGCAGCAGATGATGGCATCAGAGCGAACAATCGTAGAAGAGGCATATGCAGGAGATATCATAGGTGTATTTGATCCAGGTATTTTCTCAATTGGAGATACAATATGTTCTCCTAAGATGGGTAATTTGACGTTTGACGGAATTCCAACATTCGCACCAGAGCATTTTGCAAGAGTACGTCAGATGGATACAATGAAGCGTAAGCAGTTCATTAAGGGAATCAGTCAGATTGCTCTTGAAGGTGCTATTCAGATCTTCCAGGAATTTAACACTGGAATGGAAGAGATCATTGTCGGCGTTGTCGGCGTGCTGCAGTTTGATGTTTTGAAATTCCGTCTGGAAAATGAGTATAATGTAGAGATTCGTCTTGATCCGCTGCCATATGAGTATATCCGCTGGATTGAGGATTGGGAGAATGTGGATGTAGCAAAAATTAATGGAACATCCGATATGAAGAAAATTAAGGATTTGAAGGATCGTCCGCTGTTATTATTTGCAAACAGCTGGAGTCCACAGATGGTACTGGAAAGAAATCCAGGCTTAAAGCTGTCTGAGTTTGGAACAGAGCACTAAGCGATATATATTAACATAGTGTCTAATATATTTGCCAGAAGGCAGAATATATTTAATACGCATATACTATACCGAGAAAGTGAAATGCTTTTGAGGTTAGTATATGCGTATTTGTGATTTAAGGCAAAAAGAAGTGATTAATATAAAAGACTGCAAAAGACTTGGCTATGTGTGTGACATTGAATTTGACCGAAAGACAGGCTGCATAACACAGTTGATTGTTCCGGGCACTGGAAAAATATGTGGGTTATTCGGACGTGATACGGAATATCGCATTCCATTTTGCAGGGTATGTCAGATTGGACCAGATATCATATTAGTTGATATTGATGAGGGAGAAAAACCAATCAGAGATAAAGAAAAATAGAATTGAAAACAATTCAGAAAAAACTTGACCTTACATACCTTTTTATTTTATAATAATAGTATTAAAGAGATGCTGGCAGACAGCAGGAATGGAGGCAGCAATGAAGTGTCCGTTTTGCGGAGAAGATACAACAAAAGTAATTGATTCAAGGCCTTCTGACGATAATACTGCGATCCGCAGGCGCAGGATGTGTGAGGTGTGCAACCGGCGCTTTACAACATATGAAAAGATTGAAGTATTTCCGCTGATGGTAGTAAAAAAGGATCAGACAAGAGAGGCTTATTCGAGGGAAAAATTAAAAACAGGAATTGTTATGGCATGCCATAAACGTCCGATCCCGACTGATGCGGTAAATCGTCTGGTGGATGATATTGAGACAACTATTTTTAATAATTATGAAAAAGAAGTCAGCAGCAAGGTGATTGGTGAGCTGGTGATGGAAAAATTAAAAACACTTGATGAGGTCGCCTATGTACGCTTTGCGAGTGTATACCGCTCTTTTACAGATTTGAATAATTTTGCACAAGAGCTTGAAAATATGATTCAGAGAGAGAAAAAACAGTGAGTAAATTGTATCCATGGGCAGAGGCAGCGTCTGCCTACCAGATTGATTATCAAAAGGAATATGATAATGGCGTGCGCGGCATATTATTCGATGTGGATAATACGCTTGTAAGGCATGGAGAGCCAGCTACAAAACAGGCAAAGGAATTGTTTGAACATCTTCGCAGCATTGGTTTAAAAACCTGCATTATTTCAAATAATAAGGAGCCGCGTGTCAGTCCGTTTGCGAATGAAGTTGGAAGTGACTATATTTATAAAGCAGGAAAGCCATCAGTACGCGGTTATGAGGACGCTATGAGGCGTATTCATACAACACCAGATACGACGATTTTTATCGGAGATCAGATCTTTACAGATATTTATGGCGCAAACAGAGCTGGAATTAGGACATATCTTGTTCAGCCAATTCATCCAAAGGAAGAAATACAGATTGTATTAAAGCGTTATATAGAGCGCATAGTATTGTTTTTTTACCACAGGAGGAATAAGCGATGAGTTCAATTGTTTTAATTGGCTTTATGGGAGCAGGAAAGACAACAGTAGGAAAAGAGCTTGTAAAAAAAGGGTTTGAGCTGATTGATACCGACGCCTATATAGAAGCTTGTGAGAAAATGAGCATTTCTGATATTTTTGCTCAAAAAGGAGAAGACTATTTTCGTCAGGCAGAGACAACAGCACTCAAGACGCTGCTTGCACAAGATAAGCAATTTGTGATTTCATGTGGAGGTGGAATGCCGCTTCGTGAGGAAAACAGAAAGCTTTTAAAAGAACTCGGCATGGTAGTCTATTTAAGGATTAAGCCAGAGACTGTTTTAGCTCGTTTAAAGGGTGACACAACGCGCCCGCTTCTTAAAGGAGATGACAGTGGACAGCGTGTTCGTACATTGATGAAACAGCGAGAGGCACATTATTTAAGCGGTGCAGATTTTGTGCTTGATGTAGATCAGAAAACACCTGAGGAACTGGCAGAGGAAATTTTTAAAGAGTTTTAAAAATACTACTTGAAAAGTTATATTTTTTATTGTATGATAATATAGTATGTAGCGCCATTTTATGGGCGTTTGCGTTTGTTTAGAACGATAGGCATCTGTGCAAATGTACAGAAAGATGCCGTTAATTCTCATTTACAGGAGGAAAAAAAATGATTTCAGCTGGTGATTTCAGAAATGGTAAGACTTTGGAAATTGAAGGCACTGTCTATCAGATCCTTGAGTTTCAGCATGTAAAACCAGGTAAGGGTGCGGCATTTGTTCGTACAAAGTTAAAGGATATCAAGAATGGTGGAGTAATCGAGAGATCTTTCCGTCCAACCGAGAAGTTCCCAGAGGCAAGAATTGACCGTAAGGATATGCAGTATCTGTATCAGGATGGAGATCTGTACTACTTCATGGACAATGATACCTATGAGCAGATCGCACTTGGAAGCGAGCTGATCGGTGACGCATTAAAGTTCGTTAAGGAGAACGAGATGTGTAAGGTATGTTCCCACAATGGAAACGTATTCTCTATCGAGCCGCCGCTGTTTGTAGAGCTTCAGGTTACTGATACTGAGCCAGGCTTCAAGGGAAATACTGCTACTGGTGCTACTAAGCCGGCAATCGTTGAGACTGGTGCACAGGTAAATGTTCCGCTGTTCGTAGAGAATGGTGAGGTAATCAAGATCGATACCAGAACAGGTGAGTATTTATCCAGAGTATAATCTGATCAGAAATTCAAAACAAAATACCTATAATTTTGTTTCAGAGTCAGCTGTTTGATTTAACAGCTGACTCATAGACACCTGTAGCTCAGTGGATAGAGCAGTAGAATCCGGATCTACGTGCGGGGGTTCGATTCCCTTCAGGTGTGTTCTCTCATCCAGCTTTTCTGGAGTTTAGAACGGAGGAGCAATATGGATTATCAACAATTTTTATTTACCATTACTGCGGGTCTTCAGTCCGCCTGCCAGGCAGAGGAAAAGATTACCGTGCAGACAATTGAACAAAAACATACAGCAAAGATAAAAACGGTGTCATTATACCACAGAGGAAAAAGAACAACTCCTTGGATATATATGGCGCCGTTTTACCGTTTATACCAGCACGGATATTCCATGGAAAGCATTCAAAAGGAATTAAAAAATGTGCTTGATATGGTAACAGAAAATAATAAGGTGGAGGGAGAGGTATTTACAAATTTTGAATGTGCTGCTGTTTTTTTATCAGTGCGGCTCATTTCGTATCAAAAAAATAAGGAATTTTTATCACTTGTTCCACACAGACGTATTCTTGATCTTGCCGTTATCTATCAGCTGGTATTTGAGGGAACAGACACAACGATGGGTGCTGCCGTTGTATATCAGGATCATTGCCGAATCTGGGAGGTGACAGAGGACATTTTATTCCAGACAGCCATCGCATCTATGATTCGCCGTTTTCCACCGTCTTTAAACAGCGTAGAGGCATTGATTGGGCTGCCTGAGCTGCCAGTACAGTCTGATTTTCCTCATTTATTTGCACTGACAAACAGTAAAGCATTTTTTGGAGCATCAGTCATCATGTATCCGGGTATCCTTAGGATGGCAGCAAAAAAGCTTGGCGGTGCATATTATATTTTGCCGTCAAGTATGCATGAGGTATTGCTTCTTGCAAAAGATAAAGGCACAGATCCGTCACAGTTAAAGGAGATTGTGGAGGAGGTAAATCTGACAGATGCTGTCAGTACAGATTTTTTGTCAAATCATGTGTACGAGTATGATCCGGGCGAGGATACTATTACAATTGTAGTGTAACTACGTCATACTGTGGTAATTTTGCACAAAATAAAGTACCGCGAGTGGCAAAAGAGATAAAAAGCTTGCATATTTTACAGATTCGTATTAAAGTATAGAAGAGCTTGGTCAGTTTGTGTCATTTTAATCGGACAAGAAATGACAATAAAAAACTGCTGCAAAAGGTATCAGGAAAGGATATGTCTATGATAATAAATGGAAGGACAGGCCTTACCGGTCTGCTTGGAAGTCCGGTAGGACACAGCAAATCACCGATGATGCACAACACATCATTTCAGGAGTTGGGACTTAATTACGTCTATCTTTGTTTTGATGTTGGCATTGAAGGTCTTAGCGGTGCCGTAGACGGTCTTGTGAGTTTGGGAGCAAAAGGCTGGAACTGTACTATGCCAAATAAGTCTAAGATGGCACAGCTTTGTAATGTGCTTTCACCAGCAGCGTCGATTACAGGCTCTGTGAATACGGTTGTGAATGAAAATGGAAAGCTTGCAGGATACAATACAGATGGAACAGGCTATATGAGAGCCGTAAAAGAAGCAGGATTTTCAATCAAGGGTGAGAAAATGACTCTTCTTGGAGCAGGAGGCGCAGCAACATCTATTCTTGTTCAGGCAGCACTTGATGGTGTGCGGGAGATTTCTGTATTTTGTCGTCCAGGAAAATCGACAGAGCATGCAAGGCAGGTGATTAATCAGCTGACAAAGCAGACAGCATGTAAGATTAATTTATTTGATTATTCAGATGAGTCTGTGATTAAAAAAGAGCTTTTGACAAGTCGTATTTTGACAAATGGCACAAATGTAGGCATGGCACCAGATACAGATAGAAGTCTGATTACATCAGCAGATTTCTTCCATCCAGATTTAATCGTATCAGATGTAATATATAATCCAAGAGAGACAAAGCTTATGGAAATTGCTAAGAGTCAGGGCTGCAGCTGCTTTAATGGGTTATATATGCTGTTGTATCAGGGTGCAGAAGCTTTTACATTGTGGACAGGAGAGCAGATGCCGGTTGAACTGGTAAAAGAACGATATTTTGATGAGCCTGAGGCGCGTCCGCGTACAGCGCAGTAACGCAAGATGGCAGAATAGGAAGGAATTATGGCAAAAAACAATTTTAAAAGAAAGAAAAAACCAGGTGTGGTCAGGAGGATTCTTCCATACTTTGTCATTATTCTGGTAGCAGCTGCGCTGATTGTGGCAGTTATTTTGATTACGAGCAGAAAAGGCAACAAAGATCGTCAGGAAATCCAGACAGTTGTTGATGTTACAGAAAATCAAAACAATAATAACAATCAGATTCAATCCTTAGAAAAGGACGGCGTGCCGGAAGTAAAAGAACTGGTACAGAAGTATTTTGATGCAGTAAAAAAGGCAGATGTCAAGGAACTTAAGCAGATCGTTGTGCAGGATACAGAATTTAGTGAGGAAGCGCTTAAAAAGCAGTGTGAATATGTTGAGTCCTATGAGAACATCATCTGCTATACAGTGCCTGGTATTGCTGATAATACTTATATAGCATATGTATATTATGAGATAAAGTTTATTGGAATTGACACAAAGGCACCATCTATGATTCGACTTTATATTTGTCAGAATAAGGATGGAAGCCTGTATATTGATAAGAATGCGAAGGATGGCGAGATCGCAGCTTATCTGCAGGAGGTTGCCGGATGGGAGTCTGTGCGTGAACTGGTTGCAAATGTAAATACAAGATACCAGGAAGCATGCGTAAAGGATGAGGCACTCAAGAATTTAAAAGATATGTTGGATGGAAGGACATCTGTTCCGGAGACAAAAGAGTCATCTGAAGAAAATACGTCAGAATCTGTCAGTGAGACTGTTTATGATGCAGAATCACAGGCAGATGAGGCATAAGACAAGGAATGAGAGGAAACATGGAGAATATACAAAACGTAAAGAAAGTTTGGCAGGCAATTGATGATATAAAAAAGGTAATCAAGGGTAAGGATGAGAGTCTGAATAAGCTTATGTGTACGATGCTCGCAGGCGGTCATATACTGATGGAGGATATTCCTGGTGTAGGAAAGACAACGCTGGCGCTGGCATTCTCAAAAGCATTGTCCTTAAAACAAAAGCGTATGCAGTTTACACCAGACGTGCTTCCGTCTGATGTGTGTGGTTATCATATGTATCAGAAGGATACTGGAAAGTTTGTGTATTATCCAGGAGCTGTTATGTGTAATCTGTTTCTTGCAGATGAGATTAACCGTACATCACCAAAGACACAGTCTGCACTGCTTGAGGTTATGGAGGAAGGCACTGTCACAATTGATGCAGTAAAAAGAGAAGTGCCGCAGCCATTTATGGTAATTGCAACAGAAAATCCTACAGGCTCTTCTGGTACACAGCTGCTGCCTGAGTCTCAGCTTGACCGTTTCATGGTTCGTATGTCTTTGGGCTATCCAAGTCAGGCAGATGAAATTTCTATGATGAAGAGTAAAAAGGAATATTCAGTTGATGATATTCCAGCATCTCTTACCGTTGAAGATATTCTTGAGATGAAGAAAGAGGTCGAGAAGGTATTTATTCACGATCTGATCTATCAGTATACGACAGATCTTGTCAATGCGACCAGAAAGCATCAGTATTTGACACTTGGTGTCAGCCCAAGAGGAACACTGGCGCTGATTAATATGGCAAGTGCACATGCGTACCTTCAGGAGCGTGATTATGTAGTTCCAGCAGATGTGGCTGCCGTATTTACTGATGTATGTGCGCATCGTCTGATTTTAAATACAAAGGCAAAGGTGGGTGGATTAACAGCAGAAGGCATTCTTGAGCAGATCTTAAAGCTGATCCCTCAGCCAAAGGCAAAATAAAAAGACAGGCCTTGTAGGAGCATGTTCTATAAGGCCTTTGTTTGCTTTTTCCTGAAAGGAGAGTTTTTATGTGGGGAAGAAAAATAGTCTATATTCTTCTTGTTATAATCACATCATATATTGCACTTATGTATGAAAGTCCTGTTCCTGGAGTATTTCTGGCGTTTGAGCTGCTGCTTCCAATAGCATTATTTGCACTTACCTGGTATCACAAAAAAAACGTTAAGGTAACAATTGGAAATGGACAGCAGGTGGCAGACTGTGAAGAAAAAATAGAGATCCCTATTCGTTTTCATAATAATGGCTGGTTTCCGATAACAGATGCGTCTGTAAGAGTAAATGTCAGCAATACATTAGATGGAGAAAAGGAATCCTATGATATCAATCTGCGTGCACCGGCAAGAACATCAGTAACTGTTCCATTTACATTTTGTTCCACATATTGTGGTGTGATTAAAATTTCATTTGAGCGAATAGTAATCTTCGATTATCTGAGATTATTTCAGAGAAAAAAAACAATTTCTGCTCAGGCAGAGTGTGTTGTAATGCCTCATCTTCTTGATCTTCAAGTCGCTGTGACAGATGCCTGCCGTAATTTTGACAGTGACAGTGAGGAGTACGATAAGCATAATGCAGGAGATGATCCTGCTGAGATTTATCAGATCCGCGAATTTCGTCAGGGTGACAAAATGTCAAGAGTGCATTGGAAGATGACAGCCCGCCTTGACCAGATGATGATTAAGGAACTGTCAAGGCCAATCAGTGATTCAGTTGGAATTTTTCTGGATCTTCGTTACCAGACAATAGAGGAGATTCAGTCTGTATATGATCTTTGTTATTCACTTTCCGCAGCACTTTGTTTTAACGAGTGTCATCATCGTATGATCTGGTATTCACAGGATGGCGGTGGTGCATTTGAAGAACATCTGATTAAAGGAATGGATGACATTACAGCTGTTATGAGCAAGCTTCTTGTCAGCGCAAAGAGAACTGACAAGCTGTACTGGGAGGAATATAAAAGCAGCCGCAGTACACCACTGTACCGTATGATTGCAATCAGCTGTATGGATACAAATAAGGATGAACAATTAGGTGACTTTTTGTCATCAGATGGTACAAGAAAATCAATTCTTACAATTAACGAGATTCATGAATTGATTGAGATATGATAAAAATCAACTGTCATAATTAAATTGCATATTTAATTTGCAACGAAGGAGGAACTTCATGGAAAACGAAGAGAAGGGCATTCTGGTCGAGCAGGTTGTTCAGGCAGACCGAATCCGGACTCACGGCAAGTTTCATGAGCGATTGTTTTTGCTGCTGCGCGTTATCTATTTTTTAATAGGAATGCTTGGTGTGGTGCTTGGACTTGCGCTTACCTATGAGATTGAGCTAAATTATGTGCTGCTTGTGGTGGGAACGATTGTGATCGGCCTTCTTATAACAGCAGCCTGGGAACTTCCAATCAGTCGCATGATCACATGGCCGGTTTTATTTGGCATTTATCTGTTAGCAGGAATTGTATTTCACAACAGTATTTTTAGTGGATTGTTGGGATTTTATAACAGTTATGCAGGATATATAAATGAGTATTATGGTACAAAAGTTTCACTTGCAGCTATTGAGCCAGTTTCATCGGCTTCTTATTTGATTACGCTGTTGTTTGCAGCATTTTTAATTGGAGCAATTTTATCGCTTGGAACGATTCGTTCATTAGATGGAAGAGTGACAGCACTATTATTTGGCGTAATCTTTATTCTTGCGCTTGCAGTTGGAGAGCTTCCGGCAATGCCATCATTTTTAATGATGCTGTTTGTGCTTATAGGTATGTTTTCTTTGCAGTACAGCCGCTATCGTGAGAGCCTTAGCGTGAGAACAGTTACAGTAAAGATGAGCAATAGTGCATTTGGAATGCTTAGGTGGCAGACATCTGTTGTAATTGCCGCTTTGTTCTTGCTGCTTCTTCCAGTGAGCCGTTTTATGTTAGGACCTGCATTTACAGATGGATATGAAGCACAAAGCCAGATACGTGAAGATATTCGAAACGGAGATCTGTTAAAGAGTCTGGAGACCTTCTGGAAGAAGGTGACTAGAGGTGAGTGGGATTGGCTTCCTGTTGATATTATTCGAAGCAGCGGCGTACACGGCGGTAAGCTTAGTAATGTAAAAGAGGTGCGCGATTATAATGAGACGCATTTGTATTTGGATATTTCAAGTGATTTAAAGGCACCGCTTTATATTCGAGGCTACGTAGGAAGCAATTATACGGGCAGCGGCTGGCGCGAGCTTAGTGATAAGCAAAACGAAGAGGGACTTGCAACGGGTATGGATCTGATAAGCTTAAGCAGTCAGTATTATCAGGTTTTGGAAAGTCTCTATAATAGTGGTGATGAGTCAGTTGCCAGACGAGATCTTGTTATTTCAGATGTGGATGCAAACAGTGCTTTCTCATACATTCCGTATGGTACAAGTCTTGCTGACTTTACAGCGGGGGAGCCATTTGATGCGTATCCAAAGCAGGAAACAGATAGAGAGATCTTTTCTATGTACTACATGAATACGCAGCGCCTTTCAAATATTCAAAAGCTTGAGACGGCAGGCTCATCCGAAACGCAAGACGCGTCTTACCGCGCCTTTGCAGATTCAGTCTATTTGTCACTGCCAACAAAGGGACTTGATTCCTTCTATGAAGAATATTCGGGAAAGAAATTTACATCAATTGCAGACTGTGTGTCATTTGTGCGCTCAACGCTTGAGGCGCATGCCTCTTATACAAAGACACCAGGCTCAACTCCGCGCGGAAATGATTATGTAGAGTATTTCCTGTATGAAAATAAGCAGGGTGTATGTACACATTTTGCATCAGCAGCAGTGCTTTTGTTTAGGCTTTATGGAATCCCGGCGCGCTATGTAGAAGGATATCTGGTGCGCGATTTGGAATCAGGAAATGGTGCACAGGCCATTATGGATGAGGCAGCACATGCCTGGGCTGAGATTTATGTAAAGGGTGTTGGCTGGATTCCAATCGAGGTAACACCAGGCTTTATAGATGAGGCAGATTTAGCTGATTCAAACGATGGACAGGATTCTACTATTAGTTCCGATCAGCTTGAAAATGCAACAAATCCGGCAGAACCAGAGACACAGACAGAGGAGCCTCAGGCAACAGTAGAGGGAATCTTTGAAACTACGCCAGAGACAACAGCAGAAAATGAGCAGCCATCAGAACCGGCTAAGCCATCAGAGCAAAATCAGCCGACAGCGCCGAATCAGCAGCAAAGTCAGAGTGATCCTAATAATCAGAATAATACAGATAATTCTAAGGATAATCACTTTTTCAAGCTTCTGGTGCGTGTGATTTTGATTGTGCTTTGCTGTATTTTATTTATTGTGCTTATCATCTTTGGAATGATCTATCAGAGAAAGATGCGTTTAAAGCGTCAGGAACAGCATTTAAAGGGTGAGCCCAAAGAAGCATTATTATATGCTCTTTCCAGAATGGATGCGCTGTGTGAAGCAGAAAATCTTGAGAAAATCAGTACAGCAGCTGATGCAGCAGCGCTTCAGGAATCATTCCCGACAATGACACAGGAAAAGCTGATGTGGCTTCAGGATCTTTTGCAGGAACTCACCTTTAGTAATCATGCTTACGGAACAGAGCTGCGCGATGAGACAGCACAGCTGTACCGTGATATGGCATCAGATGCTACAGCGCGTCAGAGTCGCCTCAAACGTATGTGGTATCGCTATATAAGATGCTTCTGCTAAGACTAACTAAAGAATGATCCAGCGCATCCTCCGAGGCAGCATAGACCAAGAACAAGAAATGCGGGGTATGACAGAGTGGACTTTGCGACAACAAGGCAGACGAGTGCGAGCAGAACGAAATACCCGATTCCAAAGCAAAGTCCCCAGAGAATGCGCCTTTTAGGAAAGATGTGTCCAAAGCAAAAGCCGCCGAACAGGCAGGAGAGAAGGTAAGACAGATACAGACCAGTCTTTACCTGCCCGTCCGACAGCGAGAGCTTCCACATAAGAAGTGCCATCAGGCAAAGAATGATTATACTAATCAGAAATGAAAGAAGAAGTGTGCGAATTACAGGAATAAGTTTTGAGCGCATGAAAAAGCCTCTTTGAACATGTTTACTAACATGTATTCAAAGAGGCCTTTCTTTATGTCTAAGACTATTTAAAAAACAAATAAGATGATACCAGGGTCAAAAGCTCCAAAAGCCGTTCGTGCTTGCACGATTAGGTTTTTGAGCTTGGGACCCGCAAAAACATGAGGATGCAGCGATTTTCAAGGAAAATCAGCGAATCCGAATGTTTTTAGAATTGCGAAAGTTGCATAGCAACGGAGCAATTCGTGGATATCAGTTGGGGCAAAACACCTTGGTATTATGCGTCCAGTACAGCAACAACATGAACCTGCTTCTTAGAAGCATCATACGGAATCAGGTTTCCATCAATTGTGACACCGTCAACAATAAGCTTTGAAATACCCTTCTGACTCTTGTTTGGATTTTGAACTTCAATGGTGTATGTAACGTCACGGAACTTTCTGGTAATGGTAAAGCCAGACAGCTCAGATGGAATACATGGATCAACGACAAGTCCGTCATAATCTGGCTGGATGCCAAGGATTGCCTGAGAAACATTCAAGAACGTCCAGGCAGCAGTTCCAGTAAGCCAGCTGTTCTTTGCTTCACCAAAGTTTTTCGCATCCTTACCAGCGATCATCTGAGAATATACATAAGGTTCTGTGCGATGGATCTCACTGATATTTTCAATATATGCCGGGCAGATCTTGCGGTATACATCAAAAGCGCGGTTTCCGTGACCAACACATGTCTCAGCGATAGAGATCCAAGGATTGTTGTGGCAGAAGATACCAGCATTTTCCTTATATCCCGGCGGATAAGAGGAAACCTCACCAAGCTCAAGATGATAATCCTTGTAAGCCGGCTGCAGTAAGACAATACCGTATTTTGTATCAAGAATCTTTTCTACGCTGGCAAGTGCCTTATCTGCATGGCCTTCTTTAATGCCGACGCCAGCAAGTACACAAAAGCCCTGTGGTTCAATAAAGATCTTGCCGTCATCACACTCATGGGAACCAACCTTATTCTCGTAAGCATCATAAGCACGGACAAACCATTCGCCGTCCCAGCCAGCTGTAAGAATTGTCTGATACATATCGTCTACCTGTGCCAGTGCATCATCAGCTTCCTTGTCTAATCCTTGTCTTTGACAAAGTGCAGCATATTCTTTTCCATACTTGACAAACATGGCTGCAATAAATACAGATTCTGCAACTGGTCCCTCAGAAGGTCCGCTTGTCTGGAAGGATTCGCCAGGCTCAGATGAGAAGCAGTTTAAGTTCAGACAGTCATTCCAGTCAGCACGTCCGATTAACGGAAGCTTATGTGGTCCGCGGTGTGTAACTGTAAAATTGAAGGAACGGCGCAGATGCTCCATTAAAGGAACTGCAGTTTCTTCCTTGTTATCAAAAGGAACAGACTCCTCAAGAATAGAGTAGTCGCCTGTTTCCTTGATGTAAGCAGCTACAGCAGCAATCAGCCATAACGGGTCATCATTAAAGCCGCTTCCAATATCAGAGTTGCCGCGCTTTGTCAGCGGCTGATACTGATGGTAAGCACTTCCGTCTTCCATTTGAGTGGAAGCAATGTCAATGATACGCTGTCTTGCTTTTTCAGGGATCAGATGGACGAAACCAAACAAATCCTGGCAGGAATCACGGAATCCCATGCCGCGGCCAATTCCTGATTCAAAGTAGGAAGCAGAGCGGGACATATTGAATGTAACCATACACTGGTACTGATTCCAGACATTAACCATGCGGTTCATCTCTGTATAGTCAGACTCAACATGGAACTTACCTAGCAGCTTGCTCCAGTATTCCTTTAAGTGATCAAGAGCTGCATCTGCCTGTGCTTCTGTTGCAAATGCCTCCATAAGAGCTTTAGCAGGAGCCTTGTTTACAACGCCCTGTGACTCCCACTTCTGATCAGCAGGATTCTCACAATAGCCTAATACGTAAATATAAGTTTTTGTTTCGCCAGGCTGTAATGAAAGAGTAATCTGGTGACTTCCAATCGGAGCCCATCCGCTTGCCATAGAGTTTTTAGATTTTCCATCTTCGACAACCTGAGGATTATGATATCCACGGTAAGCTCCAAGGAAGCTGTCACGGTCAGTATCAAAGCCGTCTACAGGTGTGTTTACACCAAAGATGGCATAATGTCTGCGGCGTTCACGATACTCAGTCTTGTGAATGATGACAGAACCCATGACCTCAACCTCACCAGTGCTGAAGTTTCTTTGGAAATTTGTCATGTCATCCATGGCATTCCACAGACAAAATTCAACATAAGAAAATACAGAAAAATTCTTGACAGTGTCGGACTCATTGGTTAAAGTTAACTTGTTGACTTCACAGGTATAGCCCATCGGAACGAAAGAAGTAACTTGTGCCTTCAGGCCATTTTTAACACCTGTAAAAATGCTGTAGCCCATGCCGTGACGGCACTCATAGCTGTCAAGCTCAGTCTGTACAGGCTGCCAGCCTGGATTCCAAACGGTATCGCCGTCCTTTATGTAGAAATAATGACCGCCATCATCAAAAGGAACATTATTGTAGCGATAACGTGTAAGTCGCAGCAGCTTTGCATCCTTATAGAAGCAATAGCCGCCACTTGTGTTGGACTTAATAGAGAAGAAATCCTCACAGCCAAGGTAATTGATCCATGGTAGAGGGGTTTTTGGGGTGGTAATGACATACTCTCTGGAGCTGTCATCGAAATATCCGTATTTCATAGCAACCTCCTTTTCTTCGGGTTATTCAAAATTTCGAGCAGTAAAACCCTGTTACAATCAGTATAGTAGAAAAAAAATAAAAAATCAAGAGAAAACGAAAACGTTTTCGTAAAAATTTTCAAAAAAGCAGCAGTTCATAGCCTAAATAGTGAGCTG
>CAKQXY010000068.1 GCA_934292725.1 uncultured Lachnospiraceae bacterium
CTATACACTTCCTCGTTGCCTAGGTGTGTTCGGGACTTACACCCGTTAGAGCGCGCCCATGGCGCGCAAACTAATAAAAAGCCCCTTGATTGGGGGCTTTTTTATTTTACTTTAACTCTGCTGCCAGTGCGCTCATCTGCTCCTTGACCTGCGGCTTTGCCTGTTTGGTAACAGCACCGCGCACAGTCACAACGTTCTCTGCGAATGTCAGTTTCTTGCAGCTTTCCAGCATCTTTTGCATCACCTTTGCCGCCATTGGTGCCCAGCTTCCATTTTCGATAAAGCCAACAATGCGGTTTTGATAATTATGCTCAACAAGCTGATTAATAAATGTCTTCATACACGGATAACAGTCTGCATTGTAGGTAATTGATGCTAACACTAAACTGCTGCAGCAAAATGCGTCAGCTACAGCCTGTGACATATCGCATCTTGCCAGATCATGCACTATTACTTCCTGTCCATTTTTACGAAGCTCTTCTGCCATCATAAGCGCTGCTTCTTTTGTATTTCCATATACGGAAGCATATGCAATCACAACTGCCTTTTTCTCTGGTGTGTAAGTTGACCACAGCTGATAAAGATTTACATAGTGAGCCAGATCACTTGTCAGTACCGGGCCGTGAAGCGGACAGATTACCGCAATGTCAAGTGCTGCTGCCTTCTTTAAAAGTGCCTGCACCTGAACACCATATTTTCCTACAATACCAATATAGTAGCGTCTTGCTTCATCATCCCACGGCTCATCACAGTCTAGTGCACCAAACTTTCCAAAGCCATCAGCTGAAAACAGTACTTTCTCACTGCTCTCATATGTAACCATAACCTCTGGCCAATGCACCATCGGTGCCATCACAAAGTGAAGTGTGTGTGCACCTAATGAAAGCTCACTCATCTCAGAAGCAACAATTCTTCTGTCTGCATAATCATTTCCAAAGAACTGCTTCATCATAACAAATGCCTTTGCAGTTGCTACTACTGTTGCCTGCGGATATTCCTCTAAAAAGCGGCTGATATTTGCAGAGTGATCTGGCTCCATATGCTGAACGATAAGATAATCTGGCGTATGTCCTGCAAGCACTGCCTTTACATTTGCCATCCATTCCTCACCAAAATGAATATCTACAGTATCCATAACTGCAATCTTCTCATCAAGAATCACATATGAATTGTATGACATGCCATTCGGCACTTGATACTGTCCCTCAAATAAATCAACCTGATGATCGTTAACTCCGACATAGCGGATTGTTTCTGTCACTTGCATTTTTCTACTGTCCTTTCTCTGTATTGATATGATGTTGGGGGCAAAAGGTATTTTGCCCCCAACTGATATCCACGAATTGTTTTGCTGCAATACAGCTTTTATATTCTATTTATTCAGCGAGTCCAAATGCATCATGCACTGCATTCATCGCACGCAGCGCATCCTTCTCTGGAATCAATACTGTTATACGAATCTCAGATGTTGCAATCATGTTAATATTGATATTTTCATTATACAGACACTCAAACATCTTTGCTGCAACACCTGGATGAGACATCATACCTGATCCAACTACTGAAAGCTTTACAACATCACAATTGTATTCGATATGATCAAATCCAAGCTGCTCTTTACAGCTGTTTAACAGCTCAACTGCATCATTTAAATTGTTGTGCGATACAGTAAAGGAAATATCCTTTGTTCCATCACGTCCTACAGACTGAATAATGATATCAACATTGATATTATTCTTTGCAAGCGTATGGAACAGCTTAAATGCACTTCCTGGCACATCTGCAATTCCTATTACCGAGATACGGTCTGCCTCTCTGTCAAGTGCTACACCGCTAATCAACATTCTTTCCATTTTCTTTCCAACTCCCTTCACAATTGTTCCTTCGGACTCATTTAAACTAGAGCGCACAACAAGCTGTACGCCGTATTTTTTTGCAAGCTCAACACTGCGGCTGTGCAGCACTCCTGCACCAAGCGCAGCCAAATCAAGCATCTCATCATAAGAAATAGACTCAAGCTTTCGTGCAGTCGGCACAAGTCTTGGATCTGCCGTATAAACACCATCAACATCGGTATAGATTTCACAAGCATCAGCATGAAGCACAGCTGCAAGTGCAACTGCTGTTGTATCTGAACCTCCGCGTCCAAGTGTTGTGTAATCATCATATTTATTGACACCCTGAAAACCTGTCACGATAACAATCTTTCTGTCATCTAACTCACGGCGAATACGCTCAGTGTCAATTTTTTTCAGGCGGGCATTTCCATACGCACTTGTTGTTCTCATTGGTACCTGAAATGCGTTTAATGATACAGCACGAACACCAAGCTGTGCCATTGCCATTGCCATTAATGATACAGACATCTGTTCTCCGATTGTAAAGAGCATATCCATCTCTCTTTTTGGTGGATTTGGGTTGATATCCTTTGCTTTTGCAATAAGTTCATCTGTATATTTTCCCATCGCGGAAAGTACTACTACCACGTCATTTCCAGCCTCGTAATCGCGAATACAGCGCTTTGCTACATTAAATATTCTGTCTTTGTCGGCAACTGAAGTTCCGCCGAATTTTTTTACTATCAGCATGTTCACTCATTTCTCCGCAAAAAGCGGTCTTTCTTATATTATATAATAATGATATTGTGCACAAAAGGTCTTTTGTCCACAACTGATACATACGAATTGATACATACGAATTGCTCCGTTGCAAAGCAACTTTCGCAATTCTAAAAAACATTCGGATTTGCTGATTTTCCTTGAAAATCGCTTCATCCTCATGTTTTTGCGGGTCAAAAGCTCAAAAACCTAATCGTGCAAGCACGAACGGCTTTTTGAGCTTTTGACCCTGTGTATCATAATAATACCAGTACCCCATATGGTGCTACCTCATATGTACCTTCAATCTCGTTTCCTGTCAAACGATCTGTTACTTTTTTCTTTAACGTAATCTCGCACGATTGTGCCTTATAATTTAACACAAAGTACTGATCACCGCGCTTTGCAAGTTCACATCCTTCTGGAAGCACAAGCCATGGTGCCGGTGTCTGAATACCAAGTGTCTCTAAAAAGGCATCTGCTGTCTCTTCTGCAAAACAGCCGCCAAAGTAAATTGCTAGTCCCTTGCCTGTCTTCTTTGTCACAAGCGCTGGCTTTCCATCATAATAGTTGCCCTCGAAAAAGCCCTCTGCCTTACCGCCAAATGCCGGCTCTAGCACATCATTAAATACAGGTGCCGGAATGCGTTTTCCATTCCAATTGACATATTCCATTGGCTCCCCTGGTGCCAGGAATGTAAAATCTTCTACTGTGACACCGCAAAGCTCTGCTGCTTCGCCTGGCATTGGCTGCATCGG
Source organism: uncultured Lachnospiraceae bacterium (assembly GCA_934292725.1). Taxonomy (GTDB): domain Bacteria; phylum Bacillota; class Clostridia; order Lachnospirales; family Lachnospiraceae; genus Anthropogastromicrobium. The sequence goes on from CAKQXY010000068.1 coordinate 3,356, forward strand.
GCAGCGTCCGTATATATCCTTATATCCAGTGCGGCATCCCATGACAAGCTTTCCGCCATTTGCCACATATTGAGTTAGAATTTCAGCGCGCTCTTTCGTGAGGATTGTAGCATGAGGATATACAAGCAGTTCATATTTCTCCAGATCCTTAAGATTTGTTTCTTCCCTGAAATCCACAAAATCAAATGGTATGTGTTTCTTCTGAAGAGAACGAAACCATCCATCTGTGCTGAAGTTTCTAAGCGGACCATGCCATACATCCTTTTGTCCATCCCACTCATTGTCGTAGTCGCATAAAATGCCTACAGCTGCCTCATATGGATGACCAGCTATGTCCTTAATTGCCTCAAAATCTGCTTTTACCAAAGACAATTCTTCAAGACGACGATTCGGGCGATTACTGTAATCATTTAATCCATGCCAATATATTTCAGTTCCAAATGAGCAAGTTCTCCAACGGAAGAAGCTTACAAAATCTGCTCCATGCGCAACAGACTGCATAGTCCAAAGACGCAGTTGTCCCGGCTTCGGGCTTGCCTGATGAATCCTAAAATTCCAGCCGCCAGGTCCTGCCTGCTGCTCCATAATACCAAACAACGGTGAAATAGCTCTTGTTCTTGCCAGATTGAAAGAAGAATTTCTATCCTTCAAATCACCTTCACCACCATCAGGACGATCCATAGCATAGGCAAAGTTTGGATAGCTGTCATACATGATAAAGTCTACACCCGACTCCATCAGCTTTTGATAGTCAACATTTTCAAAAATACCATTTGTTGTGATAAAGCGATCCCCTGCTGTCTCTCTTACAATCGATGCCTGCAGTGCCAGATAGTGGACTGCACTGTGAGAAATAAAACGAACCTGCTCAAGCTGCATATGCGGATTTGCAAGGCCTGTGCCCGCTGTACTTCTTCTTGCCAGATGAATCTGATCCCAATCTGTGTAAGTCTGACTCCAGAATATCGTCCCCATCTTCTCGTTAAGATTATCAAGAGTACCAAAACGCTCCTTTAAAAAGGCGCGAAATGCCTCATGATCACTCTTGGAATAATACTCATTTGCCTCACAGTTAACTTCATTATCAAGCTGCCATCCAATAATGCAGTCATACTTATTAAAATGCTCTGCCATACGTCTTGTAATCTTCTCGCAGAACTCTAAATATTTTGGTGAAGTTAAATTATGCTGGCCTCTCATACCATGGTACATAAGATTTCCATCACTATCTGCATTTAATGTTTCAGGATACTTCTCAGACAGCCATGCCGGCGGTGTTGCTGTAGGCGTGCAAAAAACAACCTTCATATTTTCTTCGGCAGCAAGCGCCAGAAATTCATCCCAGAATGAAAAATCATATTTTCCTTCTTCTGGCTCCATAAGTGCCCATGAAAACTCAGCTAGACGAATTACTTCAATGCCATACTGCTTCATGCGCTGCAAATCGTCTTTCCACAGCGCACGATCCCAGTGCTCCGGATAATAACATACACCAAGCGTCAATTTTTCCATCTCAATTGAATGTCTCATTTTATTATTGTACCTATCCTTTCTCTTGTCTGATGAACCTTTCTGTATTTTCCCTTCATGGTGCGCTTAGGAAGTTCCTCTAATACAAGCGCACCCTTTCCATTTAAAATCTCCACATATGTGATACTCTCGCGAATGTCAATCGCTCCAATATCAGTCTTTCCATCTACGCCATCAATACTACTTATCGCGCCAACAACATCACCGCTTCTTAGCTTCGATTTTTTTCCACCGCCGATTGTAAGATTCATAATCTGCCCGCCAAACACATCCTGCTTCTTCTTTTTGCGCGGACGCTTCTGACGCTGACGCTTTAAAAAGGCACTGCGAGCATTTTCAACATCCTCAGCTGCCGGTGGCTTTAAAATTGCCAGTCCTACTCCAGTAAAAGACTCAATCGAATTAAGCATTTTTTGCTCGTCTTCGCGGATCAGACTTACAGCACGGCCTGTCTCTCCTGCACGTCCTGTTCTGCCAATCCGATGAACATACACCTCCTTGTTAGTTGGGAGATCGTAGTTAAACACATGTGTAATATTTTGAAAATCTACACCTCTTGCCGCCACATCTGTTGCGATAAGAATACGAAAGCCCTGTGCCCTAAAATCTTCAATTGTTCTTGTGCGCACCTTCTGATCAATCATACCATGAAGCATGCCACATGCAATGCCTTCTTTTCTCAAACGGTAATATAGTACCTCGACCATCTCTCTTGTACCGCAAAAAACCATGGCATTGTCTGGATTTTCCATAGTAAGAATATCAAGAAAAAGAGGAAGCTTCTTCTCGTCCTCGTCAACAAAGTAGCCAACCTGCTCAATTGTATCTGCTGTCTCAGTATCATTTTCAATTTTAACTTCAAGCGGTTCGTGCATAAACTGCGCGGCAAGCGCTTCAAGACGTTCTCCCATAGTTGCAGAAAACAGCATAAACACTGGCTTTCCTTCAAGATGCATCAAAATATTTCTGACATCTTCAATAAAGCCCATGTCCAGCATCAAATCAGCCTCATCAATCACGACATAACGCACCTTCGACAGATCAAGCGTGCCTCTCTTACAATGATCAAGCACACGTCCCGGTGTACCAACTACGATATGTGTCTTTTGCTTTAGAGTTAAAATCTGCTTTTCCATTGGGAAGCCGCCGTACAGCACAGGAACCTTCAGACGCTTAAAACGGCCAATAGCGTAGAGTTCGTCCTTCACCTGAAAGGCAAGCTCTCTTGTCGGCTCTAAGACAAGTGCCTGCGCAGTATTCTGCTCCCAATCGGCAAAATTGCAGATCGGAATCGCAAATGCTGCAGTTTTTCCGCTTCCTGTCTTTGACTTTGCAATGATATCGCGTCCATTTAAAATGGATGGAATCACAGCAGCCTGAATTTCTGTCGGCTGTGTATAGCCAAGCGCATCAAGTGCACCTAAAATATCCTCCTCTAGCGGATACTGTCGAAACTGATTTTCCATGATATCCGCAGGGTACCCCGTCTACAATCTTTGATTTAGGCGGGGGTGAATGCGGCTTTTATCCAACTGCCGCGATCTTTCCCTGCCCCTCCTTTCGTAATTGAATTTTTTTCCAGCCAGTGTTATATGACCGGCTGATGATTTGACATTTACTGAGTGCCGCACTCTTTCGTCCTGTCTTTGACGGACGTTCAAATTCAACATTGACACTCACCTTAATATGCCCTGCCTTATTCTTTTTTCGGCTTCTGTGTGTACCATGTACGGTTAACACTTCCCCATTGAATCGAACCAGACTTCCAGGCTTTAAACTGCTTCGTCCACGACGGATTGTGATACGTCCTTTGCTGAGTTTCTTTCCTCGGTATTGATGAAGGTTCTTATGATCCTTCATGTGATTCCGACTGATTCGGCCGTTTGTAAGTTCTTTTCCCTTTTTCGTTGTACCGTCACGGGAATCGAGATATTCCGCATCGTAGAACTTCTGCAGAATCCGGTCATTTCTTCGAATCTTCTGAAAGCCGATTTCTTCTGCCCTCAGTTTTGGAAAGTACTGACCAAGACAGTACGCATCATTCGTATGGCTTTTTGAAATGGAACGCTGCTTTCGAATGACACTGGTTTTTGCACCGTATGAGATGTGGAATTCTACATCAGGTGCTGCCTCTTTCAGCCTTCGCAGCAGTTCGAATCGTACAACATTCATGTACGTTGCCGATGCAAGACTTTTCAGTTTCGGCTCTACACCATACAGGATTCCGCCGGGCCTGTGATTTTCCGATGTGTGGCACTGCTCACAGCAGGTGGCAAGATTGTCCAATCGATTGGAACGATCCTGTTTCCAGAATCCAATGTGATGGACATGCAAAATGGCATGATCCTCGATTCCTCGTTCGCAAAATACACAGGTATATCGGTCTCTTGTAAAAACAGCGGCACGCCTGGTTGCGATCTGATATCGCTCTCCCATTTGGTAATCAATTCCTTGTGGTGCTGATTCCCCTTTTTCCAGTGCTTTCATGAGTGCCGGATCAAACTGACCCATTTCAAAGACGGCACGTTTAATCGGCATAACCTGATAAAGTCGTAAGAAAAGCTGTACTTGTGCATCTACCTTATGATCAAGTGACGGTGGCAGCCATACATGCTTATTCTTCTCTTTCTTTCGAATCTTACCGATTCGATTGTCAAATCTTGCCTTTCGATATCTTTTTCGGTTTCTTCTGGTACGACGATGTTTACGCCTGTCATTGTGTTTTTCCTTTTCATCGGGCAGCAAATCTCTCTGCTCGCGAACGAATTCCCGCTTTTCAGAACATACCGAGATTCCGACGTGCAGATATCCCGTATCGCTCTTATATTCAATCTCCTGAACATTACCATCGGAACGGTTGACAAGCAGGATTGTAAACGGGCGGTGTTTCACAATTTTTGCTCTTCCGCTGCTTAACAGCTTTCTTGCCCTATAAGGGCTTGTCGGCATCAGCGGCTTATTCGTATTTGTTACAACTGCTACGGTATTCATTGCCTTCCTTTCGTGGCTTACGCCCTCAGCTTTTGGACCGGACCCACAAGGAGCCGTCCCAAAAGTTTCTGTCCCGGCTTTGATCTGTAAAAGCATCAAAGCCGTTTCGTGTTTCACATCCTCAATGTTATCGGATGGTTTTGGGTGTCAGAGCCACCATGCAAACTGCACTTCTCCTACCCTCAGAGATGTTTAACAGTATGCCGCAGAGCAGGGGGCGTGTAAGAAGTACCCCACAGGTGCCTATGTGATTCATCCGTAACAAACAGCTGAGTAATCAATCAGGCTCACGCATCAGCAAGGAACAGAGTTCCTTGCTTCTTTGCAAGCCTCACCTATAGTCGGAGACTTAGGTGGGGTTATTGACATTTTCCTATGTTTTCCTTGCTTTATTTTTAATTAGTCGAGCTGTTTTAGAATGGATGTGCCGATTGTTCCCTCTGGCATAGCTACACCAAAGTTATCTGCAATCGTAGCTCCAATCACAGCAAAACAATTCTGATCGTCGATTCTTCCACTAGTCTTCATGGATGGTGAATAAGCTAAAAATGGTACGCGCTCCTTTGTGTGGTCAGTTCCCTTAAAGGTCGGATCATTTCCATGATCTGCTGTCACAATAACAAGATCATCTTCCTTCATCTTCTCTAAAAACTGTCCTAACAGCACATCAAACTTTTCAAGTTCCTCTGCATAACCCTGCGGATTTCTTCTGTGTCCCCAAAGCGCATCAAAATCAACAAGATTAGTAAAGCAAAGTCCTGTAAAGTCCTGATCAAGACATTCAATAGTCTGCTCCATTCCCTGCACACTGCTTTTTGAGCGAATTGCCTGCGTAATTCCCTCTCCATCAAATATATCGCGAATCTTTCCAATACTGATAACATCAAAGCCAGCTTCCTTTAATGCATCCATTGCTGTTTTTCCATATGGCTTAAGCGCATAGTCGTGACGATTTGATGTTCTTTTAAACTCGCCCTTTTTCTTTCCCACATAAGGTCTTGCAATGACACGTCCTACCTTCCACTCTGGCTTCATAGTCAACTCTCTGGCAATCTTGCAGCAGCGATACAGCTCGTCTAATCCAAATGTCTCCTCATTTCCACAGATCTGAAGAACAGAATCAGATGAGGTATACACGATCATGGCACCTGTCTTTATTTCTTCTTCTGCAAGTTCATCTAAAATCTCTGTTCCGCTGGCTGCCTTATTTCCAATCACGCGATGACCAGTTTCCTTTTCCAGTGCCTCAATTAATTCTTTAGGAAATCCAGTATCGGTAAAGGTCTGAAATGGTGTCTTGATCTCAAGACCCATCATCTCCCAGTGACCAGTCATGGTGTCCTTGCCGTTACTTTTTTCATTTAATCTCGCATATTTTCCAATGCGGTCTGACGGCTGTGGACTTGTCAAAACAGGGGCTGGATGAAGCTGTGTCAATCCCATGTGAATAAGATGGGGGATCTTAATCTCCGGCACCTTATCTGCAATATGACCAAAGGTATCACAGCCTGTATCCCCATACTCAGCTGCGTTATCCATGGCACCGATTCCAAATGAATCAATCACAATCGTAAAAATACGACGATACTTCATATATAAAAACCTCCTGAAATTTTTTTCTTTTTCTAACCTTTAGTATACCAAAAAGCAATTTTTATGTAAAGTAGCTCGGTCATTGTCAAGCAATTTCTTTTGTGATACAATGCAAATCAGAAACAACTATTGGAGGAAACTTTTTTGAATCAACCAAAAAACACAAACTCGCCTGTCATTTTAATTGCAGACGATGACCGTGATATTTTATCTATTATAGAAACAATTCTTCAGGAAGATGGCTATCAGACACTTGCTGCTTCTGACGGTGAGCAGGCTGTTATGCTTGTTCAAACACATGCAGTACAGCTTTTGATTCTTGATATTATGATGCCAAAAATGAATGGTCTTCAGGCCGCCACACAAATTCGCAGACTGACAAATGCACCGATTTTAATGCTGTCTGCAAAAGGTGAACAAAGTGACCGCGTGATCGGGCTGAATATGGGAGCCGATGATTATCTTGTAAAGCCATTTTTCCGTGATGAGCTTCTTGCACGCGTCCATTCTCTGCTGCGCCGCTATTTGTCGCTTGGCTCCGCCTCTGATAATTCAGGCAGTCTTTTGCAATATTATGAGCTGACGCTGAATACGGAGCTGAAGAAATTATATGTGCGCGGCGATGAGGTGCGCCTGACTGCCACGGAGTATAAAATCATGTCTCTTTTATTATCCAGACCGGGGCGCATTTTTCCCGCAGAGGAAATCTATGAGCGTGTCTGGGAGCAGGATAGCTATTCAGTCGAAAATACTGTTATGATACATATCAACCGGCTGCGCAAAAAAATTGAGCTGAATCCAAAAAAGCCGGAATACTTAAAGGTGGTGTGGGGAATTGGTTACAAAATTGAGAAATAATAAAATCTTATGTATTATATGGGTGCTTTTTTGTTCCTTATTTTTCTTTGCGGCAATCAGGCAATATTCTGTTGATTCTTTAGATGGATATTTTTGCCGTCATTCTATCGACTATACAAATCAGTATTCACTAACGCCTCCTACAACACCTGCTTATACCACAGAAGATATTTCTGCAAGCTACACTGTTGTCTCATACTTAGATAATGTTACTATGCCTACAGCTTCTGACTATACCGGCTATACAGCTTTTATATTCTATATGACTATGGCTGGCTTTTTTCTATGCATAATTGGAGGCTTCTTTTTTAATGGCTTTCATCCAAAATTTTATCAGGAAGTATTTCTTTTTTTATTTTTCTTTTGTCTGTCTCAGCTTCTAGGAGACAGCCTTCCTGTTTTGATTTACCAAAACTTTGGTAAGCTTGTTTGGCCTTTTCTATTTCTTTGCATTGTTCTAGGCATAATCTGTGCTGTCAGTCTGCTTTGCTTTTTATGGAGTTGGAACAGCAAAGGCTTTCATGGCAGTCTATTTGGTGAATGGCTTTTTCAAAAAATCTCTGCCAAAAAGCTTTCATCTCAGATTTTCTATGTTATTCTTACATCTTTTATTTTATCTGTAGCTGCCTGCGCCATACTCATTAGAATTGCCCGAACTTATTTTTACAATTTTCAATCCTCAAAATTTTTTGTACCATTTTTCGTTTTTGCTTCACTGATTATCTTTATTAGTATTCTTTTTTTCTTTTTAATGGGACAGCACTCGATAACAGCAGATATGGACTTAGTTATCCAAAAAAGCATTCGCACAACTTTGGAACAGGAACGGTTAAAGGTTGACTTAATAACAAACATTTCTCATGACTTAAAGACACCGCTTACTTCCATTATCGGCTATGGTGAACAGCTTTCCAGACAGATGCTGTCACCAGAGGCAGATGTGCTTGTTTCTAAGCTTAATCATAAAAGCGTATATCTTCTTGATATGGTGGAGGAAGTTTTTGAACTCTCCAAAGCCTCAAGCGGTCATTTACCTATGAAACGCGAAACTATTGATATTGGACGTCTTTTGGAACAAACACTTGGTGAGATGGACGAAGAGCTTTGTGCATCTGGTTTTCAACTGAAAAAAGATTACCCTCTTACTGGTATGCTTGTCTTATGTGATGGTCTTCATATGCACCGCGTTTTTCAAAATTTATTTGATAATGCATTAAAATATGCCTGCCCACAGACACGAATCTTCATTCATGCCAGTCAGCGCAGTGATCAGCTTTGTGAAATTCGCATTCGAAACACATCCCGTGTTCCGCTTGATTTTGATCCTGAGGAAATTACAAAACGGTTTGTTCGCGGTGAAAAAGCCAGAACTGGAGAAGGAAGCGGTCTTGGTCTTGCCATTGCAAAAACTTACACAGAAAGCTGCGGCGGTCAATTTCATATTGCGATAGAGGATGACTGCTTTATTGCCGTAATATGTCTGCCGTCAATCACATCATGAAAGAGTTTTGAAAGAGTTTTATCGCCTTAGCTGAAAGATTTTTCCAATACAATACACCTGTAAATCAATTAAACGGCAGGTGATATTATGAACGAGAAAAAACATGAAAAAAATTATGGAATTGAATGGCTTCGCATTTTATCTATGTATATGGTGGCAGTTCTTCATACTCTGGGGCAAGGCGGTATTTTAGGCTCTTTTAAACAGGGTGATCTTAGTTTTTCTATTGCGTGGTTTTTAGAAACAGCGGCTTTTGGCGCTGTTGACTGCTTTGCACTAATCAGCGGCTATGTTGGATATCACTCACATTCTCGTTATAAAAAAGGTCTGCGCCTTTGGTTTCAGACCTTTTTTTACACGCTTGGAATCACCATTTTATTTGCCATATTTATGCCTGAAGCTGTCACAAAGGATCAATGGATTGCTGCCTTCTTTCCTATCATGAAAAAGCAATATTGGTATATGACAGCCTACGCCGGATTATTTATTTTAATCCCAATTTTAAATCGTGCAATTGTCAATCTTTCTGGAAGAGAGCTTCTTAAGATTTGTATTGCTATTTTTCTTGTATTTTCGCTTATTCCCACGCTTTTAAATGAAACTGTTTTCGGCCTTGGAGGCGGCTACAGCGCAATCTGGCTTTTGCTTCTCTATATTTGCGGAGGCTTCTGGGGAAAATACCATGAAATTTGCCTGACACACTTGCCAGATTTTTGTTTTCGTCATCATCTTTTTCTGCCATTTTTATTTTATCTGCTTTGCACAACTATAAGCTTTCTGTTAAAAATGTTTGGCTTTTCCCAATATGTCAGCTACACCTCGCCAACTATTTTACTTGGCTCTTGTGCCTTATTCTTTCTTTTTTCTCTTATGCCCTGCAGCAAAAAAAGCAGTCGCGTAGCTTCATTTCTCGCCCCGTCTGCTCTTAGCGTATATCTGATTCATGTGCATCCTCTGATATGGAATCATCTGATGCTTTATTTTGCCATAGGCCATTTTCCTTCTGGTCCTATGCTCTTTGTCTGGGTTATAACTGCCGCTCTTTGCATTTACCTTGTATGCACAATTATTGATCTTCCAAGAAGATTACTATGGTACATAGCGACACGTTTTTTTACAAAAGTCGGGCGGGAAAGCCCACGGTTTTAACCGTGGGAGTATGTCAAAAAACCGAACTAGGCTCTGTTTTATTAAGCGCTACTACTGCCTTGAAAAGATCACCGTCCGTTACAAGATGAAGTGATCCATTCTGCAGTCTCATCAGGCTCTGCGCAATTGAAAGTCCAAGACCATTTCCGCTTGTGCTTCTGGAATTATCGCCTCTTTTAAAGCGCTCAAACAACTCATCTTCTGATAGATTGAGTTGATTTTTCGAAATGTTTTTCAGCGTAATCTCTACCTGATCGTGCTCTTTCACAGCCACGTCCATGTAGACGCGTGTATTTTCAAGTGCATATTTACAAATATTGCCAAGTAAATTATCGAAAACACGCCACAGCTGGCTTCCATCTGCCATAACGAAGATTTCCTCCGGTGACGGCGATGTGATCAGCGTCAAATTTTGTTCAGCCAGGCGCTGCTCATACTCACCTGATATCTGCGCCAGTAATACATTTAAATTACACGGTTTTAGCTCAACATGAATATTTCCGGTGGCTGCCTTTGACGCTTCGATCAGATTTTCAATCAGACGCTTTAATTTCTGCGACTGTTTTCCAAGCACCTGTGCGTATTCCTGAATACTTGGATTGTCCGTCTTTTCCTTGCTGATTAGATCCGCATAATTGATAATGGAAGTAAGCGGTGTCTTGATGTCATGGGAGACATTTGTGATCAGTTCGGTACGAAGTCTCTCACTCTTTAATCGCTCCTCGACCGCCTTATTGACCCCCTCACCGATGCGGTTCAAATCTTCTCCATGTTCTCTTAACGCACCAACCATATGGCTTGTATCCACACGATACCCATCGAGTCCATCGCGAAGTGCCTCACCTGCAATTTTTAACTTATGGAAACACCAGCAAAGATACCAGAATGCGCATGGAATCAAAATGGCAAGCGCCCCACAGAGGAAAAGACGAAAGGTGGATCCCATTGTCCCCCAGTAAAAAACATCTCCACGTCCACTTGCAATTAAAATGACGATAAAGAGGAACAATAACACACTGACAATGCTGCATCCCACCATAAATGGAATGACGATTCCTGCCTTTTGTGCCGCCGTATGTACCTTCTCATAGAGGGAGCCTCTTGTAAGAAGTCCCCTGTCCTTTCGCTGAACAATATTCTCACAAAAATGCATTAACACAGCTGCACCGAGCATTCCAATATATGCATACTCTCCTAAACTGATTGACATGCAAAGAAGAAACATTTCTGCCACAAAATAAATCGCAGTGCAAATTTCAATTGGCATACCATACAGGCCATTTGGATGCTTCAACTCCTTTTTTGACTTTCTATGAGCGCGGCTTATAATAATTTTTGCTCCCTGATAAAAGAAAAATGCACATACAAGTACACACAAAAAAGCAGATGCCACACCACCAAAATTACCAAGTCCATAATAGCGCATCATATCCAACTGATACAACAGCTCACGAACAAACATAAGCGCACAAAAGCCCATTACCATGCACATCAAATAGGCTCCTATGTAAGCTGGAAACGTCGCGGCCAGTTTTTCTGGCTTTAATTTTTCTTTTAATTTTCCCATAAATACTCCTTTCCTGCAAAATTTACTCAAACTTATATCCCTGTCCCCAGACAACCTTAAAGTGTCTCGGATCTGATGGCTCTATCTCAAGTTTTTCTCGCAAGTGGCGAATATGTACAGCTACAGTTCCCTCGCTTCCTATCGGCGTGTCCTTCCACACCTCGCTGTAAATTTGTCTTGGTGAAAAGACCTGCTTGGGATGAGACATTAAAAATTTTAAGATCTCGTATTCAGTTGGAGTGAGTGATACTTCTTCGCCATCCATTGTGACCTGCTTTGTGCGATCATCAAGCGTCACACCTCCACAGCTAAGCACTTCTTTTTTGTTGCTGTCTTCGCTGCCTCCCAACTTATTATATCTGCGAAGCTGAGAACGCACTCTCGCAAGCACCTCAATTGGATTAAATGGTTTTGTAATATAATCATCTGCACCTACATCAAGGCCTAGCACCTTATCAGCGTCTTCACTTTTTGCTGTAATTAAAATGACTGGCACATTGCTGACTTCTCTGATTGCGCGAAGTGCCGTGATTCCATCCATCTCTGGCATCATCACATCCAAAAGGACAAGTGAGATATCACCTTTTTTTACATAGTCAAGTGCTTCTCTTCCTGTGTAAGCACTGAGAAGTTCATAGTTTCTGTTCGACAAGTAAATCTGAAGTGCCCTGACAATATCCTTATCGTCATCGCATATTACGATCTTGTCGATTTTTTCAGCAGAAGTTGCTGTTTCTTTTTTCTCTATATTAACGTTATTATTCATACTCATTTTTTCAGTGCCCTTTCTCTTTTCTGTCCATAGTATACAATCTTTTAGTTTAAGAATAAACAGGGAAAATCTTTAAATTTTGTTTAAGAAG
>CAKQXY010000069.1 GCA_934292725.1 uncultured Lachnospiraceae bacterium
GTATAATTCCAATCAAGCAAACCCTTCTTCACATAATACCAGGTTCCTCCATACAGGCAAAGTCCTGTATAATTCCAGTCAAGCAAACCCTTCTTCACATAATACCAGGTTCCTTCATACAGGCAAAGTCCTGTATAATTCCAATCAAGCAAACCCTTCTTCACATAATACCAGGTTCCTTCATACAGGCAAAGTCCTGTATAATTCCAATCAAGCAAACCCTTCTTCACATAATACCAGGTTCCTCCATACAGGCAAAGTCCTGTATAATTCCAATCAAGCAAACCCTTCTTCACATAATACCAGGTTCCACTATACAGACAAAGTCCTGTATAATTCCAGTCAAGAACACCCTGCTTAATATAATACCAAGTTCCATAGTAAAGTACCAGACCAGTATAAGACTTATCAACTTTTCCTTTCACCACATAATACCATTTATTTTTGATATTTAAAAGATTCGTAAAGGAAGTATTCTGAACACCATTTTTGATATAAATAAGATCATTTCCGCATTGAACCAAATCAGTATAATTTGAATCAATTTGATTGTTCTTATAATAATACCAACTTCCGTCTGTATTTTGTACCAAACCCTCCTGAACAACTGAAATATTTGATTTATATGCTGTAGTGTTTAAAATCGGATAGCTAAATACACAATTTGCACTAGTCGTCCATTTTCCACTTAGAATATGAGTAGTTCCAAATTTCTTTGTTCCAAATGCTGCTGATGAATATGTTTCTGAACCTACTAAGAAAAAGTCGTACATAATTGTAGACTGATCATCCCACGTAGCATCTACTGCATACCATACGCCATTTTCCATTTGAACATAATTCCACATATGATATTCTCCACTGTCTGTTACACCAGTAACAAGCACACATGGAATACCATATTTATTACACTGAAGCTTCATCATCTTTGCATATCCAGCACAAACAGTTTCAATCTTTCCATCACCATCTGCATCATAATATAGACTGTATGGTGTCTGATAATACGCATTTCCAATATTTTGCTTACTATTTTCATAGCTGACCATACTGCAAATCTTGTCATGAACTGCCTTTACTTTATCATATGTAGTTGCATTTGCTGGAAGCATAGCATCAATCTGTGATTTTGTTCCATCAAACAATGGATTCACGCTACTTGCTGTAAGTACACCTGTATCCTTAGTAGGTGTTATAGTAAATGTACTTCCTGCAAGCTCAAGATCTGTTATAATGCTTACTTCGTCTTCCTCAAACCACGGTGTATATACAGTATAACCAATAGTATATTTTGCACCTGAAAGCCATACTAGCTCTGGATGATCATATGTCAATGCTAAATATGCTGGCGTTACATAACTGCCAAGCCATGCAAAAATTGCCTGCTTTGTTTCTTCTGAATATACGGCCTTACCATTAGCCCCCTTTGTTACCTTCTGATTTTCAAAAATCTTTGTCAGGTTCAGCTTCATCTTTGCTGTACTGGCACTATTTTTATTTGCTTCATAAATCGCATTATAGATACGCTTAGATGTTGCATCAAGCTGATCATAATAGTTTCCAGTTGCTGTACTGATTCCTGCCATTCCTAAATAAATTGGATTTCTGTCTACTATCATATCAATTGAAAATGTCTTTACAAACTCATCTCCAATTTCATAAATATTAGAATCCATATCTTCATCAGTTGAATCTACAAATGCATCAGTTGAGCACTCAGTTGTCTCATCCTCACTACTAGATTCCTGTACCAGTTCTGGCAAATTCTCATTTACTGTTTCCTGAGTCTGTTCTTGCGCACTTTCGCTTTCTGCTTCCTGCGTCTGTTCTTGTGTACTTTCGCTTTCTGCTTCCTGCGTCTGTTCTTGTGTACTTTCACTTACTGCTTCTTGTGTCTGTTCTTCTATACTTTCAGTTATCGTTTCTGATGTCAGTTCTAATATCTCGGAATCAGTACCATTTACTGTTTCTGACAACATTTCCTGACTTAATACTTCCTGCGTGGTCTGCTCTTCCTGTGCATAAGTCGATGATCCTGCAAGCATCACTAAAGCAGTAAACAACGATGCGGCCCGTTTCAATAATACCTTATTTTTTCTCATCCGGTACTCCCTCTTTCTATTGTATCTCTAGACAATTACTTCTTAATACTAAAAAATCACAGAGTTTCCCCTGCAATTTTTAACTGCAGCTGGCTGACATTTTACAGTCCCTATAGCTTTGCGTCACTGCCTTTCGACAGCTTTGCCAAACTATCTTTTTGTGAAAAATCATCAAATGACTCTCCATTGTAACCTATCTCCATTTTTATTAGTATCACGCATCGTCTGCTCTGTCAATAACTTTCTTCCAGATTATTAATAATATGGCTCTTTTCAGTGCTTGACAGGCAATTTAAGCTTGTCTTATAATAAATTATAATACAAGCGCACACTTCACCAGGGGGCAAAAAAGTTTCACCCTATCTTTCATTATATCATTTTTACCCTGTGAAAGAAAGTCTTATTTGCGCAGAAATGAGGTTTTTATGAAACATTACGATATTATTATTATCGGTGCTGGTCCTGGCGGTATTTTCTCCGCATACGAACTGGCAACCAAACGCCCTGATTTAAAAATTGCTGTATTTGAGGCTGGAAATCGTCTTGAGAAAAGAAAGTGCCCAATTGACGGCAAGCGCGTAACAAAATGTATACACTGCAAAACCTGTGCTATCATGAATGGCTTTGGCGGTGCCGGTGCTTTCTCTGATGGAAAATATAATATTACGAATGAATTTGGCGGCACACTTTACGAGTACATCGGAAAAAACAAAGCAACGGAACTTATGGAATATGTTGATGAAATCAATATGGCCTACGGTGGCGAGGGCACACGCCTATACTCTTCTGCAAATTCCAGCTTTAAACGTGTCTGTCTGCAGCACAATCTTCACCTTCTTGAGGCATCTGTTCGTCATCTCGGAACAGACAAAAACTACGAAGTTCTAAGTAACCTTTATAATTTGTTAAAAGACAAGGTGACATTCTATTTCATGACACCTGTTCAGGATGTTGCGATCATGGACAATGGTGACTATGAGATTATTACAGAGAACGAGACATATAAATGTGAGAAATGTATCATCTCCGTTGGTCGAAGCGGAAGTAAATGGATGGAGCAAATCTGCCACAATCTTGAAATTCCGACAAATTCAAGCCGTGTTGACATTGGTGTTCGCGTAGAACTTCCTGCCGAGGTATTTGCCCCGATAACAGATGAGCTCTATGAAAGTAAGATTGTATATCAGACTGAAAAATATCAGGATCGTGTGCGTACCTTCTGCATGAATCCAAAGGGCGCTGTAGTTACAGAAAATACAAATGGTATTATCACAGTAAACGGACACAGCTATGAAAATCCTGCTCTTCACACAAAGAATACAAACTTCGCACTGCTTGTTTCCAAACACTTTACCGAACCGTTTAAGGACAGCAATGAATACGGTGAGAGTATAGCTCGTCTGTCTAACATGCTTGGAGGTGGCGTTATGGTTCAGCGCTTTGGTGATTTGATCCGCGGTCAGAGAAGTAACCCTAAGCGTATCGCAGAGTCCTTCCTTACACCAACTCTCGATGCTACACCAGGCGATTTAAGCCTTGTAATGCCAAAGCGTATTCTCGATGGCATCATTGAGATGATTTATGCTCTTGACAATATTGCTCCTGGTACTGCAAACGATGACACACTTCTCTATGGTGTCGAAGTTAAATTTTACAACATGGAAGTTCAGATCGACAATCATCTTGAGACTCGCCACAAGAATCTCTTTGTAATTGGTGACGGCAGCGGTGTTACCCACTCTCTGTCACATGCATCCGCAAGCGGCATCTACGTTGCACGCCATCTGCTCGGTGAAATTGAATAATTAAAGAAAAGAGCCTCTGGGGACATGTACTGTCCCCGATGGCTCTTAGTTATTTTCTGACTTTAACAATGCCTGATAAATATCTCTTTTGCTGACACCGCGATCCTTCGCAACCTGCTTCATCGCATCCTTGCGTTTCATATCCTCATACAGCGCCATGTGTTCTTCAATTGTCATTTCCTCCCATGACTGCTGTTTTTGCTTATTTAAATCCTCTCTGTCAGCTCCCTCAATGATAATTACGCACTCACCTCTCGGCTCCTCTATGTCACGATAATGAGCCAATGCACCGTCTAGCGTATCTGCATAGACAGTCTCATGCTTTTTAGTAAGCTCCCTGCAGATACGAACCTTTCTTGATCCGAGTGTCTTAAAAAGCTCCTCAAGCGTCTTTACGAGGTGATGAGGTGCTTCATAAAGAATAATAGTTCTTGTCTCATCCTGTAATTCCTCAAGAATTTGTGCACGCTGCTTTTTATCTGCCGGAAGAAATGCCTCAAATGCAAATCTTCTTGTAGATAAACCAGACATAGTAAGTGCGGTTATACATGCAGCAGGGCCAGGAAGAGATGTCACCTTAATCCCCGCCTCATAACACTTTTGAACCAGAACCTCACCTGGATCAGAAATACCTGGCGTGCCTGCATCTGTAATGCAGGCAATATTTTTGCCATCCAGCATCAAACTAACCAGATATTCAGCCTTATCATATTTGTTATATTCATGATAGCTTGTCATTGGCGTATGAATATCAAAATGATTCAGAAGCTTTTGACTATTTCTTGTATCCTCTGCTGCAATAAGATCTACTTCTTTTAACGTGCGCAGCACGCGAAATGTGATATCCTCAAGATTTCCAATCGGAGTTGCACACAGATAAAGCATTCCTGCCATAACTTTCTTCCTTCCATTTTCATGTTTGTAGCTTTTCAGAGTCTTCCGTGAATCATTTTAATCTGTTTGCTCTCTTGTCCATCTTCATCAAACAGTACAAGAGGCGCCTCGACGCGAATCTGCGTATTGCCGCCACGGATTCCTTCTATCAACACCAGATTAGCCTCCTGCGATGCCTTTGGATGCACCATACAAAGGCGCCTAGGTGACATTTTATATTGCTTCATCAGACAAATGATATCTCCAAGACGGTATGGCCGGTGCACCATATACATACGTCCTCCAGCCACCAATACATTCGCACTCTCACGAATCACATCCTCTAAGCTGCATAAAATTTCATGACGCGATACTGCCTTACTGTAATCAGCACCTACAAGGCCGCTTCCACCTGCCATATACGGTGGGTTGACTGTGACTACATTAAAAACGCCTTTTCCAAAAAGAGTCTTTGTATTTTTCAAATCACCACAGACGATTGATACCTTATCCTCCAGATGATTTAACACCACACTGCGTGATGCCATTTTTGCAACTTCCTCTTGGATCTCCAGACCAGTAAAATGCGATGCCGCTGTCTTTGCCGTCATTAAAATAGGAACCACACCTGTTCCCGTACAAAAATCCAGCACGCGCTCTCCCTCATAAGCCTTTGCAAACCACGATAGAAGCACTGCATCTACGCCATAGCAGAAGCGCCCCGGATGCTGAATCAGCATTAGCCCGTTGCGCTCTAAATCGTCTAATCGCTCTCCTGGCTTAAGCTCACTTATCATTAAGCTTAGACCTTCCTTCCCTCTTGTCAAGCCTGTCTAAATCTTCAAGCTCCTTTAATTCTTTATCGGACAGCTGCGTTTTTTCCCTTCTCTTATGAGGACGGAATTTCAGCTGAGAAACCTTGTATTCACGAATTTCCTTATCATCCTTATTTACGGTAACGATGACTTTCACTTCTTGGCGAAGCACACTTACACTTGAAACCTCTCCCTTTAGTCCGTCATCTGTTGTCACATAATCACCGACACTCGGAAGCTTACTGTTTAAATACTCGTATGTCTCCTCCTCGTTCTTTAAACAACACATCAATCGTCCGCAGACGCCAGAAATTTTCACAGGATTTAAAGACAGATTTTGCTCCTTTGCCATCTTGATAGAAACTGGTGCAAATTCAGATAAATATGAATTACAGCACAACGGTCTTCCGCAGCTGCCGATTCCGCCGATAATCTTTGCCTCATCACGCACACCAATCTGACGAAGTTCAATTCGGGTACGAAATACCGATGCCAAATCCTTTACAAGCTCACGAAAATCAACTCTTCCGTCTGCCGTAAAGTAAAAAAGAACCTTATTATTGTCAAACGTATACTCTGCATCAATAAGCTTCATATCAAGACCATGCTTTGCGATTTTTTCCTGACAGATCTTAAATGCATCCTTTTCCTTCTGTCTGTTTTCATCTGCAACTGCATCGTCTTGTGGTGTAGCAATACGAATTACTGGCTTTAACGGCTGAAACACCTTCTCTTCATCCATATCCTTCACGCCAAGCACAACGTAGCCATACTCAACTCCTCTTGCTGTCTCTACAATAACATGCATTCCCGTTGTAATATCCATATCAAGTGGATTAAAATAATACACCTTTCCGGCTCTGCGGAAACGCACACCGATGACCTTTATCATAATTTTTCCAAACCTTTCCTATTTCTGGCACTCTCTGATCGTCAGCCACAAAAGCTCCAGCGTAAGCTGGAAATTTACATTTGCGTCCAATCTGGCTGACGCGGTATTTATGGCCTCCAAAATGCGATTAATTTCATTATAACCACATGTCTGGGCAACCTTACTGATTGCACTGTACTCCTCTGCAAAGATCAGAAGATTCGGATCTCTCGTTGCCTTAAAGATCAAAATATCCCGATACCACATCTGCATAAAGCCAAAGCAGTCCTTAATACTCATTTTATATTCCTCAAGCTTTGCAATACTTTCAAGCAGCTCTGAAAATGGCATCTTAGAGGCTGTCTTTAATAATAGCATAATCGTCTGAATCATTGAAATAAAATCATCCGACTGTGCCAGCTTCAATCCCTTTCCAATATTTCCCTGTGAGAATTTTTCAAGCGTTGGAATCTTATCCTCATCCACACCTTTTTCTCTCATATACGAAATAAATGCTTCTGACTCAACTGGCTTCATATTGAGTACAATGCTTCTTGAGAGAATTGTTTCAAGCATTGCTGCTGCATTTGTTGTAAGCAATAAAATAATACCATAAGCCGGAGGCTCCTCTATTGTCTTTAAAAGAGCATTCTGTGCCTGAACAGACAGTTTTTGCGCCTCGTCTACAATATAAATCTTGTATGGACTGCAATATGGCTTAATTTGGATATCTCCGATAATCTGAGTTCTGACGTCATCTACACCGATTACCGTTGGCTTCTCATGACCTGGAAAAATTACATCAGGATGATTACCGCTCAAAAATTGTGTACATGAATGGCACACACCGCACGGTCTGTTGGCAGGTTCTGCCTGACACTCCAATGTCTGTGCAAATGCCTTCGCCGCCGTCATCTTTCCCAGACCATCCTCGCCGCTTATGACATAGCAGTGTGATACCTTCCCGGAAGAGATTGCATGTAAAAAATGTTCCTTTATCTGTTCATTTCCGATTAATTCTGAAAAACCGCCTGCATGCATATCAAAATCGCCTCCCATCTTATCGTAACGATCCATTTTTCTGTTTATGAACTGCATTTATCATAGCACAACTTTAATAAATAGTCTAGTTACAGTTCATGTTCAATGTATGATAAAACTTCCTTCAGACAAAGCTCTTTATCTTCATTCTTAAAGCGTCTTGTAATATTTGCCGCAGTTAGCTTTTCTTCAGAAAAATCGGCCTGATCAGCCAAAAAGCGTCTGCACATCTCCTCATATTTGGCAGTTTTTTGCGTGCGCTCTCTTGCAATAGCCCGCTCTAAGCGAAGCCCATCCTCTACCTCAAGATACACTGGAATCATAGTTTTTGCTCCAAAATGCGCACGAATCGGCAGATACGATTCAAGAGTTCCAATTGCCATATAAACAGAATTATCATCAAACTGTCCATCATCTGCTGTTGCATAAATCCAATCGCCGTATACGGTATGGTAAACTCGCTTTTCTATAATTTTTCCTTCGTTTTCCATTTTAGCGATCTCACTGTCTGCGACAAAGAAATATTCTCTTCCATTTTCTTCATGATCGCGTATCGGTCTCGTCGTATACAATATAATTTCCTTTGGTGACGGATTAAGTTTTTCCTTTACTTTTCTGTAGATAGTATCTTTTCCAGATGCACTCTTTCCCATAAAATAGATAATTTTCATATCTTCTTTTCCTTTTTGTTCATACTATTTAGCTTTTGTTTTTTATGTTATTAATTTTCAATGACAAGGAGCTTTTCTCCAGTTTCATCCTCCATTCCATACAGTTCCATGCCGCTTGTCCTATAGTAACGAACAACGTCAAGCAGCTCTTCGCTAATTTTTTCTCCCGGCATCAAGAACGGACAGCCTGGTGGATAAACATAGACAGTCTCGGCACTGATTTTTCCAACTGATTCTGAAAATGGTACCTGAATTACAGGCGCCTCTGCCGCTTCAAGCGGCAGCATAACCAACTCAAGAGGCACAAATGCAGTAGAATATGCACTCGTTGTTCTCTCCCATACTAGAGAGCCACATTCCAACTCATCATTAATTTCGCTAAGTGCCGCCTCAAGACGCAAAAAGCCTTCTTCTGTATCTGTCAGCATTGTCATAAGAATTACATAATCAGGCGCTGACATCTCTGGCTGAAGATGATAGCGGTCACGCAAAAGTTCATGCAGCTTTCTTCCAGCATTCTTGTATCCATTTGCACCAAACACAATTTTTGTATAATCTACAATCGGAATACCAAGCGTTCCTGCACTTTTTATTTTCGGATAAAGAAACCAAAGCTGTTTCCATGATTTGCTTCGTTCATAGAAAAGCTGCAGTCTGTCTGTCAGCATTTGCAGCTTTTTTTGGCCTTCGCCTTGCATATATCGCACACAAAGATCCATTCCTGCCATCAAAACATAAGATGGACTAGATGTCTCAAATATATGAAGAGCACGCTCAATTTTTTTTACCGAAACGCGGTCGCCGCATATATGAAGTGCTGCACTCTGAGTCAGACATGGAAGTGTTTTATGAAGGCTCTGAATTACAATATCTGCGCCCTCACGCACTGCACTATAGGGAAGATGCGTATCTTCACGATTCGCATCATGATTAGCATACGGAAGATGTGCACCATGTGCCTCATCCACAATCAAAACTCCGCCATGTGCATGTACCACATCTGCAATTTGCCGTATATTTGATACAATTCCTTCATAAGTCGGCGAAGTCAGGATCACTGCTGCAATTTCTGGGGATTGCTCGTAAGCTTTTTCCACATCTTTGTGGATAACTTGACCACTTATGCACAAGTTATCCACATTTTGGGGATAAATATATGTTGGTTTTAATCCTCTGAGCATTATTGCATGGGCAACACTCTTATGAGTGTTTCTTGCTACCGCAACAGCAGCTCCCTGTGGACATGCCGCATATATAGCTGCTAATATTCCACATGTTGAACCATTAACTATGTAATAGGACTTCTTTGCCCCTACTGCCTTGGCCATGCGCGCCATGCCTTCTTCAAGAATGCCATCTGCATGATGCAGATCATCAAATCCATCAATCTCAGTAATATCAATATCATACACATTCGAAATCCAATCCACTTTACGTTTATGTCCCGGCATATGAAATGGATATGCATCACTCTTTGCATACTCTTTTAGTTTTTCATAGATTGATTGATCCTGCATATTTTCCTCCTGATGCTTTATCACACTGACAATTATAATTCTCTGCTTTTCTGTAACCACTTTCCCAATCCACTACATTCATCATCTCTGTATGATTCAAAAAAGCCTTCAGATTATGAGCGCAGATTTTTGCAACACGCTCCTCTACCTGCGGTGCATGGCCAAAACTAATTCCAGAAACATGCGGTGTTATAAGCACATTTTTCATGCCCCACAGCAAATTATCACTAGGCAGCGGCTCTGGATCCGTCACGTCAAGTACAGCCCCTGACAGATAGCCTTCTTCGAGCAATTGAATAAGAACTGGCTGAACAATTAAACTTCCTCTTCCGACATTAACAACCAGTCCGCCCTTTTTCATTTTGCGAAGACGTCCTTGATTTAACAAATGGATCGTCTTAGCTGTCTTTGGCAGACAGCCAATCACAATGTCTGCACGACAAATCTGCTCATCTAATGCATCAAGTGTATACACCTCATCAAACCATTCAGATGCAAATTTTGCAGTTCGTCTGATACCTATCGTATAGACATCAAATGCGCTCAGACGCTTTGCAATATTAGTTCCAATATCGCCTGTGCCTAAAATAAGCGCAGTCTTTCCCATCAGTGCCTGCTCACTTCCTGCATCCTGCCACAAACGTTTTTGCTGATGTTCAATATAACTAGGAAATTTGCGATACATTGTCAATATTCCACCAAGAACATACTCTGAAATAATCCCTCCAAATGCACCTGACATACTGCACAGCATCACATTTCTTGGAAATCCTGGCTGCTGCGTATATTTTTCTACGCCGGCATTAGATGACTGCACAAATTTCAGCTTTGGTGCAAAAGCTATCTCTTCAATAGACGGATTTCCGATTATGATATCTGCCTCTTTCAAAAGAGCATGATATAGTTTCTCATCTCTTTTATCATCTATCGTGTACGCATCTTTGAAGAAAAACAAAGCGTCTGGCGCTGCTTTTTTTAGCTCCTCTTGATGTTCTTTTTGAAATGGAACTGTTACTAGTATCTTCACTATGCTTCCTCCTATCTTCTATGAAACTGCTGTATCTATTTTTTCACATCTGACATCCACGCGATATCCTCGCTGATTCTTTCAATTTCTTCTGGCAAATGATAGGCATACGCTGCTTCTGGGTAAAGATAGGCATGAAGCTGCACCACATTATCTGCCAATTCTCTTGCCACAACTGCATCTTTTACGCCGTTTGTCAAATCATATATCTGACCCAGATACTCACCTGCCGCATATTGGAATGGGAAAGAAATGCTTTCCTCAATTTCAAAATCACCCGCTTTAAATGCAAGATTTCCTAATTCCAACATTGAAAGATTTGTTGCAATACTATCCATGCCAATCGAAACAGCTCTAACAACAGTCGTGGGCTTCGTCAAAATCAGTTCCTTAACCTTTTTTAAGCATCTTTCAATAATCATTCGCTGATTGCCAGTTCGCCCAACATCACCTAATCCGGCATAACGTACACGACAAAACGCCACTGCCTGTGTTCCTGTCAGATTATATGTTCCGCTTCCATCAAGCTGCTCTGACCAGATTCCTGTCTGCTGATTCACTTCCGTCAGATATCCATTCATATAGCGAACTACCTCCGGATTTTCAATTGATACCTCAATACCGCCAAGCGTATCAACTACCTGTGCCGCTGCCAGCCAATTTAACACAATATAATCCTTAATATTTAAATCAAGGTTTCGATTAATCATGCTGATCATGTCTGCAATATCAGTATAACAAAGCTGTGAATTAGCCTTATCATAAAGCCTGCCCTGATGATAGCTTCCAGGATTCTCCAAGCGAAGAAGTGTATCACGAAGAACAGATATCAGACGAATTTTTCCTGTGCTTTCATTGATGCTCACAATCATGATCACATCTGCGTTCGCACCTTTATCGATACGCTTTTGATCCCTAGCATCTACACCAACCAGCAAAATATTTCGATAATCTGAAATGAGTTCATCATAATCGACTACTTCACTTCCCGTTATTGTTCCTTGCGCGTCTGTTACCTCAACAACATTTGTTCCATGATCTGCAACAAATACTTCCTGAAGCGAATCATTTTGCTTCGCACGCGCATAACTTCCTATCACATACGCACCTGCTAAAAGCAGCACGATAAACGCTGCCTCCAGCCAAAACAACGATTCCCTGTGCTTTCTTTTTCTGTTTCCCATACACAATCTCTTTTCTTATGGGCCAGTTTCCGCACCACTTAACTGCGGTTTGCGCCATTACTCCTACTATATGCATGAGAAACAGATTTTATACATTTGCCAGTAAGCATGAATTTATCTGAATCTAGCATTCCTGACAAACTGTATCACAAATTGTTGCACCTCCAACAACTACATCACCATCATAAAGCACGACAGCCTGTCCTTTTGTAATGGCACGCTGTGGCTCATCGAATATAACGTGAATGCGTTTTTCATCAAGCTGCTCTACTGTTGCTGGCTGCTCAGCATGACGATAACGCACTTTCGCCTTCACACGCATTTTTCCTTCAATTTTAGGAACAGAAATCAAATTTAAATCATCTGCAATCAGTTCACTTGAAAACAAATCAGCCTCATCTGTCAAAATCACCTGATTCTTTTCTTTATCTATTCCATAAACATACATCGGTTTTGCAAATGCAAGTCCTAATCCCTTACGCTGTCCAATAGTATAATGTATTATTCCCTTATGACGGCCAAGAATATTGCCTTCTCGATCTACAAAATCGCCTTCTGGATATTCCTTTCCCGTATACTGGCGAATAAAATCTGTATAGCTTCCAGAAGTTACAAAACAGATATCCTGACTGTCATGTTTGCGAGCATTGATTAAGCCCTGTTCCTCGGCAATCTCTCTTACCTTAGGCTTTGGAAGCTCTCCTAGCGGAAACTGCGTGTGCATAAGCTGCTCCTGTGTCAGACTATAAAGCACATAGCTTTGGTCCTTATTGGCATCCAATCCCTTCTTTAAAAGATAACGGCCTGTTGCCTCATTGTATTCCACGCGTGCATAATGACCTGTTACAACAGTATCATAACCCATAAGCTTGGCACGCTCATACAATTCCTGAAACTTAATATAGCGATTACAATCAATACAAGGGTTTGGTGTGCATCCATTCTCGTAAGCATCAACAAAGCGCTTCATGACATGCTCCTCAAACTGGCCTGTAAAATTGTAAAGAAAGTGACGAATCCCAAGCGTATAAGCTACACTTCTCGCATCGCTCACATCATCAAGTGAACAACAGGTATTTTCTCGTTTGATTCCATCACCAGTTTCATTAAAGGTTTTGATCGTAATTCCAATACACTCATATCCTTTTTCCTTCATCAAATATGCCGCAACGGAGCTGTCTACACCGCCGCTCATCGCTATGACCGCCTTCTGATTCATTGCTTTTTTTCCTTTCTTCATCTATACACTTAATGGCTTATTGTCCTATTATACCGCAAAAGTTTATTTTGAGTTCATTTTATGTAAAAAAAAATAACCAACGTTATCCGTTGATTATTTGAAGTTGCGGGGGCCGGATTTGAACCAACGACCTTCGGGTTATGAGCCCGACGAGCTTCCAGACTGCTCCACCCCGCGATATTATAGAATGTTGTTCTTTTTCAAGAACCAATGGATGGAGGTGGATTCGAACCACCGAAGCAAGTTGCAGCAGATTTACAGTCTGTCCCCTTTGGCCACTCGGGAATCCATCCATTTAAATGGGGCCTATAGGGCTCGAACCTATGACCCTCTGCTTGTAAGGCAGATGCTCTCCCAGCTGAGCTAAGACCCCAAATTTTATTTAATTGTAGCTGATCTAATCAGCTAGCGACCCGAAAGGGGTTCGAACCCTTGACCTCCGCCGTGACAGGGCGGCGCTCTAACCAACTGAGCCACCGGGCCTAACTTTTTGCATGTACCTTAAAAACTGCACACAAACTTTTCATCTCAAACCTATTACCATTTCCTACCCTGACCTTTT
>CAKQXY010000070.1 GCA_934292725.1 uncultured Lachnospiraceae bacterium
AGAAGCGGCTTAAAATGCGGAGTATTCTTAGACGGATTCATGTAGTGATATACCTGAGTTTGCTCTTTCATGATTTTGGGGGGTCCAGTGCCTGTCCCCGGCAAAAAAGTATAAACTTTATAAAAGTTCTATAAACAAAAGTATACATTTTGTGCAGAGAAGTCTGAACAGCAGCCCGAGAGGGCAGCGTGTTACTGCTCAGCTCAACTTATCAAGAGAGTGAAAAAATAGGATGACAACGGTTGTATTTAGTGCTATACTTAATCCAGTGTCAAGGGTAAGTACATCTCATTAAATATGTCCAAAATGTTAACATGCACGAAAAACGGCTGTTGTCAGAATATTCTGACAAATACCTGCAAAAACAGGCTCTGGAAACCGCATAAAACCTAGGTTTTTGAAGGGGTACCGTAGAAATGAGATATCAGCCCGAGAGGGCATTGACACCTTGAAAAGGCAGAATTTATCCAATCTGGATTTTCGTAGAAATGAGATATCAGCCCGAGAGGGCATTGACACCAAGCTTACCATTGCCAGCCAAACAGTTGATACTATGTAGAAATGAGATATCAGCCCGAGAGGGCATTGACACCAGCTTATTGAATAAATAGTATGGTAAACGGTAGCAATCGGGAGGCTCCAGTGCCTGTCCCCGGCAAAAAAAGGGTGTACAATCCAGCAGGTGGAAATCCTGTCAAATAAGCTGCTAACCACAGCATTTGAAGCGAAATCATCCAGCAATGCCATTTAGCTAGATGTTCGAGAAAATAACGACATTGGTGCCTGTCCCCGGCAAAAATATCGTTAAGGTGAGAATACACAGAGATTGACATGACGAGGAAATTGATTTTAGGGAGAAAAGTGTCGGGTACACAGAGATTAGGCAAACGATTAGCCATATGAAGAGCCGGATGCGGGAAAGCCGCACGTCCGGATCTGTAGAGGGGCGTACTTTGCGAAAGGTACGTCTACTCGACCCGGCAAAAAACAAGCAAAAGAAAGATCAAGGAGACAATAAAAAAGCCATTTTCTGATGTGCCCCACCAAGAAAGGCTACCCCAAAGAAAGGACAAGGTAAAAGAAAAAACAAATGCTTAGCAGACATATTGATTTTGAAGGAATGAGTAATGTAAGAGATCTCGGAGGAATGACAGGAGCAGACGGAAAAAAGATTAAGAGTGGTTTGCTGTTTCGAAGTGATCAGTTACATAGTGCAACAAAAGCAGATCAGGAAAAGCTTAAGGAAATCGGAGTGAAGTATATTGTTGATTTGAGAAATATTAGGGAATATACAGAGCAGCCGGATCCGAGGATAGATGGAATTACGCATATTAGTATGCCATTGAATCAGGAGCGCATGGCGGGAATCGAGAGAGACACAAAATCCAGAGAAGAAATGCGGCGTGAGGCGATTGACAAGGCATCTCGTGATCCTATGGTTTTCTTTAAGGAAATGTCAGGTTACTATGCTGAGTATGCGAATGCACCGTATACATTTGAACAGATGCACAAATTCTTTCAATTGTTGATCGAGTCGGATGGAGGTGTGTTATGGCATTGTGCAGGTGGAAAAGATCGTACTGGAATTTTGGCAGTACTGTTGTGTGAGGTGTTGCAGGTATCTAGGGAAGATATTGAAGGGGACTATTTGGCAACAAATCTGTACAAGCAAAAGGAAGCTGATGCAGAGATTGCTGGAATTCAGAAAACGCTTCCGCCAGATTGTTCTCCTGAGATAGCTGTATATATGACAAAATATACCTGGCTGGCGCATATCGAGTATCTTCAGTACTTTTATAAGATTGTTGCAGAAAAGTATGGTGATATCCATGGGTTCTTAAAAGATGCAGTTGGTCTTACAGCCGACGAAGAAGAACAGATTCGGGAGAAATTTTTAAAATAATACTTAAAATGATACCTAAAGTGATGCCTGAAATGATACTCGAAAAGATATTCGAAATAATACTTAAAATATCAATGCATCCAGTGCCTGTCCCCGGCAAAAATGGCACTTTTCTACGAGGGTAAAAAAGAAAAAGAAAAAGAGGAAAAATAAACAGTGGATACGATTTTTTTTAACGGATGTATAAGAACACTGGATAACAGTGAAAAAGTGGCAGAGGCTGTGGGAATCGAAAATGGCCGGATCGTTTTTGTGGGAACTGATAAAGAAGCGGAAGCTTTTTCCTGCAAAAAACGGATTGACCTTAAGGGAAGGCTGATGCTGCCCGGTTTTGTGGATACACATATGCATATGCTGCATTATGCATTTGTGGAAAGATCTGTGAAACTGTTTGACTGCACAAGTGTTGAGGAAATGCTTGCTGCAGCAAAAAAAAGACTGGAGGAGAGTAAAGGTCAGAAGCTGACCTGGCTCTACTGCAGAGGCTGGAATGAGGAGCATTTTGATAAGCCGGGCTATCCGCATAAGGATGAGCTGGATGCACTCTCAACGGAAATCCCCATCATTATGGTGCGTGTCTGTGGGCATGTGGCTGTGTGCAACAGCTGTGGTCTGGAGCTTCTGAAAAAAATCCCGGAGTTTCCGGAGATTGAGAAGGAGGTTGATCTGGATACCGGACTTCTGAAGGAGAATGCAGTACAGTTTTATTCTTCCGTATTGGAAGCACCATCCCAGGAAGAAGTGGAAGGCTACATCAGATACAGTGCGAAGAAGCTGAATGAATGTGGATTTACAGGTGTACAGTCCGATGATCTTGCCTCCCTTCCGGGAAAAAACTGGCGTCGGATCATGGCCTCCTACAAGGCACTGGATGCCAGAGGAGAGCTGAGTATCCGCCATTATGAGCAGTGCCTTTTTGAGCGGGCGGAGGATGCGAAGGCTTTTATCAAGGAAGGATATCGTACCGGGCAGAGGGGAGATCACTTTACTGTTGGACCGATGAAGCTGATCCAGGATGGTTCCCTTGGTGCAAGAACAGCGGCCATGAATGAGCCTTACGAGGATTCGCCGGAAAATACCGGGATCATCACATTCAGTCAGGATGAGCTTGACGATCTGTTTGTTTTTTTTGACCGGCATCAGATGCAGGCGGCGGTACACTGTATAGGCGATCGTGCCATGGATATGGTCATTGAGGCAGCTGCGAAATCTCCTTACCGGAAGGATAACAAAAAGGGCAGACATGGTATCGTGCATTGCCAGATCACCAATCCGCGTATTTTGCAGGGGATGAAAGACCAGGATCTGCTGGCATATATCCAGCCGGTATTTATCGATCTGGATATGAACACAGTGGAACCTGCCATCGGCGCACAACGTATGGATAAGGTGTATGCATGGAAGAGTATGCTGGATATGGGAATCCATACGTCCGGCGGCTCGGATGCTCCTGTGGTAAGCTTTGATGCAATGGAGAATATTTATTTTGCAGTTACCCGCAAAAATATCAGCGGTCAGCCACAGGAAGGCTGGATCCCATCCGAAAAAATATCCGTAGACGAAGCGGTGAAGCTTTTTACAAAAAACGCAGCTTACGCTTCCTATACAGAAGACGAGAATGGAACCATCGAAGTGGGAAAAAATGCGGACTTCGTAGTTCTCGAGAAGAATATCTATGAGATCGACCTGGATGAGATCAAGGCCACGAAAGTGGATATGACAGTTCTTGGCGGTGAGATCGTTTATGAGAGAGAAGTAGAAGAATAGCGGCAGTATAAAAAGAAAAAAGTGAGAGGCAGAGTCTGCGAAAAAAAGTGCCTGTCCCCGGCAAAAACAAGTTTGAAAATTCAAATTTTATTATGTCGAACTACCTTTGTGAAAGTTGCTTGTAAGAATCGGCATCAGGTGGTAAAATGGACACAGAAATTGCAAAATTAAGCAAATTTACTTTTTCAGAGCAGAAAGGTGGGACTATGAATACAGTGAATCAGATTCCTTACGAGTACAGCAACTTGCCGATTCCAGGTGGCGGATATGTGACCGGTTTTTTGTTTCATCCTCAAAAGGAGGGGCTTTTGTATTTGCGTACAGATATCGGAGGCAGCTATCGGTATGATCCGTTGAATAAAACATGGAAAAACTTGATTTCTCATGTGACGATGGAAGACTTGTCTGAGACGTATCCAATCTCGATTGCAGTAGATGAGGCTCATCCAGAGCGCTTCTATGTGGCTTGTGGCATGAACCATCCACAAAGTGGTGTCTTAGCCGTCTCAGACGATTACGGAATGCACTTTACTTATGAGAAGATTCCTGTTTTTATTCATGGAAATTTGGGCGGCAGAGGCACCGGAGAGCGTTTGATTGTCGACAAGCAGGATTCCAATCGGCTGTATTTTGCCAGTCAGAGGGATGGACTTTGGGTGAGCGAGGACCGTGGCCATACGTGGAACCATCTGTCTGCGATGGAGGAGACACACCTGACCTTTGTAAAACAGCTAGTGCTGGAGTCTGCGACACTTTTAATTGTTGGAAGCGCTGGTGTGAAGTTAGAAAAAGTGTTATTAGAAGGAGCAATGCGTGGAAGTGCTTTGTATGTATCGTCTGACGGTGGACAGACCTTTGAACGTATGAAACAGCCAGAATCAGCAGTGATAGAGGAATGCCGTTTTCATGGCCTTGCGGCGCAGCGATGCAGCGAGGATGATCGCTATTTTTATGTTACATTTGCATCGACGGGAAGACGTTCGTATCTGTTAGAGGATGGATATAGCTGCGATAGTGGTGATACGATTGATGGTCATCTGGTTCGTTACGAGAAAAAGAAGGATGCGCTAGGCGCTATGGAGGAGATCACCCCGGTGATTTCGAGTGCAGTGTCTGTGCCTGAACTTGGTGGAATTGATAGTAAGATGATGCTGACGCAGGCAACAGATGGAACAAAACACTTAGACTGTGGCCTTTCTGGTATCAGTGCCTCAAGACAAACACCGGGAATGCTGGTTGTCACTACAATTGTGAAGGATAATGGAGATGCCATTTTCCGTTCAATGGATTACGGAAACAGCTGGGAATGTATTTTGTATGATCTGGAGAAGGATGCGATTCGTTTTCGGGCACCGTATATGAAGCCAGAGTACAATGGCGGCAAGAGCCTGATTCACTGGCTGAGTGATTTTGAGATCAATCCATTTGATGACAATGAGGGTTGGTTTAATACGGGAACTGGTGTATTTGTGAGCCACAATTTAAAACAGAAGGATTGTTTCTTTACCGACTGGTGCGATGGAATTGAGGAGACGGTGCATTTAAATGTCTACAGCCTTCCGTCCGGTCCGGTAAAGGTACTTGATATTGTTGGTGATCTGGGCGGGTTTGCCTTTGAAGATATCGCGCGCCCGTGCGAGAATTCCTTTGCAGATGAAAATGGAAATCGTTACATTACCTGTATCAATGCCGATTTTCAGGATGAGAACCCGGCGCATATTGTTGTGACACCGAGAGGAAACTGGACTGGAAAGACAAAGGGTGGATTGATTTTGTCAGAAGATTACGGAAAGCACTTTACGCGTGCCACGATGCCGTATGGACTTTCCGAAAAGCTGGATGAGACACTTGCACAGATTGAGACGCCAAATGTCAATTCTGGATGGGTGGCAATGTCAGCAGATGGAAAGCGTATCGTATGGTCAATTGCAAAAGGGATTGAGCTTCCGATCAGTCAGGTGATTGTAAGTCATGATGGGGCAAAGAGCTTTTCGCGCTGTGAGGTCTATGATGCGGCCGGACAGCGCCTTGATCATACAGATGAGGCAGATAAACGCCGAATGAAGGTTGTTGCAGATCGAACCGATTCGAGTGTATTCTATGGCTTTGGTGAGCACTCACGTATTTATATTAGTCGTGATGCTGGACAGCATTTTTATGAGTGCGCACAGACAAAAGAGTGGCTTACAGATGTAGAATTTGGCCTCATCGACTGTGCCAATAAGACACAGATTCAGGCGGAAAGTGGAAAGCGTGGTGTACTGTATCTGGCGATTGGCGAGGCAGGTCTGTGGCGAATGCAGGTGAAGGAAACGAATGAATCAAATGAATTAAATGAGTCAAATGCGTTGGGTCTGTACCCCGTGTTCACACGTTTGAGCGCACCGGGGGATGCTGTTTATCGTCTTGGTCTTGGCGTTGGCAAGGATGGCGATTATCGAAACGGCAAAAAGGTTTTGTATTGCAATGCGTGTATCGCAGGCACATATGGTTTTTATCGAATGTTTCTGGATGAACAAGGTCAGATCAATCAAATTGAACGGCTGAACACAGAAAATCAGATGTATGGTGAGATCAATGCGATGGCTGGAGATTGCCGCGAGTATGGCACCTTTTATCTGGCAACAGGTTCAAATGGTTTGATTGTTGGAAAACAAGCAAAGGAAGAATGAGAAAGGCCCATATTGGCAATGCCATTTAGCTAGATGTTCGAGAAAATGTTCGATTTGCAATTGAGTTTTTTCAAAAGTACCAAAAAAGCTGTTTATGTGGCAAAGCAGCAAAGAAAGAGTATACGAAATAAACGGATTAAAAGAATAAAAATAGTCCGCAACATATGCGCGCATCCAGTGCCTGTCCCCGGCAAAAACGGTCCTAAATGAGGTTAATTATACTTTTATTTTTTCCGTATATATGGTATAGTGGTTCCCATAGGAAGGTGAAAAGAAAGATATGAAAATATATAATATGGGGTCTTTAAATATTGATTATGTATATCGAGTACCGCATTTTGTTCAGCCAGGTGAAACGATTCCCTCTTATGGAAGAGAAATTTTTGCTGGCGGAAAAGGATTGAATCAATCAATTGCGCTTGCTCGCGCAGGTGCACAGGTAATTCATGGCGGTATGATTGGACCAGATGGCGCATTTTTAAAGGAACTATTGGAAGATTCTGGTGTGGACACCACACATATATGTACACTACAGGAAGCGAGTGGTCATACGGTGATCCAGGTAGATGAGCAGGGACAAAATTGTATCATTCTTTATGCGGGAACAAATCACTGTGTTACGAAAGCATATTTGGATGAATTGTTAAAAGATGCTTCTGCAGGTGATTTCATGCTGATTCAAAATGAAATAAATTGTCTAAATGAGGCAATGGAAATCGCACATAAAAAGAAGATGTACATTGCGTTTAACCCATCACCAATAAGCAAAGAGCTTTTTACGTTGCCATTGTCTTATGTTGATTGGTGGTTTTGCAATGAAATCGAGGGCGCTATATTGTTTGGAAAAAACCAAAAACAGAAAATGGCAGATCAAATAGCGATGGATCCGGAAAAGATCATGCAGCAGTTTCAAAAACAATATCCGCAGAGCCATCTGATTTTAACTCTTGGAAAAAAAGGAAGTTATTATTGTGATAAAAAGGATATTCTTTTTCAACCTGCTTTTGAAGTAAAAGCAATTGATACAACAGCGGCAGGAGATACCTATTCCGGATATTTTTTGGCAGATTTAGCAGGTGGAAAAAATATTTCAGATGCTTTAAAAGATGCATCGCTAGCTGCATCAATATGTGTGACACGAAAAGGTGCAGCACCATCAATTCCTTATAAAAAAGAAATAGAAAATTTGATTTGAGTATACAATCGGTCAAAAAATGCTAATTTTGTATTTATTCCAAAAACAGAATATAAGAATGCTTATCCAGCACTGGTAGTTGAACTAAAATGGAATAAGGACACAGAAACAGCTATACAGCAGGTAAAATTCCCCAGAGACCGTTGATGTTTCAATTGTAGTCTCTGGGGGTGAATGAAAAATTATAAAAACTTATCCAACTCTTTTTCAACCTGTTTTCTCTTTTTGATCTTTGGATGATCAAAAAGA
Organism: uncultured Lachnospiraceae bacterium; assembly: GCA_934292725.1. Taxonomy (GTDB): domain Bacteria; phylum Bacillota; class Clostridia; order Lachnospirales; family Lachnospiraceae; genus Anthropogastromicrobium. The sequence goes on from CAKQXY010000070.1 coordinate 7,787, forward strand.
CTTCCTTTGGCGATAACCATTTCCAGATTGCGCAGTGCACGCAAATCTTTGAGAGGATTTTTTGCAGTGACAATCATGTCAGCGCTTTTTCCTTTTTCGATCGATCCGGTAATGTGACCAATTCCGGCAAGTTCAGCACTTCGCTTTGTTGCAGTATAGATGGCAAAGGAATTGGATACGCCAACATATTTATGAAAATAATAGAGTTCACGCCAGAAATCATATTGGGTAATCCATGGGCAACCAACATCATTGCCCAGAACAACAGGAATGTCATTTGCGAGTGCAGCTTTCGCACAGTCAATAATGCCCTTGAAGACGATGTTTCCATTATATTGCTCGACTTCGGTTGCATGGGTGATTGAACGGTCGAACAGCGCATATGGAAGCGCTGGTGAGATTGTTGTACACAAAAAAGCACCACGCTCTTGAAAGAGCCTTATCATAGAATTGTCCAGTTTGGCACCATGCTCGATTGAGTCTACGCCATTTTCCAGAGCAACGCGAACACCTTCTGGGGATTCTACATGAGCAGCAACCAGATAACCAGCATCGTGTGCTTGTTTACAGACGGCATATACCATTTCAGGTGACATTTTTAATTCACCAGGAACACCTTTTTTCTTGGCATCCAATACACCTCCGGTAATCATAAGTTTGATTAAATCAACCTTTTCTTGCTTCGCTTTTTCAAGTTGTTTCAGTGCATCTGGAATGGTCGATGCGGCAACTGCAACCGATCCAGCCATATGACCACCTGGAACGGAGATTCCCTGATTTGCAGCAAGAATGCGAGGGCCAAGTTTAGTGCCGGATTCAATTTCATCGCGCAGACGAGTATCAAAATTGCCGAGTCCACCAACTGTTCGGATGGTTGTGACACCACTGAACAATTCATCTTTCGCAAATCCTGCTACCATTTTATATGCGATTGTTCTGGTAAGCGAGGAACTCATAATGGTTTTGACTAGCTTTTCATTATCGCGCTGCTTTTTCTGAGGCTTTCCGTTTCCAGCAAGATGAACATGCATATTGATTAGTCCAGGAAGAATGTATTGTCCGTGAAGGTCAATCACCTTATAATTGTGAAGATCTGCATTCGCATCTGGTATCAAATCGGTGATGATTCCGTTTTCTACCAGAATACAAAGCCCCTGTTGGATTTTCATTTCTTTTGTTCCATCCAAAATTTTTCCATTTCGAAAAGCATAATTCATAGCAAATTCTCCAATTTCATAAGTTTATCGAATGTCTTTATTTCTGATTTGTCAAGCCTTTTGTAATATTGCATATACAATTTTCGCCTAATTAGAAAATAGTATAGTATTACAATTATAAATGAAGCTTTGACTGTCGGTTGAAAAATTCAATAAAAAGATCAAGAAGCGGCAAACTCCAGAAGGATCCTTCATGTTCAGCATGATCGACGCAGATAAAACTAACATCCGCACCACATTCTTCAAGACGTTTCACCATCTGTTCGCTCTGAGAGAAAGGCACTAAAGGGTCTGCATTTCCATGCGCAATTAGAAATGGAACATAATTTTTTCCTTTTTCAACATAAAAAATAGGACTTACTAATTGTAAAATTTTAGGATTATAGGTACCACCACAGAAGGCATTGATCATATTAGATGTTTCTGGATCAAGGAGAGCTTGGTCTTGCGGCATCATTGCGGTTAGATCAGTCGGCCCAAAGCAATCGATGACAGCGCAAACAGAATCAGAGTATTCTGCATATTCGCTTGTTTTAAAACGGCTGTCATCGCCAGTGAGTCCAAGAAGCAAAGAAGTATTACCACCAGAGGAAGTGCCGAATGAATAGATTTGCTTGTCATCAATTTGAAATTGGTCAGCGTGTGCTCTTAAAAAACGGATTGCTGTTTTTACATCCTGCAAGAAGGCGGGTGCTGGATAGCCGTCATCAATATTGCGGTGTCGCACAGTAGCAACTGTGTATCCAGCGGCAGAAAAACGAGCTAATTGAGGAATTTCGTAGGTCGTATCAGGAAAATGCCATGCACTTCCCTGAATAAATACAATAACTGGATTGCGAGAATGGTCAGTATCGGCTCGTTGGGGAATCAGCATATCCATTGTCAATTCAACACCGGATGCAGTAGAATAAATAACATTAGGGCGGAATACAGAAAGGCCTTTTCGAGTTGGATTATTTGAGATTGTTAACATAAAGATCCTCCTTTTGAATTTTATTTCACGGCTTGAATCATAAAAATCTTGCCTATCAAATTAACAGATGGGCGTTGACACGCCCATTTAAAGTTGCGGTTTTGCGTTTCGCCTTGTTAGTGGAAAGGGCGAAAACCACTTCATTTCCCCAGGAGCTATTGTACTCCATAAAAAATTCCTTTTTTAAATGAGAGATAAATTGGTAATCCTGAAATAAAGTTTAAAAGTCCACCAATTACTATCCATACAAGTTTCTCTTTTTTTATGTAGAATTTCTTTTATCGTATTCATAGAAAATCTTTAACTCCCAATTCATTTTTTTCGTTATAACACAATTCCTATCAAATTTCAATATCGGGAAGGAACTTTTGTTTTTTAATATCAGGAGGAAACTTTTGTTGCTGGATATGAATGTTGTTTGATAGGAATACTTCTTGATATGCAAACAGTAACTTAGTTGGAGAATTTACATCAGAAAAAACAATTAGTTGAAAAATATGAGGAAGCATGTTACTATATATCCAGAAGTAAAAATGGTTCGGACACTCAAACAAAACGCATATAGAAGGAAAGGAGATCAAAAATATGGAATTTACAGAGATAATTAAAAATCATTATAAAACAATATATTTCATTTACGGAAGATTACCAAACACCAGATAGGAGGATGTATATGATGGCGTGGAAAATAAAACATATATTTGACGGAGATTATGGTTGCGAGGAATTGCAGCCTGGAGAAAAAGCCAAGGTATCGGTTACATTAGTAAATGAAAAGGGAGAAACAAAAGTTTTATCTGTTGAGGATCAGTGGTTGCTTGATAAGAATTTGTCTGAGGGTTCTATATGGCCAGAACAGACAGCTTTTATCAAGTATCATTTATCTCCACAAAAGTGCTCTCCATTTCATGAAGGAAAATTTGAGGGCTGGGGAACCAGCTTTTGCTGGTGGCCAAACCGTATCGGCTATTCGGATGAGCTTTCCGAGCAGGCTGCCAAACTGTTTTTTGATCCGCAGGAGGGATTGGGTCTGACGATAATTCGTTACAACATTGGAGGTGGGGACGATCCCACTCATCACCATATTACAAGAACCGATTCGATGGTCCCAGGCTATGCAGTAGCAGCCTCTCACGATGCAGAGGGGTATCACTGGTCATATGATTGGAATGCAGATGAGAATCAACGAAATGTATTAAGGAAAGTGGCAGAGCGTTATGGAGAGAATCTGATTGTTGAAGGCTTTTCCAATTCGCCGCCGTATTTTATGACAAACTCTGGTTGCTCGAGTGGCGCTGAGAATGCGGGAACAAATAATCTTCGCGAGGATGCGTATGGCGCATTCGCTACGTATCTTGCCGATGTTGCCAAGCATTTTTCTGATGAATGGGGCATTCGCTTTCAGAGTATGACGGCGATGAATGAGCCGGATACCGAGTATTGGCATGCATTTAGCGAGAAACAGGAAGGGTGTCATTTTGATCCGGGTGAGTCGCAGTCAGTTATGATTTTATCATTAAGAGAGGCGCTTGATGAGAGAGGTTTTTTTGATATTTTGATATCAGGAACGGATGAGACAGGAATTGACCTTCAGAAAAATAGCATTTGCAAATTAAGTGAGGCAGCAAGAGAGGCAATCGACCGCATTGATACGCATAGTTATCTGGAAGGAGATAGCAGAGGTCTCCAAAAGCTGGCTCTGGAGTATCAGAAAAATCTGTGGATGTCTGAGGTAGATGGAGGCGACGTAGCAGGTAGCAATGCAGGTGAGATGGGTGCTGCCTTGTGGTTGGCAAACAAAATTGTTTCTGATATCAATGGCCTTCTTCCATCGGCGTGGGTTCTTTGGCAGGTGATTGACAGTCATATCAGCAGCGACGGCTATATGGGAAACAAAGATAGCGGAAAGCCGGATTATACAGGTGGCTATTGGGGGCTTGCAACCGCTGATCATGATGAGAAAAAAATTCTTTTAACGATGAAATATTATGCGATGGGTCAGTTCTCACGCTATATCCGATCAAATGATACCATTCTGCAGGCGGGGGATCGAACCGTTGCGGCATGGAATCCACAGGAAAGAAAGCTCGTTTTAGTGGTGGTCAATGACAGCGATCAGATACAGACCTGCCAGTTTGATTTGGATGAGTTTGCACTGAAAGAAGCCATTGTACAGCCGATTCGCACAAGTGGTTCAATTGATGAGGGAGAGCATTGGAAGCAGTTAGAGGCGTATCCGCTTGAGGGAACAGTCTTTGAGACACAGCTGAAGGTAAATTCCATTACAACATTTGTTATCAGAGACAGTAAAGAATGAAATACAATCGAAATGTGTTAGAAAAAACGGAAAACGAGCAATGAATGGTCGACATTGGTGCCTGTCCCTAGCAAAAAAACAATTTATTATAAATTTATTCTCTACAAATAGTTGACAATATGGAATATATCCCATATAATAAAAACAAAGGAGGGAGTATGGAAAAATTTGAAGTTGTATTTTACGAAAAAGAAAATGGTTATTGCCCGGTAGAAGAGTTTATCGATGCTCTTGACGTTAAAATGCGAGCTAAATTGGTGGGATTACTTGAAATACTAGAAGAAAAAGGTAATCAACTTAGAGAACCGTATAGTAAAACAATTGATGATGGAATATTTGAGATTCGATGCAAAGTTGGAAATAATATAACTAGAGTATTATATTTCTTTTATTACGAGGGAAAAATAGTACTCACAAATGGTTTTATAAAAAAGACACAAAAGACACCGCCAGAAGAAATTAGATTGGCAAAAGAGCGCAGAGCAGATTTTAAAGAAAGGATGGGGAAAGTATGAGAACATTAAAGCAGTATAAAGAAGTGCAGATGAAAGAACCAGAATTTGTAAAAGAATATGAAGCAATTCAACCAGAGATGGATGTTATTAGGGCTATTGTTGAGGCGAGAACTTCTCAGAATATGACTCAGAAAGAATTATCTAAACGTACAGGTATTAATCAGGCAGATATTAGCAAGCTTGAGAATGGTACTGGAAATCCTACTATAAATTTACTTAAAAGATTAGCGGATGGAATGGGAATGATGCTTAAAATTGAGTTTGTTCCGAAAACGAAGCAAACAAAAGAATTTATAGTACCAGGTACTCGGAGCTAAAAGATTTGGGGGTGCGGACGCTTTCTTTGACCTGAATTAAGCAATTCCAAGACTGCGTCTATACTCCATCGGACTCAAACCCCCTAACGACAGTTTGATCCTTTTATCTCTATACCATTGCATATATTGGTTTATAATGCTGATAAATTCTTCTACTGAAATTTTATCCCATTTTTCACCATAGAACATTTCATTTTTCATTCGTCCAAAAAATCCTTCACATGCCGAGTTATCTGGCGAACAGCCCTTTTTGGACATTGATCTTGTCAGGCCAGCTTCATCCATTCGCTGAATTCAACCTGACCAGCGATAATGGCATCCTCTATCACTATGAACGATTGGATGCTCATTTTCTTTTAAAAAAGTGCCTGTCCCCGGCAAAACGGCGGCTCTGATTTTTCTCAAAGCCGCCGCTTCATAGGCGCATGGAAATGTGTCTGCTGGACGACGGCTTTT
>CAKQXY010000071.1 GCA_934292725.1 uncultured Lachnospiraceae bacterium
TTATTCTTGTTTCGCACTGGAACACATTCTGATCTTTTTTAATACTCTAATAAAAAAAGCCAGCCACTTGATCATTCGTATCTTGTGACTGACTTTTTTTATTTTTACAGATTTGCTCTAATTTCCTTCGGACGGAAACCACCCTCTGCTAATGCAGCGATGATCTCTTTCTTGTGGCTCTCACCAAAGCTCTCCATGGTGATCTTTAACTCTACTGCTGCGCTTCTGTTTGTGGTAACAAACTGATTGTGGTCAAGCTTAATAATATTGCCTTTTACCTGTGCGATAAGGGAAGCAACCTTTGCTAACTCGCCCGGCTTATCCGGAAGCAGACAGGATACGGAGAAGATTCTTCCTCTCTGAATTAATCCGTGCTGTACTACAGAGGACATGGTGATAACGTCCATGTTACCGCCGCTTAAGATGGAAACGATCTTCTTGTTCTTTACATCAAGATGCTTGAGTGCTGCAACAGTCAGAAGTCCAGAGTTTTCTACAACCATCTTGTGATTCTCGATCATATCAAGGAATGCACCGATCAGCTCGTCATCCGGTACGGTGATGATCTCATCTACATTTGCCTTAATGTACGGGAACAGCTTATCTCCAGGAGTGCGCACTGCTGTACCATCTGCAATTGTGTTGACACTCGGAAGGCTTACAACATGATCAGCCTTTAAAGATTCCTGCATACAATTTGCACCTTCTGGCTCTACTCCGATAACCTTAATCTTTGGATTAAGCATCTTAGCTAATGTGGAAACACCTGTACACAGTCCGCCGCCGCCGATTGGGCAAAGAATGTAGTCAACAGTCGGAAGCTCCTTAATGATCTCCATTGCGATACTTCCCTGTCCACATGCAACATCCAGATCATTGAAAGCATGGATAAATGTATATCCATGTTCTTCTGCCAGCTTCAATGCATGCTCACATGCGTCATCATACACATCTCCGTACAGAACAACCTCAGCGCCATAGCTCTTTGTACGGTTAATCTTAATTAACGGTGTATTTGTCGGCATAACGATAACTGCCTTTGCGTTATACAGCTTTGCTGCGTAAGCAACACCCTGTGCGTGATTTCCTGCGGATGCAGTGATGATACCCTTTGCGCGATCCTCCTCACTTAAAGTGGAAATCTTGTAGTACGCACCTCTTACCTTGTAAGCTCCGGTGTACTGCATATTCTCAGGCTTGAAATAGACCTTATTTCCAGTCTGGTTTGAGAAATACTCGCTGTACTTTAATTTTGTCTCCAGTGTGACGCGGCTTACGATCTCACTGGCTTCCTCAAATTTCTCTAATGTCAATTCTTCCATTTTCTCATGCCTTTCTTTTCGCTTGTTATGCGTTACTTGCTGCACTTTCTACTATATTATGATGTTGGGGTCAAAAGGTATTTTGACCCCTTTGGTGCTTTACTGCTCAGACTGCGTGTCCTTGCGATCAAACAATGCGGTGACAAACTGCTCGGAATTAAACTTCTGCAGATCATCAATGCGCTCGCCCACACCAATATACTTAACTGGAATGCCAAGCTCGGACTGGATCGCTACTGCGATTCCGCCCTTTGCGGTTCCATCCATCTTTGTTAAGATGATACCACTAATATCAGCAACTTCCATAAACTGCTTTGCCTGGGAAAGTGCATTCTGACCAGTTGTACCGTCAAGAACAAGAAGAGTCTCTCTGTATGCTTCCGGATACTCCTTGTCGATGATACGATTGATTTTTTTCAGCTCTTCCATCAGGTTCTTTTTATTATGAAGACGACCAGCTGTATCACAGATTAAAACATCTGTATTTCTTGCCTTTGCTGCCTGAACAGCATCAAAAATAACTGCTGCTGGGTCGGAACCTTCCTTATGGGAAATAACACCAACATTTGCACGTTTTCCCCACTCTTCAAGCTGATCAATTGCAGCTGCACGGAAAGTATCAGCTGCCGCTAAGAGCACGCTGTTTCCCTCTGCCTTTAACTGATCTGCTAATTTACCAATTGATGTTGTCTTTCCAACACCATTGACACCGATGACAAGCACAACTGATTTTCTGTGCTCAAACTCGTAGGCATTTTCACCCAGATCCATCTGACGGCGGATACTGTCAATTAAAACCTCCTTGCACTCGTGAGGCTCCTTTAAATGAAGCTCTTTTACTTTCTGCTTCATATCTGTTAAGATTTTCTCCGTCGCATCCACACCTAAGTCGCCCATGATTAAAATTTCCTCGATTTCCTCATAGAAATCATCATCAATATCTGTAAAGCCTCTGAAAACAGAGTCAATTCCGGAAACGATGCTGTTTCTTGTCTTTGTCAGACCTTCCTTTAATCGGGCAAAAAAGCCTTTTTTCTTTTCTTCCATAGTCCACCTGCCTATCTATTTCTGTATTGTTTGCTAATTACTTGTCGAGATCCTTTTCAATCAAGTTGACGCTTACGAGTGTGGAGACACCCTTCTCCTGCATCGTGATACCATACAGGCGGTCAGCTGAAGTCATTGTTCCTCGTCTATGCGTAATTACAATAAACTGCGTGTTTGCCGTAAGCTTATGCAGGTAGTTTGCAAAACGGCCTACATTAGAATCATCAAGCGCTGCCTCTATCTCATCAAGAAGACAAAACGGCGACGGCTTTAAATTCTGGATAGCAAACATCAGCGCAATTGCGGTAAGCGCCTTCTCGCCTCCTGAAAGCTGCATCATGTTCTGAAGCTTCTTGCCTGGCGGCTGTGAGATAATACGAATGCCAGCCTCTATCACATCCTCATCCTCAACTAGCTCAAGTGTACCTTTACCGCCTCCGAAAAGTTCTTTGAAAACTCGGTCAAACTCAACGCGAATTTCTTCAAACTTTTCCTTGAACTGCTTTCGCATACCCTCATCAAGCTCTTCAATGACTTTCTGCAAAGTCTTCTCTGACTCAACAAGATCTTCGTACTGGGTCTTCATAAAGGTATAGCGCTCTGACACCTCTTTGAACTCGTCAATTGCACTTACATTGACGCTTCCAAGTCCGCGTATGCTCTTTTTAAGTTCACCTATATGCTCTTTTAGCTCACTAAGCGGCCTATCACTTTTTGCTGCTGCCTTAGCATCACTCGGACGAAGCTCATATTCTTCCCAAAGATACTCAGCAAGCTCATCAAGACGACTCTCGAAGCGTTCCTTGTGGTTATTCATGCGAAGAAGATCTCTGTCAAGAGCAGATAATCTCGTTGAAAGCTCCTCTCTCTTTGCAAAAAAGCCTTTTAATGAATCATTGATATGATTTCTGCGCTCATTTACCTTTGACAGCTCTGCTTCCTTTTGCTGCACAGTCACCTCAAGTGCCTGCATCTGCTTTTGCACTTCATCGATTTGAGCCGTTTTTTGTGCTACAGCATCTTCACATTCAGAAAAAACTGTTTCTAGTTCTTCCTGCTCTGTCTTTCGTTTATCTGCTTCCTGAGCGATCCGGCTTATATTAGCTAAAATAAATTGCTCCTGCTGCTTTAACTGCAGCTGCTTTGTGCCAAGCTCAGAAATTTCTTTTGTCAAATCATCGCGCTGTTTCATCATCTCATCAACAAAGCTTTGATTTCTGTCTGCGCTGTCTTTAGACTCATCACCAGCTGACTCAAGCTCCTTGATTGCACTTGCTACCTGCTCGAAGCTCGCTTTAATTTTCTCAAGCTTTCCTTCCTGCAAAACAAGTTCATTATTTAAATGCTCGCGGTCTTTTACAATTTCTTCAACACGCTGCGATGCTTCTCTTACGCGAAGACGACCTTCCGTCTCCTTTAAGGTCAAATTTTGAATCTCATTTTGCTGCTTTTGAGTCTGCTGTGAGAGGTTCACTACTTTCTTTTCTAGTTCTTCAAAGGAAGATGACAACTTATTTAAGTTTTCTGTTTCCTTTTTTATTTTAGTCTCAAGCTCTTCAAGCTCTCGATTTCGTCCTAACAAGTTGCTGCTGTTTTTAAAGGCACCACCTGTCATAGATCCTCCAGGATTTAACAGCTCTCCTTCAAGTGTAACAATGCGAAGGCTTCTTCTATACTTTGCTGAAACTTTCATTCCATGATCAATTGTATCGACAACAACAATTCTTCCGAGTAAAAATGACACCAATCTTTTGTACATATCTGATGTCTTAACAAGGCTGCTTGCCAGTCCAATCACGCCAGGCTCTTTTAATGCATCCTTTTGCGAAAACTCGTCTCGCACCGTGATTGCATCAAGCGGCAAAAACGTAGCTCGTCCAAAACGGCCCTGTTTTAAATATTCGATCATGTGCTTTGCTGTCTGCTCGGTATCGGTAACGATATTTTGAATTGCACCTCCAAGCGCTGTCTCAATTGCAGTCTCATAACGCTTTTCTACATGAATTAAGTCTGCCACAACACCATGGATTCCTGGATTTTGCTTTTTGACCTCCATGATTTTCCTGATGCTGTTTCCATAACCTTCATAGCGCTCGGCAAGATTTCTAAGTGACTCTGCACGCGTAACAGAAACCTGATGAAGGCGCCGCTGCTCATAATACTCATTTTGCAGCTGCTCTTTTCGCTTTTGCTCTTTTTCAAGCAAATCTAAAAGTTCAGCCTGTTTTTCTGCCAGTTCTGTTTTTTTCTGTGAGATTTCTTGGTAGGCTGCCTGACACTCTTTTTCGCGTTTTTGCCAGATTGACTCATCTGTCTTACTCTCTAAGAGTCTGCGGTTCATCTGCGCCTGCTCAGTTTTTGCCTGCTCAAGAAGCGTCTGATATTTCTGCAGTTCTCCTACAAAGGAAGATTTTTCATTTAACAGAGAAATCATCTTTCCCTGATCATCCTTTAATGCCTGCTGATATGAAGCAAGTCCATCCTGCACCTGAATAAGAACACTCTGTGCGCCATCCTTTTTTGCCGTAATGTCATAGCTCTCGCGGCTGCATTCCTGACGCTTTTTTTGTTCTTCTTCTAATTGTGCTGCATATTCCTTCTGCTCTTTCTCAAGCACTTCCATACGCTGTGACGTATGAGTGCGCCGTAAATATTCGGTATTGATCTGTTCCTTCAATACATTAACAGCACCCTCTTTTTCCTGACGATTTGTCTGGCAGTCACTAATTTCATCGCGAAGTGCACTGATCTGATCATCAAGACTATTCAGGCTGTCCTGCTGTCTTTCATACTTTGCTTTTAATGCTTCACTGCTTCTGTTTGTATCTTCATAGTCTCTTGTCGTAATAGCAAGATTTTTTTCAAGAGCTGCCAAATCACTCTCTGTCTTTGTGCTCTCTACAGCGTATGCATCAATATCATATTGTTTTAATTCATCGCGAAGTCTCAGATATTCCTTTGCTGCTGCTGCCTGCTTTTCAAGTGGTCCAACCTGCCTTGAAAGCTCTGACATAATATCGCTTAGGCGAACCATATTGGCCTGTTCGCTCTCAAGCTTTTTCTTTGCTGCCGCCTTACGGCGCTTAAATTTTACAATACCTGCTGCCTCATCGAACAGTTCACGGCGATCCTCTGGTTTACCGCTTAAAATCTTATCAATCTGACCCTGTCCTATAATGGAATATCCTTCTTTTCCAATACCCGTATCATAGAAAAGCTCAGTAACATCCTTTAATCGGCACTGCGTTCCATTCAGACGGTACTCACTTTCTCCTGAACGATAAATACGTCTTGATACAGTAACTTCATTATAATCAAGATTTAGATGACGGTCTGAATTGTCAAATGTGATTGCCACACTCGCATAGCCCTGTGGCTTTCTGTTTTGCGTACCTGAAAAGATGACATCCTGCATATTTGCACCACGAAGCTGCTTAGAGCTTTGTTCTCCAAGCACCCAGCGCACAGCATCGGCGACGTTGCTCTTTCCACTTCCGTTTGGCCCGACAATACAGGTAATTCCATTATGGAATTCAAACAGCGTCTTGTTTGCAAATGACTTAAAGCCTTGCACCTCAATACTTTTTAAATACATAAAAGATTATTCTCATTTCTAACGTTATGCGTTTGTTTTCTTAAGCAGCAGAATAGTCTCATAGGCAGCCAGCTGCTGAGCACCCTTTTTAGTATGACCCACTCCGACGCCATATGCTTTTTCGCCAATCTTTGCCTGCATGCGGAATTTTTTATCATGATCTGGACCTTCTTCTGCAAGCAGCTCATATGACAATGGCTCGTTAAAGTCTCTTTGAACGATCTCCTGAAGGATAGTTTTGCTATCGTAAAAGAGTTTTTTATTTTCCAAGTCGTTTAATACAAAACGGGCAATAAATTCTTTTGCATTAGCAAATCCACCATCCAGATAAATGGCACCAATTAATGCTTCCATTGCATCAGATGTGATTGATGCGCGAAGTCTTCCTCCTGTGGAGTCCTCTCCATTGCCAAGACGAAGATATTTTCCCAGAGAAATAGCTTCTGCACACATTGCTAATGACTGCTCACAGACAATGCTGGCACGAAGCTTTGTAAGCTCTCCTTCCGGATATTCATTATAATTGTGAAATAAATAATCACTTGATACGAGTTCCAATACAGCATCCCCCAAGAACTCCAGACGCTCATTGTCATGTCTCTTTCCTGCATAATGCTCATGCGCATAGGAGCTGTGCGTCAAAGCAAGTTCTAACAGCTTCGGATCCTGAAATGTATATCCGACTGTTTTTTCTAATTCACTCATAATTCCTCCTCACAATTAAAAGACAGAGCCGCAAGGATCTACCTCGCAGCTCATGTACCGTTTTCATTTTACGCCATCGTATCATTAATTAATTCGTACACATCGCCAACGGTTGCCAGATTTTTGCTTTCGAGTTCTTCCTGCGGAACTGTAATTCCCAGTTCATCCTCGATTCCCATAATAATCTCAACCGCGTCCAATGAATCAGCTCCGAGATCCTCAAGTAATCTCGTGTCCATTGTAATTTCATCCTCCTCGACATCTAAAACCTCAGCAATAATTTTCTGCAGTGTTTCAAATTCCATACAAGTCACCCTTTCTTAATACCTTCTTTTTTAATTTTTGTTCTTACACACTCAGACTTTTTTCTATCTTTGCGGCAATATCTGCCTCAGTAAAGGATACACACTGCTCAATTGCAGTTGTAACTTCCTTTGCTTTTGAACTTCCATGAGCCTTTACTACAAGACCCTTCAATCCCAGAAGCGGCGCTCCGCCATACTCACTGGCATCAAATTTTTTCACTACGCCTTTTAATGAAGGCTTTGCAAGAAGACCACCGATCTTTCCTGCCGTTGTAGACAACATCGCGCTCTTGATCTCTTTAATCAATGCACTTCCAACACCCTCATACAGTTTTAAAATGACATTTCCAACAAATGCCTCACAAACCAGCACATCACACGGACCATACGGAATATCCCTCGCTTCAACATTTCCGATGAAGTTGATGTCTGAACATTCTTTTAACAATGGATAGGTCTCTTTTACGAGTGCATTTCCTTTTTCCTCTTCAGCACCAATATTTACTATGCCGACTCTCGGATTTTTAATACCCATCACATGTTCTGCATAGATGGAACCCATCTTTGCAAACTGTACCAGCTGTTCTGCACGCGCATCTACATTAGCACCACAGTCTACTAAAAGCATGGCTCCGTTTACAGTCGGGATAACTGGTGCAAGCGGTGCTCTTTTCACACCCTTGATTTTTCCTGCAATCAGCTGACCACCGACTAATACAGCGCCTGTGCTTCCGCAGGAAACAAATGCATCTGCCTTCTGCTCTTTTACAAGCTTAAGTCCGACAACAAGTGAAGAATCCTTCTTAGTACGAACCGACTCCACAGGCGGTGCGCCAGTTTCAATCACCTCAGATGCCGGCACGATCTCAAGTCTTGACTTGTCATAAGTAAGTCCCTCTAATGCCTTATTTAAGTCATCCGGACGACCTGTCAGAAGTACCTTTATGCTGCTGTTTTTATTAATGGCATCTACTGCGCCCTGCACCATACAGGCAGGAGCGTTATCGCCTCCCATACCATCTACTGCTACTGTAATCATTCTTTTTCTTCCATTCTTGTTAATTCACAGGGGAGTTTTCTATCCCAGTATCATAATATACGATTCTGTATCAGAAATCAAGAACTTTTTCAGACATTACTTTGAAAGACCTGCTCCAAGTGTCCGTCTCGTGAAATCAATTCACCTTTGGGCTTTGCCGCTATCGAGCCCGTAAAATCATTCTCCTTCGGGCTTGGCGCACACAAAAAGAGCGTACAGTCCGAAAACTGTACGCTCCATTCAAATTTTTAATTAGTCCTCAACAGAAACGATCTCTCTCTTGTTATAAGAACCACAAGCCTTGCAAACTCTATGCGGCATCATAAGAGCACCACACTTGCTGCACTTTACCAGATTGACAGCGCCCATCTTCCAGTTTGCTCTACGCTTATCTCTTCTAGCCTTAGAAGTTTTATTCTTTGGACAAATAGACATGTTTTACACCTCCTTAATTAAAGCTTTCACAGCCTGCCATACACATCCTGGCAGGCAGGATGTGACTACTGTATCAGGAATCCGTACGATTATTCTTGGCGAATAGCTCACGGATAATTGACATTCTGGGATCTAACTCTGTACGATCACAATTGCAGGTCTGGTGATTTAAGTTTACTCCGCATTTTGGGCATACACCCTTACAGTCCTCTCTGCAGAGCACCTTATCCGGAATATCCGTCATCATTTCATCCAAAACCATACCATCTACGTCCAGATGATACCCGTCAATGTAGGATTGCTCATCCAACTGTGCGATACGCTCCTCTGCTGACGTATTAGCATCTACGTTTCTCTCAAAGTCAAGATCCATAGGTACCTTTACGCTATCCAGACAGCGGTCACATGGCATCTCTAAAACAAGAGATACCTTAGCCGTTATCGCAATCTTCCTGTCTCCCTCATGTGTAAGCCTCAGCTCAACTGGCTGCTTACTTACAATCGGATACTTCTTACGCTTCCAGATGACCTCTGACATTTCAAGGGGAACCTCATATGTCTTTACAGTACCATCCACAGTAAAAAGCTCAGACATGTTAATTACCATAGCAGACCTCCTCACAGGCTGAACCCGTGTCAAGTATTTTTACATGACACTTTACGCACACTCGTACATTATATAGTTTTCACTACCATTTGTCAACTGTTTTCTTCGACTTTTTTTATTTCATCTGTGCCTGTACAGCGGTGATTGCAACAACGCCTACAATGTCATCTGCAAAACAACCTCTTGACAGATCGTTTACAGGTGCACCGATACCCTGTGTAACTGGGCCATATGCCTCTGCCTTTGCCAGTCTCTGAACCAGCTTATAACCGATATTTCCAGCATCAAGGTTCGGGAAGATCAGTACGTTTGCCTGTCCAGCAACAGTGCTGTCTGGAGCCTTAGAAGCTGCTACAGATGGAACAAGTGCTGCATCTAACTGAAGCTCGCCATCAACGTCAAGCTCTGGATACTGCTCTTTTGCAATCTTGGTAGCCTCTACAACCTTTGTTACAAGATCATGCTTTGCACTTCCCTTTGTGGAATGAGACAGCATAGCAACCTTTGCCTTCTTTCCGGTCAGCTGCTCGAAGGACTCTGCTGAGGATGCTGCAATTGCTGCTAACTCTTCCGGATTCGGATCCTGGTTCAGACCACAATCACCAAATACAAATACGCCGTCCTCACCATACTCGCAGTTCGGAACGATCATTAAGAAGAATGCGGATACTAACTTGCAGCCTGGCTTTGTCTTGATGATCTGCAGACATGGACGAAGTGTGTTAGCTGTAGAATGGCATGCACCAGATACCATACCATCAGCATCACCAGCCTTGATCATTAAGCAGCCATAGTATGCATAATCAGACAGTGCCTGCTTTCTTGCTTCTTCCTTAGTCAGACCCTTCTTCTTTCTTAACTCAACGAACAGATCCAGGTACTCCTCGGTCTTCTCATATGTAGCCGGGTCGATGATGGTAGCGCCAGTTACGTCATAGCCCTTTCCGTACTTTTCAACTTCTTCTGGGCTTCCTAAAATGATCAGGTTTGCAAGACCTTCCTTTAAGATCTTCTCAGCTGCCTCCCATGTTCTAGTGTCCATAGACTCTGGCAGAATAATTGTTTTCTTATCAGCCTTTGCTTTTGCCTTAATCTCATCAATAAATCCCATGATACTTTAATTCTCCTTTCATTCTTCGGACGCGCTTTTCGCGCTGTCTTTCTTTTATCAATTATAGTACAATCCTTAATCTTAGGCAAGATAGGATTTTCCATATTTTGTTTCTTTTACGGTACAAAGTTGCTGTTTTATTTTTTTTGTCGTATACTACAAAAAAAACAGAGAAAGGCTTATTTTATTTTTTATGCAAACAGTTGGAATTATCGCAGAATATAATCCCTTTCATAAGGGTCACGCTTACCAGATTGAAGAAGCTAAAAAAGCAGCAAACGCTGACTTTGCTGTTGTCGCTATGAGCGGAAATTTCGTGCAGCGCGGTGCTCCCGCTATTATTGATAAATATGCGCGCACTAAAATGGCATTAGAGGGCGGTGCTGATCTTGTTCTTGAACTGCCTGTTCCTTTTGCAACGGCTGCTGCCCCTATATTTGCAGAAGCAGGTGTCTCGCTTCTTACGCGTCTTGGATGCGTTGATGCACTATGTTTTGGAAGTGAGTCAGGCAATATTGATTCTTTGATTAAGTCGGCACGCACATTGCAGGAAGAACCGCCTGAATATAAAGCTCTTTTGCAGCGCTTTTTAAGGGAAGGAAACAGCTATCCAAAAAGTGTACAGATGGCGATGAACTCTATGGGGACTTTGCTTACAGCCTCACCTAATGATACGCTTGGTGTTGAATATATAAAAGCACTTCTTGCATCTGGAAGTACAATGAAGCCATTTGCTGTAAAAAGAGAAGGCAATGACTACCATGATACAAAACTCTCCTTAGGCTTTGCAAGTGCATCTGCCATCCGAAATCAAATTGAATGTGAATCAGTTTCTTCTATTTCGTCACTTTCAGCCTTTCTTCCTGAAACATCATTTTCTTTGATGGAAAAGGCTTTTTGTCATACATTTCCAATCACAGAGAATGATTTTTCGCTGGCACTTGGCATGATAATAAACGCTGGCAAAATGACAAATGGAATTAATCTTTTACATGCAGCTGAGATGACACCTGAACTGTATGATCGTATACAGCGCATACTTTGTACAGGACAAGCTTTTACATTTAGTGAGCTTGCCCAAAATCTTAAAACAAAAAATATTACGCGTGCTCGGATAAACCGTGCGCTTCTCCACTGTCTGCTTTCTATAAGTCAGGATGATATGGAACTTTTTCGTGCATCTGGCTTTTGTTCCTATGCACGCATTCTTGGTTTTAAGAGTAATGCTTCTTCACTGCTAAAGGCAGTTAAAAATAATTCAAACATTCCTGTAATAACAAAACTTGCTGATGCAAAAAACAAGCTCGATGAAACAGGAAATAAAATCCTGTCCCATGAGCTTGCCTCTTCATTTCTTTACCGCCAGGCAGTCTGGTGTAAATTTCATGAAACTTTGCCAGATGAATTTCGCGCCGGCATAGTCATTATATAAGCTGTCTTATTTTTGTTTTCTTTCATAACAGCGAAAATCATAAATAAGATCAAAATATGTCTGTTCATCACTGACATCTGTCAATGACCACTCATTAGGCGAAATTTCTGGAAAGAACGTGTCTGCCTCATACACATAATCAATACGCGTCAGGTGAATGCGGTCTGCATATGGCATAAATGCTTGATATACACTCTCACCGCCTATTATGTAGACATCCTCACTGCGGTACTTTTTGATTTCTTCTAGTACCGCTTCGACGCTATGACAAATGACTGCACCTTTGCACTGATAGTTTTTATTACGCGTCAGCACAATGTTGGTGCGTCCTTCAAGCACACGTCCGCCTGGAAGGCTCTCCAGAGTTTTTCGTCCCATGACAACGACCTTTCCGATCGTTTCCTTTCGAAACAGCTGCTGATCAAACGGAATCGTAACAAGAAGCTTTCCCTGATAGCCAATTCCATTTTTCTTATCTGCTGCAACAATCATATTCATAGATTTTTACTACCTTTATTTTAATTAATTCTTAAAGCTGTGGATCGGTGCCGGAATACGTCCGCCTCTGTTGATAAACGCACTGCAGTCCTTTGTATTAACTGGCATGATTGGTGCATAGCCAAGCAGACCACCAAACTCTGCTGTATCGCCTACCTTTTTGCCGATAACAGGAATTACACGCACTGCTGTTGTCTTCTGATTTACCATACCGATTGCTGCCTCATCTGCAATAATACCTGAGATTGTGGCTGCACTTGTATCGCCAGGAATAGCGATCATATCAAGACCAACGGAGCAAACACATGTCATAGCTTCGAGCTTTTCAATGCACAGACTTCCATTTGTAGCTGCCTCGATCATGTTGCGGTCCTCGCTGACTGGAATAAATGCTCCACTTAATCCACCAACATAAGAAGATGCCATGATGCCGCCCTTCTTAACCTGATCATTTAACATTGCAAGTGCTGCTGTTGTTCCCGGCGCTCCTACTTCCTCTAAGCCGATCTCCTCTAAGATTTCTGCTACACTATCGCCAACTGCCGGAGTCGGTGCAAGTGACAGATCGATGATTCCAAACGGAATGCCAAGTCTGCGGCTTGCTTCCTGTGCAACAAGCTGTCCTACTCTTGTAATCTTAAATGCAGTCTTCTTGATAGTCTCACAAAGCACCTCAAAATTCTGACCGTGCACCTGTGAAATTGCGTGCATTACAACACCTGGGCCACTTACTCCGACATTGATAATTGCATCTGCCTCTGTCACACCATGGAATGCACCTGCCATAAATGGGTTATCATCTGGTGCATTGCAAAATACAACAAGCTTTGCACAGCCTAAGGAATCCTGATCCTTTGTATACTCAGCTGCCTCTTTTACGATATTTCCCATTAAACGAACTGCATCCATATTGATTCCTGTCTTTGTTGAACCAATATTGACGGAGCTGCACACACGCTCTGTCACGGCAAGCGCCTTCGGGATTGAACGAATTAACAGCTCCTCTGCCTTTGTCATACCCTTGCTTACAAGTGCAGAATAACCGCCAAGGAAGTTTACACCAACCTCTTTTGCTGCTCTGTCGAGTGATTTTGCAATCTCAACAAAATCATCCGTTGTCTTGCATGCTGCACTGCCGACAAGCGCGATTGGCGTTACGCTGATTCGCTTGTTTACAATCGGGATACCATATTCTTTCTCGATATCTTTTCCGGTAGACACAAGATTTTTTGCCAGTGTTGTAATTTTGTTATATACATTCTCACAGACCTTTTCAACAGAACTGTCAATGCAGTCTAACAAGCTGATACCCATCGTAATGGTACGCACATCAAGCTTCTCCTGTGTAATCATATTGTTGGTCTCATTTACCTCAAACATATTTATCATAGGAATTTACCTCTTTCTTATTGCGATTATTATA
>CAKQXY010000072.1 GCA_934292725.1 uncultured Lachnospiraceae bacterium
AAGGGTGTGCTCGATTGGAATCATACCGGATTATGTCTGCATAATGGAAGTTGGTATTATGTCAAAGATGGTAAACTAGACTGGAATTATACTGATTTATATTTGTATGATGGAGCGTGGTATTATGTCAAGAAGGGTGTGCTCGATTGGAATCATACCGGATTATGTCTGCATAATGGAAGTTGGTATTATGTCAAAGATGGTAAACTGGACTGGAGTTATACTGATTTATATTTGTATGATGGAGCGTGGTATTATGTCAAGAAGGGTGTGCTCGATTGGAATTATACCGGATTATGTCTGCATAATGGAAGTTGGTATTATGTCAAAGATGGTAAACTGGACTGGAGTTATAATGGTGAATGCACGAGTCAAGGAAAGACATATATTGTCAAAGATGGAGTTGCCTGGCCTAAATAAGATGATAGAATAATACGAAAAAATATTGATGTAGACATTGAAAAAGAGACTGTACAGAAGAAAATAATCTGTACAGTCTCTTTTAATGAAAGTTGTTGAATACTATTTCTTTAGCAATGCAACATCCTCTTTTGTGCAGCCCTCTTTTGAATATCGCGCTTTTTCATAAAGGGAATGCAGAAGATGTGTGCGTTCATCATCTGGCAGTTTTGCATATTGTTCAAGTTCCAAGGGAGTCAGTGATACAGGAATTGAATTGCCAGCCTTTTTGTTCAAATGGCTTCCCTGCTGAATCTGCTTTTTAAATTTCTTCCGAATAGTGACATTTGGATTAAACAGCATAGAAAAAAGAGAATCACGTTCCTTTTTTTCAGAATCCTGAAGAAAGGTAGATTCTGTTTCCTCATTAATAAATTCTTGTATATCGCCAGTTACTGCAGATGGCTTGTAGAAGCGATGTACAAGCATCAGTATTGCATAGCCAATTCCTACAAGAGCTCCTGCGCTGACAACAAATAAAATGGCAGCAAATAAAATATCATAAAGCATTTTAAGCCAGGCAGGTGTAGGCTTAACGTCGCCAAACATAGCAGATTGTCCAGAAGCGGCAAGTGACTCCGCTGCTGTTTCTACGACTGTCTGTTCTTCACTGGAAAAATGAGAGAAAATCCATCGCAAAAAATCACGTATAGCGATACCGATGGAATAAACAATATGATCTAGTGGAAGAAGTGGAACAACAAGCATGACCACAAGAGCCAGCATTGAAAAGACAATCATAAGTGCACGGTTCGTAGAAATAATCTGTTTGCCGGGAAGGTTTGCTATACTGCGTCTGCTGTAAAGATAGCGGTTAAGGCTTTTTAGATTCATGTATACAAGAAAATCAGTCAGCCAGGCAAATGTAATCCAGTAGAGTATTGTTTGAATATCATTTCGTTTTAGCAGCAAGGCGATAAAAAACAGAAGAACAAAATACCCTAAAAACCCGGCACTTGGCGAATCTAAAAGACCACCTGATTCAATTACGTTTTCATCCACAATTTCATAGTCATCTGTTTTTTGAAGACGAGAAGGAATACGGATTAGCATGATAACTACTGAAATAATCAAAAAGTACAGCTTCTCCCAAAAGTTGATTCCAATAAAAAACAGCAAAATAGCACATGCAATACCAACAGCGAAATAGCTGACAAAATGTTTGATTTTTTCCTGGCCATAAGCAGTAACTGCAAATGGAATCAGCAAAAGAAAACTGTGAAAAAAGTAGAATAAGTAATGAGAAGGAAAAATAAGACAGGAGAGAAATGCAGTAATTCCAAGAATTAACAAAAATCCGTGGATATGCTCTGTCAGAGCCTGAAGCTTAATTCTCATATTTGTTTACCTCCCATCGTATAATTTCCAGATTTGGTACTTTCCGTACGCGAAGTTCCATGTCCTCATAGAGAGGAGCAATCCACATAGCACTGCTGCCAGTTTTGATCAGCTGTTCAAATGCATCCTGCAGGGAACTGCTCATTGAGTTAGAGATCATGATATAAAGCGGAGCAGAAGTTGAGTTTGCCATTTTATTTGTGAGTTCATGCAGTTGGTCTGTACATGATACAACTGTTCGTGTAAGATCAATTCTTGCAAGAACCTCAGCAATGGCATTCACATGACGAAGGCCGCTTCCTGTAGGAATTACGGCGACCTGATCGGTAATACAGTCACTTCCATTGCATATCATTCTGGTGGGAACACCAGTATTAAGAAAGTAGTAGCTGATTGATGCGGCAAGCCGGATTGCAATTTCGTGAAGCTGTTCATATACCCACACAGTTTCTGTTTCCAGATTTAAAATAATAATGGCTTCCTGAGAAGATGTAGAGTCGTGAACATTAACCATAAGCTCACCAGTTCGTGCACTGGCAGTCCAGTTTACGCTATTCATTGGGTCGGTAACTGTATAATCTCGTATGCCGCGAAATTCAAAAGGATCCTCATATAAAAATTGACGGCTTGTCATGGTTCCTATCATTTTTCGAAACGGTACGTCAAGACAGTCAATATTTAGATATTTAGGATAAACATACAAATAGGTATTTTGATCCAATGTGCCGATATATTCACTTGTCATAAGCAGATTGGATGAGATAATATCAGATTGTGTAATCTCATAGTATCCGCGCTTTTGACAGGAGAAAACGAGTGTTCTTCGTATTCGCTGGTGAAACAAAACAGAAAAAACATCGTTTTTATAGTTGAAATCTGAAACACTTGTATTTTCCATATTTTGAAATACAAGATTGCGGCTGACCTGAAATTTGACGTTAAGGTAGGCAAGCGGAAGAAGTTTTCTGTTTTCAATAACCTCTGTCAGTGTGGCTTGTTCACCTTCTAGAACCGCCTTGTCTTGAAAGTGGATTGAGACAGAGAGATTTTTGTCCCAAAAAGTTTTGTAGATCCAATCCTGCAATATGTATAAAAGACCTGCTGCGGCTAATAAAAGAAGTATTTTCATGGCAAATCCTCAGTCTTATTCGTGTTTTCCCCAGTTTTCAGTAGGAACGGCAACATCAGACAGCAGTTTTTCAATAATTTCAGCACCTGTTGACTGGCTGCCAACGCCGCGGCTTAAGACAAGTCGGTGTGCAAGAACAAAAACAGCTACAGCCTTGATATCTTCTGGAACGACAAAGCTTCGTTCATGTAAAAAGGCATATGCCTTTGATGCATTTAAAAGCGCAAGTGTTCCTCGTGGGCTTACGCCAGTAACTACATAAGGATGACGTCTGCTTTGCTGTGAAAGTTCTGTCATGTAATCAAGAAGAAGCGGATGAACAAAAACCTTTTTATAATCCCTTTGTGCTGCAACAATTTCCTCAGTAGTGCATACAGCAGACAGTTCAGAAAGCGGCTGGGCATGTTCAAAACGTGTAAGGATAGAAAGCTCCTCTTCTTTAGATGGAAGTCCCATAGAAAGTTTCATAAAGAAACGGTCAAGCTGTGCCTCAGGCAGAGGAAATGTACCAGTAGTCTCAACTGGATTTTGTGTTGCGATAACAATAAAAGGAGCAGGAAGAGGTCTAGTCTTTCCATCAACAGTAACCTGACGCTCCTCCATGCACTCTAAAAGTGCAGATTGTGTTCTTGGTGTAGCACGGTTGATTTCGTCTGCCAATAAAATATTGCAGAAAACAGGACCGGATTTAAATACGAACTCACCCTGCTTCTGATTGTAATAGTTTAATCCAGTTACATCAGATGGCAGCAAATCTGGTGTAAACTGTACACGGGAAAAGGAGGCATCCAAAGAGCGGGCAAGTGACTTGGCCATAACTGTCTTGCCCGTTCCAGGAACGTCCTCCAATAGGATATGACCGCCGGCAATTAAGGAAGTCATGACCATATCGATCACCTTCCCCTTTCCAACGATCACGGATTCAATGTTTTCTTTTAATTTCGTTAGTGTACTCATAAAATCTCCTTTTCTGAAGCATTTAAATTTTGTTTTCAGTATAGCATAATTATTGAAAAAAGTGGAAAAAAGATGTAATTAATCAGGAATTTGTTTGCCTGAAGGATCCATGTGAAAATGATCTTTATAAACAAGCTCCGAAAGCGTGACAAATTCATAACCCTTTGACTGAAGTGTTGAAATAACAGTTTCAAGTGCATCTTTTGTATATTTGGCACCATTATGCATCAAAATGATGGATCCGTTTGAAAGTTCAGGATTTAACGCAGTTTTGTCAATGATAGATTGAACACCGTAGTTTTTCCAATCTAAACTGTCAATATCCCACTGAATACTAAGATACCCACATTCTGTTGCTGTTTGTATTAAAAGATTGTTGTAGTCGCCGTAAGGTGGTCTGAAAAAGCACATATTTTGACCAGTCAGCTCCTTTACATTTTTATGTACCTGCATTAACTCATCGCGGATCTGTTCTTTTGAAAGTGTGCTCATCTCTGGATGTGTCTGTGAGTGATTTCCTATGTCGTGTCCGGCAGCAGCAATTGCCTTGACATCATCCGGATAGGCATCTATCCAGCTCCCTGTTAAGAAAAAGGTAGCATGAATTTGATTTCGTGCAAGAATTGATAAAAGATCAGCTGTATCTTCATTGCCCCAGGCTGCATCAAATGTAAGTGCAATTTTCTTTTGATCAGTCTGAACACAATAAATAGGAAGTTCTCGTGAACCTTGGGTAGTGTTTACCATTACAGCGGCAGGCAGTGTAAAAGCGGTAAGCAGAAGAAGTAAAAAAGCAGCGGAAAGTAAAAGAGTTTTGAAAGAAAATGGATGAAAGATACCTTTTTGAAAATTGAACATGACAGGATACCTTATACCTTTTTAATAACTGATATGTAAAGAAGGTGGGATTCATGATGATTTTTCTTATTGTATGTTTTGATTATCTGTAGTACAATAAAAAACAAGAGAAAAAATTGTTACATTATGAGAGGATGGTTTTCAAATTATGTATTATGTAGATGAACATATTAAAAATACAAATCGCGTTTTTCCGCAGCAGGGTCGTTATGATTATCTGCGCTATGATATGAATGAAAATCCAGAGGGACTGCCAAAGGAATTTGTAGACAGCGTATTAAAAGAGATTACACCAGAATTTCTTTCGATATATCCTGAGCCAGATCGCTTCTTGAATAAGTATGCAGCTTATATTGGCGCATCCTATGAAAATGTAGTAGCAGTAAATGGTTCTGATATGGGAATACGTTATCTGTTAGAGACATTTGGTGAAAAAGGAAAAGATGTTGTCACAGTTGCACCAAGCTTTGAAATGTATTGGGTAAACTGCAGCATTCTTGGTCTTCATCATGTTCCAGTTGCATATGAGTCAGATATGACGATTTCGATTGATAAAATTTTAGATGCCATTACAGAAAATACTAGAATTGTGGTGTTATTAAATCCAAACAATCCGATCGGCAATGTTTACACTGAAGAGGAATTGGAAAAGGTAATTGAAAAAACAAAGAAAGTCGGTGCAATCGTTATTATTGATGAAGCGTATCATTATTTTTATCCAAATACCTTCTTAAAATATGCACTGAATGAAGAAAATGTCGTGCTTTTGCGTACATTTTCAAAGCTGTTTTCGATTGCCGCATGTCGTCTTGGCGTTGTAATCAGTAATCCTCAGATTATTCATTATGTGAAAAATGCGAAGCTGACATTTGATGCAAATGCGATTGCGCTATTATTTGCAGAACGCATTTTAGATCATCCAGAGATGATTGATCAGCTAATAGAAACGGAAAAAGAGGGAAAGGCATATACTCTTGCAGAACTCACAAAGCATGGATACGAGACAAGAGACTGCCGTGGAAACTTTATTTTCGTGACGCCAAAACATCAGGCGGCCGAGGTTGCGCAGAAATTAGAGACAGAAAAAAAGATTTTAGTAAAATCATATGGCAATGAAATGCTGAAAAAATATCTGCGTATTTCAGTTGGCTCAAAAGAGGCAATGGAACGTTTCCTGACTGCATTTTTTGAGATCGACGAAAGAGCATAATATAGATTTGGCAGACGTTTGAATGGTAATAGAAAAATACGAGTACAAGGAGAACGATTTGAAAAAAGTCATTACGTATGGTACGTTTGACCTGCTGCATTATGGTCATATAAACCTGCTCAAACGTGCGAAGGCGCTGGGAGACTATTTAATTGTGGGTGTGACAACAGATAGTTTTGATATCAGCAGAGGAAAACTGAATGTTCAGCAGTCTCTGATGGAGCGTATTCAGGCAGTAAAAGATACAGGACTTGCAGATGAGGTTATACCAGAGGAGTACATTGGTCAAAAAATAGATGATATTCGTCGATATCATATTGATGTTTTTGCGATTGGTTCAGATTGGGAAGGCAAATTTGATTACCTGAAGGAATACTGTGAGGTGGTTTATTTGCCGCGCACAGCCAATATTTCAAGTACAAAGCTTCGTCAGGAAAACAGTGGTATACGTCTTGGTATTATTGGATATGAGCCGATGGTTGAGAAATTTATTCAGGAATCCAGGTATGTAGGAAATGTAGAACTGTCGGGGATTTTTCAGCCGCCAATACAGCAAGAACAATTGCCAAATGGTTTGTTATCACATGAAAAAAAGTATGCAGGAAGCCTTACAGTTTATGAAACGCTGCAGGAATTGCTTGATGAGAGTGATGCAGTCTATGTTGTAACATCGCCGGATAAACGGGCTTGGTACAGCCAAAAGGCATTAGAGCAAAAAAAGCATGTTCTTTGCGAATCACCAGTGGCACTAGAAAAAGAGGGTGCACTTTTTCTGACAAGACTTGCAAAAGAAAAAGGCTGTGTTTTCTTAGAAGCTATTAAAACAGCATATTTTATGGCATTTAACCGTCTTGTTCTTATGGCAAAGAGTGGAGAGGTTGGAAATATCAAGGCAGTTGAAGCAACATGTACACAGATGACACCGCCGCCTGTGGGCTATCAAAAGGGTGGCTTTGGAAGTATGGCAGTATGGGGACCATTTGGGCTATTGTCGGTATTTTCAATTTTGGGAACAGATTATAAAAAATGTGATATGGTGACGTATCATACAAAAACTGATCCAGATCTTTTTTCAAAGATAAGTTTTTTGTACGCGAATGCAGCAGCATCTGTTAAAACAGGAATTGGCGTAAAGTCAGAAGGTGAGCTTATCATAACAGGAACAAAAGGTTATATTTATGTACCATCACCGTGGTGGAAGACTGATTATTTTGAAGTTCGTTATGAGGACTTTACACAGAACCGACGCTATTTTTATAAGCTGGATGGAGAAGGACTTCGCTATGAGATAGCTGCTTTTTCGCGTGCTATTCAAAACGGAGTAAATACAGGCTGTATGGATGAGAAAATTACGGCATCGATCAGCAGTGTGATGGAACAGTTTTACGATAAAGAATGCCCTAATCATGATTTTATATCATAGAGTGAATTACCAGCAAAAAAAGGTCAGTTCAGGCAAAGATTTTGTAAAAAAAAGTCTGGTAATTTGTCTGAAATATGCTATACTATTAAAGATTGTGTGGTTAAACAATAGCCATAAATCAAATTAGGACAAGAGTTTGTCTGTAACAGGATGGGCTTTAGAGTCTGGAAGACAGAGAGGAGAACCCGGTATGGCCAAGGGAAAGAAGAAGTCGGCCAAGACACCGCTTTTAATTGTGGTGCTTGTATTGTTGCTTATTGTTTTTGCGGGACTTTGTGTATTTTATTTTGGATTAAAGCATTATCTCGGAAAAACGAATTATGTAGATGATAGTGAAGTTACCATTAATTATGGTTTGTTAACAGCAGATGAAGATGATGTGGAAGGCTTTACTGAGATGGAGACGCTGGATGCAGAGGCAGCTTCAGTTTTTGCTAAAGAAGTAAATGTAGGTCAAAATATTGATGTTGCTTCTGATGGCAATGTTTATAATATCCTGCTGATTGGTTCTGATACTAGAGATGGATGGTATGGAAATTCCGATTCCATGATCTTAGCTTCCATCAATTCGCAGACAAAGACGATTTATATGACAAGCTTTATGCGAGATTTGTATGCTAATATTCCAAATGTTGGTATAAGAAAGCTAAATAGTGCCTACGCAATTGGCGGCGGTCCGCTTCTTGTTTCTACAATTGAAAGTAATTATCGTATTGATATTGATAATTATGCTTCAGTTGATTTTAGTTCGATGGCTAATATCATAGATCTTGTAGGTGGTGTTGATCTGGAAGTTTCAACACAGGAGGCAGGCTATATCAATATGTATCTGGACGAGCAGTGCAGACTACAGGGATTGAATGCTTCTGACTATTATGTTACAGGTGGCGGAATTACACATCTGAATGGAAATCAGGCAGTTGGATTTGCAAGAATCCGTTATACAAGCCGTGGAAGCGAGCATTCCGATTATGGCCGTACTTCAAGACAGAGAGAGATTCTTGTACAGTTGATGCAAAAAGCAAGATCTCTGGATGCAACAACCTTGCTTGCTGTTGTAAATAATATGCTTCCGCTTATTACTCACAACATTGATGCGGCAACATTGACAACCTTGATTGCTAATGCACCTTCCTATATCAATTATGATATTCAGACGGATCGTATCCCGTATGATAACATGTACACAAACTTAGGCGAGGAGCTTGTTCCAGATTTTGAGGCAACAATTAATCGTCTGCATCAGACTATTTATGGAAATTAAATAAAAGTAAAATTCGTCTTATCTTTTTGATAGGGCGAATTTTTTTGCAAAAAAATAAAAAAAGTGCTTGACAGATTTTGAAATTATGTTATACTCTTTATAGAACAAATGAAACATACATAACTCGCAGCCACTAAGCGATTGTTCTCAAGACATCATAGATAAAATATACCAAATGATGTCGTGCAGTGGCAGATAAGGAGGGGCTATGAATATTAATAAATTTACACAGAAATCAATGCAGGCAGTTCAGGATTGTGAAAAGCTTGCGTATCAATATGGAAATCAGGAAATTGATCAGGAGCATCTGATCGTTGCGCTGTTACATCAGGAAGACAGTTTGTTTGCAAAACTGATCACCAAGATGGATATTCAGCTTGAATATTTTGAAAACAGAGCAGTTCAGACACTTGAGAAAAAAGTGAAGGTGTCTGGTGGAAACGGACAGCTTTATGTCAGCAATGCACTGAATAAGGTACTTGTAAGCGCAGAGGATGAAGCAAAGGCAATGGGAGACGAATATGTTTCCGTTGAGCATCTTGTCCTGTCACTTATTCGTTATCCAAACAATGATGTAAAGGAACTGTTTCGTGAGTTTGGTATTACCAGAGAACGTTTTCTTCAGGTATTATCTACGATTAGAGGAAATCAGAGAGTGACATCTGATAATCCAGAAGCCACTTACGATACATTAAACAAGTATGGCAGTGATCTTGTTGATAAGGCAAGAGATCATAAGCTTGATCCAGTAATCGGACGAGACAGCGAGATTAGAAATGTTGTACGTATTCTTTCACGTAAAACAAAGAATAACCCTGTTTTAATCGGTGAGCCTGGTGTTGGTAAGACTGCAGTCGTAGAGGGTCTTGCACAGCGTATTGTCCGCGGTGATGTTCCAGAAGGTTTGAAGGACAAGAAGATCTTTTCACTTGATATGGGTGCACTTGTAGCTGGTGCAAAGTATCGTGGTGAATTTGAGGAGCGTCTGAAAGCCGTTCTTGATGAAGTTAAAAAGAGTGAAGGTAAGATTATTCTGTTCATCGATGAGCTTCATTTGATTGTTGGTGCAGGCAAAACTGATGGCGCAATGGATGCCGGCAACATGTTAAAGCCGATGCTTGCAAGAGGTGAGCTTCATTGTATTGGTGCGACAACACTTGATGAGTATCGCAAATATATTGAAAAGGATCCGGCACTTGAGCGTCGTTTCCAGCCAGTCCTTGTTGATGAGCCAACGGTAGAAGATACCATTTCCATACTGAGAGGTCTGAAGGATCGTTACGAGGTTTATCATGGTGTAAAGATTACAGATGCTGCGCTTGTAACAGCAGCAACACTCTCTAATCGTTATATCTCAGATCGTTTCCTTCCAGATAAGGCAATTGATCTTGTCGATGAGGCATGTGCGCTTGTAAAGACGGAGATGGATTCCATGCCGGCTGAAATGGATGAGCTAAGCCGTAAGATTATGCAGCTTGAAATTGAGGAGGCTGCATTAAAGAAGGAAACTGATCATCTGTCACAGGAGCGTCTTGAGACACTTCAGCAGGAACTTTCAAGTCTGCGTGAAGAGTTTGCAGGCATGAAGGCACAGTGGGATAATGAGAAAAAGTCAGTAGATCACTTAAGCAAGCTGCGTGAGGAAATAGAGCAGGTTCATCAGCAGATTGCTCAGGCACAGCAACAGTATGATCTGAACAAGGCAGCTGAGTTACAGTATGGCAAGCTGCCACAGCTTGAAAAACAGCTGGCAGCAGAAGAGGAATCTGTAAAGTCAAAGGATCTTTCTCTTGTTCATGAGGCTGTTACAGATGATGAAATTTGTAAAATTATTTCAAAATGGACAGGTATTCCTGTTGCCAGACTTACAGAGGGCGAGCGCGAGAAGACACTTCATCTGGCTGATGAGCTTCATAAGAGAGTCGTTGGTCAGGATGAGGCTGTTGAAAAGGTAACAGAGGCAATTCTTCGTTCTAAGGCAGGAATCAAGGATCCTTCAAAGCCGATTGGTTCGTTCCTTTTCCTTGGACCAACTGGTGTTGGTAAGACAGAGCTTGCAAAGGCGCTTGCTCAGAATCTGTTCGATGATGAAAACAACATGGTTCGTATTGATATGTCGGAGTACATGGAGAAGCATTCTGTATCTCGTTTGATCGGAGCGCCTCCGGGATATGTTGGATACGATGAAGGTGGTCAGCTGACAGAGGCAGTACGTCGTAAACCATACAGTGTTGTTTTGTTTGATGAGGTAGAAAAGGCTCATCCTGATGTATTTAACATCTTACTTCAGGTACTTGATGATGGTCGAATTACTGATTCTCAGGGTCGTACCGTAGACTTTAAGAATACGATTTTGATCATGACATCTAATATTGGATCCTCATATTTGCTTGATGGCATTGATGAGCAAGGCAATATCAGATCCGAGGCAGAGTCAGCTGTTATGAATGATCTTCGCGGTCATTTCCGTCCAGAGTTTTTGAATCGTCTTGATGAGATAATCCTCTTTAAGCCATTAACAAAGGACAATATTGGCAATATCATTCATCTAATGGTAGCAGATGTCAATAATCGTCTTGAAGATCGTGAGCTGTCGATTTCTCTGACAAAAGATGCAGAGCAGTATATTGTTGAGCATGGCTATGATCCAGTATATGGTGCAAGACCACTGAAGCGTTATCTGCAGAAGAATGTTGAGACACTTGCAGCAAGAATCATTCTTTCTGGAGAAGTTCACGCACAGGATGTTATTGAAATTGATGTCGGTGATGGTGGCTTAAAGGCAGAAGTTGTTCATACACCTAAGAAGGCATAAAAGGGGCTTTGTTACAGTTCACGAATATTGCTTGCAATTTTTATTGATTGATAGTATAGTTTAAGAGGTATCTTCTGTGAGAGGATACCTCTTTTCTGATATCAGTTTTGTATCAGTTTTGCAAATGGAGTTTTAAATTATTGTGTTTTTTGAAAAAACGCATTTAGAAACATACAAATGAAAGTTTGGGAAAATTTGGATAATGAGAAAACTGGTAGGAAGAAAAGTGCGGATAAAATAGACGAGATGAGAGGCTTGGAATAAAACTATGAAAATTAGTGAATTACTGCAGCGCATTGACTATACGGTATTGCAAGGAGATCTTTCAGAAGAAATAACAGGTATCTGCCATGATAACCGTATGCTTCAGGAAGGGGATGCCTTTATCTGTATTGCGGGTGCACGCTTTGATACACATACGATGGCAAAGGAATTAGCAAAAAAAGCAGCACTTCTTGTTGTTGAAAAGCCAGTTGAACTGGATGCTGATTGTAAAACAGCAGTTGTGCAGGTGGCATCTACCAGAGATGTAGTGGCAGCACTTGCGGCGGCCTTTTATGGATATCCATCTGAAAAGATGGTCTGCATCGGTATCACTGGATCAAAGGGTAAGACAACTTGTACGCATATGATGGCAGATATTTTGCGTGCGGCAGGTTATCTTACTGGAACAATAGGTACAAACGGTGCCATAATGCCGGCAGGATGTGATCATGCAGTGTGGGGATCCGATAAATATAGCTGTGCACCGTGTAATGAGACACCAGGCTATGACTGCTATGAATTAAATAATACGACTCCAGACCCAATGGAGCTTCAGATGTATCTGGCAATGATGGTAAAGGCTGGCTGCACGCATGTTGTTCTGGAGGTTTCTTCTCAGGGCATGAAACAAAAACGTGTGGCAACGGTAGACTTTGCTTATGGTGTGTGGACCAATATCGAGACTGGTGATCACATTGGACCGAATGAACACAAGGATTTCGAGGAATATCTATATTGCAAGGCGATGCTGTTAAATCAGAGCCGCCGTGCATATGTCAACTGTGATGATCGTCATCTTGATGCTTTTATGAAGTATGTAACTTTAAGCGATGGTTCAGATGGCCGCACAAAGCAGGTATTTTATTACGGAGAAGGCGAAAAAGCTGATTATCACATTGGCAATTTAAAGAAGAGCCAAAATGGTGTGCTTGAGGCTCCAGGAATCGAGTTTACGATGAGTGGTGCGTTGGACGCAGACATTCGGGTCAACCTGCCAGGCGATTTCAATATGTACAATGCGGCAGCAGCAGTTGCCATTGCACATGATATGGGAATTTCAACTGATATCATCAATAAAGGATTAACTCATTTAAAGATTCGCGGCCGTTTTGATATTGTGTTCAATAATGGTCATTTTGCAGTCTGTGTCGATTTTGCACATAATGGTTACAGCACAAGAAATCATCTCGAAGCACTTCGTGAATATCATCCAAAGCGTATTGTCTGCGTATTTGGTGCTGACGGAAACCGTTCAAAGTATCGCCGCTACGAGATGGGAGAGGCGAGTGCACTGTTAGCCGATTTGAGTATTGTCACTGCCGGTCACAACCGCTATGAGACATTTGATCAGATTTTTGCCGATATCAAGATTGGAATCGACAAGGCTCAGAAAGAGAAAACTGAGCCAGTGTCATATCTGGTAATTCCAAACCGCAAAGAGGCAATCCGCTATGCAATTGAACATGCACAGGAGGGCGATATGATCACAATTCTAGGATTGGGACATGAAAGCTATCAGGAAGAAAACGGCATTAAGACGCCACATAGCGATATTCAATTTGCGGCACAGTGCTGTAAGGAGTGTTATCCGCAGGGGTGAGGAAGTTGTGGCCTGAAATGCGAAGAGTAGTGTTAAGAGAACAATAAAATGTTCGAGGGAGGAAGAAAATGGATAGACAAAAGGTAAAATCAGGACTTGGATTAATGTTCTGGGGAAACATTGTGGCATTATTTGCAGTAATTCCAATTTTGGGAGTAATCGCAGCTCTTGTTGGCGGAATCATGGA
>CAKQXY010000073.1 GCA_934292725.1 uncultured Lachnospiraceae bacterium
TTTATCAGCATTATAAACCAATATATGCAATGGTATAGAGATAAAAGGATCAAACTGTCGTTAGGGGGTTTGAGTCCAATGGAGTATAGACGCAGTCTTGGAATTGCTTAATTCAGGTCCAAGAAAGCGTCCGCACCCCCTTAAACTTTTATAAAATTTTAATTATCTTTATTTTTTGTTGCCGGTTCCTGACCCTGCATTTGCGAAAGCTCTTTTCTTGAACTTTCAGACTTTTTTAATATCATGATGTTTTTAGAGACACATATCGAACCAGTAGTGACACATTTTGAGCCACCGTCCCTGTCCCTCTGGTCATACTAGAAAATTTGTTATTTTTCTTAAAAAACCATAGGTGACAGGCATGATTTTGCTAGCTCAACACCATCTATCTCACCTCCACTCGAAAGTACATAGGAAAATCCACTGACGACTGCTCCTACAACTGCTCCTACAATACATGGTATTGGAAAATATCCCTGAATATCTTCTCTTATTACCGGATTATTATCACAGTACGCATACAGGTTCTTGTTATACAATTCCTGTGGCTTCGCAAAAATTGTACCAGGATCATCCGCATTCACAAATCTTCCAACTTCCGGATCGTAATATCTGCTTCCCAGACAATACAGTCCTGTCTCTGGATCGTAGACATACTTGCGGTAGCAGAACGGATTCAGCGTTGCAAGAGACACGCCACTGGTATCCTGTGTGGACGTTACCTTACCCCAGCTGTTGTACTGGTATCTTACCACCACCTGATTGCTGCTGTCAACCAGACCGGTAATATCTCCGAGGCCATTATACTGATAGAAGTAATCAGTCTTTCCATTTAATCGCAGCATAAATGGCTTTCCCTGCGTATCATATACAAACTGTACCGTAGTACCCGTTCCTGTAGTTCCTGCATCCTTGGCTGCTTTTCTCACCAGACCACTCAGCACATTTCCATTGTAATAATACGTTGTGGTATTCTCTCCGCTTGTCTTTCTTACACGCTTTCCATCGCTGTCATAAGCAAAGGTAACCTCTCCTGCTGTTGCAGCAATTCTTTTTAAACGGCGTCCTTCTCCCCAGGTCAGTGCCATTCCTCGCAGCACAGTCGGATTACCGCCTGCATCATAGGCATAACTCTTTCCATTCCAGGACAGTAACTGATCCTTCCAGCCCTCGGTGCGATAGGTAAAAAGATCCTGTGTCTGTACCGTTGAAACCGCTCCCTCTGTATAGGCATATGTCTTTCGGGAAGTCATGTTGCCGCCTGCATCGTAGGCATAAAGCACCGTAATTCCAAGTACACCATTGTTTTCACGAATCAGCTGATTGAGTTCATCATACTGATAGGTGATGACCTTCGTACCGGATGTAATCTTTGTGATGTTTCCCACATTGTCATACTCATAGCTCCAGCTCTCGGTTCCATTTGACATCGCAGAAAGAAGACTGTCAGTATCGGTCAGATGACGAAGGGTTCCATAAGTAAAGCAGTTTTCTCGCTTCTGTCCACCCGGAAGTGTCACAGTTTCCTTTGTGCATCGTGCCATCGCATCATAAGCTAAACTTTGTCTCTGTGTTCCATCAACAGTAAGTCCATAGGATAATCCCGGTCGCTGTGTCTTTGATGCATCACCATACACCAAACCGGTCTTTGTCTTTGATCCCTCCAGACTCTGCACCAGTCGATTTACGCGATTATAACTGTCATAACCAATCTCAAGTGACTGCACTGTATGAGTGTTTGCCACGGTCGGCTCACCTGCTGCCCCGGTATTCTTCTCCAATGTAGTACTCTGTACGAGTCTTCCGGTCATGTCATACTGATCTTTGTCAATTCGTCCATTTACCAGATCGGTTTCCTTTTCCAGTGTACCGTAATCATCATACTCATAACGCACGGCATCTGTACTTTCTCCATTCCATCGTCTGGCTCGGATGCGCTCCTCTTTGTCATACAGAATTTCTTGCGTATCGCCATTTCCATAGGTAACTGTGGTGAGTGGACCATTGTTTGGTGCATAGCGGTAACTTTCAAGAGTCCTGTCGCCCGCCTTTACCATTGTCTGGTTTCCAAATCCATCATACTCAAATGCGTAAGTGGTTCCACCATGCTTGATACTCTTAATTCGGTCTCCCTCATCATATGTATAGGAAACGTCTCTTGTCTGTCCGGATGCAGTTGCACTTACGCCTGTTAAGCGATCTGTTGATGCCTCGTAATGATACTGTGTACTATGATTGTTGGAATCGGTCATCTTTGTCAGAAGACGGTTATCACTGTCATATGCATAGGAAACGCGTTTCTGTCTGGCATCCATTACACTCGCTACATTTCTAAAATCACTTGTATAGCCCATGTAAGAATAAATTCGTTTTTCTACCTTCTCCAGTACAAAAACCTTGTTGTCCTGAATATCAGAAAATGCCACACTAGACGGGGTTCCTGTTGCAATAACTGCTGCCAGATTTGCATAATCTCCCAATTTTACATCAAACTGATAACCCAACTTGTTCTCGATGACATAGCCTGTTCGAAGTTTCTTAAAGCAGAACTTCTGACTGTCTGCGTCACTCTTTTCCTGTAAAGTCGGCCAATCATAGCCATCCGTTCCCTTACTGCAGATATCCAGATAAAGAGAGGGATTATATA
The DNA here is from genome assembly GCA_934292725.1 of uncultured Lachnospiraceae bacterium. Taxonomy (GTDB): domain Bacteria; phylum Bacillota; class Clostridia; order Lachnospirales; family Lachnospiraceae; genus Anthropogastromicrobium. The sequence continues at coordinate 2,648 of CAKQXY010000073.1, forward strand.
CAGTTCTTAAATAATACCAGTCGGTTCCGTTTGTGTTTTCAGCCTTCGTCAAAAGAAATTCTTCAGCCGGCCAAAAAGAGCTATAGGTCTGCTGTAAACCGTCTCCAATTCTCATGGAACCATCTGCTGCCCGCACATACTGACCAGAATGGCGTGCACGGATACGAAGGAGCATTCCATCCTGTGGTGCCGCACTGACATCACCCTCATCTGCCGGCTCAAAGTACCAGATACTTCTCGGCTCACTGTCAGAACCGGCCGTTCCCAGTTCAATATTCGCCCTGATTGCAAATACATCATTCGGCGCACTTCCTGCGGAAACCATTACACACTTTTCGTCATTGCTGCACTTTGCAAGAAGCTGGTAGCCGCCTCCTTCTACTGCTTTTAATTTGAATTTCTGTGCATCATGACCATGATCCGGATACAGCTGAATGTTAGTTCCATCTGCACTCCATCCATTTAAAACGTCAAGCAGTTTTGACTTTGTTCCAGACTGGGATACAAACTTGACATATCCCTCTCCGGCATCCTCCACCTTCCACTTCTGATCATCCGACCCATTGAAGGTATACTGCTGGATATTGGAATAGGTCTTATCCCCCTCCTGAGTGTCGATATATTTTCCGGAACGCTGCTGGCGAATATAGTACACTCTTCCCACTGTAACTGCGGCTGAATTTTTATCTGCCTCAATGGACATAGTTGTCGGCTGTCCCTTTTTGTTATACCAGAAATAGCTTCTCTGACCCTCGGCACTCTTTGCATACAGCGGCATTCTCTGCGCATTGTAATAAATATCGTAGGCAGTGCCGTCCATTGCAGCCATTCGGCTGATCTGGTCCTTACTGTTATGATGGAAGGCATTGTTTTCTCTTGTCTTTTTCGCTGTGTTTAAGTTTCCTTTGCTGTCATACGTATAACTCCAGCTGTCGTCCTTCATGAACTGAACATCCGTAAAATAGCCCGGATTCATCTGGTTGTCATACATGATGTAAAGATGAACTGCGGTATACTGCTTGTGTGTCACCGAATCCTCATCATCAGTAGATATTACACCACAAACATACTGCCAGCCGCTTCGATATGGATCAAAGTCCACATTTTCCCACTTATGGGTTCCGTCGGCATAGATGACCGCTGCTGCAATACGAAACGTCTTTCCCGGAATGGCATCCGCCTTTGCAAAACAACCGAAACGGAATACGTCACCTTCGCCGCCCTTCGCATAGATTCCCTGAAGCACACGCTTTTCCTTATCCGGCTCTCCTGTGATTCTAAGACAACTTCCTCTCTCACTGTCCGTTACTGTTGTATCGGATGCGACCAGATTTACATGGTTCCAGTCATTTACACCGTTAGTGCTGTTTCTTGCAAAGCGGCCATTATTCACCATGTTAAAATCACTCATGCGATCTCCTGTCTCCAGCTGGAAACAGTCAAACCATGCGGTACCTGTTGTGTTGAAAATTCCACCATAGATTGTGACAACCTGTGCGCTGCTTACGGTAAAGGTCTGGCTGATTCGCTTCCATCCCCTGTCAATATCGGTGTCCACATTTCCTGTCAGAAATTCCAGTCCATATGCCATCGACTTATCCGCAAAACGAACTGCCAGTCCTGCTCCTGCCTGTGCATTATTTGAAACCGCTGCGACATCCTTTACAAATACATAGGCAGAAAGTGTATAAGTTCCTGCTTCTAACCAGACCTCCTGAATCACAGTGGCAAAGCTGTTTTTCTGTGTCTTTGTGACTCGAATGGAGGTATCGGCAAAGTATCCCTTGTCCGTAACACGTTCAACGCCCCATGCAGACGCTTCTGTCAGACCGGATGCATTGCCCCAGCCGTCTTCAAACTCACCCATCGCATCAAAGCCGGTATTCTTTAACAGATTGGTTACAAGTTTTCCTGTCAATGACGACTGTCTCAGCTTATGACGTCTGGCACCATCATCATAATGACTGAAAGTGCTGACATGACCGACATTATCTGAGATCTCAGCAGGAGAACCAAATCGATTAAATTTCCATGTATAAACATGATTGTCTGCTGTTGATGATAGTTTTCCATCCAGACCCGGCTCTGTATAAACAGTTGTTCCAAGCTCTGGATAGGTTACTTCAATCTCAGTTCCTGTATGGAAGGTACCTGCCGCATCCGTATATCCTTCCCCAATCTTTGCAATACGTTCCACACCGCAATCGGTTCGGTATCCATATACAATACGTCTCTTATCCGATCCTTCTGCCCAGATCAGCTTATCGCCATCATAACCAAAACGACTTGTCTTTCCATCCGGGTAGGTAATGTTAGTCAGATGACCGGCGGCATCATACGCAAAGGAAGTATTTCTCTTATTTGCCGTAATGCTGACAAGCTTTGTCAGATCGCTGTTGTAATTAAATACAACTCTCGCACCTGTCGGATCTTCTGCATACTGAATATAATTTCCGGCACTGTTTGGCCCATACTGGCACTTCATTGCGTTTCCATATGTATCCTTGATCTGACGCAGATAGCCGTCCTGACCAAAAATGTACTGTACCTCATCCTTATCCTTCATGATCCGATATGAATCATATTCATTGCTGGAAGTCTGTGTAATTACAAGCCCAAGTCCGTCCTCATCCTTGAGCTTATTGGAATCGGATGTATCCTTATAGAAGTAATGATTTGTTCCATCTGCATCGGTTAACACATACGGGAAATCACTGTTTCCGGATTCCTTTAATTCCTGCATCAGACTCAGACGAAAGCCTTTTCCGAAACGGCTCTTTGTATCACAATCAGAAAGGTTGTACACATGACTGACACTGACCGGCATCAGAATACCACTTGTGCCTTCATCTTCATGAATAAATACAAGATTTCCATTATATCGGTTTACATAACCACTTCCGGTACGTCCTAACTCCTGCTCGTGATAACTATAATAATCCTCAAGACCCTTTGTACTTCGATAATACACAATTCCAATCGGATAGCAGTCCGCAGTCAGACCGTATTTATTCACCGGCATATCCGAGGATACCAGCGTAGCCGTTGCATATACATTCTCATTTACGGCTTTTAATGCAATTCCATGGTTGGAAGACGGATTATTGTACCAGCCACGAATCAGCTTTGTCACATCGAAAGTCTTCGGAACTGCCATTTTATTTGTATTTTCCAGTGTCAGGTAGTCAAGTGCCTCTGGCTTAAAGGAAGGCTGATTGTTCCATGTCAGAGTACGCTGGCTCCCCAATGACGACTGATGATAATTGTTTGACACATTCAAAGGGTGCCGTAAAATGAAGCTAGAAAAACTAGATCATTTTACGACACCCTATTTTCGCCTTCAAATATTGTTTTTTTAATGGGGTACCCTAAATAGTATACCCCACTATCTCCTATTCAGCAACAGCCTCTAAATTATCTCAACATTCTTCCCATCTCGGCTTATGCTTTTTATCTGGACTTGAAGGGCAAATTCCAGACATTGTCGGTGGGCATGTTGGCGGTCTCCCATTGCTAGTTGTTAATGTACCACCTCTTGACATACCACAATAGATACAAACTGGTGTCCATCTAATGCTTTGGCTCATACTATAATTCTCCTTTCGTTTCACCTTAATCAATGCGATACGCACAATCATGCATTATTTACAACGCATTGTTTTCTTTTATCCTTATATTATCACTATAGATATAATAAGTCAATACTATTAAGCATTAAATTTCAAAATATGCACAAATTATTTTAACAATCAGTGTAATATCACTTCAAAATAATCAATCAAATAAAATGGCACTCTTTGCACTTCTAAATAATTTCTTTAATTCACAAATCGCCTTAAGAAGCATATTTTATTCATATCCTTGCTTCTTAAAGCGATTCTTTATATACAGTATTTTATTGTAAATATTGATTTACGTAGCGACGACATAACTCCACCGAGCTGATACTTGCGACACCAACGCCGTGTAGCGAAGCGGTTAGGCTTGGTGTGCAAGTATCTGTCGGGGAGTTTTCGTAAACCATAGAAAGAGCAATCCCCCAAAAACTTGGCGGCTTCAAGCGAAGAAACCAAGCATCAACTTGGCCGCGGAGCCGAAGGCGACCAAAGGCTTGATGCTTGAGGTTCGAGCGCGAAGCCTCGTAAACTTCCGGGTTGCCACCCACCTTCACTTTCAGGGCACCATGGTCACTTCCATGCTTCGTGAAGTTCGCGCACGGTTGGGAAAATATAATCTGGCTTATAGCTGCTCTTCTCGGCATCCTCTCTTGTGGCCTCACCAGTCAGAACAAGCGCTGTCTCGACACCTGCATTGATGCCAGATAAAATGTCTGTATATAGGCGGTCTCCGATTACTAATGTTTCATCCTTTGTAAAGTGATTCTGTGCAACAGACATATCCACCATACCTGGCTCTGGCTTTCCGATAAAATACGGCTTTTTCTTTACGGCATGTTCAATCATCTGACACATTGCACCGCAGTCCGGCACAAAGCCAAACTCAATCGGGCATACAAGATCAGGATTTGTTGCCACATAGCCTACATCTCTAGTGGAAAGAATCTTGCATGTATCTGTCAGCTTTTCATAAGTCAGCTCATTGTCGTATGCGACAAGCACACATGCAATCTCTGGATCCTCACAGTCGGTTGTCACACGTATTCCGCTCTTTTTCAGCTCTCTGATCAGTGATTTTGTTCCCATCACATAGATCAGCTTATCATCATAATTTTTCTTTAAATAATGAATAGTTGCATAGGATGCTGTGATAAAATTTCTGTAGTCAGTCTTAATTCCAAGTTTTTGAAATTTCAGAATATAATCCTGAATGCTCTTTGTGGAATTGTTTGTTATAAAAACAAACTGGCCTCCGCTTTGACGGATATCCTCAAGAAACTGCGTTGTGCCATCGATCAATCGCTCACCCTGACACACAGTTCCGTCAATGTCAAATAAAAAAAGCTTTTTGTTGCTTAGCATCCTGTTACCTCTCTTCTTACTCGTAATGCGACATCCGGATAATTGGTGATAACTGCCTCTAAATCATGCTGAATAAAATTTTTCATATCCTTTTCATTATTTACAGTCCATACGCGCACCTTCTCGCCGCTTTCGTTCCATCTTTTCATGAAATCAGACATATACATATGGTAGACAGCTGGATGAAGACCCTCCACACCATTTGCCTTTGCATACTGCTCAACATTTAAAATTACATCAGAAAACAGCCATGCGGTCTCTGCTGTACTGTCAATCTCCTTAATCTTTGCAATACTGTGATGATTAAAGGAAGAATAAATCACTCTGTCATGCATTCCCGTTTCCTGGACAATAAAAGCTGTCTTTTCTTCAATCTGCGGATACCAGTAAATTCCAGTCTTTAACTCTATATTTACATCCATATTTGTTGTACTGACATATTCGAGTACCTCGCGAAGCGTCGGAATACCTGCTCCCACATAAGACTCCATGTGATTATGAAAAGACAGGCGCTTTAATTCGCGCAGCGTCATGTCCTTAATAAAACCGCTTCCGTTGCTGACACGATCAATCTTTTCATCATGTGTCACCACAACTTCGCCATCCTTTGTCACATGAACATCTAACTCAATGCCGTCTGCGCCCTGTTTTGCTGCTAGCTCAAAGGCCTCCATTGTATTTTCCGGCGCATATGCACTTGCGCCTCTATGTGCAAATATTTTTGTCATATCATACCTGCTTTCTTATTTTATTCTATCGAAAAGCGACAGGGCATATGCCCTGCCGCCCTTGTTATTATATCATACTCAATTCAAAAGAAAAACTGGCAATCATTAAATCTAATTAGTTGTTTACCAAATTGTACTCCTCGATTGCATCGTTGATCTGGGATGCCATGCTGTCTACTGCCTCGTCTACCGTCTCATTTCCATTTAACATGCTCTCGATCTCTGACTCTACGATTGCGCGTGCCTCTGAGAATACACTTAACAGTGCACCTGCATACTGTGGTGCTGAATCATGCAGCTGATCAATTGCAGTCTCAAACTGAGGATACTTTTCGATGTTTTCCTTGAATACATCCTCATCGTGTGCATCTACGTTTACTGGGAAGTAACCTGTCTCTGCATTCCAGAATGCCTGTGACTCTGGAGAAATCAGGAATTTTACGAACTCCCAGGTTGCGCGAAGCTTCTTTGGATCGTTATTATCAAGTGCCCACAAAGATGCACCTCCGATGGAAACGCCACCCTCGTCTGTGGACTTAACCTTCGGGAAGTATGCGGTTTCTACCTCAAACTTGCCGTCAACATCCTGCAAAATCTGCTTTAAGGAAGCAGTGGAGCCAAGTGTGATTGCCGACTTTCCTGCGGAGAAATCAGCCAGACCTGCATCGCCGCCTTTTCCAACATTTGGAGCATATCCTAAATCGTAAAGATTCTTCCACTCATTTAAAATATTTGCTGCTGCACCATTCTCATCAAATGCAACTGCAGTTGCAGCCTCTGTTCTACCATTTCCATTGTTTGCGTACTCTAAGCCCTGCTTTCCGATAAATTGCTCAAAGAACCAACCATAGATGCCAAGAGACATAACTTCCTGTGCGCCACTATCAAGCAGCTTGTCATCGATCTGTGCAATTGCCTCTAAGCTATCCGGAATCTCGGTGATGCCTGCTGCATCAAACATATCCTTATTGTAATACATAAGCGGAGTAGAGGAATTAAATGGCATAGAATACAGCATATCATTAATAGTATAGTAAGCTGCTAAGTTTGGCTCCAGAACAGAAGTATCATACTCGTCTGCATTAACCATAGACTGCATTGGAACAATCCAGCCAGACTCAATCATAAAACGAGTTCCGATTTCATAAACCTGAACAAGATCAGCACCCATATTTCCAATCTGTGCGCTCTTAAGCTTGTTAAGTGCATCATCGTAGCTTCCCTGATACTCAGCCTCTACGGTGATACCATATTCATTTTCATCATTAAACTTCTGAACTAATGTATCAATTGCCTGTCCGTTGACACCACCCATTGAATGCCAGAAGCTTATTGTAGTTTTGTCAACCTCAGATGCATCCGCCATCTCAATCTCTGGTACTTCTGCTGTTGTCTCATCAGCAAATACCATTCCAGTACTCATGCTCAGTACACTTGCTGCTGCTAATACAGATGCGGTTAACTTCTTCTTCATAAATTCCTCTTTCTGCGCTGCTTTCTTCGTCATTGTTATAGTTTTAATATTTACCTGTGATTACAGCGCGGACACAGGTGTTGAACATACAGCAAACATTTTACTATTTTTATAGAAAATGTTTGCTTTCTATGTAAACCGTCAGCCCTTTACGGCTCCGGAGAACATACCGCGGATCAATTGCTTCTGTCCTACGATAAAAATTGATATTGAAGGAATAATAATCATGACAACACCTGCGATCATCATTGTCACCGACTGTGAATCAATGCTGTCAAGCATACTAATTCCGATCTGAACTGTTCTCATATTTGATGAGCCAGTTACAAGAAGCGGCCACATATACATGTTCCATGCATTAATGAAAGTATAAATCGCCATTGCTCCAATAGAGGATTTTGTAAGTGGAAGCAATATTTTAACGATAAATTTCAAATTGGTGCAGCCGTCAAGCTTTGCCGATTCATACAGTGAGATCGGGAAGGTCATGTAAAACTGTCTGAATAAAAAGATTCCTGTTGCAGATGTCAGGTAAGGAATAATCAATACCTGATATGTATCAAGCATCTTTAACTGGCTCATCGTCAGGTAGTTAGAAATAATTGTTGCCTCTCCCGGCACCATCATAGTTGCCATAACAACCATGAAAAGTACACCCTTTCCCTTAAAATCAAGGAATGAAAACGCAAACGCTGCCAGTGAACAGGTTATGATCTGTCCGACTGTGATCAAACTTGCCACAAGAAATGAATTTCCGATGAAGCGAAGAAGCGGTACATTCTTGAATGCATCTATGAAATTTTGAAGAGTTGGCTTTTTCGGAAGCAAATTCATATCAAGTGTGTATAATTCATTTGATGGCATAAATGCAATACTTATCGCATAGAGAAGCGGCAGTAAAATGACTGCGCCTACCATCACATTTGCAGCCAAACGAAGTGCCGTTTTTGTACGTCTTCTGACAAGCGCCTTGTGATTCATCTGCTGCTTGATTGATACAAGCTCAGCCGCACTCATCGTTCCGACTCCATTTTTAATTACAACGTTATTTTCCATCAGTAGTTCACTCCCTTCTTTTCCATCTTAAACATCACAAGCGTGATAAGCATAATAATAAAGAATAAAATAACTGACTGTGCAGCTGCTGTTCCAAAGCGATAGTTAAAAAATGCATTTCGATAAATCGAATAAACAATTACATTTGTTGATTCGCTTGGACCGCCCTCTGTCAGAATCTTAATCTGTCCAAAAGACTGGAATGCCTGAATGATGTTTACAACTAATGTGTAGAACATAATTGGCGATAATCCTGGAAGTGTAAGGCTGAAAAATTTTTGAATGCCATTTGCACCGTCCACAGATGCGCGCTCATAGATCGACTCATCAATATTTCCAAGACCTGCAGAAAAATACAGAAAATTGATTCCGCTGTTTAGCCATGCAGTCAAAACTGCCACGCATATCAGCGCTGTCTTCGGATCGTTAAACCAATTGATATTCGTTCCCAGAAGTTTATTTACAATACCGATTGAAGGATTAAGCATGATCTTAAAAATCATAGCTGCCGAGCTGGAGGCAATTGCCATCGGAAGTGCATAAGCAGTTGAAAATACGCGGATACCAGGAAATGCCTTATTGCATAAAACTGCTGTCACAAGTCCCAAAAACATGCTTCCAAGCACAACAATCACAACATAAAGCATTGTCACCTTAAGGCTGTTTTGAAAGCTTGCTGATGTCAGCAGATCTGTATAATTTTCCAGTCCAACAAACATCTTTGCCTGTCCGTATTTGTTCGTTTTAAATAGACTTAAATAAATTGTCTTTACAAACGGGTAGAATAAAAATACGGCAAATACGAGCATACACGGCAGTAAATAACAATATGACGTCAGACTTAATTTCTTTTTACTTTTCATTTTTTCTTTGTTTCCTTTCCTGACTACAGGCAACGTTAAAACAGATTTTCCTCTGTATTACAGTCAAAGATATGCACCTTATTAGGATTAAAATAAAATGTCATTTTCTCATTTAGCTGTGTTGTATTGTTCGGTTTTAATCGAACTGAACAATTTGTATCACACTCATCAAAATACAAGAAGACCTCTGAGCCAAGCATTTCTCTTGCCGTGATTCTCTCTGTAATTCCAATGCTGCTTCTCTCAAAGCCACCCTTTACTGCATTCTCATAATCTGTTATATCCTCTGGTCGAATACCCATGATGACATGCTGTCCATTTCTGCTTCGTGCAAGAACTTCACCTCGAGGACCATCAATAATCACCATTTTTTCCTGATTTTTTCCAAAACTTAATACAGCCTTATTTTTCTTTTCTCCCAAAGCACTGACCTTTGCCTCAAAAAAATTCATACTTGGTGATCCTATAAAGCCTGCTACAAACTTATTTGCCGGGTGATTATAAATTGCTGCTGGTGTTGCCGCCTGCTGCACCACACCGCCCTTCATAACAACAATCTTACTTGCAAGTGTCATTGCCTCTGTCTGATCATGTGTTACATAAATAATCGTTGTATTTAATTTCTTATGAAGCTTTGCAAGCTCAACACGCATCTGTGTCCTAAGCTTTGCATCCAAATTTGAAAGCGGCTCATCCATCAAAAAGGCTTTCGGCTGACGAATAATGGCGCTTCCAATTGCAACACGCTGCTTTTGACCGCCTGACAATGCACTTGGACGGCGATCAAGCAGATGCTCAATTTCCAAAATCTTTGCAACCTCATGCACCTGACGGTCAATCTCTGCCTTAGGAACCTTGCGAATTTTCAATGCAAACGCTATATTTCCGTATACTGTCATATTAGGATACAATGCATAATTTTGAAATACCATAGACATTCCGCGCTGCTGAGGCTCTATGTAGTTACATAACTGCCCATCAATCCAAAGCTCACCATCCGTGATATCCTCAAGTCCTGCTATCATACGAAGTGTGGTGGATTTTCCGCAGCCAGACGGGCCTACAAAAATAATAAATTCTTTGTCATGAATGTCCAGATTAAACTCTCGCACCGCGAAGTTTCCATTTTCATATTTCTTGCTTACATTTTTAAGTGTGATTTCTGACATACAATTCCTTTCCAGTCAATTCTGTCTATTTAAAGCGTCAGACAGAACAACAGGTGTCTTTTTTCATTTCATTCTCTGTCTCACGTCATTTATAATAGCAGGCATTTCGTCTTACATACTATCCTCGTTTTGGAAAAGGAATGTAAAAGTCCAGTAAAAAAAGCAATGGAACTATCCCCATTGCTTTTATCAGTTTGCGCGCCATGGGCGCGCTCTAACGGGTGTAAGTCCCGAACACACCTAGGCAACGAGGAAGTGTATAGCTGAA
>CAKQXY010000074.1 GCA_934292725.1 uncultured Lachnospiraceae bacterium
AGATAGGAAAATCTCATGCTTGCATGAAGATTTTTCTATCTGAGTCCACGAAGGAAGCGCCCAGTCAATGAGCAAAATAGCTGCGAAGCAGCGAGTAAGCGCGAAGCGCGGTTTTGCGAATGGGCGCGGTAACCTGTTTCGTTTGCGATTAGCAGCGATGCACGGAACGTGCGGTTTTGTGAATGGGTGTCCCGTGAACAGAGGCGAAACCATTTTGCGAAGCAGCGAGTAAGCGCGAAGCGCGGTTTTGCGAATGGGCGCGGTAACCTGTTTGGCGCTGTCCACGAAGGGCTTTTATAATTCTGACTATTGTTCACTTTACATTCATCTCTATTTGTGCTAAAGTAATCAATGATTTTTATTGATTGCCTGTGAAGATTCAGGCGGAAGGAGAAAGAAAGGAATGAGTTTTAAGGAAAAGGCCGTTTCATGGCGGCAGGAGGTACATATTGGCAAGACAAAACCACGTCTGATCAAGGCGGCAATATTGTTGCTTTGTTTTGGCATTCTGATTGGCATGGCTTGGTATTACAGTGAATTTTCTGCAAAAGATTGTGCGATTCTTGCAGGTATTTGTGTGCTCACTCTCGCCATATATATGATTGATATGCCGGTGCATCCAGTGATCCGCATTCTATTTGCACTTGTCATCCCATTAGGCTGTTTTTACACATTTGAGACGCTGACCCATCAGATGAGTACCATGATTGAGCTGGCAAAGCGGCTTAATATTGCATTTTACTATTGGCTATTTTTATTTGTGTTCTTTATAGCTGGGCGAACCAGCATTTCAATGGCCATCTGTGTGTCAGCAATTGCTGCTATTGGTGTTGGCAACTATTTTGTTGTTATGTTTCGTTCAAATCCGATTGTTCCATGGGATATATATTCCTTTGAAACAGCAATGAGTGTGGCAGACAACTACGTATTTTCAGTAGATTGGGCGCTTGCAGAGCACATCGCAATGTTTATTTTAATGTTGATTGTCGGTGTGAGAACCAATATTCGTTTGAGTAAAAAAATCCTGCGTCCGATTCTTACTGTGGCGATGTGTATTCCGGCTTACTTTTATATTTCATATTTATGGCAGGATAATTTAGAGAGAAATACAGGATTAAATGATACTTTGTTTAATGCAAAGTATATGCACAGTAAGGATGGCTTTTTTGTGTCATTCATTTTGGACATCCATTTTCTTCAGATTGAAGAGCCAAAAAATTATTCAGATGAGTATGCATTATCTCTGCTAAATGAACAGGAAGTGGAAAAAGTGGAGACACCAGAAGAACTGCCAGATATCATTGCCATCATGGATGAGACATTTTCAGATCCGGCAGTGCTTGGTGAGTTTGAGACAAACAAAGATTATATGCCGTTTGTCCATAGCATCTTAAGAGGTGAAGTAGCCAATACAATCAGCGGTTATACTGATGTTTCTGTTCTTGGAGGAAATACAGCAAACTCTGAGTTTGAATTTTTAACAGGAAACTCCATGGCATTTTTCCCGAATGGATCAGTTCCATATTTGCAGTATATACGTGATGGTATCAGCACAATTGTTCCTCAGTTAGAAGAGTATGGCTATACGACGTATGGTACACATCCATACCGCGCAAAGGGATGGAATCGTGAGTTCATATATGATCTTATGGGCTTTGACTATCGTTATTTCCAGGGAAGCTTTCCATTTGAGGATAAGCTTCGCAACTATGTTTCTGATGAAGCTGATTTTAAGAGTATTTTAGAGTGGCGCAACAACACAGAAGGACCATTCTTTATGTTTAATGTTACTATGCAGAATCACAGCAATTATGGCGGTGATTTTGATAACTTCGATCCGCAGATTGTTGCTAAGTTTAAGAATACATCTTCAAATAAATATTTGAACAAATATTTGTCTTTGATGTACGAAACAGATCAGGATGTTGCATCACTTTTAAGTGAATTGTCTCAGTCAGATAGAAAGACTATTGTTGTGTTCTGGGGCGATCATCAGCCAAATGACTATGTGGTTCGTCCAATTTATAAAGAGTATGGCCTTGATTTTGACAATCAGACATATGAACAACAGCAGCAGCGTCAGAAGACGCCATTCTTCATCTGGGCAAACTATGATATTCAAGAGCAGACAAATGTAGAGATCAGCTTGAATTACCTGAATATTCTGCTGTTTGAGACTGCTGGATTACAGCTCGATGAATATCAGACATTCCGTAAAAATCTGTGGCAGGGCCAAATTCCAATGATGAATGCAGTCGGCTATCGAAATGATAACGGTGATCTGGTGGAGTACGACGATGCACCTGAGGAGATTCAGAATCTTTTGAATGAGTATCAGAATATTCAGTATTACCGTATGGAGCGTGAATATTCGAAGAAAAAGTGACATTCTCGGTGTGGTGGCGATATTTTTCACGTGTCGCCATTCCACCGCGTATATGACGCTCAGATTTATTGATATCGAGAATAATCCGTGTCTGGAAAGCCAGGCGCGGATTTATTTGTATTAGACGCTGTGTGACATCCTTGTGAACTGTTGATTTGCTGACGCCAAACTGTCTGGCTGTCTGGCGAACCGTGGCGCCGTTGTCAACAATGTACTGTGCAATATGAATGGCGCGTTCCTCTATGTAATCTCTCATAAAAACCTCAAAAAAATATTTGTTTTTACAATGTATGCATAGGCAAATGAGAATAGAAATGCTATAATTGAAAAATGGGAAATCATTCTAAATAATAGAAAGAGAGGGAATACAATGGAAAAAGAAAAAACAGTTCTCGAGGTATGTACAGACAGCGTAGAGTCTGCAATTGCAGCCAAAAAGGGAGGCGCAGATCGTATTGAGCTGTGCAGCAATCTGATCATTGGAGGAACGACACCAGATACGAAGATGTATCGTATCATTCAAAATGAGGCTGGGATTCCGGCGCGCATTTTAATTCGTCCAAGATTTGGTGATTTTTGCTACAGCAAATATGAAAAGGAACTGATTCTGGAACAAATTCAGGCGTTTCGCGAGGAAGGCGCTCAGGGCGTTGTTATCGGTGCACTGCTGCCAGATGGAAGTTTTGATCTGGAGTTTATGGAAGAATGTATGAAGGCGGCTGGAAAATGTAAGGTGACATGTCATCGTGCATTTGATATGTGCAGAGATCCATTTGAGGCGCTTGAGTCACTGATTCATCTTGGTGTGGACACATTGTTAACGTCTGGACAGGAGCCATCAGCACTGGCAGGAGCAAATTGTCTTGAAGCACTTGCAGCAAAAGCAGAGGGAAGAATCCATATTTTGGCAGGAGCAGGTGTGTCAGATGCTGTAATAAAGCCATTATATGAAAAGGGAATCAGACATTTCCATCTTTCAGCAAAGATGGAGCTTGAGAGTGCAATGAAGTATCGAAATACAAGAGTAAGCATGGGTCTTCCGGGAATGAGTGAGTATATGATCTGGCAGACAGATGATAAGAAGGTAAGAAGTGCACGTATGGTGCTTGATGCATGCAGCGGCAAAGAAGCTTAATGTGTGTACATATTTGAAAGACAGCATTAGAAAAGGCCCGGCAAATCATTGAAATGCCGGACCCTGTATAGGGACAATCACAAGTCTCTTGTCTTTTGAGGGGGGCCCGGTGCCTTGCAGCACCGGGTATGAGTATGAAAAAGCTTTCAAGTGATGGGGAATCGACTTGAAGTACTTTTTAAGTACAGTTATAATGTATCTCAAAAATGTGACAGAAGTTTGTACGAAATCTGAATAAAGAAGAAAAAAAATTAAGGAATTATGAAACGAAAGAAGAACCAAACTGGCCTTAATAAATTCGTAAGAAGTATTTTTTGCGAAAATCGAAAAAAATACTTTCCCTTTTTCAAGATATTGTATATAATGATACTTGTGTAGGCATTTATCCGGGGGATATTTGTCTTGGGAAAGGAGTTTTAACCATGGCATTTGGCGTGTCAACTGATATAGGAATTGATTTGGGAACTGCCAGTATTCTGGTATATATAAAGGGGAAGGGCGTCGTCTTAAAGGAGCCCTCCGTTGTAGCATATGACCGCAATACCAACGAGATAAAAGCGATTGGTGAAGAGGCACGTATGATGATTGGACGCACCCCTGGAAATATCGTTGCAATCCGTCCGCTTAAGCAGGGCGTAATTGCTGACTATACGATTACAGAAAAGATGATCCGATACTTTATTCAAAAGGCAATCGGAAAGAGAACATTTAGAAAACCGCGCATCTGTGTCTGCGTACCAAGCCAGATTACGGAAGTAGAGAGAAAAGCTGTAGAGGATGCAACATTTAATGCAGGTGCAAGAGAGGTTTATCTTGTTGAGGAGCCGCTTGCAGCAGCAATAGGTGCAGGAATCGATATCACAAAGCCTTGCGGAAACATGATCGTTGATATTGGAGGCGGAACTACAGATGTAGCTGTAATTTCACTTGCAGGAACTGTTGTCAGCGAATCTATCAAGGTAGCTGGTGATGATTTCAATGAGGCAATTGTACGTTACATGAGAAAGAAGCATAATCTTTTAATTGGTGAGCGCACAGGTGAGGAAATCAAGATTAAGATTGGTACCTGTTATCCGCGCCAGGAAGAGCTTGCAATTGATGTAAGAGGCCGCAATCTTGTAACTGGTCTTCCAAAGACAGTTACGATTACATCAGAGGAGACTCTCGAGGCACTTTCTGAGTCAGCAAACCAGATCGTAGAGGCTGTACATATGGTACTTGAGAAGACACCTCCAGAGTTAGCAGCTGATATTTCCGACCGTGGTATTGTACTTACGGGCGGCGGCGCATTGCTGACAGGACTTGAGCAGCTTCTTGAGGAACGTCTTGGAATCACGACGATGACAGCTGAAGAGCCAACTACTTGCGTGGCAGTTGGAACTGGAAAATATATGGAAGTTATGAACTCGATAAGAGATTAATAAGTTAGTAGGTAATATAGTGAGACAGACCGGCAAAAGAGGGCGAAAAGCAACATCTTTGCCGGTTCGTTTTTGTTCATGCAGGAACACTATGTAAGGGTGAGAAAATGGTAGAGTTACAGGGATATATAGACCGAATTGTCTTTCGCAATGAAGAAAACGGTTACTCGGTACTTTGTATGAAGGAGGGAAACAAGGAGGAGTTTCTTGTTGGCGTTTTTCCTGATGTGTCCGAGGGAGAATATTTAACTGCGCGCGGAGAGATGAATGTCCATCCGATTTATGGAAAACAGCTTCGTGTTCAGGAGTATGAATTTACCGCGCCGAGTGACGCAGCTTCGACATTAAAATATTTAAGTTCCGGTGCAATAAAGGGAATTGGAGAGGCGTTAGCGACAAGAATTGTCAAAAAATTTGGTGATGATACATTTCGCATTATGGAAGAAGAACCTGAGCGCTTAGCAGAGGTGAAGGGAATCAGCATGAGAAAGGCACTGGAAATTTCAGGTGCCGTTGCAGGAAAGAGGGATCTTCGTCAGGCAATGCTGTTTTTACAGCAATATGGCATAACTCAGAACCTTGGCATGAAAATATACAATTTTTATCAGGGACGTTTATATCAGGTGATTCGTGAAAATCCTTATAAGCTTGCAGATGACATTGACGGTGTAGGTTTTCGTATTGCTGATGAGATAGCATCGAAAGCTGGAATCTTGCCAGATTCTGATTTTCGTATCAGGAGTGGAATCTTGTATGTGCTTGAACAGGCAACAGGACAGGGACATACGTGTCTTCCAATGGATCAGCTTATGCAGGAGGCCAGACGTCTTCTTGGTGTGGAGATTGATTCTATGAATGACCGCATCATGGATCTGATCATGGATAAGAAAATTGTCGTTAAGACAAAAGAAGACATTCAGATGGTATATTCCTCTGTAAGCTATTATACAGAGCTGACGATTGCACAGATGCTTAAGGATTTGAATATAAAGGATACGATTACATCAGATGAGATTGCGGCAAAAATCAAGGCAATTGAAACAGAGCAGGATATTGCACTTGATGAGCGTCAGCGCCTTGCCGTATCGGAAGCAGTCAATAATGGTCTGACAATCATTACCGGAGGGCCAGGAACAGGAAAGACAACAACGATACGAACAATCATCCGCTATTTTGAGAAGGAAGGTCTTGATATTTTATTGGCTGCACCGACTGGACGCGCGGCAAAGCGCATGAAGGAAGCAACAGGATGTGAAGCAAAAACTGTGCATCGTCTTCTGGAGCTTTCTGGAATGGTGGGCGAGGGTGCAACATCATTTGGACGAAATGAAGATAATCCGCTTGAGACAGATGTTGTGATTATTGATGAGGTATCAATGGTTGATATCTTTTTAATGAAATCACTTCTTCGTGCACTAGTTCCTGGAATGCGTCTGATTCTTGTAGGTGACGTGAATCAGCTTCCAAGTGTAGGCCCTGGAAATGTACTGCGAGATATGATTTATTCAGATGCGTTTCCGGTAGTACGCCTTGAGAAAATTTTCAGACAGGCAGCGGAAAGTGATATCATTATGAATGCGCACCGAATTAATGCTGGAGAGATGGTGGAGCCAAGACCCGGAAGCCGCGATTTTCTTTTTATTAAGCGCGACAATCCAGGAAATATCATCGGCGCGACAATCACGCTTTTAAAGGACAAGCTTCCTAACTATGTAAACAGCAGTACACGTGATATTCAAGTATTGACACCGATGAGAAAAGGTCTTCTTGGTGTGGAACAGCTAAATGCTGCTTTGCAGGAAGCATTAAATCCGCCTGATCCTTCAAAGCAGGAGCTTACTGTTGGAAGTTTTATTCTGCGTGAGGGTGATAAAGTCATGCAGATCAAAAACAATTACCAGATGGAGTGGAAGGTGTTAAATAGTTATCGTATGCCGCTTGATGAGGGTGTCGGAGTATTCAATGGAGATATGGGAATTGTGAGGGAAATAAATTCCTATACTGAAAGGATTACAGTTGAGTTTGAGGAAGGACGCCGTGTTGAGTACGAGTTTAAGCAGGCAGAGGAATTGGAACTAGCTTATGCCGTTACAATTCACAAATCACAGGGAAGTGAGTACCCGGCCGTGATTTTGCCGCTTCTTGGAGGCCCAAGGATGTTAATGAACAGAAATCTGCTTTATACGGGAGTTACAAGAGCGAAGAGCTGCGTTTGCATAGTGGGAAGTGTGCACACTTTTCAGGAGATGATTGCAAACGAACAGGAGCAAAAACGTTACAGCGGATTAAAGGATCGGATAAAGGAGGTATATGAGCTGGCTTGATGAGTTATTTTTCCCAAGGCGCTGTCCTGTATGCAGAGACATTGTAAGCCCATGGGGAGAAATGATTTGTGATACCTGCAGAAAAAATTTTCATTTGGTAGCAGATAAGGGCTGTTTAAAATGTGGCCGTCTGCTGCTTAATGAAGAAAAGGAATATTGTGAGGACTGCATGAGAATGAAACGCTGCATTGTCCGTAGTCTGACCGGATATGATTACAGGCAGGAATGGGTGCACAAAATGATCTTTCATGTCAAGTATCATAATGAAAGACAGCTTCTTGACTACACTTGCAGTGAGGCAGCTCATGAGTATCGGGATATTGTAATGCGATGGCAGTGTGACTGCTTAATTCCCATTCCGCTTCATCCATCAAGACAAAAAAAGCGTGGTTTTAATCAGGCAGAGGAGATTGCCAGGCGAATAGGAGAAGAGTGGTCACTCCCACTTGATACGAAAGTTCTAATTCGTGTCAAAAAAACACGTCCGCAAAAAGATCTCGACAGTGCGACACGTCAGAAAAATCTTGAAGATGCATTTGCAGCAGATAAAAAACGGGCACAGGCATACAAACGCGTGATACTTGTTGATGATATTTATACAACAGGAAGCACCATGGAATCATGCGCCAAAGCACTTCTTGCGGCAGGAGTACAGCAAGTCTACGGATTTGCACTCAGCTCCGGGCGGGATGAACTGTAGCATTTTATATTTTTTTTAGAATCATTCGCTCATTTTTTAGATACGCATTAAGAAGAATCTGATATAATAAGCTTATGGCATCCGGTTATCGAGAAAGCTCATAAATTTTGAGCAGACAGACTGGTAAAACAAAAGAAAGGAGAGTGCCATGAAGCTGAAAAATAAACTGATCATATCATTTTTAATGATTATGGCAATACCGTTGTTTTTATTTTGTGTATTTAGCGTTGTGTTGGTACGCTATCAGTTTGTAATCATTCAGAACAGCTATGGCGTGTCAGCAGAGTTTACGGATTTTTTCCCTAATAATAATAAATTATTTAGTCAGCTGATGAACAATGTACAGCTCAAATTGCAGGACGAAATAGAAGAAGACAGTCAGTTGCTGGAAGATAAAGAAGCACTGGAGGCATACTGTCAGAAAGAGGCAGGCAAATTTATCAATGTCGTTGTGCTGAAGGGTAATGACATATATTATAGTTACAAGCCATTGCAGCAGGAGGAAATTGAAGCGATTGAGAAGGAATCGCAAGATGACATAGATATGGCAGAGGCCAACGGCACAGTGTATCTGAGTCAGGAAAATACGATCCTTGGAAAAGCCGTCGACAGCAAGTTTGCAGATGGAAGCCGTGCACAGGTATATACACTTGTAAAGGTTAATCAGTGGCTTCCAGAGTTAAAGCAGCTTGTTGTTCAGTTTGTGCTTGCAATGATTTTCATCCTGTTTTTGACGGCATGTATTTTCACAACATGGATTTACCGCTCAGTTGTACAGCCTATTAAGGAACTTCGTCTGGCCACTGAGAAAATCAAGTCAGGAAATCTTGATTTTCAGGTGACTGCTGCATCAAATGATGAGATGGGACAGCTTTGTACAGATTTTGAGAAGATGAGACAGCGCCTTAAGGAAAGTGCAGAGGAGAAGATACGTTTTGACAATGAAAATCGTGAGTTGATTAGTAATATCTCGCATGATTTGAAAACACCGATCACATCTATCAAAGGATATGTGGAAGGAATCATGGATGGTGTTGCCGATACACCAGAAAAGATGGAACGTTATCTTAAAACTGTCTACAACAAGGCAAACGATATGCAGCGCCTTATTGATGAACTGACATTTTACTCAAAGATTGACACTAATCGCATTCCATACAATTTTAGAAAAATTAATGTCAGCGATTATTTTGGAGATTGTGCTGAAGAAGTTGGACTTGATCTTGGTGCAAAAAATATTGTATTCCAGTATGCCAATTATGTAGATGAACAAGTAATGGTTATTGCGGATCCAGAGCAGATTCGAAGAGTGGTCAATAACATCATCGGTAATTCATGCAAATACTTTGATAAGTCACAGTGCTTTATCAATATGCGAATAAAAGATGTCGGTGACTTTATTCAGGTTGAGATTGAGGATAATGGAAAAGGAATTGCGACAAAGGATATTCCATATATATTTGATCGTTTTTACCGCACTGATTCATCACGTAATTCGGCAAAAGGCGGAAGTGGTATCGGCCTTTCTATTGTGCGCAAGATACTAGAGGATCATGGCGGAAAGGTTTGGGCTTCAAGTAAAGAAGGTACTGGAACAGTTGTGTACTTTGTTTTGAGAAAATATCAGGAAAATGTACAAAATGTAGAGTCGGCAGAGGCAGACAATACAGATGAAAAAACAAAAGAGACTAAGACGAAAGAAACTAAGACAAAGGAAACAAAAGAGCAAAAAGTGACGAAAGAAAGCGGTACAGGAAAGGTTGTATTTACGCAGGATAATTCGTCAAAAAATTCAACGCATATAATGCAGATGCGCGGAAAAGAAAGGAAGGAATGACATGGCAAGCATATTAATAATAGAAGATGAAATCAGCATTGCAGAGTTAGAAAGAGATTATCTTGAGCTTTCTGGATTTGAGGTGGAGATTGAAACATCTGGTACTAGTGGACTTGAACGTGCACTAAAAGAAGATTTTAATCTGATCATTTTAGATCTGATGCTTCCAGGAATTGATGGATTTGATATCTGCAAGAAGATTCGTGAGAATAAGAATACACCTATTATAATGGTTTCAGCAAAGAAGGATGATATTGATAAGATCAGAGGTCTTGGTCTTGGTGCTGATGACTATATGACAAAGCCGTTTAGTCCAAGTGAGCTCGTTGCAAGAGTAAAGGCACATATGGCACGCTATCAGAGATTAGTTGGCAGCAATGCACAGCAAAATGATATTGTGGAGATTAGAGGAATCAAGATCGACAAAACAGCGCGCCGCGTGTGGGTAAATGGTGAGGAAAAGGCATTTACAACAAAGGAATTTGATCTTTTGACATTTCTTGCTGAAAATCCGAATCATGTTTTCACAAAGGATGAGCTGTTTCGTGAAATCTGGGATATGGCATCAATCGGTGATATCGCAACTGTAACTGTTCATATTAAAAAGATTCGCGAAAAGATTGAGTATGATACCTCCAAGCCGCAGTATATTGAAACGATCTGGGGTGTGGGCTATCGCTTTAAGGTTTGATTTTATGATACCAGGGTCAAAAGGTCAGAAAGCCGATGCAAGCTTGCTTGCAAGAGGTTTTTTGAACTCTTGACCCGCCAAAAATATGAGTAAGTAGCCATTTTTCAAAGAAAAATGAGCGGATTACGAATGTTTTTGAAGATTGCGAGAGTGCAAAGCACGCAGCAATCTGGTATTATTTCATTACGATATTTTAAAGGAAAAGGAATGAGTATGAAAAAGTACATTTTATTTGATTTAGACGGCACGCTGACAGATCCGATGGAGGGAATCTGCAAATCAGCGGCAAGGGGACTGGCACATTTTGGAATTGAAGCAGATTACCATGATCTGACATTTTTTATCGGACCGCCGCTTTTAGATACGTATCGTGACAGGTATGGTATGAATGATGAGCAGGCAAGGGAAGCTGTTGCTGCTTTTCGTGAGTATTTTCAGCCGACTGGAATTTACGAAAATGAAATTTATCCGGGCATTGAAGAAATGCTAAAAGAACTTCAGGATAAAGGGTATTTTCTTGCGATGGCAACTTCAAAGCCAGAGGCGTTTGCTGATATTGTGCTGCGTCATTTTCATATCCGTGATTATATAAAGGTAATGGCTGGCGCCACAATGGATGAGGGAAGAACTAATAAGGCAGAGGTTTTAGCATATGCGCTGGAACAGATGAATATTTCGGATTTGTCTGAGGCTGTCATGGTTGGTGATCGCAGCTATGATGTAAAGGGAGCGCAGGCAATGGGAATTGACAGCGTAGGTGTTCTGTACGGATATGGAAGCCGTGAAGAATTAGAAGAAGCTGGTGCAACGAAGATTGCTAAGAGCGTAGAAGATTTAAAAAATATTCTCCTAAACTGGGAATAAGATTGAAAATATAATGGTGAAAAGAGCTTTGGTGGTATGGCATTGACTGTAACATCAGAGCTCTTTTTTAAAAAGATTCAGTCAACAAAAAGAGAACACCGAGTAAAATAAGGAAAGTATTTTGTAATTGTTTAAATAATTATATACAATTCACGCAATTAAGAAAAGATAAAGAAAAACTTAAAAATATTTTCAAAAAGTACTTGACAAAATAGAAGGTGTAGGCTATAATGAAGTCACAACAAAGAAATAAACATCCCAAAAAAATAGGGAGGGAAACCCAGAAAAGGAGGTACGGTCCAAAGTACAATTAAACTTCGTTTCATTACTTTATAAAAAGTAGTTGAAACATAGGAAAAAAGATTCGGCACGGAATGGATTTTCAAATCTGCCAAAAGCAATCAAAGATTTCTTATTTGTGAAGAGAAAACAAATAAGAGGAACCCCAAAGAGAAAGAAAAGAATCGAAGGGAAGCCGATAGAAAAACGTGGTATTTGTATTTCGGAAACATGATGAGAGGTATTTGTATCACAGAATAGTCTATCTTATCAAAGAAATGCAGGCAGACAAACAAAAATCAAAAAAAGAAAAAGATGTTCTTGTAGGATGAATCAACAGACAACTAAATAGTAAAACAAAGCGGATAAGGAAAGGCGAAAGAACCAAAAAAGAGATCTTATTCCTAAACCTGAAAAGTTGACAGCCAAAGAAAGAGGTATTGTCCAATGGATAACGAGGTTTGAGAGCGGGTATCGAAGAAAAAGAATCGGTACCCGCTTTTTTGTGTTGTTTGGAAATAAAAGCGAAGATGTTATTCTTTGCTGGTTACTGTTCACGGCAAAGCCCGAAGGTGAATGGATTTCACGAGACGGACACTTGAAGCAGGTCTTTCAAAGTAATGTATAATAAAAAAAGAACATAAAAGGAGCCTGCTGAATTTGGTCCGTCGACGAAACCATTGCACCGAGGGCTTCCGTAACATAGCCCCATGAACAGTAACCTTTGCTGCTTTCAGACTGCAAAAAAAAGAAAAAAGTTGTTGACAAACCCTTTAAAGGGTGGTATTATAGTCAACGTCGCTGAAAACAACACAGACACAACAAAAACAATTCAGAAACAATAATGAGAATTGTAGCGATAATAAAAACAATTCGAAATTATTAAAAACAATGAATTGAAAAAGTTAAAAAAAGTGCTTGACAAACGCAAATGACTGTGATATATTATACAAGCTGTCGCTGAGATGGCAAAGAAAAATCACAAAGAACCTTGATAATTGAACAGTATAACCAACCCTGAAGATTTCTTAAAAAGCCAGATCACGAAAGTG
>CAKQXY010000075.1 GCA_934292725.1 uncultured Lachnospiraceae bacterium
CACTTGCACAAAAAAAGAAAGGAGTGTTTTGATATGATGTATC
Organism: uncultured Lachnospiraceae bacterium; assembly: GCA_934292725.1. GTDB lineage: Bacteria > Bacillota > Clostridia > Lachnospirales > Lachnospiraceae > Anthropogastromicrobium. Next base: position 44 of record CAKQXY010000075.1, read on the forward strand.
CATATATGACATTATCAGATGAAACAGAAATTGTGCATTCTCAGCTTATTGAGGACAAAGGAATAAAAAAGGTCATTGTGAATTTTGAACGACCAACAGATAATGGATTTGATTCAGCGAGATGTGAACTTCCTGAATACAAATGGACAGAAAAAGAAGGATATAGTGATGAAGAAATCGCATTCTTTGAAAAACTGCTCCACAGTAATGCTCACCTATTATACAAATACGCTGCAAATGGAGGAATAAAAATTGCCTAAATTATTTACTGTGAGCGGATACATTGTATATTTTTGGTCGAATGAGGAAGGGGAGCCGATTCATGTTCATGTATCAAAAGGCAGACCAACACCGAATGCTACAAAAATTTGGTTAACCCGTACTGGGGGATGCATTGTAGCAAGCAATGGAAGCCAAATTGCATCGAAGGAATTGAATGAGTTAATGGAATTTATTTCAGCTCAGTTTTTCCTTATTTGTGCAAAATGGAAACAATTTTTTGTTACAGATACGATTGAATTTTATTGTTGATAAAATGTTAGATATAACCAGTGGGGACAGATAAAAAGCCACGGTACCTGTTCCGGTGGAAAGGAGATTTATGGAGATTTATAAAATTCTTGTAATTGGAAATAGTTTTGGAGAGGATGCAACTCATTTTTTACATGATCTGGCATTGACAAGAGGGATCAATACAAAGGTAGTTAATTTGTATATCGGAGGCTGCAGTCTGTAACGTCATTGGAGAAATATTGAGAATGAGGCGAAAGACTATGAATATCAGTTAAACGGAAGAGCTACGGGAAACAAGGTGTCCATTCAGGATGCACTCGCAGAAGAAAAATGGGATTATATTGTTACACAGCAATCTAGTCATGACAGTGGCTGGCTTGACACGTATGAACCATTTCTGGGATGGATAGCAGAATACGTCAAAAAGGAAGCACCATGGGCGAAGTTTATGCTGCAGGAAACTTGGGCATATGAGGTTGACAGCAAGCATGACTGTTTCGCACGATATCATAGAGATCAGGATGAGATGTATCAGAAAATGAGAGCAAATTATTACAAAGAAGCGCAGAAGTATGGACTGGATTTAATTCCGTGCGGTGATGTGATCCAGACGCTGCGAAAGGAAAAGGAATTTAATGTGCGTGAAGGCGGAATATCGCTTTGCAGAGATGGATTTCATATGAATTATTTATATGGACGTTACGCGCTTGCCTGCACATGGCTTGCGAAAATTTTTGGAGAGGACGCAGGAAAGATCAGTAATGAATTTCTGGCAGAGTCATCAGACATGCAGGATTTTGCTCTTCTTGGAAAAATTCGTAAAATTGCGGAGCAGGTATGCTGGAATAAGTAAGAGGAGGATTATCTTATGCAGGAACAAAAATTAGAACGTATCACGCCGGCACAGGCGGGGCTTGATCCACAGTGTATTATTAATATGATGGATCGGATGGAGAAGGAACATATCAACATAACAAGTTTTATGTTGCTGCGTCATGGAAAGGTATTGTGTGAGGCTTCATATGAGCCGTATGATGCAGCACAGCTGCGAACCGTGTATTCTCTTAGCAAAACATTTACTTCAATGGCAGTTGGAATTGCGGCTAGAGAAGGAAAGATTGACCTTGATGAAAAGATCACAGATTTATTTGCAGTGGAAATTGAAAACGGAAAGATTCAGGTAGGAAAAGAGCTTGCTTCGCTTACCGTGCGCCATCTGCTTCGTATGTCAACTGGACAGGAGAAGGAACCAGGAGGCAGCGATTGTTGGGATGACATGGTGTCTGCATTTTTGCGTGAGCCGTTTCATGAGATGCCGGGAGAGGTATTCCGCTATAATTCAATTGCTACCTATATGTTGTCAGTATCGTTAAAGAAAAAAGGAATCGATCTGGAACATTATCTGGAGGAGAAACTGTTAACACCAATGGGAATTTCAGGCACGCGCTGGCTGCGTGATCCAAAAGGAATCTGCGTGGGCGGTTTTGGATTCTCACTGTATCCTGAGGTAATCGCAAAGCTTGGTCAGATGATTTTGCAGGGCGGCGTATGGAATGGTATTCAGTTAGTTCCAAAGGACTACATTGACATGGCCACTTCAAAGCAGATTGAAAATGGAGATGATCCAGACAGTGACTGGGCGCAGGGATACGGCTATCAGATGTGGAGATGTCGCCACAAGGCAGTGCGTGGAGACGGTATGTATGGACAGTTTTGTATCATCCATAAGGAAACAGATACGGTACTTGCCATGACGGCTGTAACTAGTGATATGCAGGGTGAGATGAACGCCTATTACGATGAGGTATTGCTGAAATATCAGGATGAGCCATTGCCAGAGGATGAAAAGACAATGGAAGTATTGAAAAAACGCCTGAATGAGCTGCATTATGTGCGCCCGCTGCCAGAAGATGACGGCTTTGATGTACCGGATGCATTCAAAAAGGTCGATCTGTCACTCACAAGCTTTTTTGATTTGTCATTGAACATCGAAGGCAATACGCTTACATTGACAGGAAAAGACGGCGAGATCTGGTACCGAGCAGAGAGAGGCAGCTGGAGCAAAATCAATCGTAAGGTACACTGTTCTCCATTTTATACAGAGAAAGACAGTATGGATACGCCTGTCATTGGCGCGTGGGGCGTAAAGAACGGTGCATTGACTATTCGTGTATACGAGATTGAATTTCTTGAGGAGGATACACTTACTCTGACAGAAGCAGAAGATGGCATCCATGTAAGCTTTGCCAATACAACTATTCCATCAAATCCGAATGAGTATGTCAAGAAAGTGATTTGACATTCATAAAAATATGTAGTTGACATTTGAAAATGACTTTGGTAGAATGAACCCAATAAAAGGGAGTAGCTGACCAAAATAGGTGCACTTCTTCGTCAGTACAGTTATTAAAAAATAACTCGGAAAGTGATGAAACAGCGAGACTTTTACTGCAATGCAGTAGGAGTCTCTTTTTTTATACCTGCTGCAAATAAAATAAGAAAGAGGTAGGTAGTATGATGGTACAAATGTTGATTTTGCTGGTGGGATTTTTTCTATTGGTAAAGGGAGCGGACTGGTTTGTGGAGGGAGCAGCAAGTATTGCAAAAAAGCTTGGAATCCCGCAGCTTGTAATAGGACTTACAATAGTTGCAATGGGAACGAGTTTGCCGGAAGCAGCTGTAAGTATTACGGCAGCATTAGATAATAATGCAGGAATCACAATCGGAAATATTGTTGGAAGTAATATCTTAAATATATTGATAATTCTTGGAATTACAGCAGTCATCACGAATGTTTCAATTCAAAAATCAACGTTTTATTATGAAATACCATTCATGCTTATAATTACCGTGATACTCATGATATTTGGAATTACAGGTTCCAAGATAACATTTATGGAGGGCGTTATTTTCTGGATTTTATTTTTGCTCTATCTCGGATACCTTTATATTATGTCGAAAAAGGGTACAGAGCAGGAAGAAGAAAATGTAAAAGATATACCCGTATGGAAATGTCTTCTTTTCATGGTGCTTGGCGGAGTTATGGTAGTAATGGGAAGTGATTTTGCTGTTAGCGGTGCAACAGAAATAGCAAGATTTTTTGGAATGAGTGAACGATTTATTGGTCTTACAATTGTCGCATTTGGAACATCACTTCCAGAGCTTGTAACATCAGTTACGGCAGCAAGAAAAGGAAACGCCGGAATCGCCATAGGAAATATAGTAGGAAGCAATATTTTCAATATTTTATTTGTAATAGGTACAGCAGCACTCATTTGCTCCGTCCCATTTGAACGTAAATTTATCATTGATACAATCATTGCAGTTCTCAGTGGAGTATTGCTTTGGGGTGGAACAATTAAAAAGAAAGAGCTTAGAAAGCCTTGCGGAATTTTGATGCTGCTTGGCTATGCAGCGTATTTTGTATATTTGTGTGTAATCTAAAGCCAGTAGGGACAGATAAAAAGCCATTTTACCTGTCCCTACTGGTCTTTTTTGTGATATACTAAGTCCAGAAAAGCAGTAAATAGACAGCAAAGGAGAACTGTAAAATGAAACGCTATATGGCACATATTCTTGTTTCGGCGGAAAAGATCACCGAGCATTTTCTAAAGGTACAGGTACATGATGAGGGCACTCTGGCAGACGGCGGTATGGAAGGCTTAGTAGTAGATGTAAAGCCTACCGTGTTTGCTCTGCGTGCGGCAATGTCTGTGTATTTGTATCCGCAGAGTCGCTTTTATAAGGATGAGACACTTAGAACAGCAATGGAACAGGCAATAGATTTTGTTGCGCGAAACCAAAATGAGGACGGAAGCTTTGACTATACAGTGTGCAATTTCCATTCCGCACCAGACACAGCATTTTGCTATCATCCGATGGATAAGACATATCGTCTTATGAAAAAATTTGAAAATGATGTGGACACAACATCACTTCAGGAAAAATATCTTGCTATCATGAAAAAGGCAGCAGCAGCCATTCGTGACGGCGGTTTCCACACACCAAATCATCGCTGGGCAATTTGCGCAGCACTTATGCAGGCAGCAGATGTTTTTGCCGAAGATGAATCATTTGCCAAGAGCTGCAAAGCACGCACGGAAAAGTATTTTAATGAAGGAATTGATGGAAATGCAGACGGAGAGTATGCAGAGCGCTCTACAGGAGGCTATAACTGCGTTGTAAACGATGCAATGATCAATCTTTATGAGATGACAAAGAACAAGGAATATTTGTCATATCCAGAGAGAAATCTTCATATGATGGAGCTGTATTTTGAACCTGACGGCACTATCTTTACACAAAATTCTACAAGACAGGACCGCGGCAAAAAGGTATGGCCTGATCTTTATTTTCATCAGTATCTGTATATGGCAACAAGAGGAAATGTCACAGGTGAGCATCGCGATGAATTTTTAAAGGCAGCTCATCAGATCATCAGAAGCTGTATCGCAAGAGGAGATGATGCACCAGATTGTCTGTATCTTTTGATGCTGTATGAGCAGATGGCAGAGTGTACATTAGAGGGAAGCGGCTTTATAAAGACATATAGAAAGCTTTTCTCGGATTCAGGTGTGCTTCGCGTGGCAAAGGAAAACTATGCATACACAGCATTGAAAGGAAAAACAGCCTTTTTGTATGTGAATGTCAATGGAATGGACGTTTGCTTTAAGATAGGTGAAAGCTTCTGCGAGGTACGAAACTTTGTTGCGCAGCAGTTAATACAGACTGAGGATGGATGTGAACTGACAGCAAGCGCTAATGTCTGGTATTATGAGCCGTGGGAAGAAAAGCCTAATACAAGTGACTGGTGGCAGATGGATCAGAAAAAGAGATCCTTAAAGATTCCACGCACACTGACAACAAAGGTAACAGTTCATGAGCATGAGGACGGTCTGAAAATTACACTTCACACAGAAGGATTAGAGAAGCTTCCGCTTCGCCTGCAGCTTTGCATCCCGGCAGGAACTGTTGTACGAAACGATGCATTCTGGTTAAAGACAGAAGCAGGACAGGGCATGATTGTTCGAAGCGGTGATGTAGAACTATCATTAGGAGAGCAGATTTTGTCATTTGGACCATGCTTTGGAGAGCACGAGTTTCAGGGTCATTATTCTGGTGAAGAGACAAATGCAGGCGGCTATACAATTTTCTGCAATGCCCTTACACCAGTAGATAAAACAGTTTTTCTTCGCGTGAAGAGAAAATAAGCTTGATTTTACATAAAATTTACATAGAACTCACATAGAGCTGATAGCATGATTTCTGATATCAGGGTACATTGAATAGGAAGGCTGTAGCAGGCGAATCTGCAGGTCTTCCTATTTTGATATCAATGGTGATATCAAATACAACAGTTTCCTGACAAAATCTTATAAAATTAGATTTTGCACAAAAATGTACATCCGGGAAAACCGGGGGAGGAAATCATGAATGAGAATGTAAAAATCGTGTTTGGTCTGCTTGGCGGTCTCGCACTGTTTTTGTATGGAATGAACGGTATGAGCGATGCACTTCAAAAGACAGCAGGAGATAAGATGAAAAAAATCTTAAGCTTCCTGACGAAAAATCCGATCATGGGTGCGTTAGCAGGAGCACTTGTGACAGCTGTGTTGCAGAGCAGCTCCGCGACAACTGTCATGGTAATAGGATTTGTAAGTGCAGGACTGATGAGTCTGCCGCAGGCAATCTCTGTTATCTTTGGTGCCAATATTGGTACGACAATGACAGCACAGTTAATGGCATTTAAGATCAGCGATTATATTTATCCACTTATCTTCATCGGATTTATGATGAACTTTGTCTGTAAGAAGGAGCAGTTAAAAAATATTGGACTTGTCATCTTCTCATTTGGTATCTTATTTGAAGGTATTGAGATCATGGGAAGTGTAATGAAGCCGCTTGCTACAAGTGCAATTTTTGTAGATTTGATGGCAAAGGTAAAGGAGATTCCGATTCTTGGAGTGGCACTGGGAACGATTATGACACTTGTTGTACAGAGTAGTTCTGCAACAATTGCCGTACTGCAGAATTTTGCAGCTCAGCCGGGACCAGATGGTGTGACGAGCGTAATGGGATTAGCAGGTGCGATTCCGATTCTTCTTGGTGACAATATCGGAACAACAATCACTGCACTTTTAGCATCAATTGGACAGTCTAAAAATGCAAAGCGTACTGCTATTGCACACAGTATTTTTAATATCACAGGAAGTGTTGTATTCTTGTGTGTGCTTCCATTTTTTGCACGCTTCGTTCAATTTATTTCACCAAAGGGAAATGAGATTGATGTTATCTCAAGACAGATTGCTAATGCACACACCACCTTTAACGTAGTTTGTACGCTTGTATGGCTCCCACTTATCCCACTTATGGTAAAGATTGTTACTACAATTATAGGAGGAACAGAAAAGCAAAGAGACGATGGTCCTGTAAGCGTTCTGGAGGATGGCGTGATTGCACAGCCGGCAGCAGCACTTTATCTTGTATCAGAAGAGTTAGAGCATATGGCAGAGGTTGGCAGCAAGCTTTTGACAGCACTTAAGGAAAGCTTTTCTCCTGACAAGACAGAGAGCGAGGCAGGCGCAGAGCAGTACAAAACATATCGCAGACAGGCAGCACGAATGGAAGAAGATCTTGCTGCATATGTAACGAAGATGCTTTCAAGCGGAAATTTAACACAGCAGCAGTCAGGTCAGGCAGCAGGTCTTTTGTATGTCTCAAATAATATTGGACGTATTGCAGATCGCTGTGAGGAAATTGCAGGTGTTCATGAAAAAATTACAGAGGGCGGAAAATCGTTCTCAGAGATGGCAACAGGAGAGCTGCAGGATTGTATTGAAATCTCAAGAAAGCTGTTTGATCGTGCCATTCGTTCAGTTAAAGATGGCGATTTAGACCGCGCCCGCACCGTTGTAAAGAAAAAGAATAAGATGAGAAAGGCACAGAAGCAGTTAAAGCGTGCTCATATTGCGCGTGTCAACGAGGGACTTTGCGATGCTTCTATGACAGAAGATTATTCTGCAATCATGTACAGCTTAGACAGAATTGTTGATAATTGTGTCAGCATTGCAGAGGAGACACTTGATCATCTTTCATTTGTTAATTTCTCAGAAGATGAGGCAGATGAAGAAAGACCAGCTGATATTATTGCAGAGATTGACGCAGAGGAAACTCTTGAGGAGCATGAGAATAGTGAGCCAAAAGAAAATGCAAATGCTTCAGATACAGATGATGCAGATAATAGCTCCAATACTGCGATTAATAAGGCAACAGATTTTTCCTAAAATTTACATTTGATTTACAGCACAAAGATAGAAGGCTATGTTTGAATAGAGTATATTGGTGTCAGAAAGAGAGGTAAGACATTATGAAAATGACATCAATGTGGTACGCAATTAATAGTTCAGATATAGAAAAATCAATGAAGCATGTAATATTTGTAGGAATCAATATTTTGTTGTGGGCAGCAATTGCATTTATCGTATGTGTGGCAGGCGGTGTAATTGGTGGTTCCTTCAATGAAAAATGGAGATTTATGACATTCTTAATCACTGGATACAGCGCCGTGATCATGGGATTCTTCAGAAGTGTATTTTACTTGCTTAGAAAATAATAAATCAAAAGACTGGCCGGGAAACTGGTCAGTCTTTTTTTCGCAGATTTCTTCCTTTACAGAATTTTTTTTGTGTGGTACGATTAAAAAGATTGCATTATAAAATGAAATTATAAAAGAGGAAGGAACTGATTATATATGGAAGAGAGCAGAAAGGAAAATATTAAAAACACACCAAGTGTGCATACTGGGGATGATATGCAGACACCGCACAAAAGACGCATGCGCTATAAAGGAAAATATCCGAAAAAATTTGAGGAAAAATATAAGGAGCTGCAGCCGGAAAAATATAAAGAGACGGCCGAGCATATCATTCAAAAGGGAAACACCCCGGCAGGAACACATAGACCAATCTGTGTGGAAGAGATTTTATCTTTCTTAGATGTGAAGCCAGGCCAGATAGGCGTTGACGCGACACTTGGCTATGGAGGTCATACACAGAAGATTCTTGACTGTCTTAATGGTGAAGGTCATTTGTACTCACTTGATGTTGATCCGATTGAGTCAGAAAAAACAAAGAAGCGTCTGAGAGATCAGGGTTATGGTGAGAATGTATGGGATGTTTGTCTGATGAATTTTGCAAATATTGCTGAGATTGAAAAAAAGGCTGGAAAGCTTGATTTTGTGCTTGCTGATCTTGGCGTTTCATCTATGCAGATCGATGATCCAAAGCGCGGCTTTTCTTTTCGTGAGGAGGGACCGCTTGATCTTAGATTAAATCCGCAGGCAGGTGTTCCGGCATCAGAGCGCCTAAAAGAAATGGATGCAGAAGAGATTGAGGGCATGCTTTTTGAAAATTCAGATGAACCGCTTGCAAAAGAGCTTGCAAGAGCAATAATGTCAGCAAAAAGAAAGAAGCAGCCAATTGAGACAACTAGTCAGCTTAGGGAGATTGTAGAGCAGGTTGTTCTTCGCACAAAACCGGAAAATCCGAAGGAAGCTGTAAAAAAGACATGTCAGCGAGTATTTCAGGCGCTTAGAATTGATGTTAACAGTGAATTTGAAGTGTTAGATTCTTTCTTAGAGGCGCTGCCTCATATATTAAAGCCAGGCGGAAAGGCCGCTATATTAACTTTCCATTCCGGTGAAGACCGCATGGTAAAAAAATCATTCCAGTATTATGCAAGAGAAGGAATTTACAGTGATATCGCAAAGGATGTTATTCGTCCGTCTGCAAAGGAGTGTGCATCTAATCCAAGAGCACGCTCAACTAAGTTTCGCTGGGCTGTTCGCTCTGATGTACAAAAATATGAGTAAAGCAGGCAAAACGGTCAAAAGATCAGGAGAGACAACTAGGATGAAAAGAAAAGTAAAAGTTATTTTGACAGCAGCAATCTTTACATTTTGTACAGCAATTGGGGGATGTAAGGCAGTAGAGTCAAAGCTTGAGCCTGTTTATGAAGCTCTTTTGCAGGAGGATTCTGTACAGGAAGAAAAAAGTGTGCAGGCAAGCGAAAATCAGGAGATGTCAACGAAAGAAGCTTTGTCTGAAAAAGAGTCTGCATCGGCATCTGTTGAGGATAAGGAAAAGGAAACGGTTGGCTTTACAGCTGTCCCGGCAGGAACGGTGACAGTTGAAGAGGCAAACAGCAGCGCCGGACCGATTCGTCTGGCAGGAGATAAAAAAATTTTGCTGACAGGAGATTCAAGAACAGTTTGTCTTTACTGCTCACAGATATATGACGAGGCAGAGTATCCAAAGCATGTTTTTTATAACATTGACGAAGCAACATTTACAGGATATACAAACGAAAGCATTGTAGTGGCAAAGGGAGGCGAGGGCTGCAGCTGGATGCGTGCAGTTGGCATTCCTAATGCAGTATCTCATCTTGAAGAGGCCGATGCGCTTGTCATCTGGTTTGGCGTAAATGATCTTCATGTCGCCTCCGACTACATTAATTATGTAAATGGTCTTTTACAGCAATACGATATTCCAATTTACTATATGACAATCGGACCGTGCAACGGACATTGGGAGCAAAAAAACAGTGAGGTGCTGGCATTTAACTCGGCGCTGACACAAATGCTTGATCCTAAGGTGACTGTGATAGATGCGTATAGCTATATCAAAAACGGATTAGACAGCGGTGTATTTGCCACAATGGATGGACTTCATTATGATTATTATACAAGTAAAGCGATTTATGAGTTTATGGTGGAACAAGTGACGAATCCGTAAGTAAGCATTGCACTGTAAAATATTTTTGTGTATACTGGTACGGTATGGCGTAAAATTCTGCGCAATACAGTTACAAATAGAAAAGGAAGGGCGAAGTTTTGAGTAAACATGAAAACAAAAAAAGAAGCAGTTTCTCTGGCAAGTTAGGATTTGTCTTGTCAGCAGCAGGTGCTTCAGTAGGTCTTGGCAATATCTGGCGTTTTCCGTATTTGGCAGCAAAATACGGCGGAGGAATCTTTTTGCTGATTTATATTATATTAGCACTGACCTTTGGCTACAGTATGATTGTTGCAGAGACTTCAATAGGACGAATGACAGGAAAAAGTCCTGTCGGTGCATTCCACAGCTTTGGAAAGGCAAAATGGCTGTCATTTGGTGGCTGGATTAACGCAATCATCCCGATTCTGATTGTGCCATATTATTCGGTAATCGGAGGATGGGTTATCAAATATTTATTTGAGTATGTGATTGGACATGCAGAGACAGTCGCAGCAGACGGTTATTTTTCTTCATTTATTTCTAGTGGTGCAGCCACAGAAATCTGCTTTTTAATTTTCGTATTTATTACATTGGCGATTATCTTTGCAGGTGTTAGAAATGGAATCGAGCGCGTATCAAAGTTTATGATGCCAATCCTCGTTGTGTTGTCCGTAGTTATCGCAGTATATTCTGTGAGCAGACCGGGCGCTATGGCAGGTGTGAAGTATTTTCTGATTCCAAATGTAGAAAACTTCTCATGGATGACAGTCGTATCAGCGATGGGACAGATGTTTTATTCGTTGTCAATTGCGATGGGTATTTTGATCACATTTGGTTCTTACATGAAAAAGGATGTGGCCATTGAAGGTTCAACAAAAAATGTTGAAATCTTTGATACGGCGATTGCAATTATGGCAGGACTTATGATTATTCCAGCAGTATTTGCATTCTCCGGCGGAGATCCAGATGCACTTCAGGCAGGTCCGGCGCTTATGTTTATCACGCTTCCAAAGGTATTTGCTAATATGGGCTTTGGAACAGCAGCAGGTATTTTATTCTTCTTGCTTGTATTATTTGCAGCTGTCACAAGCTCCATTGCGCTGACTGAGAGTGCAGTTTCCACATTTGAGGACGAGCTTGGCTGGAATCGTAAGAAAGCTACGCTTGTACTTGCAGTGATCATGGTATCACTTGGAAGCCTTTCCTGTCTTGGCTATGGTCCGCTTGCAAATGTAACTATTATTGGCATGCAGTTTCTTGATTTCTTTGATTTTCTGACAAACTCTGTTATGATGCCGATTGCAGCGATCATGATCTGTCTTCTTGTGTCAAGGGCAGCAGGAGTCAAGGCAGTCGAGGCAGAAGTTTTGCATGGAGAGGGAACATTTCGCAGAAAGAAGATTTTCTGCGTGATGATCAAGTACATCTGCCCAATCTTTGCAGCAATTATTCTTATTAGCTCCGTTGCAAATGCATTCGGATGGATTTCAATGTGATTTAGTAACAGCACTGACATAAAGCCAGTGCTGTTATTTTATTATAGGCTTTAGCCTGTTGAACTGCTTGGAGTTTTTCGTGTTCCGAAAAATGAAGAGTAGTTCAACAATAAACCAC
>CAKQXY010000076.1 GCA_934292725.1 uncultured Lachnospiraceae bacterium
ACACAGCTTGCCATTATGAAAAAAGGAAGTTTTTTATATTCCGGAAGCGTGAGTGGGTTGCTGGAAAATGCAAAGGGATGTGTTTGGAGTTGTACGGTACAAAATGCAGAAGAAGCCAGTTTGTTAGAAGCCAATTATTCTATTTCATCTAAGCAGTATGTAAAAAATGGAATTCATATGAAAGTATTAAGCAAAGGAAAGCCAAATGAGAATTGTGTCCTGGATAATGATATCACTTTGGAAGATGCATATATTTATTTGACGAATAGCTAGAATTATTAAGGCCCGCTGTTTGGCGGGCCATTTTTTGCTGTCTTGCAATGACTGTCATGTTGTAATATAGGTGTCATATCCCGCAGCACGCAGACGATATTCCATGCGGATTGCATTTTCCAATCGGGAGAATGCGCCAACTTGAACCTTATACAAGTCGCCATCCATTAAAATAAAAGCTGGAAATCCTTCTTCTGTAAGCTGAGAATTTAATTCGTAGGCATAATTTCTGTTTTTAAAGGCCCCGACTTGAACACGGTAAAGTTTGGAGGCAGGTGTATTGTCAGATAGAGGAGAAGGCGGTCGTTCATTTTGACTGCTGTTGGAGCTTTCAGGCGGATAAGAGGCTGATGAGATTGAATCAGGCAGCTGACCCTCATTCCTAAGTGTTTCCAGTATTCCATTTGAAATTGCAGCAGCTATTTCCTCAAACTCATCGTCAAATTTTAGATTGTCAGCATCATTGTCGATAAAACCAGTTTCAATTAAAACAGCAGGCATGCGAGAACGGCGAAGAATTGCAAGGCCGGGGCGCTCAATTACGCCAATATCGCGAAAGCCAAGTGCGGCAAGCTCTCTGTTAATATCGCGTGCCATTTGTGCAGCTACGCCGCGGTCAGCATAGACTAGTGTTTCAATGCCAGATGCGTTTCCTGCAATTGGCGAAGCATTTCTGTGAAAGGAGATCAGATAATCAGCACCGCTTTCATTTGCAATCATTGCTTTTCTGTAAGGACTGTCGTAAACATCATCTGTGCGTGTGTACAAAACATCAACACCGTTTTGAGATAGCAGTTCACCGACAGCAAGAGCTAGTCTAAGATTGTCATCTTTTTCCTGTCTTCCCTTATAGACAGCACCGGGATCCATTCCGCCGTGGCCGGGATCAATAATAACAGTTGGCATGTAGGAATCCTCAAAAAGTTTGCTCCTTATATGGTATGTTTGTTTATATGTTGTGGTTCCTGTTTAAACAGAACTAATTGCATATGATTTGTAACTGTGATAGGATATTTGCAGGAGGAAAAAAACATGATACAGGATATTACACCACATCAATATGATAATCATTACATTGAATATCAGCCACAAATCACAGATTTTTGTATTTGCATAAAGGATGGAACAGCGCTGTTATGCCAAGATAAAAAAGAAAAGAACAGCTGGTACATACCAACATTCAAGGAACTTGCAGAGCCGCTTTACGGTGCTGTTTATTTATTTGCCATTGACGGAAGACATTATTTTTTAAAGCAGATGACAGGGAAGGACGATACGGGATTGATTGAGGATGAGAGCAACATGACATCTGGTCCATCAGATCGCTTACAGGCACTTGAAAATACAAAAGGACTTACGGGAGCATGGAAAAACAGACGTGATATGCGTGAGATAATGCCTCGTTTTATTGCTTTTGCAGGAATTACGGCGCTTCAGCTTGATGGTTGGTATAGAAACAATCGTTACTGCGGTCACTGCGGTGGTTCATTAAAGAAAGATCATAAGGAGCGTATGCTTTATTGTGAGAAGTGCGGCAGCCGAGTGTATCCGCGAATAAATCCGGCAGTTATTATTGCTGTAACGAAGGGGTCAAAGCTTCTTATGACAAAGTATGCAGGAAGAACATATACCAGATATGCACTTGTAGCAGGCTTTACCGAGATTGGAGAGACACTTGAGCAGACAGTAGCAAGAGAAGTAATGGAAGAGACAGGTATTAGAGTAAAGAATCTTCGCTATTACAAGAGTCAGCCGTGGTCATTTACAGACACGCTTCTGACTGGATTTTTCTGTGAGGCAGATGGCGAACAGGATATTCGTCTTGATAAGGAAGAACTCGCTGTTGCCGAGTGGATCGAGCGCGACAAAATTGATCAGGCTCAGGATTCTTATGATGACCTGAGCCTGACAAATGAAATGATATGTTATTTTCGTGATCACAAGGATGTATGATGCGATTATACACTTGCTTATTTGTGATAGAAGCGAAGCACACCGTCCATCTGTGATGTCATATTGAGAAGCAGACTGTCTGCAATGGTAAGCGCACACATCGCCTCAACGACAACAACAGCGCGAGGAACAATCAATGGATCATGACGACCTTTGATCGTCAGTTCCATCGGTTCTTTATTGCGTGAAATTGTCTGCTGAGGACGGAAGATCGAAGGTGTAGGCTTAACTGCTGCACGAACAATAATGGTATCACCATCACTTATACCGCCCAGGATGCCGCCTGCATGGTTGGTTTTCTTGGCGGTATTTCCATCCTCATTAATATAGAAGGAATCGTTATTTTCTGAGCCAACTGAATGTGCTGCTGCGAAGCCATCACCGATTTCAATTCCCTTAACAGCACCGATAGAGACAAGCGCTTTAGAAAGATTAGCATCAAGCTTTTCAAATACAGGATCGCCAAGGCCTGCTGGAACACCTGTGATACGGCATTCAATTACACCGCCGGAAGATTCCTTTTCTTCCATCATGCGGTCAACATATTCTTGTGCCATTGCAGTAGCTTCTGCATCTGGCAGATGGAATGGATTGTTGTCAATCTCTTCTGGACAAAATGTTTTAGCCACAACAGGTCCAATAGATGAGGCATAGGCAGTAATAGAGATGCCAAGCTGCTCTAAAAGCTTCATAGCCACAGCACCGCCTGCCACACGTCCGATTGTCTCACGACCGGAGGAGCGTCCGCCGCCGCGATAATCGCGAAAACCATATTTTTGATCAAATGTATAATCAGCATGACCAGGGCGATAGCTGTTTGCAATTTCAGAATAATCTTTGGAACGCTGTGTCTCATTAATTACTTCCATAGCAATTGGTGTACCAGTTGTGCGTTCCTCAAATATACCTGAGAGAATATGAACGCGATCTGCCTCATTTCGCGGGGTAGAGTAGCGTGATTGTCCTGGACGTCTGCGGTTTAGCTGCATTTGGATATCTTCTTCTGAGAGAAAAAGTCCTGCCGGACAGCCATCGACGACAACGCCGATTGAAGGACCGTGTGACTCGCCCCAAGTAGTAATACGAAAAATGGTGCCGAAGGATGAACCTGCCATAAAAACCTGCCTTTCTGTGCAAAAAATCAGCTTTGTTTGTATGAAATATATTTAAACAAATTGATTGGATGTTTCATCATAATAGTAATCAATCTGAGCTAGTGTGCTGCAGAGTGTTTGTTTATCTGCGCTTAAACTGCTGCATAGTTCGTCAAGATTTGGATAAAAATCGCGAAGCTGCGTATTGATATAGCTTAAAAGAATTACTGGATCTTTAGGTAAAACAGTCATGAAAAGCCTCCTATTATTTATTGTCAGAATGTGAGCAGCCGCATGAACAGGATTCATGCTGAAAATGTTCGCTCTGTGCGTGCGAAATTCCCTGACTGTCAAATTCACCGGGACAGCTGGTATGCAGGTAGCTGTCAACAAAATGATGAAGGAGCGCGGCCTGTGTGGTGGAGGCAATGTGATAATGTACTTCCTTTCCATGTCGGCTTCCTGTGATCAGCCCTGCATCTTTTAGACAGCGAAGGTGATGTGAGACAGCTGGAGCACTCATGCCGACAGCAGCAGAGATATTAAGTACGCATTCCTCACTGTGGCACAGCAGCCAGAAAATCTGAAGACGTGTACCGTCACAAAGCTGCTTGAAGGCACTGGCCATATCTGCACAGGTATCTTTAGATGGCATTGCCTCAAGAACGTTGTGAATATCCCCGTGATTATGTGGGAGAATTGGAGTTGTCATATAAATTACCATGCCTTTCCGTAATCTGCTTGTGTAAGCAGACACAAGTATGAGATTGCTGTTTCTATAGTACATACAAAATAGCAAACGTATGTTTGCAAAATACAGCAAATTAGCAAGATTGATTGAGAAAAAACAAGAATCATCTAGCCATGTCATCTATTTTACTATAGGAAAAATAAAAATACAAGATTTTTTAGGATTTTCCACTTTACTAATTGCCAGATTATGTTATAATATTAACAGAGTGTCTGTGAAAACAGTAAAGATCTGTTTGGACACAAAAGAAAACCGGGAGCAATCCCTTATTTTTAGGAGGTTTATAATGGCTAAGTGGGTTTACAAGTTCCAGGAAGGCAATGCTTCTATGAGAAATCTTCTCGGAGGCAAGGGCTGCAACCTGGCTGAGATGACCGGTCTTGGCATGCCGATTCCACAGGGTTTCACTGTAACGACTGAGGCATGTACCGAGTATTACAACTGCGGAAAGAAGATTTCTGATGAAATTCAGACACAGATCTTTGATGCATTAAAGTGGTTAGAGGAGTACAATGGCAAGAAGTTAGGTGACGTAGAGGATCCGTTACTTGTTTCTGTTCGTTCTGGTGCACGTGCATCCATGCCAGGTATGATGGATACCATCCTGAACCTGGGTCTGAACGATGTATCTGTTGAAGGCTTCGCAAAGAAGACTGGCAATCCAAGATTTGCTTACGATTCTTACAGAAGATTCATTCAGATGTTCTCTGACGTTGTTATGGAGGTTCCGAAGAGCCATTTTGAGAAGATCATCGATGAGATCAAGGCTGAGAAAGGTGTAACCTACGACGTAGAGCTGACCGCTGATGACTTAAAGGAACTGATTGTTCGTTTTAAGAAGGTTTACTTTGATGCTATGGGAAGCGAGTTCCCACAGGATCCTACTGTACAGCTGATGGAGGCTGTAAAGGCTGTATTCCGTTCTTGGGATAATCCGCGTGCTATCGTATACCGTCGTATGAATGATATTCCGGGTGACTGGGGTACCGCTGTAAACGTACAGACCATGGTATTTGGTAACAAGGGTGAGACATCTGGTACAGGTGTTGCATTTACTCGTAACCCATCTACTGGTGCAAAGGGTATCTTCGGTGAGTACCTGTTAAACGCACAGGGCGAGGACGTTGTTGCTGGTGTTCGTACACCACAGCCGATCTCTACTCTGGAGCAGGCTATGCCAGAAGTTTACAAGCAGTTCATGGATCTGGCTACCAACCTTGAGAATCACTTCCATGATATGCAGGATATGGAGTTCACCATCGAGGAAGGCAAGCTGTACTTCCTGCAGACACGTAACGGTAAGAGAACCGCTCCGGCTGCTATCAAGATCGCTTGTGACCTTGTAGATGAGGGACAGATCACTCCTGAGGAAGCTGTATGCCGTATCGAGGCAAAGTCTCTTGATCAGCTGCTTCATCCAACATTCGATACCGCTGCATTAAAGGCAGGCGAGGTTATCGGTTCTGCACTTCCGGCATCTCCAGGTGCTGCTGCTGGTAAGGTTTACTTTACTGCAGATGAGGCTAAGGCTGCTGGTAAGGGCGGCAGAGGCGAGAGAGTTATCCTGGTTCGTCTTGAGACTTCTCCAGAGGATATCGAGGGTATGCATGCATCTCAGGGTATCCTGACTGTTCGTGGTGGTATGACATCTCACGCAGCAGTAGTTGCACGTGGTATGGGTACCTGCTGTGTATCTGGCTGCGGCGAGATCAAGATCGACGAGGAGGCTAAGACCTTTGAGTTAGGTGGCTACACATTCCATGAGGGAGATTACATTTCTCTGGATGGTACTACTGGTAAGATTTATAAGGGCGACATCAAGACCGTTGAGGCATCTGTAGGTGGTGACTTCGGACGTGTTATGGCTTGGGCTGATCAGTTCAGAAAGCTGTCCGTACGTACAAACGCAGATACTCCGGCAGATACTTTAAACGCAGTAAGACTTGGTGCAGAGGGTATCGGTCTTTGCCGTACTGAGCATATGTTCTTCGGTGAGGAGAGAATCCCGAAGATCCGTAAGATGATCCTTTCCAAGACTGTTGAGCAGAGAGAGGATGCATTAGCAGAGCTTCTTCAGTTCCAGAAGGCTGACTTCAAGGCTATGTACGAGGCTCTTGAGGGACGTCCGATGACAGTTCGTTACCTGGATCCGCCGCTGCATGAGTTCGTTCCTACCGATCCGGAAGATATCGCAGCACTGGCTAAGGATATGAACCTGACCGTTGAGGAAGTAAAGGCTACCTGTGATTCCCTGCATGAGTTCAACCCAATGATGGGTCATCGTGGATGCCGTCTGGCTGTTACCTATCCTGAGATCGCTAAGATGCAGACAAGAGCCGTTATGGAAGCTGCTATCGAAGTTGCACAGGAGAAGGGTTATGACATCGTTCCAGAGATCATGATTCCGTTAGTAGGCGAGAAGAAAGAGCTGAAGTTCGTTAAGGACGTTGTTGTAGAAGTTGCAGAGCAGGTTAAGAAGGAAAAGAATTCTGACATGCAGTATCACATCGGTACCATGATCGAGATTCCGCGTGCTGCACTGACCGCTGATAAGATCGCTGAGGAAGCTGAGTTCTTCTCATTTGGTACAAACGACCTGACTCAGATGACCTTTGGTTTCTCTCGTGATGATGCAGGTAAGTTCTTAGATTCCTACTACAAGGCTAAGATCTACGAGTCCGATCCATTTGCAAGACTTGATCAGGAGGGCGTAGGCCAGCTAGTTAAGATGGCAGTTGAAAAGGGACGTGCTACCAGACCGAACTTAAAGTGCGGTATCTGTGGTGAGCACGGTGGAGATCCGAGCTCCGTAGAGTTCTGCCATAAGGTAGGCTTAAACTATGTTTCCTGCTCACCGTTCCGTGTGCCGATCGCAAGACTGGCTGCTGCACAGGCTGCATTAAACAATAAGTAATATCAAACTTACGTAAAAATAAGTTAAAATTAAGACTCTTGAAACTTTTGAGAATGACCTCTAAAGTTTCAGGGGTCTTTTTTGGTACAGCAATTTATGACCATAACTACATGACAACTACATAAAACAATGCTATAATGTGGAGGTGAAAACGAAAAGAGGTGTATATATGATGTCAAAATTTAAAGATAAATTTCAATTAACGCCAGAACAGAGTTTGTTCCTGGCAAAAAAGAAGTGGGATGAAAATGTATATTGTGGGATGAAAATGGAAAATAGAGCAGTGACTTTTCCACAGACACTAACGATATTAAATGGCGTGAATGTACCCAATGTACAGCTTGATGATATTCAGGCGATTTTAAACATGCGTGATGCATGGAAATTTTTGTTAAATACAGTGAAGGAACCAGTAACCTTTGAATATTGGTGCAAATTAAATGAATATATTGCCAGAAATGAAGCACTTGAATGGGGAAAGCTGCGTACTGGAAGTGTGGGAATTTCAGGAACAGATTATGAGCCTCCTGTTCCCGATAAAGAAAAAACAGCAGAAGAACTAAAAAGTATTTTATCTGCACCAGATGTTTCTTCAACAGATAAAGCGTTAGAAGCTTTTACATGGGGCGCAAGAGGTCAATTCTTCTGGGATGGAAATAAACGTACTAGTTTAATGCTTGCAAACAAGATTCTGGTTTCTTCTGGTTCTGGTATTATGACAATTACAGACAAATACATGGAACAGTTTAATACGTTATTGCTGAATTATTATAATACTGGTAAAAGCGAAGAACTGAAACAATTTTTGTATGAAAATGCAATACAAGGCATGAAAATTTGAAATGGGAGAAACATGAGTCATAAACCAAAAGAGTTTGTGCGCGTATACAAAATTCTGTGAGGATCAATCAGTGAAATTAGATGTGTCATCCATACGACAGCATCCATTTAAAAATTCTTCCATGGCGCGCGAAAAATAACGTCCTTTTTTCCAATAAAAGCAGACGCGTCTTGTGTTATGCTGCGTGGGCAGCCTATAATAGACTACATTTTTGTTGTGCGGAATACGGCTTAAAATAATATCACCTACAAAGCAGATTCCAAGACCAGATTGGCAGATGTTATAAGCAGTCATCTGCTGATCCATATTTAAAATGATATTGGGTTTGAAATTGCTGTCCTGACAAATTAGACGGGCACGTCTGCCGGTATCATTTTCATTTCGCAGCATAATGAATGGAAGATCTGAAAACAAACGAAGCGGAACAACTGGCACAGAATCCATCTGGAAATCTTTTCTCTCAATCAGATCATTTGAAATCTGAAAGGAGGTTAATTCGCTGTTGATTGAAAAAGAGCGTGGGACGGCCAGCACAAGATGTTCTTCTTTAAATAATTTGCTGTCAAAGACAGCAGAGTCAAGAGTTGTGTTGTCTAAAATCAGATCGACAATACCCTTCTGTAAAAGTTCAGTTAACTGCGTAGTATTTTCTTCAATTAAATTGATTCTAATGTTTGGGTAACGTGGTGCAAAGTTTGAGATGAGAGATGGCAAAATCCAGGATGAAAACAGATTGCTGCCGCCAAGCGTTAAAGTTCCTGTTTCCAAATTGCCAAAATCATAGACAAACTGCGAAAATCCCTTTTCCACTGCAATGATTTCTTCAACGCATCGGATGTATTCTTTTCCGCACTCCGTCAAAGAAAGCGGCTTTGTGCTGCGGTCAAAAATAGGAAAACCAACCTTTTTTTCTACGCGTTTTACATTTGCACTTAAAGAAGGCTGTGAAATAAAAAGGTTCGCAGCCGCTTTGGAAAAACTTTTGTCCTTGTAAACTTGGTAAACATATTCCATTCCCTGAAACATAAAAAGTACCATCCTTATCGTGTTTGCTTTTGTAAAAAATATAAAAAATACTATAATTTAAACACTATAATAACTATAAAAGTATATGTATTTGATTATATTATACTGACAACCTATAATTAAGGCAAGGGGAAGATATTAAATCTTAAAAATATTCCAAAGGACCATTAGGGATAAAGTGGAGGAAATAAAAAATGAATGAAAAGGTATATAAGGAAACAGAAGGGATGAAGGATATGACAGAGCAAGAAATGGAGTTTCGTGTTGAGAAGGATTCAATCGGAACTAAGGATGTGCCGGAAAACGTTTATTATGGTGTACAGTCACTGCGTGCAGCAGAGAATTTCCATATTACAGGATTAAATATGCATCCAGAGATTATTAACAGCTTGGCTTACATCAAGAAGGCAGCAGCTATCACAAACTGTGAGGCAGGTCTTCTTGACAAGAAACGTACACAGGCAATTGTTCAGGCATGTGACGAGATCCTTGAAGGAAAGTTTCGTGAGGATTTTATCGTTGATCCGATTCAGGGCGGTGCAGGAACTTCTTTAAATATGAATGCAAATGAGGTTATTGCAAATAGAGCAATTGAGATTCTAGGCGGAAAGAAGGGTGATTATTCCGTTGTTAATCCAAATGATCATGTTAACTGTGGACAGTCTACAAACGATGTTATTCCGACGGCAGGAAAGATGACATCTCTTCGTCTGTTAAAGAAGCTTAAAAAGCAGCTGCTTCGTCTTCACAGTGCTTTAGAGCAGAAGGCAGATGAGTTTGATGGCGTTATCAAAATGGGAAGAACACAGCTGCAGGATGCAGTGCCGATTCGTTTGGGACAGGAATTTAAAGCATACAGTGTTGCAATTTTACGTGATTTAAATCGTATGGATAAGGCAATGGATGAGATGCGCACCTTGAACATGGGCGGTACAGCAGTTGGTACTGGATTAAATGCAGATGAATCTTATCTTCGCCGCATTGTTCCAAATTTAAGTGAGATTTCGGGCATGGATCTTGTACAGGCATATGATTTGATTGATGCAACTCAGAACCTTGATTCTTTCGTAGCAGTATCTGGTGCAGTAAAGGCATGTGCAGTTACACTGTCAAAAATTGCAAATGATCTTCGTCTTATGTCTTCGGGACCAAGAGCAGGTTTTGGGGAGATTAATCTTCCGGCAAAACAGAATGGTTCTTCCATCATGCCAGGCAAAGTAAATCCAGTTATTCCTGAGGTTGTAAATCAGGTAGCATTTAATGCTATTGGAAATGATATGACAATTACAATGGCAGCAGAAGCAGGACAGTTAGAGCTGAATGCATTTGAGCCAATCATTTTCTATTGTCTGTTCCAGTCAATTGATACGATTGCATATGCTGTAAATACATTTGTAGATAACTGCGTAATCGGCATTACAGCAAATGAAACTCGCTGTCGCTATTTTGTTGAGAATAGTGTTGGAATTATCACTGCAATCTGTCCATATGTTGGTTATCAGAAGGCAGCTGAGATTGCAAAAGAAGCTATTAAAACAGGTGAGTCCGTAAGAAAGCTTATCATTGAGAAGGGTCTTCTTACAAAGGAGCAGATGGATGAGATTATGGATCCAGTCCAGATGACAGAGCCTGGAATTTCAGGAAAGACAGTAAACAAAATTTGAACTCTTTACCTATAAATTAAATATTGAGATTTTAAAAGAGGATATGAGTGATTTTCTCATATCCTCTTAATTAGTTCGCGCGCCATGGGCGCGCTCTAACGGGTGTAAGTCCCGAACACACCTAGGCAACGAGGAAGTGTATAGCTGAACAGCA
>CAKQXY010000077.1 GCA_934292725.1 uncultured Lachnospiraceae bacterium
AAAAATGCTCAAAATATATTGGAACAATTAAAGACTAAAATAGGGGCAGAAGATTATAAAGAACCGCAAATACAGCAGGAGATTCGGTTTATAGAGGCTATGTATGACTTGGAAGTTAACAAGATTACTGCGTGTGAAGCTGAAAAAGAATACTACGAAGCATTATCCTATACTTTTGAACTTTCATGGCTTTCACTCGAAGAGCTTCCATTTATTAGAAGTGAAGAGGGGATTATTATTAGTAATATAGCAGATATTTATCATGATATGGGAAATCTGAAAAAATCGGAAGAACTTTTTGAAAAATTGAGTTCGGTTTACCAAAAAAAACAAATGTTTTTGAAAATAAATTCTTCTGCTAGTGCTATTATTTTGGGACAATATTCACGCTTATTAGGAGATATAATGAATTACAAAAAGGCACTTTATATTGATAGCGTGAATCTTCAATATGAATTAAATGATTTTAATTTAATTCATATTGAAAATTTGTTATATAACCAAGCGTGGGCTTATTATGAAATTGACAGAGAACAAAATAATCAAAAAATCCAGAGAAAGTTTTGGGCTGCACAGCGTTTTGCAGAATTTAATAGAAAAGAAGAGCTAATAAATTTACTGAAAATGCGAGAAAATAAATATCTGAAAGACGATTAATTTTTATCCTCTTTGAAGAATCTGTGTCAGCATGACAAATCACTTCCACTTTTTTGGGAAGTGATTTGTCTGTTTACTTAAAGCTCTTTTTTGTGATATAAAACAGAAAAAAAGGAGCTAAAGTATGAGTAAAGAAAAAATTGAAATGAAAACGAATGGTACATACACATTCACTTCTAATGCTGCATGGCACTGGAAGGAGCAGTTTAGGCGTGAGCCGCGCATGGCGGCAGCGGTGATTGCCCTCTCTATAATTGCCGTGGGGCTTCCACTTTTAAATGCGAGACTTCCCAAGCAGGTGCTTTGTGGGTTGGAGGAGCATATTGAATTAAAGCAGCTTGTGCTGCAGGTAGGTATATTGATTCTTATTTTGGCAGTAGGAAACATGATAAAAAGCGCACTCGATGCCTACATAAAACGTATGCAGGGACCATTTGAGGATGATTTTAATCTGCGTATGCTAAAGAAAAGACTGTACGTAGATTATGATGTGTTAGAAAGCAAAAAATTTAATGACGATGCACATGCAGTATTTGACTCGCTGTATCGAAATAATTCCGTCCTGCGTGATGGCTCCATGATCTGGCAGCGTTTTTTGACTGCTGCAGCAGGACTTGTTTTATACAGCGCGATTTTAATGAGACAAAGCATTGTGGCTGTACTTCTTGTATGGGTACCTGCATTATTGATTTTAGGTTTAAAGGAGTGTGCGGCAGCGTATGACAGACAGCTTCGCCCCAAAGCAGATAAGGCAAGCCGAAAGATGAAATATGTGGAGGAATGCGCTTGTGATTTAGCCGGCGGCAAGGACATTCGCATGTATGATCTGGCTGGGTGGCTGACTGCCATTTTCCATAGAGAACAGGCGACAGCTGACGGCTACGTGAAGTATTGGGAGAACGGCTATTTTGCAGTTAATATCTGCGATGCAGTTTTTTGTTTTATACGTGATTTTGGAATTTATCTTTATTTTATTTGGAAAATTATAAACGGCGATATGGCAGTTTCAGATTTTGTCTGGTATACAGCGATTGCGGCAAGCTGTCAAGAGGCATGCAGCGCACTTCTTGACAGCAGAGAAAAACTGGGACGGCTAAGCTTTGACTATTCGCGTCTTCGTCAGTTTCTGTACTCATGGGAAAAATCAGCTTTTCGTGGAACTATTTCTAAAAAAGACAACAGTATCAATGAAAAATCAGAAATAAAAGACAAGGCAGTGCATAAATTAGCAGGCGATGCAGTTGAAATTCGTCTGGAGCACGTAGGCTTCACCTATCCGGGAAGTACAAAACCTACCATAAAGGATATCAATGTCACGCTGCGCCAAGGTGAACGAATCGCACTTGTCGGTCTGAATGGTGCTGGTAAATCAACGCTTGTAAAACTTCTTTGTGGACTGTATCGTCCAACGCAGGGCACGATTTTTATCAATGGAAGACCACAGGAAGAATATAGTAAAGAGGAATATTTTTCATTGCTTGCAGTTGTTTTTCAGGATGTAAAGCTTCTACCTATGACTATTGCCCAGAATGTGGCATCCGATGTTGGAACACACATTGACCGTGAGCGGGTGCGCGAATGTTTAAAGCTTTCCGGACTATGGCAAAAAGTTAACAGCTTGCCTAAAAAAGAAGATACACCGCTTGGCGCTAGTATTCTTGATGATGGAATCGCACTTTCTGGAGGAGAAAACCAGAAGCTTTGGATGGCACGTGCGCTCTATAAAAATGCACCGATGCTTCTTTTAGATGAGCCGACAGCAGCACTCGACCCATTAGCCGAGCAGCAGATTTATCAGAAATATATGGAGATGGTGGAAGGACGAACATCAGTATTTATTTCACATCGATTGGCAAGCACGCGTTTTTGTGACCGTATTTTGCTGTTAGAGGATGGAACGATCATTGAGCAGGGAACACATGATGAGCTGATTTGCTTAAATGGCCGTTATGCGCAGCTGTTTGAGATACAGGGAAAATATTATCGGGTAAACAAAGATGGTGCAGAGGAGGTATGCGCATGAAGATGAAAAAGTCACAGTTTCGTGAGGATGCGGCAACGTATATTCAAATGATCCACCTTCTAAATGAATACAATCCGGGATGGAAGATCATTCTGATTGGTGTCTTGCTGGAAGGCATTTTCCCATTTATTGCAATTTTTCTCTCATCAATGCTGCTAGATGCACTCTATGCTGGACGTTCTATGCAGGAAATGGCACTGCTTGTTCTTACAGGAACAGGGGCGAGCTTTGTCACAGCAATTCTTCGTCACTTTGTCACAAAAAAGAAAAATATTATGTGGTGGGGCATGCAGCATCGAATGACAGAACCCATCATGACAAAAACAATGCAGATGGATTATGAGCAGATCGGGGATGAGCGCGTGCGTACTCTTCGGGCACGCCAGGATGAGTACCGAAAGCGTGAGAAGGATGTGTTTGAGCGTTTTTTGACACAGCTTGAAATTCTTTTGACATCGGCAGTTCGTATGGCGGCAGCAATTATCACAATCGGTCCATTTTTTGCAAAACAGTTTTCAAAGACAGCTGGGACACAGGAAACGCTGTTTCGAATCATAGCAATAGCGGCACTGTTTGCTGTGTTGTATCTGAATCGTCGTTCTGTATTAGAGCAAGGCAAACGCCGTTTGGCAATCCACAATGAGCATGAAGATGAGAATCGTTTAAACAGCTATATGATGAATGAAGTTGTATTGTCCCAAAAGGCAGGAAAGGATATTCGAATTTTTCATCAGGAGCCGATGATGGAACATTACGGTGATCAGATGAATGCAAACTGGAGACGAATGACGCTTCAATATGCCAAGAATGATGTATGTCATTTTGGCTTACAGGGAATGCTTTCCTCGTGTGTAGGCGGAATCATCTATCTGTATGTGGCGTTCTGTGCATACGGTGGGATGATTACAATCGGAAATGTCGTGCGTTATGCAGGTGCTGTGCAGCAGTTCATTCAGGGAATGACTGATTTGTTTGCAGGATGGAGCAGACTGCATCATGACAGAATGCAGATGGATGAGTATCTTGAGTACATGGGTCTGCAAAATAAGATGAAAAAGGCGTCTCGCCCTGTTAGTTTGACTGATATGGAAAATCCGGAAGTTGAGTTTGTAGATGTATCTTTTCGATATCCAGGGACAGAACAGTATGTGCTGCGCGACGTCAATGTAAAGATAAGTGCCAGAGAAAGTACGGCATTTGTAGGGCTGAATGGCTCAGGAAAAACTACCTTTATTAAGCTTTTATGCAGGCTTTATGACCCAACTAAAGGACATATTCTCTTAAATGGAGTGGACATCAGGGAGTACGAAGAGGCACAGTATCGCAAGCTATTTGCAGTTGTCTTTCAGGATTTTAAAATTTTTTCATTCAGATTTGGGGAGAACATTGCGGCAGGAGAAAAGGTAGATGAGGAGCGTGCGATGGATGCCATTCGCCGTGTGGATCTGATGCGCCTATATAATAAGATGCCAGACGGTTTAAATACTATGCTGAATAGAGATTTTTCTGAAACTGGCATGGAAATCTCTGGTGGCGAGGCACAGAAAACAGCGATGGCACGCGCTATTTATAAGGATGCGCCATTTGTTATTCTCGATGAGCCGACAGCGGCACTAGACCCGATTGCCGAGAGCGAGATTTACAGCGATTTTCATCGGATTGTGCAGGATAAAACAGCTCTGTTTATATCGCACCGTTTGTCTGCATGCCGATTCTCAAAGGATATAATTGTATTTTGCGATGGCAGGATTGTGCAGCAGGGAAATCACGAGATGCTGATTAGTAAAGACGGACTGTATCGCCAGATGTGGAATGCTCAGGCACAGTACTACGAATAAAAAACGACTGAATCAGGTGAAAAACTTTTATTTACGGTGCCTGAATTGACGTAATGTTAATCTCGTGATATACTCCTACCGAAAGTTAGAAAACACTAATTAAAGTTTGACATATGGAGGAAATTATGAGAATCAAAAAAGCACTTTTTCTTGGCACACTTTGTACAGCAGTTTCCGGTATGAGTTTGTTTGCACAGGCAGGCGTTTCTTATGCAAAGAGCGCAAAAGAAGCAACTGAGGAAGCAAGCAGTGAGGAAGTGACCGAGGTAACATCTGAGGAGGAGACCAGTGAGGAGGTCACCTACCCGATTACCATTGAGCATGCATTTGGAGAGACTGTAATTGAGGGCAAGCCAGAGCGTATTGCAACTGTTGGCTGGGGAAATCAGGATACTCCGTTAGCACTTGGCATTGCACCTGTTGGTGTTTCAGCAGCTAATTATGGTCTTGTAACTGATCATAAACTGCATCTTTGGACTGATGAAGCATTTGCGGATCTTGGCGTAGAGGAGCCTGTTGTATTCGATGATGTAGATGGACTTGATTTTGAGCAGATTAGTGACTGTAATCCAGATGTGATTTTAGCAGCATACTCTGGAATGACTCAGGAGGACTATGACACATTAAGCCAGATTGCACCAGTTATCCCATATAAGGAAAATCCATGGCAGACCACATGGAGAGAGCAGACCATCGAGAATGCAGAAGGCATGGGTATGAAGCCAGAGGGTGAGAAGAAGGTTAAGGAAGTGGAAGATCTGATTGCCGAAAAGCTTGAGGAGTATCCAGAACTTGAAGGAATCCCGACAGCATTCTGCTGGATCAGCGCTGATGATTTCAGCACATTTTATGTATATCTTCCGACCGACCCAAGAGCAGCTTATCTGTTAGATCTTGGATTTACTCTGCCGGAGAGTGTACAGAAGCTGGCAGGAGAGTCAAATGATTTCAGCATTACTGTAAGCCGTGAAAATGCTGATCAGTTAGATGATATCGAGATGATGGTTGTTTACGGTGATGAAAATCTGGTAGAAACACTTCAGGAAGATAAGCTGATGAGCCAGATTCCAGCAATCAAAAATGGTGCAGTTGTTGTGCTTGACAGTACATCTGCATTAGCAGCATCTTCAACACCGTCCATTCTCTCTATCCCATATGAGATTGATGAGTATCTGGAAATGTTTGCTAAGGCAGCGGAGAACATCAAATGAGAGACAGACGGTTTATATTAACAGTAGCTGCATCACTTGCAGTGCTGCTGTTTTGTATGCTGGCATCGATAGCCTGCGGAGCAAAATCCGTGGGCTTTCCCACTGTTATACAAAGTCTTTTTCATTTGAAAGAAGACAGCTTTGAGATTAACGTTGTGCGGGCTAGAATCCCAAGAACAGTGTTTGGCATTTTGGCAGGAGCATCTCTTGGTGTGTCTGGTGCACTGATGCAGGCAGTGACAAGAAATCCGATTGCTGATCCGAGTATTCTTGGCGTTAATACCGGAGCGTCTCTTTTTGTTGTGTGTGGAATTGCTTTCTTTCACATAAGCAATGGAAATCAGTATATCTGGCTGGCTTTTGCCGGTGCAGCTTTAACAGCAGTTTTAGTTTATGGATTGGCTTCCATCGGCGGAAATGGCGCTACACCGATTAAGCTGGCACTTGCAGGAGCGGCAGCAGGAACGGCGCTGCAGTCGCTTGTAAATACTGTTATGCTGCCTAGTACGCAGGTAATGGATCAATTTCGTTTTTGGCAGACAGGAAGCGTAGGCGGTGCAAGCTGGGCAGATATTCGTCTTCTTTGCCCGTATTTTATTGTAGGCTTTGTTGTTAGTATCTGCATGGCAGCACCTTTAAATACGTTAGCGCTTGGTGATGAAGCAGCGACAGGTCTTGGACTTAATGTGCCGCTTACAAGGGCACTTGCATCACTTGCAGGCGTGCTTCTTTGTGCATCGACAACGGCACTGGCTGGGCCAATTAGCTTTGTTGGTCTGATGGTGCCGCATTTGTTTCGCATGGTGCTTGGACCAGACATGAAAAAGATTCTTCCAATGTCAGCGATTGGCGGTGCAATACTTCTTTTGTTTGCTGACACGATGGGACGAATCTTAGGAAGACCAGGCGAGCTTGAGTCTGGAATAGTCACGGCACTTATTGGAGCACCTGTATTTATCATTATTATAAGAAAGGCAAAGGTAAAGTCACTGTGAAAAAGAATTTTGATTTCTCTTCAATGTCGGCTGTGGAGGCAGGATATCGCAGACGTCAGAGAAAAAGCACAGTGATTACACTTGTGCTTGCTGTACTCGTGCTTATGCTTGCTGCATTTATGATGCTTTACGGAAATACCATATATACTCCAAGACAAGTGTGGGATGCGCTAAATGAAGTAGAAGGCAGTGCTGTCTTTACGGTAAAGACGCTTCGTCTTCCGAGAATGTTGACCGCGATTTTGGCAGGCTTTGCGTTTGGTATGGCAGGAAATACCTTCCAGCAACTGCTTGGCAATCCTCTTGCCAGCCCGGATATCATAGGAGTTACATCTGGTGCGAGTGTTGCAGCCGTGTTTGGCATTCTTGTTTTAAAGCTTCCTGGCAGTATTGTTTCACTGCTTGCAGTAGCATCTGGTCTTCTTGTTTCCTGTCTAATTTATCTTTTGGCACAAGGCGGCGGTTTTTCAAATGCACGTTTGATTTTGACAGGAATTGGTATGCAGGCATTTTTGAACGCAATTGTTTCATGGCTGCTTCTTAAGGCATCTGAGTATGATGTGGCAAGTGCGCTTCGCTGGCTGTCTGGCAGCTTAAATGGTGTTAAGCTGGAAAATGTACCTTTACTTGCTGTTGTTGTGATCGCTGCATCATGTATGATCTTTTTGTTAGATAAGCAGTTAGCAATGCTTCAAATGGGCGAAAGCCATGCAGTCACACTTGGCGTTAAGTCAAAGATGGTTCGTTTGGCACTCATTTTGCTTTCTCTTCTTCTTGTTGCATTTGCCACATCTGTTACTGGTCCTATTGCATCAGTAGCATTTCTGGCAGGACCGATTGCGGCACGTCTTTGCGGAGGCGGACGTACTAATATGCTTGCATCTGCACTTGTTGGAAGTGTTCTCGTGCTTGCATCGGATTTGATTGGTCAGTTTGCACTGCCATCGCGCTATCCGGTTGGTGTTGTTACAGGTATTCTTGGCGCACCATATCTGATTTTTTTGCTGCTTCGCATGAACAAAAAGAGTGAGACTGTGTGAGGGGACACTTCGTAAGGCAGTCAGCTTGAAAACAAAAAGAGGTAAAGGATTATGAAAAATATAGAACTTGCAGCAGATGCTCTCTTTGCAGGCTATGATGGAAAAACAATAGTTTCTGATGTTAGCATAACAATTCCGCAAAATAAGATCAGTGTCATTCTGGGAGCAAACGGATGTGGAAAATCTACTTTATTAAAGACTTTTGCGAAACTTTTAAAGCCAGAGCAGGGAAGCATTCTCTTAGACGGAAAAAGCATTTTTTCCATTCCATCAAAGCAGATGGCACAAACGCTTGGACTTCTTCCGCAGTCACCAGTTGTCCCAGAAGGCATTAAGGTGACGGATCTTGTCGCAAGAGGACGCTTTCCGTATCGAAAGCTTTTGGGTGGTCTGCAAAAAGAAGATTTTGCAGCAGTAGAAGAGGCACTTGAGATGATGGGCATTACCGAGCTTGCAGACGCTTGTGTGGATGAACTTTCCGGCGGACAGCGTCAGCGTGTGTGGATTGCACTTGCGCTTGCACAGCAGACTGATATTCTGCTGCTTGATGAACCAACCACATATCTTGATATTGCTTATCAGGTTGAAATATTAGATCTTTTGATGGAATTGAATAAGAAACGAGGCACGACAATTTTGATGGTTCTTCATGATATTAATTTGTCTGCACGCTATGCTGATCATATTTTTGCCATGAGCAAGGGAAAACTTATTGCGCAGGGGGCACCATCAAAGGTTATTTCAAGAGAACTGATGAAAGAAATTTATGGTTTGGATTGTCAGATTATAGAGGATCCTGTATCAGGTACACCATTGATTGTGCCTGAGGGACGCTATCATAAAGAGGCACAAAACGAAAAATCATTCTGTGCCTGAGAAATAGGAGCGAAACTTCCTTGGGGTAGTTTGGCTCCATTTTTTAAACATTGTTCTAAAAGCGGCAGGACTCTGGTAGCCTGTCAGCTTTGCGATTTCATCAACAGTTTTGTCGGTGTTTTTCAATAAAGAAGCTGCTTTTGTCATGCGAATCTGATTGGCGTAATCCCAGATCGTCTGCTGGTAAAGCTGCTGAAAGCCAGCCTTTAATTTTTGTTCTCCTATACCAAGTGTCTGGCTGAGTGCATAGATAGTAACAAAAGAATCAGCCTTTTCGCGCATAAGATCATGCGCTGCAACTATTTTTTTATAATCATCAGGCCGAATGAGGATTTGACGTTTTCCAACGAAGATGCGTTCCGACATTACATCAGTGCCAGTGAAGAAAAATTGTTTGAAGTCTGGGCGTATTAAAAGGGCGGTAAATGTGGTGCCTAGTGCAAGCAAAAGCTCTGGAGTCATCGAACGCGCCTCTAAAAGCCGCTGAATCTGTAAAATCAGATCAGTCAGCTCTTTGGGAAGATGGACATGGCGGACATTTTTTACAAGAAAATCTAGTGAATCATTTGAAACACCAAGATAAGGAAGAATTTTATTTTTTAAATACTCCATTTCAATTGATATTTCAACACCCTTAAAGTGTTGACCGCGTCTCCAGCAGTTTATGCCGCCGCATGCGTGTTCAATGGCAAGAAAAGGCGATGGCGTTGCTGACTGCTGCATTTGATTTTCAACGAGAGAGTAGGTAATTCCTTCGTAGATGATACCGGCATGCAGATATTCAGTATCATATTGAAATTCAGCAAGAAAATCTTGCGGAATTGTATAGTCGCCAATACCAAACTGAATCGTATCCATAGTTCCATAGGTGTAGATCGAGCCAATCGCTTCATCAGACCAGTCGTTTTGTGGTGCCTTGGCATCACGATGCTTCAGACCAATTTGCTGATAAAAGAGTCGCTGATACGAATCAGGATCTTTTGCCAGATGATAAATCATTTTCCCAGATTTCCCTCCTTAAAGTGCTTTCTGCACAGTGCAATATATTTGTCATTGGCGCCAAGAACAACCTGGGCGCCTTCTTTTATTATGCCATTGTCATCGTAGCGGGCATTGCATGTCGCCTTTTTGCCGCACCAGCAGATCGTTTTGATTTCCTTGATTTCATCGGCAATTTCCATTAAACGTCGGCTGCCAGGGAAAAATTTATTCTGAAAATCAGCTCTTAGTCCGTAGCATAAGACAGGAATCTGCCAGGTATCTACGATATCAGAAAATAAATCAATTTGCTCAGGAGAAGCAAACTGTGCTTCATCAACGATAATCGCATTGTAATTTAGTACACAGGCTGGATTTTTCGTAAACTCATCCAGAAATTCGTCAATCAGGCGGCATGTGTTAGAAAGACCGATTCTTGAAGAAACGATGTGAATGCCATCTCTAGTGTCAGTAGCCGGTTTTAAAATCAGAGCGTGCTGCCCGCGTTCTTCGTAATTATATGCAACCATAAGTGCATTAGCGGTTTTAGAGGAGCCCATTGCTCCATAGTTAAATACAAGTTTAGCCATGTCTTTAAATCCCTTC
>CAKQXY010000078.1 GCA_934292725.1 uncultured Lachnospiraceae bacterium
CGCCTCCATGCAGGAGAACTGGGATTTTTGGAAATAAAACAGACATATTCTTTTTCCTTTCGTGGATTTATTTATATAGTGTTATTACATAAGAGGTGAGAATAACCTTAATATCAGCTGTGATAAGCGAAGGCGTCTTGTCCTTTCAGATGGCTCCTTTGACATATCCTTGCAGATTGGAAACAGTGCATCAAAATCTTCCTTGACATGAGAAACTGCTTCATACCCACAAAAAAGTGCCGCATTTTCAAAATGAAGATACAAACTTCTAAAGTCAAGATTGATCGTTCCCACTACAACAATCTCTCCATCACAGATACATTGCTTTTCATGCATGAAACCCGGCGTATATTCATAAATCTTAACACCATGCTTTAAGAGCTGCGGATAATACGATTTTGTTACCTGAAAAATTGTTTTCTTATCAGGAATGCCTGGCGTAATAATTCGCACATCAACACCGCGCTTTGCTGCTCCAGTGAGTTCTCTTGTCATCTCATCGCTTAGAATCAAATATGGTGTCGTAAAATAAATATATTTTTTTGCATGACGCAGCAGATTCATATAAACATTTTCACCTGCTGGTTCTTTATCCAGCGGACTATCACCGTAAAGCGCAAAAAAGCCTTGTTCCTTTGCCTTATATGGATATACCGGAAGATACTTTTCAATATCGACATCCTGTTCTTTAAGTGCATTCCACATTTCCAGAAACAGAATAGTTGCAGTTTGCACGGCATCTCCCTCAAAACGTATTCCGCTGTCCTTCCACTGTCCATATGGATGCGTGATATTAAAATATTCATCTGCTAAATTATAGCCGCCCGTGTAAGCAACCTTTCCATCAATAACGGTAATCTTTCTGTGATCACGATTATTCATGAAAATATTAAGCACCGGCATAATCGGATTAAACACACGGCACTGAATCCCCATACTTTCCATGTATTTGATAAAACGCGGATTTAAAAATCCTATACAGCCGGCATCATCATACAAAATACGAATTTCTACGCCTTCTCTTGCCTTTGCCATCAAAACCTTGCGCAATGCCTGAAAAGACTCTGCCATCTCAATCGCATGGTACTCCAAAAAGATAAACTGCTTTGCCTTCATCATATCTTCCAGCTGAGCTGCCATTGCATCACAGGTATCTCCATAATACTTCACATCTGTATTTTTGTAAACAGGACTTGATGCGCATTTCCACAAATATTTAAAGTCATTTGCAAGCCGCTCATCCTTTTTTGAAAGTTCCTCAATAATCTGTTCGTCCTGATTAAGATATGCAAACAATTGCTGATCAATTTTGCGATAGCGTGTTCGCACTTTTTTTGTTGCCCCTGATCGTCCAAACAAAAAGAACACACATATTCCAATGATCGGCGCCACTGTAATCAATATAATCCATGGCAATTTAAATGCAGCATTGGTATCCATACTATATACAGCTAACACAAGCACAAGCTCAATAGCTACTGTTAATAATGTGATAATTTGTGAATACTGGTTTAAACGCATTACCAGCACCACTACCCAGATAATCTGGATCAATACACCAATTCCTGCTATAACTAGTCTTCTGACACTGTTTTTCATCGAAGACTTATTTTCTTCTATCATATATCCTCCCTTTTTCGTATTGTCGTTTCTATTTTTTATTCTTACTTTTTATCTTTCGCTCTAATGTGTTCATTACTCATCTGATACTTTCAGGCAAAAC
Source organism: uncultured Lachnospiraceae bacterium (assembly GCA_934292725.1). Taxonomy (GTDB): domain Bacteria; phylum Bacillota; class Clostridia; order Lachnospirales; family Lachnospiraceae; genus Anthropogastromicrobium. The sequence continues at coordinate 1,724 of CAKQXY010000078.1, forward strand.
CAAAACGTACTTCCTTGTCCTAGTGTACTGTCAACACCGTACTGTGCATTGTGAAGTTCTAAAATCTTTCGCACAATTGCAAGGCCAAGTCCACTTCCATTAAAGCTTCGCCGGTGCTCCTTATCTACCTTATAATAGCGTTCCCAGACAAGCGGCAAATTTTCCTTTGCAATACCTGGTCCAAAATCCTGCACCGATACCTTCACAGTATCACCGATACATTCCTGACGCACGATAACGTGTCTTGAATCTCCCGAATAATTTAACGCATTATTGATCAAATTGTAAACAACCTGATATATCTTAAACTCATCAGCATCTACAAAAACTTCTTCATCATGATCACAAATTAACTCAATCGTAAATTCGTTTGCTGACGCCATTCTGCCAATGCGCTGCACTGCTGCCTGCAAATTTTTTGTCAGATTAAAATGTGCCTTGTTTAGCTGCGTTACGCCGGCCTGAAGCTTGCTTATATCAAGAAGATCATTAACCATACCTGTCAGATGACCTGCCTCATCAATGATGACCTGTACATTTTCTGGTGTATTCTCACCTGGGATATCACGCATCATCTCAGCATATGCCTGAATCATTGTAAGCGGTGTACGAAGATCATGTGACACATTTGCAATAAGCTCATGCTGAAGCTGCTCAGTCTTTTTAAGCTGCCTTGCCGTGTAATTCAATGTGTTCCCCAGTTCACTTATCTCAAGGCTGCTCTGATCATGAAATTCAACATCATAGTTGCCCTTTGCCAGTTCCTTTGCACTCTCATTCATTTGGCTTAGTGGCTTTGAGATGAGGCGTGAAATCACCATAGCCAGCACAAGTGCCAAAATAATCATAATAATAGAGACAAAGATCAGTTCCTGACGAATCATCTGCACGGTGGCACTTACTGGTGTGAGGCGTGCACTTACAATTGTAAGATATGGTGTACTGCTGATTGTCAAAATTCTTACGCTCAACATGCTTTCCTGTGCAGTTCCACTCGGTGGTGTATGATCTGAACCGACTCCATTTCCAGTATTCTCATTTTTAGGAGATTGACCCGCCTCGTTTCCGTCACCGGTTGGCTTTTCGGGCGGCAAAACAGCCTCATTCTCCTCATCGGTTGGCTTTTCAGGCGGCTCCACATTTCCTTCAAACAAATCAAATGGATCTCTCTGAATGTCTCCTGCGATTTCTTCTGTAAAACTTCCGCCATTTTTTTCTGCTCGTTTGTAAAAGTCCTGATAAAACTGTTTTGGAAGTGTATTCTCATACATGCGAAGCGAACTGTAAAGAAGCGTTCCATCCTCCCCAGAAACCTGTATGTCAATATCGTATTCCGCGGTAATTTGGTCAAGCTGCTGTTCTATCGTACTGAGATTTCCCAGCTGCTTCTCCAAAACCTGCACTACTTTGTCATTCGCATTATTCAGTGTATTCTTTTTTGCTGCCTTATAGATATCATCCAGATAAACTGTCTGCAGTAAAAACAGCAAAAGCAGGAGAATTGCCAAAAAGACAAGAAGTCCGGCAAATATCCCCCACTTAATACTCAAATGTTTTCTTTTAAATATGATCATCGAAACGATACCCCACTCCCCTTAACGTTACGATACAACTTCTATATTCCTCAAGACTGCTTCTAAGACGTTTAATATGTGTATCCAACGTGCGGTCATCTCCGTAATAATCGTATCCCCATACATTTGTAATCAATTGATCACGGCTAAGTGCAATATTTCTGTTTTCAACCAAATAGAACAATAAATCATATTCCTTTGGTGTCAAATCCAGCCTGTGATCTTTTATCATCACGCTTCTTCCGGTAAAGTCCACCACCAAATCGCCATGACGGTACACCTTGCGATCTGTAAGAGAATCTTCAATATCTTGGCTTTTCTCACTCTGCCCTGCTTGCGCTGAACTTTGCAATGCAGATTTTGTATACGCAGTACCTGATACGCTGTTTCGCTGCACGACAACGCGCACGCGGCACATAAGTTCTTTTGGCGAAAATGGTTTTACTACATAATCATCAACACCCAGCTCAAAGCCTTTGATGCGGTCATACTCCTCGCCTCTGGCTGACAGCATAATAACCGGAATCTTTTTATAACGGCGCACCTGCTTACACACTGCAAAACCATCCATTCCCGGCATCATAACATCAAGTATTATCACATCAAAATCTTCTAGTGCACAAATGGAAACTGCCTCAATTCCATCCTTTGCCTCTGTAACCTGATGGCCTTCCATCTCGGCGTATTTTCGAATGATTAAACGAATTTTTTCTTCATCGTCTACCACAAGAAGCCTCGCCATATTAAACCTCCCTGAGTGATCTATATAATGAAATGATACCTACGAATTGCTCCGCTGCTTCGCAGCTCTCGCAATTCTAAAAACATTCGGATTCGCTGATTTTCGATGAAAATCGCTGCATCCTCATGTTTTGTCGGGTCTCAAGATCGCAAGCTTTTCATGCAAGCATGATCAGCTTGTGACTTTTCGACCCTAGTATCATATTACAGTCCAAGAAACTCAAGCACGGTCTGCTTCATCTCATCTCTGTCTACAACAGTATTATGAAGAATGGCTGCGCTGCGGATTTCCTCTACTGCTGCCGGAATCTTTACACCAGAAATGCGGCAAAGCTCATCAATCAAAGCAAAATCCTCACCGTTTTCATACTTGCTGTCAATTGCAGACATAACGCTTCTGGCAAACTTATATGGGCTTGCGGTGGAAGCGATCAATGTCTTTGTGGTATCGCCTGTCTCAGCCTTATACTTTTCATATACGGCAGAGGCTACTGCAGTATGAGTATCCATCACATAACCGTCGCTCTCGTATACGCTCTTAATCTGGGCTGCTGTTTCTGCCTCATCTGCGTAATTTCCGTAGAAATCGCCAAGTCTCTCTGCCATTTCCTCTGTGATGGTATATTTTCCATCCTTAGACAATGATGCCATAAGCTCAGCGTTTACAGCTGAGTCATCACCTGCGATACGATAAATCAATCTCTCTAAGTTGCTGGAAATTAAAATATCCATAGATGGAGATGTTGTTAAAATAAACTCTCTGTTTCTGTCATAGCTGCCGCTTCTAAAGAAGTCAAATAAAACCTTGTTGTCGTTTGATGCGCAGATCAATTTTCCAATCGGAACACCCATGTTCTTTGCATAGTAAGCAGCAAGGATATTTCCAAAGTTTCCAGTCGGAACAACTACATTTAACAGCTCGCCATCCTTTAACTCACCGTCACGAAGAAGGTTTGCATAAGCATATGCGTAATAAGCAACCTGTGGAACAAGACGGCCAATGTTAATGGAATTTGCGGATGAGAACTGAAAGCCGCCTTCTGCAAGCTCTTTTTCGAGTTCCTTATCACCAAACAGTGCCTTTACACGGCTCTGTGCATCATCAAAGTTTCCATGAATGCCGACTACCTTTACATTCTTTCCCTTCTGTGTTACCATCTGCTTTTCCTGAACAGCGCTGACACCGCCCTTTGGATAGAATACAACAATTCTTGTTCCTGGTACATCAGCAAATCCTGCCATAGCTGCCTTTCCAGTATCACCGGAAGTTGCAGTCAAAATAACAATTTCTTTATCACAATTATTCTTCTTTGCTGCCGTTACCATTAAATGAGGAAGGATTGAAAGCGCCATATCCTTAAATGCGATTGTCGGGCCGTGGAACAGCTCAAGATAATATGCGCCTGCCTTCTTTACAGTCGGTGCAATTGCCGGTGTATCAAAGCGATCATTATAGGCATTTTTGATACAAGTCTTTAATTCCTCTTCTGTATAATCTGTCAAAAACTGCTTCATAACTTCGTAAGCCACTTCCTTGTAATCCATGGCTGAAAGTTCTTCCATTGTCTTATCGAGCTTTGGAAGTGCGTCCGGAACGAACAATCCACCGTCCTTTGCCAATCCCTGCAGAATTGCCTGTGATGCTGTATATGCCTGCTTGTCTCCTCTGGTGCTATAGTATAATACTCCCATCCTTCTCCTCACATTCTGCTGCAGAAGCAGCCTTTTTTGCTATGTTAGACGGCTAACCGCCGTTGCTCACAAGTATATCAGACTTTCTTTACCGCGTCAACACTCTACTATACAACAAAAATAGGACTTTCAAAACTCTTTTTTAAGATTTCTATAAGGTTTTGGCTCTCCCCTTTTTTTCCCTGTTTCTGTCTGCTATACTAGTCACATCTTACACTTTTCAGAAAGGAACAATATCCTATGACTACTGCAACTATATCGAAAAAAAAGACGCGCCGTACCAGACGCATCCTTTTCATTCTGCTGCCGATTCTCCTTATTCTGGTTCTCGGCTTCAGTATTCTTTTCTTTTTCAGTCACCAAAATCTTCTCTTCCGTCTCCAAAATGATCTCGCTGCCACGTTTCATAAACGCAGTCTCCCACAGACTGTTTCCGTCTCATCATACACCGTCCAGCTTGATGATCTTCTTTCTGATCCGAACTGCATAAAGAATCAGGCGCTGATGCTGATCAATGACGAGTATCCTCTTTCTGATTCTTTTCAGCCGGAAATCTCTTACTATAAAGATACGGATGTACAGATGAATTCCTGCATTCAGGACGCTTACGCAGCCATGTCTGCCGCTGTACGTGAGCAGTTTGACGTACCGCTTTATGTGCGGGAAGCATACCGTACCGCCAAAGAACAAGAAGAGAAAACAAAGGAAAACAGCGCGGTTGCCGCTGAAATCGGCGCAAGCGAGCATCAGGCAGGTCTTGCACTCGATCTTTATGTTCCGCAGTTCGGCGGATGGGCCTTTACAAAATCGGCAGCCGGACGTTTTGTTGATACCAACTGCCGAGATTATGGTTTTATCGTCCGCTATCCGTCCTACGGAGAAAAGCAAACTGGCATCCCTTACGAACCGTGGCATCTGCGCTATGTCGGCCTTCCCCATTCCCAGATCATCATGGACGAATATCTGACTCTCGAAGAGTATATTGACTTGTTGGAACCAGGTTCCTTTTATCAGTATGGTTCTTATCTAATTTCTCACCAGAACGGCCCAGCCATCGACGCGCCATCCGGTTGGAAACATGTAACAGTATCCGAAGATAACCTCGGCGGCTACCTATTTACGTGGGAGCTTTAACATCACTGTAAAAATAGGCTACTCTTCTTACAAGAGTAGCAATTAAGCCAACGTACCCACTGCTTTTCTAATACGATAATCCGATTCCATTTTGCTTTTGTAAGGGCGCAGCTGTCATCCAACCTGACAAACCGGAATTTTGGCAATTTCATTTGCCAACTGAATTTTTAAATTTCGTATATCAATATCATTTTGAATATCAAGAAAGTAGCGATCAGATACTCCAAAAAATTTTGCCAGTCGAAGCGAAGTATCTGCCGTAATTTTCCTTCGATCATGCAGGATATCCTGCACCCGAGACACAGGAACATTGATTGACTGCGCCAAACGGTACGCTGAAATACCCAACGGCTCCATAAACTCTTCTCTTAATATTTCACTTACTGTAGGAGTTGTAATATATTCCATAGATAAGCCTTCCTTTCCGATTTAATTTCAGTATATACACTTTTACGAATGATAGTCCACAATTTCAACATTAAAGAAATCATCTCCATCAACATTAAAACAAATGCGGTATTGAATATTGATACGAATGCTATATTGTCCCTCACGATCACCATGCAGCAATTCCAAGTGATTCGCTGGCGGAACTCTCAGATCCTCCAAACATCTTGCATTGTCGATCATCATCAATTTCCGCAATGCTATACGCTGTATTGTCTGCGGTAACTTCTTCGAAAAAATTTGGTTGTATACTTTTTCTGTTTCTTTTTCTGCAAAACTCTTTATCATACATCTATATTGTATCTGTTTCGCGTGTATATGTCAAGCAGTCAGAGTCATTTGAGTAAGGGAAACTTAGCTTTTTTGATAGAAGTACCAAATACGATACCATATTTCTTCAAAAGATCCATTGCCTTTATAACGGCTGCATAATGTCCATTGCCGCGACGACTATCATTTGTCTCAGGTGTTCCTTCAATTGAAAGAAGGAATGTAATATTTCCAAGTTCTACAATCTTCTCATCGTATTATGCTTCATCCTACGGTTTTCCAACCAAAACACCGCCAACAACATCAAATACACCTTTCTCTTTGAGGGTGCTAATTTCTTTTAATCTCTTTACACCGATTTCTATGTTGTGACTACAAAATTCTTCACCCAACATTCCGCTTGACAAGCTAACAATTGCTACCTTGTCACCTTTTCTTAACTTTCTGGCATATTGCATGATAATCGCCTCCTTCGTTTACTGTTCAAACAACTGCTTTCCAATAATACTCAAACTTCCTCCCACCGCACGGTAGACTTCTATAGGCGATTCACTCCTGCCGTGCCGATACCATTTCAGTCTTCATCTATCATATCTTTCCGTAAAAAATTCAATGGTAAAGAAAATCGAGACCATTAAACCAGCGAAAAATATGGTTTTTATCGACAAATACTTGCAAAAATATCAAACCCGTGATATTCTCATACCAGAAAGGAACATTCTAAGGTACAAAAGAAAACCGCTGGATAACACAAAATACATCAGATAAGTACCGAAATTCGGGTATTACATAAAATGGAGGACTTATTGATGAACGATAACTCAGAAACTGTACAATTGCTGCCCCTGACTTCTGATATTGTATTTAAGCAGGTATTTGGTCAGGAAGAAAGTAAGCCAATTCTTCGTGTATTTTTAAATGATGTTCTTGGATTAGATATTCAATCTACCGAGCAGATCACTCTTTTAAATCCAATCATTGATCCGAAATATCTCGATGATAAAATGTGTATACTGGATATAAGAGTTCAGTTAGCGAATCGAAGTCTTATTGATATCGAAATCCAAGTATTGAATCGCCACAACATGGAGCAGCGCGCCTTGTATTATACCTGCCAGCTTTGTACAGAACAATTGCATACCGGAGATGATTATTCCAAAACTGCACCAGTCTACGGATTAAATCTGTTGTGTTTCGACTTATACGAAGATTCCCGTTACTACAGAAGCTTTATTCTTAAGGATGAAGAAACAAACGAAACTTACAGACAAAATTTTAAGATTGCATTTTTTGAGTTACGCAAAGCAGTCAATGAATTATCTCAAACAAAAGAAGTTGAAACTCTTAATCTTTCTGGCTTAACTGCACGAGATCAGTGGGCACTATTTATCAACTCTGATCAAAAGGAGGTGTATGAAAAATTGATTGAAGAAAACAAAACATTTGAGGAAGCATATGAGCGTCTGAAAAAAGCCAGCAGCGATGAAACATTAATGGCTATGTATCGAAATCGTGAAAAAGCAATCCGTGACTGGAATGATTCCATAAATTCAGCTAGAAAAGACGGTGAACAGCGTGTTAATACGCTTTATAAGAAATTATTACAAGAAAATAGAGGATCTGAAATTCCAAAAGCGATTGCAGATCAAACATTTCGAGCTAAACTATTTAATGAATACGGAATTTAA
>CAKQXY010000079.1 GCA_934292725.1 uncultured Lachnospiraceae bacterium
TCGATCATCTCGTCTGTTTTTTCCAGATAAGTCTTGATATCCTTGACATTTTCGCATCTTTCGATCCTGCCGTTTGGATATACCGCCTTTGTGATGGCTCCTGCACCAAGTGCTACGATGGTCTGCATTTCTTCCATGATCAAGATGTTGTAGATTCCTTCTTTTCCTGGCTTTGCGTATCCGACATTTTCCATATTTCCTGTCATATTTTTCTGGCGGTACAGATAATACGGCTTCATACCCATTTCCTCTGCGACATCTTGTGTCAGCTCCATTGTGCTTTCAGAATTGACACTCTTCATACCTGCGTATTCTTCCTTCTGAGTATTTAATCTTGCGGCACGCTTAATAGCCAGTGAGTGAACTGTCAAATTGTCTGGTCCTAGCTTTTTGATTTCTTCCAGCGTATTCTCAACATCTTCTTTTGTCTCCTGCGGCAGTCCAACAATGATGTCCATGTTAATATTATCAAAGCCTTCTTCTCTTGCAAGCAAAAAGGCCTCCTTTACCTGCAAAACTGTATGTCTTCGTCCAATCAGTTCTAGTGTCTCGTCTTTCATTGTCTGTGGGTTGATACTGATACGTGTCACAGGATGACGTTTTATTGCCTTAAGTTTTTCACGTGTGATGCTGTCTGGGCGTCCTGCCTCAACTGTCCACTCCTGAAGGAAAGACAAATTAAAGGAGTTCTCAATCTTTGAGAGAAGACGTTCTAACTGCTCTGGCTCTAATGTAGTTGGCGTACCTCCACCGATATATATTGTGTTTAGCTTCTTATCTTTAAAAGCCTCTGCCACATAATCAATCTCTTTTTCAATTGAATCAAGATATGCATCTACACGATCACCAAAGCGGCTCACTGGATATGATGTGAATGAGCAGTATGCACATGTTGTCGGGCAAAATGCAATTCCCACATACAAACTATATCCATCCTCATAGTCCAGACAATCAAGCAGCTTAATTTCTCTCTTTGCGATATCAAGACTTAGCATTGTTTTTTCCTCACCGCAAAGCATCTGATTTTTCATGTAGTCTATGCATTCCTCATCAGAAGCACCTTCCATCAGCATGGTTCTTGCAATCTTTGTCGGTCGGATGCCTGTCAATGTTCCCCATGGAAGCTCTTTTTTTGTAAGCTTAGAGAGTAAACAATACAGCATACATTTTGCCTTCGTTTTAGTGTCCTTTCGATCTGACAATTCACATTCACATGCATCGTCAAGCAATGTGCCATCCTGCACAAGCTCCATTGTCATCTTCTTTTTAGTGTTATCCTCGTTTGCTAAACATTGTGTTTCTGCACAATCACTCATGCACACACGAAGAAACAAATCACCCTCTGCGCACGCATATTCCTTTGTTTCAATTCTTTTAATTGCCCGTCCCGGATAAAATGCCATGAACAGGCTTCGGATATCGTTATCTAATGCATCGCATTCCAAATAAAAATAAATCATATCGTTTCCTTTGCTTTCCTTTTAATTTTATCGCATTCCTGCTGCCGGATTATGTGTTTTTTCATAACCTATCGAGGTCGCCTGTCCATGACCCGGATATACATCTGTCTCATCTGGCAGTACAAATAGCTTTTTCCCAAGAGAACGAATCAGAGAAAACATACTTCCGCCAGGAAAATCTGTTCTTCCATAGCTCTCGAAAAACAGCGTATCTCCCGCAAACAGCACATGTTCCTTTTCTATATAATAGCACACACCGCCTAGTGTATGACCTGGTGTTTCAATCACTGTAATATTCATTCCGGCAATCTCAAGCTTTTGATTGTCAACAACAAGCTCATCTGCCTCCATAGTAAAACCCTCAGCCCACATCGCAGAAAGATTTTTCTGGGAATCTGCTAAAAGTTCCTCTTCATGAATGCCGGCGTATACAGGAATCTGATAATATTCCTTCACTTTCTTTGCTGCCATGATGTGGTCAAAATGACCGTGTGTCAAAAGTATTGCCTCTGGCTTTATTTCATAGCGGCTGCACACACGAATAATTTTATCTGCCTGTTCACCTGGATCCACTAAAAATCCGCGTTTGCTTTCTTCATCCCATGCCAAATAGCAATTTGTCCCCATTTGACCTACCATAATTGTCTCTATTCTCATCATGTTACCTGTCCTTTCTTTTTAAACGGGCTGCCAATCTGCCAGTTAACACTACACAAAACAGGCAGGGCCAATACCCTGCCTGCAATCTTTGCATAACATCATTGTTTTATCCATTAGAACGTTCAATATCAATTACGCTGTTAACTGCCATCAGGCGATTGATAAGCTGCTGCAGAGCATCTACACCACCAACTTCAAATGACATGTTGATAGTTGCCGTTCCCTGCTTACTTGTCTTAGAACTCATGGAAGCAATGTCAATCTCACGCTCTGTAAAAATCTTAGAGATATCTGCAAAAATACCAATACGATTATTACAGAAGATCTTGATCTCTGCCATAAACTTCTCATTAGAATGAAAGCTTTCCTGCTGCCACTCAACATCGACAAGACGTGACTTTTCAGACTCTGGAAGCGCTATGACATTTACACAGTCTGTACGGTGAATAGAAATACCGCGTCCTCTTGTAATAAAGCCAACAATCTCATCACCAGGAACTGGCGAACAACATCTTGAAAAACGAACATTGACATCAACAACACCATTGACTAAAACGCCGTTTGTGCTGCGAATCTTGACTGGCTTGTTCTTATTATTTTCAATTACAGATGCCAAAACCTGCTCATCTGTCGGTGCTTTTTTCTTAGATTCCTGATAAAGATCAATCAGCTTGTTTACAATCTGACCTTCCTTAAGTCCGCCGTGTCCTACTGCTGCCAAAATAGAGTCCCAATCGCGGAAGCCATATTTTGTGACAACCTTCTTTGTAAACTCCGGCTTTGTCAGATCACTGATCTCAAAACCCTTGCCCTTGGCACAGCTGGCCACAAGCTCCTTTCCTCTGGTGATATTTCCAGCTCGTCCTTCCTGCTTGAACCACTGATTAATCTTATTTTTAGCCTGTGTACTCTTTGCGATATTTAGCCAGTCACGGCTAGGTCCCTTGACGTTCTGAGAAGTAAAAATCTCTATTCGATCACCATTTTGAATCTTATAATCAAGAGGAACCATCTTGCCATTAACTGCTGCCTGCTTCATGCGGTTTCCTACTGCTGAATGAATGCTGTAAGCAAAGTCAATCGGTGTGGATCCAGCCGGAAGATTCTTTACATCACCCTGCGGTGTAAAGCAGTATACATTATCCGAGAATAAATCAAGATCATTTTTTACCATGCTGATAAATTCTTTATTATCGGAAACATCCTTCTGCCACTCAAGAATCTGGCGAAGCCAGGAAAGCTTTGCCTCTTCATCACGCACTGTAGTGTCTCCCGAACCGCGCTCCTTGTATTTCCAGTGTGCTGCGATACCATATTCAGCAGTGCGATGCATCTCAAAGGTACGAATCTGAATCTCAAACGGCTGACCATTCTTTGCAATCAGAGTCGTATGAAGTGACTGATACATATTTGGCTTTGGCATTGCAATGTAATCCTTAAAACGAACCGTAATAGGATGATACATTTCATGAATAACACCAAGTGCGGCATAACAGTCTTTTACTGTATCAACAATAATACGAACTGCAAAAATATCGTAGATCTGATCAAGTGTTTTATCCTGATTTACCATCTTTTTATAGATGCTGAACAGATGCTTAACACGTCCTGATATCTCAGCCTTAATTTCAGCCTCTTCAAGCTTGACAGCAACCTCAGATTTGATCTCGTCAATAAAACGCTCGCGCGCATCCTGCGTGCTGTAAATCTTTTCTGTCAGTTCCTTATAGACATCAGGGTGCAGATACATAAGAGACAAATCGTCAAGCTCTGTCTTAATTTTTGAAATACCAAGACGTGATGCAAGCGGCGAATAAATCTCAAGTGTTTCTTTTGCCTTTTGTTTCTGTGTCTCTGGCTTCCAGAACTGACCTGTACGCATATTGTGCAGACGGTCTGCCAGCTTTACCATGATAACACGGATATCCTTTGCCATAGCAAGAAACATCTTTCTGAGATTTTCTGCCTGGATCTCAATCTTATCCATGTCCCAGTTGATCTGCGTCAGCTTTGTTACGCCATCTACCAAAAATGCGATTTCTTCTCCGAAAAGCCCGATCAATTCTTTTAAAGTCACCGGGGTGTCCTCTAAGACATCATGAAGAAGTCCTGCCGCAATACTTTCCTTATCAAGTTCCAGCTCTGCTAATATAATTGCTACGCAAAGCGGATGGATGATATACGGCTCTCCGGAGCGTCTGCGCTGATCTCCGTGCGAATTTAGTGCAACCTCATAGGCCTTGCGGATCAGTGACAGATCATCCGATGGATGATACTTTCTGACACTATCCTCCAATTCTTTATATAATTCATCCGGCGATGTAAAATTAGCCGGTGCCTTAACCGAAGGTTTTGGCGGGATTAATCCTTCTTCTTCTGGATTCATATCAGACACCTCTTTTCCTCATTTCAACTCAACATATTTATTCGTTGAAAATTATAAGCTTGCGTACTTTTCTTCCATAAACTGTCTTGCCTGCTGCGCATTAGATGGATTTGTATCCTCTAACAGCACGTGAATATGCGGCTTATGCTCCTTGATATAGCGAAGCAAAAATTCATAATCCATCTGACCTGTTCCGCATGCACAGCTTAACAGCTTGCCATTTTCAATCTTGAAATCTTTTGCATGAATTGTTGCAATATCTGGTCCAAGAATCTCAACAAACTCTTTAAAAATTGCCGGATACTCCTGATAATTGGACTCATCAAGCAAATTCACCGGATCAAAGATGATCTGAAGATTCGGAGAATCAATCGCATCAAGAACCTTTCTTGCACGCTTCGCATTGTTTACAATATGTCGGCATACCGGCTCAATTGCAACAATTACACCAAGCTTTTCTGCATACTCCACAACAGGACGCAAATTCTTAATAAAAATCTGAAGTGCTTCCTCAGTAAATGAAAATGGCTCTGTGCGATACTCGGTATTACATGCACCTGTCTCTGTTCCAACTACACCTGCTCCAAGAAGACTTGCAAATACAATATGTCTCTTGTAAGTGTCGATAGTATCCTTTAATGCAACCTCATCAGGTGTTGCAAGATTCTGATAGCAGCCAAGAACTGCAACATCTACTTTGTTCTCTGCAAAGACTTCCTTCATGTACAATGCCATACCAGGAGTTAAAACCTCCTTTTTTGTTGGAAACTCATGAACTGCCTTCGGTACTGCTAACTGACAGCAATGCATCCCCTCATTGTGTATTTCCTTTACAAGCCCTTCAAAGGTATCTGCCTTTACATCATGGGCACGAATTCCGATTCTCATACAATTCTCCCTTCTTTTTTCATACTTCCAGCTATTCAAAACTACATTTTCTTTTGCTTTGCCTTAAATTGCTGACATCATGTGATTTTTTAATTATACTCAATTTAATGAAACTCTGCAATAGTTTTGTATCACGATTTGAAGGCTTCTTTTCCCTTGAAATTCGTTAATTTGTGGATAATACGTCACTCCTATGTCAATTGTATTGCGCATTCCCCTAAGAGCTGCCGCTACATTGTCACGACCATATTCTTCTTCAAGAAAATCAAAGAACACATCTGTATCTCCAAAATAAAGCGCATCCATAATAATGCCTTCTGGTCCCATAACAGACATTTTTACAACATTTCTGTTCTTTCCGATACGTGAGAGACGAAGCACAGACAAATGCTGCTGGGCAAACAATGGCTTTTCATTAGCTCGTCCAAATGGTTCTAGCTTTTCAAGATCAGCAATGACTTCTTCGCTTATATAACCAAGCGGCATCGCAGCATCAATCATGACAAGCGGCATAAGCTGCGTTTGTGTAAGCGTACATCTCGCATTTAAACCGTCTCGCAAAGTCTCTAAATTTTTCTTTTCCATTGTAAGACCAGCTGCCATCTTATGACCGCCAAAGCGAAGAAATAAGCTTCTAAATGCACTTAGTTCCGTGAACATATCATAATCATCAATACTTCTGCCAGAAGCCTTAATCTGTCCTTCTTCTGACGCATCAGTAAAGACAAGCACAGGACGATAGTAACGCTCACGAAGGCGTCCTGCAATTATGCCGGCTACACTCTCATGACAATCTTTTATGTAAACAAGATATACATGCTCATCCTTCCACGTTGCATGCTCAATAAGCTCTACTGCTCGCTCTGTTCCGACTCTCGTTAATTCCTTTCGCTCCTCATTCATTGCCCACAGCTCACCAGCTAAGGCAAGTGCCTGATCATATTCCTTTGATTCAAGAAGCGCCAATGCATGAACAATCGTGTCTAGTCGTCCTGCTGCATTAAAGCACGGTCCTAAGATAAATCCAATATGATAGGCACGCACCTGCTCTGGTGTTATGCCGCACACCTCCATCAATGCACGAAGACCTATATGGTTTGTGTGATTCAGATATGAAAGACCTTTTCTGACTAGAATACGATTTTCACCGACAAGCTCCATAACATCAGCCACAGTAGCAATCGCCGTATATTGTAAAAAAATCTCCTGACGGCTCATTGTGCGCTTCATTCTGTGAAACAAAAGTGTCATAAGCTGGTAGGCTACGCCTGTTCCACAAAGACTTTTAAACGGATATGCACAGTCTTCCTGCTTTGGGTCAACAATAGCATCGGCCTTCGGCAAAAGATATGTCTTTTTTCCATCATGTTCCTCGAATGGAACCTCGTGATGATCTGTCACAATAACTGTCATGCCAAGTTTTTTTGCTTCATCAATTGCCTCAAATGCTGCAATTCCATTGTCGCATGTTAAAAGCACACTTGCTCCCTTTGCGTTTGCTTCCTCAACGATACGACTGTTTACACCGTAGCCTTCCATTACTCGATTTGGCGTAAAGATTGCTGCGCAGCCGCCAAGTTCTATAATAGCTTCTTTTAACAAAAGACCGGAGAAAATTCCATCATTATCAAAATCACTTGAGATTGCAATCAGTTCGTTGTTTGCAATCGCAGCCTCAAGCAAAGACGCGGCCTTATCTGCATCCTTCATAAGCGCAGGGTCACTTAGATAATCTAAATCTCCCTTTAAATAGCTTTCAATCTCCTCTTTTGTCTCAACATCTCGGTTTCTCATAATCCTTGCCGTTACCTGATTGATGCCGTATGCTTTACTGATGGCTGCAAAATCTGCCTTTTTTGCGTACAGACGCCAGCGTTCCTTCTTCATAAATTTATTCCTTTCACTAATTCATTTTTCATGATGCGTTTTTTATTGACTACGCTTTATGACCACCAATCTGCTCATTTCTCTCCTTTGCAGTTGCGCCGTCAAGCAAATTCATTCCTTTCAAAATCGCATTTTTTCCAAATTTCTTTTTAATCTGCAGCATTGCCTGCTGCATTTTCTTTTCCTTATCAAGCGCGGCTTTTTCTTCCTGTTCTTTTTTTTCTAATGCTTCATAATCTGTAAATAAATCAAGCTGCTGAGGCTTTTTTCTAGTCGGCTCTGAACCCTCTGGCACAACATGATTTGCTGTCAGACTAAGACGTCTCACAAGAAGATTTTGATCGATAATTGTATCGTAAAGCTTCAATACTGTCTCGGTTGCCAACTTTGCTGACGATGTAAATCGTCCGATATTGGCACTGCCATGTGCGCTTTTGGGAATCTGTCTTCCATACCTATCTGTGACAATAGCACCGTGATACTGCTCACGGCGTTTTGGATCTGTTAAATTTTCAATATCATAGCCAATCGTTAAGACCATCTGATCAGTGACAAGACCTTTATCTACAAGCTGCAGCAAAAGCTGATCAGTCATTTCTTTTACAATCAAACGTGTTTTCTCTGCCGTATATGGGCAATGAAGCACCTGACCGTTCTCTATGCTGCTTGACTGCGGACGATACGCCTTAATATGCGCAATCGTGCATGGCTCCCAGCCCCATGCATGATCAATTATAAGCTCTGCATTAACACCAAAAAGTCGGTACAGCAATTCTTCATTATGAAACTGATTAATCTTACCAACAGAACACCTTGCTACATCTCCCATTGTAAACATTCCATTTTGTTCAAGCTTTTTCGCCGTCTGTGGACCGATTCGCCAAAAGTCTGTGAGTGGGCGATGATCCCACAGTTTTTGTCTATAACTTTTTTCTGTAAGCATAGCAATTCTCACACCATCACTATCTGCCGTAATGTGCTTTGCCTCGATATCCATTGCAATTTTAGCCAGATAAAGATTTGTTCCGATCCCTGCAGTAGCTGTAATTCCTGTTGTCTTTAATACATCTCGTATCATTTGACCTGCAAACTCATAAGCATTAAGCCCCGTCAAAATCAAATACTGCGTGATATCGACAAATACCTCGTCAATTGAGTACGCATGTATATCCTCAGGTGCCACATATTTTAAATAAATATTATAAATTTTCGTGCTGTACTCCATATATTTTGCCATACGCGGCGGTGCAATAATATAGTCAATCTGATACTCAGGGTGCAAATCAAGCTCTTTTGCATTGCTTGAAGATCCTTCAAATAATCTTTTTGGTGCCTGGAAACGTCTTCTGGCATTTGCCTGCTTTACCATCTGCACAACCTCAAAAAGCCTTGCTCGTCCTCCTATGCCGTACTTTTTCAGCGACGGAGATACTGCAAGGCAAATGGTTTTTTCAGTAAGTGCGGCATCTGCCACAACAAGATTTGTGCAAAGTGGGTCAAGACCACGCTCAACGCATTCAACCGATGCGAAGAATGATTTTAAGTCAATACAAAGATAAGTTTTGTGAGTTTTATTTTCGGCCATTTCAGTCATCATACTGCTCCATTTCAATATATGCTTCTGTTTGCTGTATTGATTTTTTCACCGTTTCTGTTACTGCTTCATCATACCCTCTAAGTGCAGCATAAGAGCCAAACTGCGCGGCACGATCCGACAGCGCCATCTGTGGGTGACGCTTCGATACGTGGTGGGGAAGATCTATGATATCAGCATATTGGCCAGCATATATATTGGCATGTTGATCCACTTGATTTTTTTCTACTTGATTCATTTGATCGTTACTTGAAATCAATAGCTTTGCCTCCAGTCTTTGCATTGATGCTCAAAGTATAGCACGCTTTCACGTGTCCGTCAAAGAATTGTTTGCCATTTTTAATGGT
>CAKQXY010000080.1 GCA_934292725.1 uncultured Lachnospiraceae bacterium
CCTGTTGATTCGTAAAATCTTCATGCAAGCATGAGATTTGTCCGAATCTAACAGGACGCCTGAACTGGCAAAAAAAATACTTGCCGAAATAGATGAAATGTATTACAATATTATTGTTTAGCAGGTTTTGGACTGTAGGAAGGGCGTGAATCAATGGCAGATTTAAAAAATACTCAATTTATTGACATCAACCAGACGAAGCGAATTTCTGTATCAGAAGTAATTCTGAGAGTATATCAGGCGCTCGTAGAGAGGGGATACAATCCGGTCAATCAGATTGTCGGATATATTATGTCCGGTGATCCGACCTATATCACAAGCCACAACAATGCCAGAAGCCTCATTATGAAGGTTGAGCGAGATGAAATTCTCGAAGAACTGATGAGAAACTACGTAGAAACATGCATTGAAAGAAAAGGCAGAGAGAAAAAGTGAGATTACTAGGACTCGACTATGGTTCCAAGACAGTGGGAGTGGCGGTTACTGATCCGTTGGGTTACACTGCTCAGCCGTTAGAAACCATTACAAGAAAAGAGGAGAATAAATTGCGGCGTACACTTGCGCGCATTGAACAGCTGGTAGGAGAATACCAGATCGAAAAGATCGTTTTGGGTTATCCTGTCAATATGGACGGATCAGCAGGAGAGCGTGCAGAGCTTGCGCTTGCGTTTAAAGCAATGTTAGAGCGCAGAACCAAACTTGAGGTGATTATGCAGGATGAGAGGCTGACAACAGTGGCAGCTGATGAAATTCTGCAGGAGTGCGGTATGCCTAGGGAAAAACGAAAAACCGTGATCGATCAGGTAGCAGCAGGACTTATTTTGCAGGACTTTATGGAAAACACAAAGAAGGGCAGTCAGCTTGCTGATAGCGAATCGGACACAGAAAAAAATAATAATAAAAACCTGGAAGTTATGAATAGCACAGCAGACTAGGAAAAAGAAAAGACTGGAGAAGGCGAATGGAAGATAAGATCATTTTGACAGCAGATGATGGAACAGAGGTAACGTTTTATGTGATTGAGGAGACAAGACTCGGTGCAAGCAATTATCTGCTGGTGGCAGATTCGGATGATGAGGATGCAGAGTGTCTGATTTTAAAGGACACATCACGTGATGAGGATCCGGAGGCCGTGTATGAGCTGGTTGAAGATGAAACCGAGCTTGACGCTGTTTCGAAAGTATTTGAAGAACTCCTTTCTGATGAGGATATTACCATTGAGTGATGCACAGAAAATGTAAGTGCGCACTATGGCAATAAAGTGAATGAAGACTCCAATCAGTTATTTGGATGAAACATTGGACAGATAAGTTACGACAGAAAAAAGAGCTGTTTCATAAATGAACAGGAAAAAGGAGGTAAGATTTGAGTACAGTTGAAACAAGTGTCAAGGTCATACCATTAGGAGGTCTTGAGCAAATCGGAATGAATATGACGGTGTTTGAGTATGGAGAAAGCATCATCGTTGTAGACTGCGGTATGTCATTCCCGGGGGATGAGATGCTCGGTATTGATATGGTCATTCCAGATATAACGTATCTAAAGCAAAACATTCACAAGGTAAAGGGCGTATTTATTACGCATGGTCATGAGGACCACATCGGCGCATTGCCGTTTTTCTTTAAGGAAATCAATGTTCCGCTTTATGGAACAAAGCTGACTCTTGGAATTATCGAAGGAAAGCTTGAGGAGCACGGCATTACAAAGAGTGTAAAGAGAAAGGTAGTAAAGTATGGCCAGACAATCTCAGCAGGTGATTTTAGAGTAGAGTTTATCCGCACAAATCACAGTATTGTTGATGCAGCAGCACTTGCCATTACTTCCCCTGCAGGAACCATTATTCATACTGGAGACTTTAAAATCGACTATACGCCTGTATTTGGTGATATGGCAGACTTACAGCGCTTTGCAGAGCTTGGAAAAAAGGGCGTACTTGCACTTCTTTGCGATAGTACTAATGCACTGCGCCCAGGCTTTACTGCATCTGAGCGTACAGTTGGCCATACATTCGATACAATTTTCTCTGAGCACAGAAACCAGAGAATTATCGTTGCAACATTCGCATCCAATGTAGACCGTGTGCAGCAGATCATCAATACTGCCTACAAATATGACCGCAAGGTTGTTGTAGAAGGACGAAGCATGGTTAACATCATTGGAAAGGCAAGCGAGCTTGGCTATATCAATATTCCGGAAGGTACTTTAATTGATATTGAGCTGCTTCGCAATTACCCACCAGAGAAGACTGTTATTATCACAACAGGAAGCCAGGGCGAGTCCATGGCGGCACTGTCCCGTATGGCAGCAGCTATTCACAGAAAGGTCAGCATCTGTCCGGGTGATCTTGTCGTATTTTCCTCAAATCCGATTCCTGGAAATGAAAAATCTGTATCAAAGGTAATCAATGAATTATGCGTTTTAGGCGCAGAGGTTATTTATCAGGATACGCACGTATCTGGTCACGCATGTCAAGAGGAGATCAAGCTGATGTACTCGCTTGTTCGCCCGAAGTATTCAATCCCTGTTCATGGCGAGTTCCGTCACAGAAAGGCACAGGCTGAGATAGCAGAATCTCTTGGAATCCCGAAGGATAATATCTTTATGATTCAGTCTGGTGATGTGCTTGAGTTAAGTGAAGAGAGTGCAATTGTTACCGGACAGGTAACGCACGGCGGTATTCTTGTAGATGGACTTGGCGTTGGTGACGTTGGAAACATTGTTCTTCGTGACCGCCAGAATCTGTCTCAGGATGGTATCATTATTGTTGTTCTGACACTGGAGCGTTACACCAATAATTTGCTTGCAGGTCCGGATATTGTATCAAGAGGATTTGTTTATATACGTGAGTCTGAGAATCTGATGATTGAGGCACAGCAGGTCGTAGAGGATGCTGTATTTGATTGTCTGGATCACAAGATTTCTGATTGGTCAAAGATCAAAAATGAGATTCGCGACAGCTTAAGCAACTACCTGTGGAAGAAGATGAAGCGCAGTCCGATGATTCTTCCGATCATCATGGAAGTGGAGTAAGTGAATGTTTGATTTTGAGCGGGCAACCGATTATATTCGCTCCCTGGAATTACCAGGGAGCGCTCTGAGTGAAGAAATTCAAAAAGATGCGCTGGCAGGAGACGTGCCGATTATTCGGCCGGAGACTGCCAGTTTTCTGCTGTTTTTAATTAGTTTGAAAAAGCCGCTTTCTATTCTTGAAGTGGGAACAGCAGTGGGCTATTCAGCAATTCGCATGAGCGAGGTGATGCCAGCTGGTGCAACGATTACAACGATTGAGAAATATCCGCCGCGAATTGAGGAGGCAAAAAGAAATTTTGCAAGAGCACCGCGAGGCTGCGATATCACGCTTCTTGAGGGAGATGCAGCTGATATATTAAAGACACTGGACAAACCGTATGATCTGATTTTTATGGATGCGGCGAAGGGACAGTATATTCATTTCCTTCCGGACGTACTAAGACTTTTAGCTCCGGATGGACTTTTATTTTCAGATAATGTACTTCAGGACGGAGATGTTTTGGAGTCAAGATTTGCGGTGACGAGACGCAACCGCACGATTCACAGCAGAATGCGAGAATACCTGACGATGCTGACACATACGCCAGAGCTTACCACATCGGTTATTCCGATTGGAGACGGCGTCTCACTGACAATGAAGAAAAACACGGAGGAAATGTAATATGGCAGCGAGAAAAAAGCCAGAGCTTTTGATCCCGGCAAGCAGTCTTGACGTATTAAAGACTGCCGTTACCTATGGAGCAGATGCAGTGTATATCGGCGGTGAGGCATTTGGTCTTAGGGCAAAGGCAAAAAATTTCAGCAAAGAGGATATGGCAGAGGGCATTGCTTTTGCGCATGCACATGGCGTAAAGGTATATGTGACAGCTAATATTTTAGCTCATAATGATGACCTTGACGGTGTGCGCACTTATTTTCGCGAATTAAAGACTATTGGACCAGATGCACTTATCATTTCTGATCCGGGCGTTTTTATGATTGCAAAGAGTGAGCTTCCAGAAATGGAACTTCATATCAGTACCCAGGCTAACAATTGCAATTATGGAACATTTAATTTCTGGCATCAGCTTGGCGCAAAGCGTGTAGTTTCAGCAAGAGAGCTTTCACTTTATGAATTAAAGCAGATTCGTGCGCATATTCCAGACGATCTTGAGATTGAGACGTTTGTGCATGGTGCGATGTGTATTTCTTATTCAGGACGCTGTCTTTTAAGCAACTATATGGTAGGACGCGATGCCAATCAGGGTGCATGCACACATCCGTGCCGCTGGAAATATTCCATCGTAGAGGAGACACGTCCGGGTGAATATTATCCTGTTTACGAGAATGAGAGAGGAACATATATCTTTAATTCAAAGGATCTTTGCATGATCGAACACATTCCGGATTTGGCAGAAAGCGGTATCGACAGCTTAAAGGTAGAGGGACGCATGAAGACAGCTCTTTATGTGGCAACTGTAGCGCGCACTTATCGAAAGGCACTTGACGATTATTTTGAGGATCCGAAGAAATATGAAGCAAACATGGAATGGTACAAGGAAGAAATTGGAAAGTGCACATACCGTGAGTTTACGACAGGATTTTTCTATGGAAAGCCTTCTAGTGATGCACAGATTTACGACAGCAATACCTATGTGAAGAATTACACATATCTGGGAACAGTAGAGTCTATTGACGAGAATGGACGAAGTGTATTTGAACAGAAGAACAAATTCACTGTTGGCGAGACAATTGAGCGCATGAAGCCAGACGGAACTAATGTTTCTCTTAAGGTAATCGGAATTTTTGATGAGGATGGAAATGCACAGGAGAGCGCACCTCATCCAAAGCAGATGCTTCATGTTGTATTTGATGGCGAGACAGAGCCGCAGGATATTCTGCGAAGACAAGAGCCAGACGAAAAACAGTGATGGAAGGGCAGAAAAATGGATATAACGAAAATACCGCAGTATGAGCTGCTTGAACATCACTATGTCAGGGAGCTTGAAAGTGAGGGATATCTGATGCGCCACAAAAAGACAGGCGCACGTGTCTTTGTACTCGAAAATGATGACAACAATAAAGTATTTAACATTGCATTTAGAACTGTTCCGACAGACAGCACAGGTGTGGCTCATATTATTGAGCACACTGTGCTTTGCGGATCTGACCGCTACCCGGTAAAGGATCCATTTGTTGAATTGGCAAAGGGATCTTTAAATACATTTTTAAATGCAATGACATATTCGGATAAGACAATGTATCCTCTTGCAAGCACAAATGACAAGGATTTCTTTAATTTGATGTCTGTCTATATGGACGGTGTCTTTCATCCAAATATCACAAAAGAGAGAAAGATTTTCGAGCAGGAGGGCTGGCACTATGAGATGGACAGTCCGGATGGTGAGCTGACATACAACGGTGTTGTGTATAATGAGATGAAGGGCGCTTTTTCAAGTGCAGACGAGATTCTCGGCCGTCAGGTGAAGGCAGCACTTTATCCTGACACGACATATGCATATGAGTCAGGCGGAGATCCAGAATTTATCACAGATCTGACATATGAATCATATCTGGAGTTTTATCATACTTATTATCATCCATCAAACAGCTATATTTATCTGTATGGTGATCTTGATATGGAAAAGGCACTCAATTGGATGGATCATGAGTACTTAAGTCATTACGAGAAAAAAGAGATTGACTCAGCAGTTACACTTCAAAAGCCATTCGACAAGATGAAAGAGATTTCACTTTGCTATGCAGCTTCTGAGGATGATGATGAGGGTACTTACTTTACATGGTCAAAGGTTGTGTCAAATGCACTTGATCTTGAAAAGTATCTTGCATTTCAGGTTTTAGAGTATGTTCTTCTTGATGCACCTGGTGCACCTCTTAAGCAGGCGCTCCTTGATGCCGGAATCGGTGTAGACATTTATGGAGGCTTTGAGGATGGTATTTTGCAGCCATCATTTGAGGTTACAACAAAGGGTGCCAGACAAGAGCAAAGAGAAGTCTTTGTGGAGACAATTGAAGCAACATTAAGAAAGCTTGCAGAGGAAGGCTTACAGAAGCGTTCACTTCTTGCCGGTTTAAACAGCTTACAGTTTCGCTTAAAGGAAGGCGATTTTGGCCGTTGGCCGAAAGGTCTTATGTATGGACTTGATCTTTTTGACAGCTGGCTTTACGATGACAATGCTGCATTTTTGCTTTTAGAGACGCAGGATGCGATGGATGAACTCTACAAAAAGGCAGAGGGAAGCTATTTTGAGCAGCTGATAAAAGAGTGCCTGATTGACAACTCATTTGGCGTTGTGGCAATGGCTGAGCCAAAGACTGGTCTTGATGCTGAAAATGAAGAAAAGACAGCAGCGAAGCTTAAAGCTTATAAAGATTCTCTCTCAAAAGAAGAGATTGAGGAAATTGTGCGCCACACAAAGGAGTTAAAGGAATATCAGGAAACGCCAAGTACAAAAGAAGAGCTTGAGACTATTCCTATGCTGACACGCGCAGATATTAAGCGTGATGTGCTGCCGCTTTACAATGAAGAGCGAAGCATGGATGGAGTGAAGGTATTATTTCATGAGATGTCCACAAAAAAGATCGGCTATTTGGAGCTTGTATTTGATGCTGATTTTGCAGATCTTTCAGAGCTTCCATATCTGTCTTTATTAAAGCAGATTTTAGGTGTTGTGGCAGCAGGAGAATACAGCTATACAGAACTTATGGATGAGGTCAATATTCATACAGGCGGCATTGATCCGGGCTTTGTTGTGATTCAGCCAGAGACAGGAAGACCAACTGTGCGTTTCTCCTTCCGTATAAAGGCATTTTATCATGAGCTTGAAACAGCAGTTAGTCTTACAGCTAAGATGATGTATCAGTCTGATCTTGCAAATGAGAAGCGTCTGTTAGAGATAATCGGTGAGACTCGTTCACAGCTGTATGAGCGCTTAAAGAGTGCCGGACATAATACGTCAATCAAGAGAGCATCCTCCTATCACAGTGAGTCAGGCTATTTAAACGAGATTATGACAGGTATTTCGTTCTATGAATTTTTAAATGATCTGTATGATCACTTCAAAGAGCGAAAGGGCATGATAATTGAGAAGCTGCGTGCTGTCAGTCATCGGCTGTTTAATAAGAGAGCGCTTCTTGTCAGCTTTACCGCAGATAAGGAAGGCTATGATGTTTTAGAAAAGGCAATGGACAAGCTTATCAGGCAGATGCCAGATGAGCCTTTTGTAAAGGCAGATTGGAATATGCCGCTTGAAAAGAAAAATGAGGGCATATGCTGTGCATCACAGATTCAATTTGTGGGAAGAACAGGCAATTATAAGGATGCCGGACTGCCATTTAGAGGCTCACTTCTTGTGCTGCAAAACATCTTAAATTATGATTATCTGTGGATACGTCTGCGTGTCAAGGGCGGTGCCTATGGCTGTATGTCTGGTTTTGGACGTGATGGTGACTGCTATATGGTATCATATCTTGATCCTAAGCTTGCCGAAACAAATGAAGTATATGAGCAGCTTCCGGAATATCTTGAGCAGTTCAATCAGGATGAGAGAAGTATGGATCGATATGTTATTGGAGCAATCAGTGAGATGGACATTCCGAAAAATCCTGCAGCACTTGGTGTGCGTGGTCTGACTGCGTATTTAAGTGGAATCACAAGAGAGCAGCTTCAAAAAGAGCGAGATAAAGTGATTGATACAGATGCCAAGGAAATTCGCGCACTTGTGCCGTATGCGAAGGCGGTGCTTTCTAATAATTGCCTCTGCGTAGTTGGAAATGAAAACAAGATAAAAGAAAACAGCGCACTTTTTACAACGGTACGATCCCTGTAGTTTGCTACACTGGAAAGGAAAATAAAATATGGAAAAACAGAAAAAATCAGGCTTTATTGCACTGGTCGGACGTCCAAACGTGGGAAAATCCACATTGATGAATCATCTTATTGGACAAAAGATTGCGATCACATCAAGAAAGCCTCAGACAACGAGAAATCAGATCCGCACCGTCTATACAGATGAGCGTGGTCAGGCCGTTTTTCTGGATACGCCGGGCATCCATAAGGCACAGAATCGTCTTGGCACATATATGGTAGAGGTTGCGCAGAAAACATTTTCACAGGCTGACATTGTTATGTGGCTTGTTGAGCCGACCACCTTTATCGGAAGAGGCGAGCAGGAAATTGCAAAGAAGCTTCGTCAGCTCAAGTGTCCTGTCTTTTTGATCGTCAACAAGACTGATACAGTAAAGAAGGAGGCAGTGGCAGAGTGCATCAAGGCATACCGTCAAATTGCAGACTTTAATGAGGTGGTAGCTGTTTCGGCACTTAGAAGTGTCAATACGGATACACTGCTTGATACTGTATTTCGTTATCTGCCGTATGGTCCAATGTATTATGATGAGGATACTGTCACTGATCAGCCAATGCGCCAGATTGCAGCAGAGATGATCAGAGAGAAGGCACTTAGACGTCTTCAGGAAGAGATTCCGCACGGCATTGCAGTTACAATCGAGCAGATGAAGGAGCGCCCGGATGGTTCTGTGATGGATATAGAAGCATCCATTATATGTGAGCGTGAGTCCCATAAGGGAATCATTATCGGCAAGGGCGGCTCGATGCTAAAAGCAATCGGAAGTGATGCACGCCGTGACATCGAAGATATGCTTGAGATGAAGGTTAATTTAAAGCTGTTTGTCAAGGTGCGTAAGGACTGGCGTGACAGCGACCTCTATATGAAAAACTTCGGATATCACGAGGACGAGAAGTAAG
>CAKQXY010000081.1 GCA_934292725.1 uncultured Lachnospiraceae bacterium
ATGGAACCTATAGGGCTCGAACCTATGACCCTCTGCTTGTAAGGCAGATGCTCTCCCAGCTGAGCTAAGATTCCATTCTTCGTCCGTGTCAGGCCGACCTGACAGAAACTATCATACATCAAATTGTATTAATTGTCAACAATTTTTTTAATTATTTTAAAAATTTTTAAAAAGAAATTTTTTTCCCTATAAAGCTTGACAAAACAGATGATATGATGCATAATAAGTAAGTCAACGGCGTGTGGCTCAGCTTGGTAGAGCGCTACGTTCGGGACGTAGAGGTCGCAGGTTCGAATCCTGTCACGCCGACTCCTTGGCAGGGGCAAGGCCGGAAGCTTTGATAGTTTCCGGTCTTTTCTTTTTATCCCTGTTTATTCTTGTGGATGATCGTCATGAACCGGTTATATAGATAATATCCTGTCCAACAAAAGAAATGCAATATGAATCAATTCAAGTCACCAGTCGCTTACCAATAGATGGTTTTATTTCTTTTAATACACACAAATCCACAAAACTGTCACATATGTACGATTCATACTTCAAAACAGAAAAAGTACTTCTATTTTCTAAAATCCATGTATAGAAAAATAGAAGTACTTTTTGTAGGATTGTTTTATTTACAAGATATCCTGCATACTCTTCAAACCAATCATCAATGTTGATGTGTTATGCAGCAATGCAGATGTTGCCGGCTGTAAAATACCTGCCACACCAAGTAAGATCAGGCCTGTATTGAAGCTGACAATAAATCGGTAATTCTTATGAATACGTTTCATCAGGCCATTACTGATCAGCTTCAATGTAACAAGCTCATTCAGACTATCTGCACCAACAGTGATATCCGCAATCTCACGGGCAATTTCCGCACCATCACTGATAGCGATACCGATATCAGCTGCTGATAATGCCGGTGAATCATTGATGCCGTCACCGATCATAATGACCTTTCGTCCGGCTTTCTTCTCTGCCTCAACAAAAGATGCTTTATCCTCAGGCAGCACTTCCGAATAATATTCATCAACGCCAACCCTTGATGCAATCGCTTTGGCTGTACGATCACTGTCTCCGGTCATCATAACAACTTTAGAAATACCTGCTTCCTTCAGCTCGCGGACAACATTGGCTGCTTCTTCACGAAGAGGGTCTTCAATACAGATTACTGCAGCCAGTTCATAGTCAATGGCCATAAACAGATGGGAGCATTCAGACGGCAGCTTCTCAAAAGCTTCCATCATACCGTCAGGTACGGCACATTTCTCATCTTCGAATACAAAGTGATAACTTCCGATGACAACCTTCTTGTCATTGATCTTTGAAGAAATGCCATGGGCAACAATATATTCAACCTTCGAATGAAGCTCCTCATGTACCAAATGTCTCTCCACAGCGGCCTGTACAACTGCTTTGGCCATAGAATGAGGAAAATGTTCTTCCAGGCAGGCTGCAATACGAAGGAGTTCGTTTTCACTCATACCGTTAAAGGCAACCACCTGTTTCACGGTCGGCTGAGCCTTCGTAAGGGTACCTGTCTTATCAAAGACGATGGTGTCTGCTTCTGCCATGGCTTCAAGATATCTTCCGCCTTTGACAGTGACATGGTAATTGCTGGCTTCACGGATCGCTGACAGAACTGAAATCGGCATAGCTAACTTCAGAGCACAAGAGAAATCAACCATCAATACAGAAATAGCTTTTGTCACATTTCTGGTCAAAAGATAAGTGATGCCTGTGCCAA
Organism: uncultured Lachnospiraceae bacterium; assembly: GCA_934292725.1. Classification (GTDB taxonomy): domain Bacteria; phylum Bacillota; class Clostridia; order Lachnospirales; family Lachnospiraceae; genus Anthropogastromicrobium. Next base: position 1,736 of record CAKQXY010000081.1, read on the forward strand.
GCAATGTATATGGTACAAGTCTGTCCGCAAGATGTTCTGCCTTGCTTTCAAGCCCTGACTTCAGTTTCTCTGACTCTTCAATCATGGTAACGATCTTGTCAAACTTGCTGGAACCGTTTGTCTCTTTGACACGAATGGTCAATTCACCTTCTTCAACAACTGTTCCTGCATAAACAGTACTTTCCACGTACTTGCGCACAGGTTCAGATTCACCTGTCAGAGAAGCCTGATTAACCATTGCCTCACCCTCTGCAACAGCACCGTCAAACGGAATCATATTGCCCATATGTACACGAACCAGATCGCCTGTACGAACCTCTGTTGTAGGTACCAGCATCTCCTGTCCATCATTGCACAGCCATACTCTGCTGATATTCAGTGACATGCTTCTGGCCAGATCATCGACGGATTTCTTATGGGTCCACTCTTCAAGAATTTCACCGATACCAAGCAGGAACATAACAGAACCGGCTGTACTGATATCGCCTCTGAACATAGAAACACCGATTGCCGTTGCATCAAGAACAGGAACTTCAATCTTACGCTGAAGCAGTGTATGAATACCCTGATAGATATATTTGATAGATTTCACACCTGTGATCACTGTTCTGACAGGCATCGGCAGAAACAGTTTGTTGCCATAGTGAACAACAACCTTTGTCACAAGTTTATCCCAATATTCGCGGTTGGTTGCTCTGCCGGAATTCTGTCTGTATACATCCGGAACATCAACCTTCTCATAATGAAAACTTCTCAAAAGCGCAATGACAGCTGCTCTGTCACCTGTATAACAGATGGTCGCATCCTGTGTACGTTCCTGAACCTTGGAAGAAGTAATCATCTCCTGAGAATTCAAATAATACTGTAAAGTATCCGCTTCCTCAAAAGTCATTCTCTTCTGGCAGAAATGAACACGGATTCTTCCCTTTATCTCATGTTTTACAACAAATTTCATGCGAATTATTCCGCCTCGTTTTCCTCAGCTGCTGTTTCAGCCTCTTCTGCTTCAGCTGCTGTTTCTACATCTTCAACATCTGTATATTCTTCTGCATCCTTTGCAGCTCTGTCTTCATTGATCTGCTGTGCTTCTGCATAGATATCTTCAGCATTCTCCTGGATTGTTGTAGCAGTCTTTAATACGCATTCCTTTGCACGTAAAACGGCTGCTGTACAGTTTGTGTAAAGCTTCTTGGCATCTTTGCTTGAAAGCAGTTTAATACCTGCTGTTCCGAATAAAATACCTGCTGCAAAAACTCCTGTGTCTTTCTTATTAATCTTCTTAAAGCATTTTAACATGATATCATCCTCCTGATTTTGTTTGTCATCGATAAAACATCGATTTTTAGGTTTATATTACATATTACATATTTCTGCTCTGCTTGTCCAGTATTTGAAAAATTTTTTCAAATATGAAGAGTTACATATTACTAATCGCTGTTCATTCGATATCCTACACCCAATTCATTTGTAATATATGTTGCCTCCCCGGGTTTTACACCGAATTTCTTGCGGATATTGGCCATGTTTACCTGAAGTTTCTTGACGCTTCCTTCATCAGGGTACCCCCAGACACCTTTGATAATCGCCGAATAGGTCATCATCTTGCCGCAATGTTCAGAAAGCAGTGCCACAATATTGTATTCGGTCTGGGTGAGTTTGATCTCTTTCCCTTTTATAAAGATCTGTCTGGCATCATACAGGATCTCCAGATCCTGCACCATAAACTTGCCGCCCGGAAGCTTGCCGGATTCTGCACTGTGGGAATAGTTGCGAAGGGTTGAGCGGATTCTGGCCAGAAGCTCTGCTGCACCAAACGGCTTTGTAACATAATCATTGGCACCGGCATCCAGCGCCAGTACTTTGTCTTTTTCATTGGTTCTGGCAGAAAGTACAATAATCGGTGTCAGAGAATCCTTTCTGACATCTTCAAGAAATGTCATGCCGTCCATATCCGGAAGGCCGAGATCCAGAAGCACCAGATCCGGACAATACGACACAAATAATGTTTTGGCCAGGGCACATGTTCCGGCCTGAATCACCTGATAACCGGAGGATTCCAGCATCGTCATGATCAGCGTACTGATATTATGTTCATCTTCTACCAGAAGTATTTTATATTTATTATTCACTTTCCTTCATCTCCTCTATATTAAGCGAAAATCTGAAAACAGCACCGCCGGCAGGATTGTTTTCAGCTGTGATGGCGCCGTCATGAGCTTTAACAATTGTCTGGCAAACGGAAAGACCGATACCGGAATTATGTTTCTTACTGTCTGAAGAAGGCATTTTCCCTTCAAACAGATGATAGCTTCCGTTAAAAATACCGTTCAGGTGTTCTTTTTCTATCCCGCATCCGTTGTCACTGACCTCAAACACAACCTGCTTTCCCAGTACAAAGACCTTTAAAACAAGCTTTGTCATGCCTTCTGCATGCAGGACTGCATTCTCCAGAAGATTAAAAATCACCTGTTCGATCAGGATCGCATCCATTGGGATCACAACAATATCCTCCGGAAGTTCCAGACAGACCTCCTGCTGAGGGTACCGCTTGTGAAACTTGAGCATCACCGAATCAATCAGTTCATCAAGCACTGTAGGCGTCTTAATGATTTTGATCCGCCCCTCATCGATTCTTGTAATAGACAAAAGGTTCTCCACCATGCGCATCAGCCAGTCAGAATCTTCCTGAATACCTTTCAAAATCTTCTTTTGCTGCTCTTTTGTATAGTTTTCGCCACTTTCCAACAACGTAGTACTGGCACCGTAAATGGTGGTCAACGGTGTTCTTATGTCATGGGAAACTGCCCGGAGCAGATTCGCCCGCATCCGTTCTTTTTCACTCTCGGCTTTGATAGCTTCATGTGCCTTCACCTGCGTTGTCAGCATGCCGGTCAGCACGGCGATCGCCATCATCACAATCGCAGATATCAGATTGCCCGGAAGCATAAAATCCAGTGCATAAAAAGGATACGTATACGCATAGTTGACAGCCAGTGTTCCAACAAGTGCCGATATAATACCACATATGTAGCCGTCGGTTAAGATCGAAGTGAGAAACACAGCAAAAATAAAAATAGCGGTAATGTGTTCATGCACACCTGTTTTCTGCAAAATAATGCTGCTGCCAGATGCAACCAGAAAAACCACCGCCATTATTAAAATATTTTTCCATATATGATGACGTTTCTTTTTCTTCATGGCAAACTCCTTTTACCGCTATTTTATCATATTCATATTAAAGATACAGCAAAATCAAATAATCTGCTTCATTTTCCTTTTTTTCATTATATAACAAACTATTTTGGCTCCGACAAATCCTGAAAAAATTCCAATCAAAGCTCCGCCAAGAATATCTGTCGGATAATGCACATACAAATACATTCTTGAAAAGGCAATCAAAATTCCAAGTACTATCGCAGCCTTCCAAATTTTTTTGTCTCCTGAAAAGTATAGCGCTGCCACAGCAGTAAAAGAAGCTGCTGTATGCCCAGAAGGAAATGAATAGTCCGTCGGATGTGAAATCAAAAGCTGTATGGCCGTGTTCACATCACAGGGCCTTGTGCGAGCCACAAGATTTTTTAAGAGGCCATTACATACAATCACATCAATGCAAAGCCCGACTAACATGGCCAGTCCATATTTTCTCATTTTTGGTAGTATAAGTAATAGGATTGTTAAAAAAATCCATATAATTCCCGCATCCCCCAGCTTTGTGATGCCTATAAAAAAATGATCGCCGACTGTTGTGTGCAGGTTTTGTATCATATCAAGAATCTTAATTTCCATTACACATTTCTCCTTTATTTGTTTTTCTATTCATTTTATGATATACTTGCTTTGATTACTTTACTGAAAAGGATTGAAGCATATGCTGCGAAAAATATTAACTTTTTTTCAAAAGGAAACTGTCTTATCTATTTCTGCCCTTCTGGCAATTTTATCTATGTTTATTGTACATCCAAGCGGCAAGTATTTCTCCTATATTGATTTTCGGACGCTCAGTCTTCTGTTTTGTTTAATGTCAATTGTCGCAGGCCTGAGTGAAATTGGATTATTTGATTATCTTGCCGAAAAAATATTGTCCAGAGCCAACAGCATCAAATCTATCATCGTATTGCTTGTTTTGTTATGTTTTTTCTTTTCAATGATTATCACAAATGATGTCGCATTAATTACTTTTGTGCCCCTTGCAATCATTATTCTAAAAAAAATGTCAGAAAAGCAAAAGAATTACTGGATTTTAAGAACGGTTGTTATGCAGACAATTGCCGCAAATCTCGGCAGTATGCTGACTCCCATCGGAAATCCCCAAAATCTTTATTTATATGCCAGAGCCAATATGTCTGCATTAGCACTCATCCGACTCATGCTGCCTTATTCTATTGCAGCCTTGGTGCTGCTTCTTGTGTGGATACAGATTGCTGCGCATAGAGAACCTGGCTCAACCACCGAGAATCATATAAGTGAATTATTTAGCATACACAAAACAAAAGCTCCGAACCAAACATCCCTCATTGGATATCTAATTTTATTTTTAATTTGCCTTTTGGTTGTAGCACATATCATAGATTACAGAATTTCATTCATCCTGGTGATTGGCTATATCTTCTTCAAGAATTGGCATTTATTTAAAAAAGTAGATTACTCTCTTCTACTGACATTTACCGCTTTGTTCATTTTTATTGGAAATTTGAAATGTATTCCGCAATTTAATCATTTTCTGATCAGCATCATAGATGGACATGAAACCTTAACAGCCATCCTTTCCAGCCAGATAATAAGCAACGTTCCCGCTGCCATTCTTTTATCCGGATTTACAAAGAACTATTCTGCACTCATTATCGGAACAAATATTGGCGGACTTGGAACATTAATAGCCTCCATGGCCAGCTTAATCAGCTTTAAATATATTGCTAAGGAAAAGACGACACTACGTGGTAAATACTTTATGATGTTCACCATTGCAAATATTGTCTTTCTGATTCTGCTGCTGTTATGCATTAACCTTCTATAAATCTGCTGATATCCTTGTACCCAATTTGTTCTCAATATTGAGTATAAACAAAAGCCCTTGCGTATTCTATTCGTAACCGGTAGAACCTAAGTACCTTGAAAAATATCAGGCTGCTTCTGCAGCCATGCTATTTTTCATCCATTGATTATACACGCTTATAAATTATTGGTTCATCATATCCAAAAGTTCTCTTTCCATTAACTTCTATGCTTTCCGATACTTCCAGAAAATTGTTGGAAAACTTTTCCAAAAGTTTGAATGTCATTACCGGAGAGAACTGGCTTGTGCTGCCTCCCTCCCAGATTCCGTCCTTTTCATGATAAAATGCCGGATTAAATTTTTCAGATTTTTCTAGTTTAGAGTAATCAACATTTTTCATAGAATCATATGAAAATGTATTTTTATCTTCTCCTTTTGGAATTTCATAAGAAGAAAGTAAAATTCCCTGTTCTATTTCCGTGATAAGGAAAAGATGTGGAGATGCATGACGTTTTCCATTAATTTCATAATAACTCTCTTCAACAACAAATTTTCCTTTGAAATCTTCAGGAAGGTTATTTATTTTGTCATTACAGATTGTATTTACATGTTCCGCATATGGATATGTTTTCCCTTCTGCCTGCATCTTATTAAATTGATCCTTATTATCAAAATGTCCTGTCATCATTCCTACAAAATTATCAAGTTTCATCATATACTTTACCTCCTGGTATTTGCCTAATCACACCATCCATATCACAGATGAATCCTTTTTTTCATTAAAATCGATTATGGATTTTCTCATGTTCATATGCGCCCTGCCTTTCTTGTTTCTTTAGAATACACC
>CAKQXY010000082.1 GCA_934292725.1 uncultured Lachnospiraceae bacterium
CTCGTGAAATCCATTCACCTTAGGGCTTTGCTGTAAATAGTGGCTTATCAACGAACCTTAGCGCTGGAGGCACCACTCACGATATGGTAGTACGCGTTTGATGTGATGCGGTACACAATTGTGTAGAAGAGCGCAAATGCTCCAAAACTGATTAACGTAACGATTGTATATAGATGCAGATTTGTTAAATTAAACAGCAGCAGGATTTTTCTAATCATTGGGAAGGCAAAAATCAGATGAATGCCGGCACCGACAAGTGGAAGGAAAAATACAGTAAGCAGCTGGGAGTTGATACTCTTTTTAATTTCGCGCTTTGTCATGCCTACTTTTTGCATAATATCAAAACGTGCCTGATCCTCATAGCCTTCTGAAATCTGCTTGTAATAAATAATCAAAACAGCGGCAATTAAGAAAACAATGCTTAAAACGATTGCCAGATAAAATAAACTTCCAAAGTCTGCTAAGAACTCCTCATAATTAGCAGCACGGCTTTCAAACAGGCAACGCATAATTCCTGTGTTTTGCGTATAGCTTTGTGTGAAAAAATCAGAAATAGTGGATGAAAGATCATTTGCCAGCAAAATCTGATTATCACGATTCAAGTTGGTATCAAAGTTATAGTGCCAATAAAAGTAAACGGACTTTTCATTATCAGGCAATGCTGCAATGGCATCAACTGCCGCATGAATGTCTGGAACGATTAAGACGAATGTAGTGGAAATATTTGCCATTGAGTTGCCGTCTGGTCTAAATTTGTCAATTTGCTTTTTGATTGTATATGTCATACCATGCTCGAAGGAAATCGTGCTTTCATTATAGGCAGAGTCACGAGTTGAAAAAAGCAGCGCTTCATCAGATGCAAGTGTTTCATTTGTGCCCATCATGTTGTTGTAATCTGAAAGAGGAACGAAGTAAAACATTTTGCCTTCAAGGTAATTTGCTGTTTCAGAATGGCTGTCAAACGGAGTATCGCACACAAAGTCATTACCAATTAAATAGCCGTAAAAACAGGCAGACCGATAATCGGAAACATTGGATGGTGTGCATTCATATTTATCCATCGCATCTGATGTAAGCTTACGAATTGATTCTGTATTTTCATCAGACATTGTATCGAAGGAATTATAAGATACAGTCGTATTAAATTGATACGGATAGCGATTTGACAATACATCATCCATACCGAAGTATAAGCTTACTGTAGTGGACAGCATAACAAGAACCATTGTCGCCAGTATACAGATGGAAGCCAGTCCTGCACCATTTCTTTTCATTCTGTAAGTCATAGAAGAAATTGACACAAAATGATTTGCCTTGTAATAGTAGCGCTTATTTTTTTGAAGCAGCCTGCAGAATAAAACAGAGCCGGCGATCATGATAAGATAAGTGCCAATGATTACGAGAATAACTGCTATAAAGAACATGCCAAGTGCTGATACAGGATCTGCAACTGTTACAGCAAGATAATAGGCAGCGGCTAAACAAATCATACCGAGAAGACCTAAAAGAATATTTCCCTTTGGCGGTTTTTCACCGACAGATTCACTTTTGATAAGTGTAATGGCATTTGAAAAATGAACCTGACGAAGCGCATTAAAAAACAGCAGAATAAAAATGCAGCCAAATACAGTTAGTGTAAATGAAATAGAGTCTGGTGAAATATGCATGGAATAAATAATCTGAGCGTGTGTCATACGTGCCATGGCAAGTTCGGCAAGCTTCGAAAATAAAATGCCAAAACCTATGCCGAGAACAAGAGAAATCACTGCTGTCAGAAGTGTTTCCCAAAATAAAATTCGTGCAATATTTCGTTTTCCCATACCAAGAATGTGATATAGACCAAATTCCTTTTTTCGTCTTCGGATTAAAAAGGAGTTTGTGTAAAACAGAAAAATACAGGAAAAAATGCCTACTACAATGCTGCCAAAATTAAGCGTAGAGCGCATGATTTGGCCGCCATTCATAGATGCAATTGTATCACTGTAGTGCAGATAAGAAATGATATAGAACATCATTACCATTCCAATGCATGTGCAAATAAAAGGAACATACATCCTGCGATTTTTCCGGATGCCATCGAAGGCAAGCTTCGGGTAAAATCCTGTTTTCATCGGCGATCACCTCCAGTTGCAAGAAGTGTCAGTGTATCAGAAATTTTTTGATACAGCTGTTCATCAGTATCATTTCCACGGTAAATCTGGTGGAAAACCTCACCATCTCGAATAAATAAAACACGTCTGGCAGTGCTGGCTGCCTTGACAGAATGTGTTACCATTACGATCGTCTGTCCGGTGTGGTTAATCTCTGAAAATAACCTAAGCAGCTCATCAGATGCCTTTGAATCGAGTGCGCCAGTTGGTTCATCAGCCAAAATAAGCTTCGGATTTGTAATTAATGCGCGGGCAGCTGCGGCACGCTGCTTTTGTCCGCCTGAAACTTCATATGGATATTTTTTAAGTAATGCGCTGATACCAAGACACTCTGCGATTGTCACCAAACGATCATGCATTTTTTTGTAAGGCATTCCGGCAAGTACAAGTGGAAGATAAATATTATCCTCAAGTGTGAAGGTGTCTAGCAGATTAAAATCCTGAAATACAAAGCCAAGATTGTCACGGCGAAATGCTGAGATTTGAGACTCCTTCAATTTTGACAGATTATTGCCATCTAAAATTACATTTCCCTCAGTTGGCTTATCTAAAGCAGCAAGGATATTTAAAAGTGTTGTTTTGCCTGAACCAGATTCGCCCATAATAGCAACATACTCGCCCTGCTCTACACTGAAATTTACATTCTTCAGTGCTTCAACCTTATTGCCGCCGAAGCGGGTGGAATATATTTTTTTCAATCCATTTACTTCAAGTATTGTCATTGTATCAAGTAACCTCCTGCGTTTTTACTTTGTTGTGTTTTTCTTGTTTACCTTGTTTTTGCATACATGGCTTTTGTTTGCATTGCAATGTGTTTCTTTGTTACAGTGCACAGTATAGCAAAACGGAAAATGCATTGCCATTGAATTGGCTTACATTTTCCGCCCCAAAACTTACAGTAGTGTAAGAAATAAAGATTTTTTTATTCTGTTCTTAGTGGATACTGATCAAGAGAAAGATATACGCAGGTTCCATTGTCTACCTCAGAGGTGATTGAAATGCCGATACCAAGATTTTTACAAATTCGTTTGCACAAATAGAGCCCGAGTCCACTTGCCTTTTTGTCAGTGCGTCCATTGCAGCCCGTATATCCTTTTTCAAAAACACGTGGAAGGTCCTGCGGTGCAATGCCGATACCAGTATCTTTTATGCACAGCACCTTCGGCTGTGAAAAGAAAATAGAAATCGTTCCTGTTCGTGTGTATTTGAGCGCATTTGAGAGAAGCTGTTCAATGACAAAGCAAAACCATTTGTCATCAGTAATCATTCGCGGTGTTCCGTTTTCATCACTTGGAGGCGTGTATGAAAGGCTAAGCTTTCTATTAATAAATTCAGATGAAAAGCGTCGAATTGATTGACGAAGCAGTGGATCAAGTTCGTGCATTTTAAATACATAATCGCTTGAATTGGAATCAAGACGAAGAAATGCTAACACCATCTCCACATACTGCTCAATATGCGACAAGTCACAGGAAAGCTTGCGCGCTAGTGGCGAATCCTCATTTTGAAGCGTCAGGCGCATGGAGGAAATTGGTGTCTTGATCTGATGAACCCACACCGTATAATAATCAATCATATCGGTAAGGCGAGTGGACTGTGCCGTTTTAAGGTCAGATATTTGCTCGGCAAGACCAGACAGCAAGAGCTGATAATCTGTGTTTTCAATCGAGTCTGACTGCGGAAGCGCACGAATCATATCAATTGAAAGTTCAGTTAGATTGGAAAGTTCCATCAGCCTTTTGTGTAATGCTTTTGTCTTTGAAAAATCCCATATGAAAAAGAAAAGCCCAAAACATACACATAGAAGCATTGGATAAGCCACCGCCTCCAATGGGAAGCTGTAAAAGAAAAAGGTTATGGCAAAGGTAATGGAAAACAGCAAAAATAAAAAAATATATTTTAATTGCTGCTTTAAATAAGAAAAAAATAGTGACATCGTAAATTCCTCAACTTTCAATCAGGTATCCTACACCAAATTTTGTCGTGATAAAGTGTGTTAGTCCTGCACTATCTAGCTTTTTTCGAAGACGATTTATATTAACCGTAAGCGTATTTTCATCCACAAATTGATCTGTCTCCCATAGCCGTTCCATCAACTTTTCACGGCTAATAACCTTCCCTTTTTGTTCCATCAGACAGGATAAAATACGATACTCGTTTTTAGTTAATGGGATATCCTCGCCGTTAAAACTTAGCGTGTGATCATTTAAATCTAACAGTGCGCCGCGGTGTGCAAGCACATTGGAGGTCGGCGCAAAATCATAGCTTCTGCGAAGAAGGGCCTGTATTTTTGCAAGTAAAACATTTAAATCAAATGGCTTTGCAACAAAATCATCGGCACCGAGATTCATAGCCATAATGATATTCATGTTGTCAGCGGCAGAGGAGATAAAAATAATTGGTACGCGAGAAAATTTTCGAATTTCGCTGCACCAGTGATAGCCATTAAAAAATGGAAGTGTGATGTCGAGCAAAATGATATGCGGAGAAAATGAAGTCACTTCGCCAGTGACATCACGAAAATTTTCAGCGATGCGAACATCAAAATTCCACATGGATGCCTGGGTCTGAATAGCTTGCGCGATGCCTAAATCATCCTCGACAATTAATAGCTTGTATACTGGATTATCCATTGAATTATTTTGTCCTTTCTTGGTTTTATTTTAATTTTTATTCTATCATCCGCCCTCAGCTTTGGCAAGAACCTTGTCAGAACCTTAAAAATTTGCTATGATGACATTACGGAAAGTGGGAAAAAGAACGACAAATGTTAGCAAAAAGTCTGTTTAAAATAAAGAAAGAGAGGTATTAAAATATGGAAGCACCAATGAGAAGCGAAGAAGAGATGATGCATTTGATTTTACAGGTTGCTAAAGATGATGAGCGTGTGCGTGCCGTTTATCTGAATGGTTCACGAACAAATCATAATGCACCGAAGGATCGTTTTCAGGATTATGATGTGGTATATGTTGTGACTGATACGAAGCCTTATTATGAAAATCATGATTGGATCAATCATTTTGGAACTGTTCTTTATATGCAGATGCCGGAATACATGGATTTGCTATTAGAAAAAGAATATACACCGCAGGATACATTCGGCTGGCTTGCTATCTTTACAGATGGAAATCGTCTTGACATTCATGTAAGTTCATTTGACTATGCTGATAAGGATATTCGTGCTGACAGGTTGTGCCGTGTGCTGTTAGATAAGGATGGACGATATTGTGATATTCCAGAGGAGACGGATGCTGATCATTACGTAAAAAAGCCAACCGCAGATAAATATAGCTGTGAATGCAATGAGTTTTATTGGTGCTTAAATAATATCGGAAAAGGTCTTGCCCGCGGTGAGCTGACTTATGCGATGGACATGCTATATGACTATGTGCGTCCGTGCCTTAGTGTAATGCTTGGCTGGAAGATTGGTGCAGAGAACGATTGGTCTGTCAGCGTAGGAAAATCAGATAAATATATGAATCGTTACTTGACACCTGAAATTTGGCATCGCTACCTGGAAACAGTACCATCCTGCGAGTACGAGGCAATAAAGCAAGCAACAGAAACGATGATTGATTTATTTGAGGAGGCAGCAAAGGAGGTTGCTGAATATTTGGGAACAAAGTATAATCAAACAGAAGCCGATGCTGCAAAGGAATATTTTTGGTGGGTATTGGAAAAACAAAATTAAGTAAGGATAAACAGATACATAATGGAACCATTTTACTATCAGCATTTAGAAAAGTCTGAGCAAACTATATATCATGCAATTAAAACTGGATTAACGGCACTTGAGGATCATTTCCTCGTGCCGTATGCCGATCCAGCGCGAATTAGCATGATCTTCTTTCTGGTACGGCTCGACTGTCCAGAGATTTTTTATGCCGTCACAGTTAAGCTGCGTAAGTGGCCGCAGTCCGACAATCTTGAAATTTTGCCAGAGTATTTATTTGACAAAAAGACAATTCGCCAGCAGCAAAAGGCGATGAGTGCGCGAGTAGAAAAGCTTGCGAGAGCCGTAAGTACAAAGACAGAACTCGAAAAAGAATTATATATTCACGATTTTATCTGTGAAAATATACACTACGATAAACTCAAAAAGCCATATTCGCATGAGATCATCGGTCCACTCGGTCATGGTGTCGGTGTCTGCGAGGGTATTGCAAAGTCGGTTAAAGTTTTGTGCGATGCGCTTGGCGTTTGGTGCATTATCGTAATTTCCGAGGCCAATCCGGAAAAGAAAATTAAATATCGTCATGCTTGGAATATCGTAAAAATCGGAAAGACATACTATCATCTGGATGCAACCTTTGATTTATCTTTGAGCAAAACGCTGACTCGCCATGATTATTTTAATCTAAGTGATGATGCTATTTTCCGTGATCATGAGCCAATCATGACAGATTATGTTCCATGCACGGATGGCAGTCACTTCTATTACTTAGAAAAGAAACTTTCTTTTACTAAACAGGAAGAAGTCAAAAAGAGAGCAGCACAGGCCGCCAAAAAGAAAAAGCCATTTTTGTTTCATTGGCGTGGAGGCTATCTGACAAGAGAAATCTTGAAGGAGCTTCTAATCGACATTGAAGAGGCAGCAAAGGAAAAAGGCAAACAGGCAAAAGTGAGTTTAAATTGGATGCAGGCAGTACTTTGCGTTGAGTTTGAGGATATGGATGGGGAAGTAGCGGCACCAATGCAAAACTCAGATGATGTTGATAACGTTGAGATAGAGCAGGCAAATGAAGGAGAATTACTATAAGCTGACTTTTTGAGGTGATGTATTATAATGATTCAGCGCAGAAAACCCCGGCCGTTCGCAAGAACGTCCGAGGGATGAATGCGCCGATTACATACAACGCAACCATCATTCCAACAGGGTTTTCTTCTGGAATTGTTGGTTTTTCTTGGCCTGATGTTCTTCAGAACGCT
>CAKQXY010000083.1 GCA_934292725.1 uncultured Lachnospiraceae bacterium
AAAACCCTGTTGGAATGATGGTTGCGTTGTTTGTAATCGGCGCATTCATCCCTCGGACGTTCTTGCGAACGGCCGGGTTTTTCTGCGCTGAATCATTATAATTCCTCAAATGTCTTAAGAAATTCTGTTACCTCTGTCTCTTCTTCCTTGTATTTCTGATCCTCTTTTCCTTTTACGCTAATGCATTCTAACACATTAAGCAGTTCTTCCAAAACAAAAATAACATAGCGCTGTGAGTACTGATGTCTGAGTAGCTCAAGTGCTTCCATTCCATATGAAAGCGCTTTTTCTTCATTGCCTGAATACCGTTCAAGCTTCATGCCAAGAAGTGCCACCTGTGGATAAATCAATATCTGAACCTTTGGTTCAAACTTTGCCTGTTTTACATAGTCGGCTACCTTCTTGTGCATCTGCATAGCTTCATCTGTCTTGCCGATAAGAAGCAGACAATTTGCCAGAAGCAAAATACTTTCTAACTCACAGGGAGCCAGTAAAAACTTTGACAGCTTCTTTTTTTCCCATCCATCGGGTAATGTACATAGTACCGTCTGCCGTGCGCTTTCCACCAAATTTTCTCCCTCTGATTTTTCACGTTCAACGTCAACGCTCTTGCTCTCAAAACGTTTTTTGTACGCCTGTAATTTTCCTAAGCTCAGTTCTGGTGCAGACACCTCTTGATATTTTTTGTTCAGAGATGCCGCGGCGGCATCGTTCCTTATACATGAATTTTCCGCAATATTGGTTGTACCGCCGCAGCCATAGTAATTCCTCTTTGTTCATATATTATTATTCAATCCACACTCTTTTATCTAATGCCGGGCAGCTGATGCATACCTTTACATCTTCTTTTGGCTTTACATAGACAATCAATCTGCCATTGTGTGTCTTTCTGTGTGCCTCGCAATATGGCGTTAGGTCTGCTAAATCACCGTTTTCCAGTCCAAGAAGTGTTCCTCCTATTACCTCTGCCGTGATTGTTAGATCTTCTGCCGCAAGAACATCATTTTCATCGGTAAGTGAAACCTCAATCTGCATCACTTCTTCCTTATTTATAGTTTCTCCTGCATGCCATACATTTGCAGACAACTCGACTGCTTTTCCTGCTGTCTGAATGCTGCACTCGGCTTCGCCGCACACTGCCTTAAGTACACCTGGCTCATAAGCAAAACGCCATTCGGTGCAACCTTCTTTTTCAAGATATGTTCCATCGTGCAATGACTTTTCACCATCAATACCAACTATACTAAGAGAAACAATTTCTTTTTGCACATTTGTGAAGACGCGTACAACGACATTTTCTCCATCTGTATAATTCCAATGTGCATTCCACGGTCTCCACTCATGCTCATCGCCATCATCTGGGCGTGTCAGGATACAAGCAAATGGTTCTGTGCTCCAGAATGCCTTTCTTCTATAGAAGCCCGGCTTTTCAAAGCCTGCAAGATCCATTAAACCTGCTGACGAACCGTGAATCGGCCATCCATGTGCCTCTCCAAGATAATCAATTCCTGTCCACAAAAACTGTCCGCTGATATATGCATTATCGCGCACTGCACACCACTCCTGATAACCGCCGCCATTTTCGCTGCCTAAAAATGGCTTGTCTGGGAAACGTTTGTGGCTTTCCTCATACAGATGCTCTTTATAGTTATAGCCCACAACATCAAGTGCATCAAAAAATCCAATATGAGATGACAGCTCTGGGAAGGCTGCTGCCAATGTAACTGGTCTTGTGGTATCTTGTGTGCGCACAATCGCTGCCAACTCCTTTGCAATTACGCTAAGTCGCTCAGCATTTGGCTTATCCGGGTCATACTGACGCTCCTTTGCCGGCTTGTTGGCATCGTTGTTTCCTGTCATGGTTTCAAATAGTGGATGGCAATATGGGTCATTCGGGTAGTCGATCTCATTTCCAATGCTCCACATAACGATGCTTGGATGGTTGCGGTCACGGCGTACCATATCAGCAAGATCACGCTCATGCCACTCTGGGAAATCTTCTGCGTAGCCCTCATGCTTTGGCGGATATACATTATGACCGGTGGACCACTTATTCTTCGGATTCTCCCACTCATCGAATGCCTCATCCATCATTAAAAGTCCAAGCTCATCACACAGATCATACAGCTCTGGCATATGAGGATTATGACTGCAGCGGATCGCATTGCAGCCGCCTTCCTTCAATTTAAGCAGTCTGCGAAGCCATACCTCACGATACATTGCTGCACCAAGACAGCCGCCATCGTGATGAACACATACGCCCTTAAACTTTGTTTCCTTTCCATTCAGGAAAAAGCCATGATCAGCATCAAATGAAAATGTTCTGATACCAACGCGTTCTTTATCTAATACAATCACATTTTCATCTTCTTTTTCAAATGAAATGCAAAGCTCATATAATGATGGTGATTCACAAGACCAGAGCTTTGGTTTTCCAATCATTCCATTTAAATAGAAGGTTTTCTTCTCGTGTGCCTCCATTGCAGCAGGTACTCTTGCAAAAACAATCGACTCCTCATCACTTCCACATAGCTTTAGACTAGCAGTCAATGTTCCAACCACGCGCTCATCCAGCTCATTTGCAATCTCTGCATCTGCACAAACAGCCGCTGACTGTTCATCTGCTCTTGACACATTAAAGGCAACACCATTCCATACAGCATGAACCTGCTCCTCCACTACAAGGTATGCCTTGCGGTAAATACCAGAGCCTGTAAACCAGCGTGAATCTGCTAAATCGGTATGGCATACACGCACAGTAATTTCATTATCAATCGCGCCAAACTGAACAAAGTCAGTAATATCATAGCTGATCTGTGTATAACCATAAGGACGCTTTCCAATGTGATAGCTGTTGCACCATATTCTACTATTTTTATAGATTCCATCAAATACAACTCTTACACGCTTTCCCTTATATGCTTCTGGAAGTGAAAAACGCACGCGATACCAGCCAATGCCACCGCTTAAATATCCAGTTCCGCTGGAATTAGTCTGATCAAACGGCATGTGAACAGACCAGTCATGCGGCAGTGTAACGCTAGTCCACGCACTGTCATCGTAGCCCTTGTACCAGCCTTCCGGCACCTCGCCGTAGTGGAACTTCCAGTTCTCGTTCAGTGTAATATATGTTCTATCCATGATTTTTTCTCCTATTAAAAAAGGGCAGACACCTTACAATGTCCGCCCCAGCTTCATCAGCCGATATCCGGCTCATCTTTTAAGGTTATTGTTCCTGGCTGTTTGCCGTCTGTCTCGAATACGACGATTTCATTTCGTCCTTCTTTTAACAGCGGTGCCGGAATATAAAGTCTTTTCTGTGGTCCGATCTCCCAGAATCGTCCCAGATTAAATCCGTTTAAGAAAATGCATCCCTTGCCCCATCCTTCGAAATCGAGGAAGGTATCTCCCTTTTGGTCCACATCAAGCGTAAAGTGATAAAATGCCGGAAGTCCCTCTGTATAGCCCTTTGTATAATCGAGCTTTTCGATGTTGTCAAGCGGCAGACAGTACTCTTCCCAGTTTAAGTGAGTGTGACCGTTGATCTGTACGTGTCCGTCGATACCCTTTCTCTGATGCTCCATTCTTGGTCCGAAGTTTACACGTCCCATATTCTCAACAAGAATATCAAGCGGTGCACCCTTCTTAAAGGTAACTGGCTTTCCATCTTCCTTTGCAAAGTCCTCTCCTGCCTTTGCCTCAGAAAGCAGCTGTCTGTCATAAAGTGTTACAAGCGGTTTCTGATCGACAAAGAGATTTGCACGGTCATTTGCCTCATACAAACGGATCTTTTCAAGATTCTGCTCTTTCTCAAGCTTTGTATGGTACAAAATATATCCATAATTTTGTCCTAAACGCTCCATAGAAGTCGGGAACTTGCATTTTACTGGTGCTGAAAGATCATCAAGAGATTCAAAGAGTCCCACTCTTGCATCATACTGTAAGGTTCCGTATGCTTTCTTCTCGATCTTTGTGCTGTATGTTACTTCTGGAATCGGTGCATATTTGCGGATAACTTCCTGATAGCGGCGATATTTCTCCGTGATATCACCAGCCTCTGTAAGCACACCATCATAATCATAGGAAGTAACATCTGGTGTCAGCTCATCATAATAATTAGATCCATTCATAAAGCCAAAGTTTGTGCCGCCCTCAAACATGTAAATGTTGACATGGCCAAGCTCAAGCATCTTGTCAAGATCCTTTGTGCTCTCCTCCAAGTTTCCTCTCATATGACCGCCATTGCCCCAATGGTCAAACCAGCCAACCCAGAACTCGGTACACATTAAAGGACCGCCATTTGTATACTGCTTCAATATTTCAAAACGCTCCTCGGTGCGTGAACCAAAGTTTCCAGTCGGAAGAGCACCTTCTAAGTGACCACAGGAAAGAGACTCATGCATAGGTCCATCTGATGTAACAAGAGGTACAACAGTACCAAAATCGATCATGATCTGCTTCATTGTCTCAAGATACTCTGTGTCATCACCATAGTAGCCATATTCATTTTCTACCTGCATCATGATGACTGGTCCGCCGTAGTTTACCTGAAGCGGTGCCAAAACCTTGAACAGCTCTTTATAATAGGAACGAATATGATCTAAGAACGGCTTGTAGCAGCCGCGAAGCTTCATGCCATCCTCTGCCAAAAGCCAAGCCGGCAGTCCGCCAAACTCCCATTCTGCACAGATATATGGTGATGGGCGAATAATCACCCACAGACCTAACTCCTGTGCTGTTTTTACAAATTTTGCAATGTCGAGCATTCCGTCAAAATGGAACTCACCCTTATTTGGTTCATGCATATTCCAAGGAATGTAAGTCTCAACTGTATTGCATCCCATCGCCTTTAATTTTTCCAGACGATCCTTCCAGTACTCCGGAACTACACGGAAATAGTGGATTCCGCCGGAGATGATCTGAAATGGCTTGCCATCCAGATAGAAATTGTCTTTAATCTCAAATGTGTGTGTCATCATTGCTCCTCTTTCTAAAGGTCCTCGATGCTGAATCTTGCCTCCGTAAAGATCAGCCGTCTCGTCCCATTTACATTTATTACAAAAAAAGAGCAGGATGACCAAAGGTCACCCCGCCCTTTACGCGTTTACTGACCCATTACTGTGGGTAGTTACTATTTTTATTATTCTGCGTCACCGTAAACTTCATTCAGCTGCTTCTGAAGCTCTTCGATAACGATATCCATACCTGCATCCTTTAAAGCCTGCTGATACTCAGCAACGATCTCTTCTGCGGTGCCAGTGTACTTACCACTTGCGATCTGCTTCATGTAGTTTGTGTTAACCTCACCGATATTGTTGATGTAGGACTGAATGTCATCAACATTTGCAACAAACTTGCCATATGGATAACCAATTGCTACTTCATCATATTCCTTGTACATTTCATCAATCTTATCCCAATCCTTTGTAGCGTCACGGATCTCTAACAGATCGTTACGTCCCCACCAGAAGTTAGTTGTGATAGACTCAGTATCAGAATTATAGGATTCCGGAGTAATACGAAGACCTTCATCGTCTACATCCCACTGAACACCCTTCTGACCATAGTTGATCAGGTCGTAGCACTCAGCATCATTTCTCAGTAAATCGTAAACCATCAGAGCTCTCTCTGGATTCTCAGAACCGTAGGAAACTGCCATTGCACCGTGAGTAATATTCAAAGCAGTAACATTCTTTTCTTCCTCGCCAAACCAGAAGAAGCCAACCTCAGCACCCGGTACGTTCTCTGGAGTCTTACTTACAAGATCAGTCCAAGTCTGAGTATGATGCTGCTCAGCAGCGGTCTTTCCAAGCTTGAAGTCCTCTCTGTTATCAGCAGAAGTATTGTTCAGAACGTCTGTCTTCCAAACGCCCATCTCATCCCATTCCTTCATTGTCTTTGCAAACTCAACCATCATATCTGTATCAGTATAGAATGGGCTAACGATGGTGTACAGGTCATCCTTTGTACCTCCCCATAAAGCTGCTGCTGCAAGACCATCAATTGATACGAAATCGCTGTGGGAAGAAACCCAGCCGCCTGCCATAGTTGCATATGCACTACCATCAGAATCCCAAGGAGTTACGATACCAAGCTCATCCTTGTGCTCGCATACATACTTGAAATACGTAGTCATATCTTCCCAACTGTGAACGCCATTCTCAAGACCTGCCAGCTTTGCAAAATCAAGACGATATGCAAAACCATGATTTGTCCACTGTGCGTAGTTATCTTCTGGTGCAAAATAGATATTGCCATTATATTTACACAGATCCCAGTCTTCCTGAGGAATAGTCTCATAAGTGACTGGTGCGTATTTTTCAAGCATCTCATCACTTAACTCAAGGAAAGCACCATTCTTTGCGTTTGGCCATGCATCCAACCAGTCAGTAGAAGTTCCAACTAAGTCTACAGAACCATCCATACGAGCCAGCGTCAGGTTGTAGTTTGACAGACAGTCAGTCCAGCCAATGTAGTAGATCTGCAGCTCTGCATTAACTTTCTCGGTTAAGATCTTATTCAGCTCATCTAACATCTTCTGTGTTGCATCGTTTGTCGGTGCATCACCAGGAGTCATGTAATTGATAACTACATGCTCAGATGTATCAACATCTGCCCACTTCTCTGCCCAAACATCATCATAATTCGGAACCTCGCCCGTAGTTGCCTCTG
>CAKQXY010000084.1 GCA_934292725.1 uncultured Lachnospiraceae bacterium
AACTGGACGATGATGTGCTGAATATCCCGCTGTTCATGGCAGATCAGGCGGATCGATTGATTGGGTTGGCATTGGAACAGGGCAACGCACAGTAATAGAAGTATGGAGAATACAGATATGGCTATTAGTAAAAAACTTGAAATTATAAACCCGAATTAAGAAGGAGCGAACAAACATGAACGCAGACCAGTTGATGGTACCTATATACATCAACGAAAAAATAGTTCTGGATATGCTTGCCATTGTTGAAGATGGTTTTTCTACAGTGAGTCAGGTAAGCTATACTGAACACAAAGAAAATAACAATGCTCAAAAGCTTGAAGCAGGAGTATCCACCTCTGCAACACTTTTGAGTAAATTGCTCAAAATTGATTTGAAAGGCGAACTGTCCCATTCTGGAAACAGCGGAGAAAACGAAAGCGTTGCCAAGGAGAAAGTGCATACCAATGTATCTTTGCTATCCAAGTTCCGGACATTTCTCGTTGATGAAAAAATCCTGAAGTCTGGATTTGATGTTGCAAATATGAAAATCGGCGATTTTATCGAAATAGAGGGCGAACTGCAAAAGAATCCGTTGATTAACTATATGGATATATTTGTAGATCTGTTCCGGATGGCTGATATTTTTGCCGAAAAGCCTCAATTGGGTGGAAAAACCCAGGCTAAATCGCAAAAGCAACAGGAAAATGAGACTATTAAACAAATCAAGTCCTTTGCTGACGAACTCAAGCATAGTGGCACCATAGACTTCATCTTGTCTGATACTGTTGGGACAGTCGTTCTGTCCGCTCAAGAACAATATTTGTCAAACGATAACATTTCTGAAATCATTGGTGGTCATTTCAAGGTTCTTGGAAAAGTTATTGCAATTTGCAAGGACAAAACAGAAAATATCGACCTTTTGAGGAAGACTACTCTATCCATTCTTCCAATTGATTTGTTGACAGAAATGTTCTCTGGTTTCCAGAATGATGATACGAAGCAATTCAATCTTCCTGAGTTGAAAACCCAGATTTCTGGTCCTGCTGTGATCGTTATTCCTGTAGCTGTTTACGCATGACTTTATAATACCGCCCGTCGATCCGATGACCGACGGGCGGTATTAATATATGCTCGGGGATCCGATTTTATCCAAAATCTCCCATGCAAAACGATTATAAAATCGTGTAGCCAATATTGCAGACATTGTTCAAAGGGTATCAGGGAGCTTTCTTGACGAGTTATTTTGCCAATTGAGGCGAAGGAGAAAATGCGAAAATGAGCAAAGTGCTGTAACTTTGCCCTGTTTGCCAGTTTCCTTCCAACATATAACTTGTGCCCAAGTTGGGAACAAGTCCCATAGCCCAAAGAGAAAGCCAGCGCCTTGAGACGCTGGCCTGGTAACAAGGGCTTATAGCCCTAGAGCAAACCACCCGTTGGACGGGTGGTCCTGATTTACGCGAGCAACGAGCCAAAGTCCGTGCTTGCACGAGACCTTGGCGACTGCCGCGATAACTTGAGAAACTCGCGGAGCGTGTTTCTCATAGTTTATGGAGTATTAAAACGGTGAGGTTTTTCTTGTGTATAGCAGAGTATTAGAGTATAATAAAATTAGTTTTTTTGCATGCGTTTAAAGGCTATAATCTAATAAAAAATCGGCAAAACAGATGAAAGTCTGCGACGCAAAGCTACAGGGCCTTTAAAATGGCAGCCAGTTGCCACGTTAAAGATGCATTGTCTGCAATGACAATGCTTTTTTCATTTTGGAGATCAAAAAGAAACTAAAACAGGCAGGTAATAATTGGCAGCCGCTAAAATATAAAAATAGAGCAGATAGAAACACAGGTGTAAAGGAAATCGTTTATGTGGAAGAAAATCATGTCAGCAAAGGAAGGAAAAAATACATTTAGGATAAAAAAAGAGTTATGGATTCCGGTATTTGTATTGATGGTCGGTTTGGTTGTTCTGGTGAAAATAGGCATTCATGCGGATAGCAGTCGAAGGGATTTGATATGGTCAAGAGCTGAATTAAATGCAGTAACGTATGCAGATCATATGAAGGCTGATATCGTGAGAGGAATTGATATTACAAATACTTTTGAACAGATTGTTATTAGTGAAAACGGAAAAATTTCCATGTTTTCGAAGGTTGCGGAGAATATGATGGAAGATTATATCCAGAGTATTCAGATCGCACCGGATGGTGTAGTGACTGAGATTTACCCGGAAGCAGGAAATGAGACCGGAAAGATAGATCTTATTCATGATAAAGAACGAGGAAAGATATCTTGTTATGCCAGAGACAATGATGTGATAACCATGCAGGGACCGTTTTCCTTGAAACAGGGTGGAACGGGGATTGCTGTAAGAAATCCGGTATATCTGGAGCAGAAAAATGGCGAAAGGACATTCTGGGGTTTTACAATTGTAATTATTCGTGTACCGGATATATTTGCTGATTCTATAAAGGCCCTTTCCGATTTTGGCTATGAATATAAGTTGTCTAAAAATATTGCACCGTGGGATGAAACATACGAAGAAGTGTATAGCTCAGGTGTGGAAATGATTGATCCTGTTACATATACTTTTGAATTAGGTGACAGTCAGTGGATGCTGGAAGTGATGCCTAAAAACGGATGGAATAGCAATGAAAAGCAATATATACTATGGGGCTACGGTTTACTGATTGTTTTGCTTTTAACTGGATTTGTTTTTGCGCTTATATTACTATACAGAACACAGAAATCGGAAGATACAGTATTGGAATTAAATAAAAAGCTGCAGAAAGCAATGGAGCAGGCGAAAACAGCCAGCGCTGAAAAATCGAATTTCCTGTTTAATATGTCGCATGATATACGTACGCCTATGAATGCGGTTATTGGCATGACAGCATTGATAAGACATGAGGCAGGAAATAAAGATAAAGTGATAGAGTATGCAGATAAAATAGATATTTCATCCCAGCATCTGTTAGGGATTATTAATGATGTCCTGGATATAAGCAAAATTGAGGCGGGAAAAACAGTTTTTAAATACGATGATTTTTCCATTCTGAATTTTATACAGGAAATCAATAATTTATTCCATTCACAGACAGACGAAAAAAAACAGTCCTTTACAATCACAAAGGAAAACATCCGACATGAGTGGGTGAACGGGGATCAGGTTCATCTGATGCAGATTTTCAGCAACCTGCTTTCTAATGCCGTGAAGTACACGCAGGAAGGTGGACAAATTCAGTTCCTGGTAGAAGAATGTGAGACAAATTCATCTGTTTATGCCAAGTACCGTTTCTTAGTCAGGGATAATGGAATAGGAATGTCAGCAGATTTCAAAGATATCATCTTTGATGCTTTTACTCGTGCCGAAAGCTCTGTGACGAATAAGATCCAGGGAACCGGTCTTGGAATGGCTATTACAAGAAATCTGGTTGAAGCAATGGGAGGCACCATTGATGTGGAGAGTGAACTGGGACAGGGAAGCTGTTTTGAGGTCCTCATAGATCTGAGAATTGCAGAGAATAAATCTGTCTCTTCAGTATCACAGACAGAAAAGGATGAACAGGATGATCGTATCCTTCAGGGCATGAAATTTCTGTGTGCGGAGGATAATGAACTGAATGCGGAGATACTGATGGAGCTGTTGAAGATTGAAGGTGCAGAGTGTACAATTTGTGAAAATGGTGAAAGTGTTCTTGAGACATTTGAAAAGTCGGCTCCCGGAGATTATGACATGATTCTGATGGACGTGCAGATGCCTGTTATGAATGGCTATGAGGCAACAAAAGCAATCCGCAGAAGTTCTCATGAACTGGCCAAGACGATTCCGATCATTGCCATGACGGCCAATGCATTTTCAGAGGATATTCAGCATTCTCTGGCAGCCGGTATGAATGCACATGTTTCAAAACCGATTGAAATGAAGGTATTGGCAAAGACGATCAGAAGCATAAAATCCGGCGGGGGGGGGTACCGAAACGCAGGTCATTGGACAGTAATTAATGGATTTGATGCGGTCGTGCGATTTTATTAAACCAGGGGGTTGACAGGGAAATGGACATAGAAATATATTTGACAGACAGACAGACAGACAGACAGACAGACAGACAGACAGACAGACAGACAGACAGACAGACAGACGGACAGACAGACAAGCAGGCAGGCGACTGTAGCCTGGAGGGTGGGAGAAAGATGAAGAAGTGTAAATTAGTACAGAATATAATGAATTTCAAATTTTGTTACGTTATATTTTGCACAATGATATGTTTGACTGTTTTTCCTGTTTCCGCATCTGCCAAAGAAAAATCGGATAATGTTATCCGGGTAGGATCTTTTGAGGAAACTTATAATACAGTCAATGAAAAGGGAGAAAGAAGAGGCTATGGTTATGAGTATCTTCAAGACATTGCAGGTTATGCAGGATGGAGTTATGAATACATAACAAGTGATTGGAAAAACTGCTTTACACAGTTGGAAAATGGAGAGATTGATATTCTTGGTGACATTTCCTATACAGACGAACGTGCTGAAAATATGCTTTTTTCCGATATGCCTATGGGGGAAGAGAAATACTACATCTATACGGATGCATCCAATATGGATCTTACAGCAGGAAATTTGGATTCTTTTGAGGGAAAAAATATTGGTGTGTCTAAAGATAATATAGTGGAGGATGTGCTTAATGAATGGGAATCAAAATATGGTCTGCATACGAAGCATATCAATGTTTCTACAACCACAGAAATTATGGACAAACTGTCGAAACATGAAATTGACTGCTTCGTTTCGGTAGAAGAATCCCGTTGGGAAGAATCGGATATTTCACCGCTTACAAGTATTGGAGAGACAGAAATCTATTTCGCTATAAATCCAGAACGTCCGGATATCAAAGAAGCACTGGATAGTGCTATGCGCAGAATCAAGGATGACAACCCATTTTACACAGATGATCTCTACAGGCGTTATCTTTCTGCACAGAGCAGCTCGTTTCTTTCAAAAGAAGAAAGTGAGTGGATCGGGCAGCATGGTGCAATCCGGATAGGGTATCTGAATCAGGATGGAGGTATCAGCAGTGTAGATCCATCAACAGATAAACTGACAGGTGTTATCACAGATTATGTGGATTTTGCAAAAGATTGTCTGCAAGGTCAGACACTGGAATTTGAATTAAAGGGATATGATACAGGAAGTGAACTGCTTCAGGCATTGCAGGATGGAAAAATAGACCTGATTTTTCATGCAAACCATAATCCATACTTTGCGGAAACAAAGGGGGTTTCTTTATCAGATACGCTATTGACTCTCAATATGGCAGCAATTACGGCAAAGGATTCTTTTGATGAAAACAAAGAGAATATAGCTGCCGTTGAAAAAGACAATTTTGCATTGAAAGCATATCTTTCATACAATTATCCACAATGGAAGACTGTGGAATATGAGACATTAGATGCAGCAGTAAAAGCAATGCAGAAAGGGGAGGCAGATTGTATTGTAAGCAATTCAGGTACTGTCTCAAACTATTTGAGAAGTAATAAGCTTCATAGCGTTTTCCTGACAAAAGAAGCTGATGTTTCATTTGCTGTTCAGCAGGGAGAACCGGTTCTTTTGTCCATTCTGAATAAAACACTGACCTCTATGCCGACAACTCAATTTTCAGGTGCAGTAGTTTCGTATAATGCTTCCTCACGAAAAGTTACAGTGAAGGATTTTATTCAGGATAATTTACTGACAGTCTCGCTTATAGTTGGAATTTCTTTTTTTGTTGTTCTGTGTATCATTCTTGGTTCTTTGAAGAAGTCAAAACGTGCGGAAGAGAAATCCAAGAAGTCTGCTGAACAGGCCTTGAAGCTGAATCAGGAACTTGAAGAAAAACAGCAGGAATTACATAATGCACTTGCAGAAGCGCAGAGTGCCAATAAGGCGAAGACTTCCTTTTTGAATAATATGTCTCATGATATCAGGACACCGATCAATGGAATTATTGGCATGCTTACGATTCTTAAAAAAAGCGGAAATGATGGTGAGCGGGCAAAAGATTGTATGCAAAAAATTGATGAATCATCGAAGCTGCTGTTATCATTGATAAATGATGTTTTAGATATGGCAAAGTTAGAATCGGGTACAGTAGTTTTTAGTAAGGAATCCATCAATCTGGATCAGGTATGTAAAGAAATCACGGAGTCACTATGCTTTCAGGCAGAAGAAAAAGGACTTCATGTTGTAGGAAATCATGATGATTATAGCGGTGTATATGTCTGGAGCAATGCAGTTCACCTGAAAAAAATATTGATGAATTTGTTTACAAACAGTATGAAGTACAATAAGGTGAATGGTTCTATTTACATGAGTATGAGAACGATTGAAAGATCAGAA
>CAKQXY010000085.1 GCA_934292725.1 uncultured Lachnospiraceae bacterium
TGTATTTTCGGAGCGAAGCTCCGCTTTTGATACCACGTCCATAGGAGCTATGCACCGCATGGGCGTGGAGACTTCATATGTGCTGGATCTGACATATAAACAGAAAGATTTGAATATGAAATTTTCTTTCATACTCTTGCGACTCCTTTTATAGCATTAACCGACATTGCACTTACTGTCCAAGCAATACCATTTTTACAGGTCCACTTGAATGCCTTCCATTAAGTGATACATCTACAATCAGCTCCAGCCTTCCAGACATAAACGATTCTGTATTTAGCTCAAATTCCTTCTCCGCACAAGAAAGATAAAGATTATTTAATGGCATTTCCACTTCTGATGCACCAACTGCTGTGACACCATCTGGCAAATACAACTTTATTTTAACCCACTGCTGTTCTCTCATTGTATTCGAGTTAATCACTTTTACTTTAAATTTGCGATTTTCTCCTTTTTTAAAGAAAGCTGATCCCTCATAATCAATCAAAACCTGAAATGCAGTAAATTGATATCTGGCTACATATGGCTGCGCACAAAGTTCATTTAAAGGTGTCTCATACATTCTGCCGCTTAAATTAATATATGGAAGATAATCATCTATTTTCTTGCAAAACAGTGCTTCTTTTTCAGAGCACTCAATTTTCATACCTCCCTCTGCAAATACATCACAAAGATCCTGTCCAAGAAATCCTGGAATATCTCTCAAAATACGCTCTGCAAGCTGTGTTGCCGTTTCTGGAACCCAAATACCGCCACCTGTTTTATTGATACACATCGTAGCAATTTTATCATTCAGCGGATCAGTCCATTTCTTTGGAAGGTTCGACGCGCCATTCATGATACCTAATAGTGCACCTAACGTTGCACACGTGCAATCTGTATCCTCGCCGCAATTATTTGCAAAAATAAGACTCTTGCCAAAATCGCCTTCTCCATACAAAAGACCGAGCACAACAAATGCCACATTCTCCGGTGCGTCAAAACCAGCTGCACCCAATTCCATTCCTTCATTATTTTCTGTCGGAATTTCACTAATCGCGATTCCCTGAATGCCAAATGTTCCAGGTGCTGCATTATGAATCAGTTTTCTAGCCTCAATGAAATCAACGCCCGAATGATAACAGTCAACTGCCTTTCTTATTGCCTGTGCAGTCATACAGTTCTCTGGAAGATAAGAAAGACCTATTTCAACAAGCTTCTCTCTATCATTCTCTACAAAAGCTGCACTTTGTATTGCTGATGTAAAAATTTCTGCATACATTCCCTCATCAGCATGATCTACAATTGCATCCTCAAATGCATAGCGCGTTGCTATTTCAGGATGTCCCGGTGCAAGACAAGCCCACAGCTCTGAACGAATCCAACAGCCATTGCTATTCTTATAAGTATTATCTACATCACCACTCAATGGCGGAACTAGGCCAACACGAAGATTTGTTTTCCCGGTTCCATACTCAACCCAGTTTGGAATAACAAAGGACAGCCAATATTCTCCAAGAATTGATGCATTTACATTTCTTCCATACCGCTCAACAGCAGCCAGCCACACAATCTGTAAATCTAAGTCATCATTTGCCGGCGGTCCCTGAGTAAGATCTTGTACATAAAAATCCACATTTGGAATCATTCGTTTGCACTCAAACGGCGCTCCAAGCACACCTCCTACATTTTTTCCGGTCCAACATCCAGCCAGCTTATCACGCAGCTCATTTAACTTTAAAATCATTTTACGTCCTCCTTCTATTATTGATTTTAACTGACTTTTATCTGCATTTTTACAAGTATTCTGCTGTAAGTATATTCCAGAAATCGAATTTATTCAATGTACTATATTCTCATTTTTATCAAATAAAATTAGCCGCCAGGACTATCCCAGCGGCTAAAATAATTCAATTCTATGAATTTTATGAGCGCATTGCTCCATCAACTGATAAAATTTCGCCTGTCACATAACTTGCCAGATCACTTGCCAGATATAAGAATGCATTAGCAACATCCTCAGGCTCACCAACTCTTCTAAGCGGAATCATCTTGATCAGTGGTGCAATCACCTGCTCTGGTAAAGCGGCAACCATATCAGTTTTTGTGATACCAGGTGCAACTGCATTCACACGGATATTGCTTGGTCCAAGTTCTCTTGCAAGAGACCATGTCAAACCATTCACTGCTGTTTTGCTTGTCGGATAGGCAACACCACTCGGCTGACCACTGATACTAACCATTGAGCTTGTATTGATAATGCAGCCACCGCCTTGCTCCTTCATGATCTTAACAGTCGGCATAATGGCATTGAAAATTGCCTTCACATTCAAATCCATAACCTTTGCAAACTGCTCTGCAGTATAATCATCAATCTTTGTACTATCTGAGATTCCTGCATTGTTTACAAGAATGTCAATTCTTCCATACTGCTCCTTAATCTTTGCAATTGTTTCCTCCAATGCCTTTGGATCAAGCAAATTCGGTGCATATCCAGAAACTTCCCAGTCCAGATTTTCCTCCTTCAATGCAGTCAATGCTTTGTTAACAGTCTCATCTCTTGATCCAAAAAGCACTACCTTCGCGCCATTTTCAAGATACTTCTTAACGATGGCATATCCAATTCCCCTCGTTCCTCCTGTTACAACTGCAACTTTACCTTTTAGCATAATCTCTCCCTTCTACACAAATGATTTTGTACATATTTTATATCTGTACTGTATCATGGTTTCCATACTTTGTCAATCTTTTAACAAATTTTTAAAGAGCTGTCTTTGCTCTTTTGCCACATGCTCCATATCTGGATAAACCGTGCTGTCATGAATTCCAAGGACGTTCAATTCCTTTACAAATTCACGCTTTATCTGTGCCGGAATCCGGATTTTATATAAATAATTGCATCCCGGATCCTTATCTAAGATTTGATCAAGTCTGCGCTGCGTATCATGTATCGTAAAATTGGACTGCTGCACATACATTCTCAGGTCACTTCCGATGCCATGGCAGGCGATAATTTTTTCTGAATTGGGCCGTTTGTCATCAAACGCACCTTCCAGATACTCATTAACGCCTCCGTAGTTCATCGGTGGAACGTATTTACCATATCCCATCTTCTGATTTAATCGCATTGGGTTTACAACCCAGAGTGCTGCATCCTTTTCCAGTTGACTGTTCAGTGCAAAGTAAAGTGCTACTAACGGCGATTCCGACCAGTCTAACAGTCTTGTTGGCAATCCATAATGCTGCATCAGCGACAGCCAGGAGGAACGGTCGTACTGAGCCGGAGCCTCTCCATTTAAACGCATCGTATAAATCATAAAATTGGTTGCCATATATTGCTCATTTCCCTTTTTATGATATTCTGGTCGCTGAACCGACGGAATCAGCCCCCACTCATAATCTGCCTGTCCGCGATACCACATTCGATATTCTTGATGACTGGCAATCTCACAAATCGTCTGAATAAATGAATTCCAATCTTTGATCCCATATTCCTTAATCATATTGAACGTTTACCTTACTTTACCTTATTTTACTTACTTTGTTTCACTTTCTTTATTTTACTTTCTTTTGCCTTACTTCATTTATGCTTTTCCATAGCGCTTATTTAAGCTCTTTTTGATAAACGGCATAAGCATGTTCCAATATTTGTTGGTATATTCCATCATAATTTTTGTTCTCCTTTCCTATGCGTTCACACATTCTTTATGCTTATTATTATCTATACATATACATATTACTTTCACATATTACTTCCGTACACATTCTGTATACACAAGCGGAATGCGCGCTCCCAACTCTTTTGAAAACCGCACACGCCAACCATGAAATTCCAACCATCGAAGATATTCCTCTGATGTCCATTGATGTTCAAAGCGAATTCCTGCAATTTTCAAAATTCCTGACCAAATGCGGCTGATAACGCCCTTCTTATGTCCCACAAAATTCGGTGCAATCAGCAAGCCTCCATCTTTGAGCACACGATCAATTTCTTTCAGCGCCTTTTGCGGTTCTGGCATCACATGGAGCGCATTGGCAATTATGACCACATCAAATGAGTTGTTCTCATACGGCAGACACGTCGCATCTGCCACTTCAAATTTCAGCTGTTTGGGATAGGTTCCCTTTAATGCCTCGCAAATCATCCCTTCTGAGTAATCCGTCGCGATCATTCGCTTCGATACCTGCGCTACATGCTTCGCCAAAAGTCCCGGACCAGTCGCAATTTCCAACACTTCTTTATCCACTACTCGTCTTGAAATGCGCTTATACATATACGCATAATATTTCTGATCCATACGCATTGCCTTCTCATAAATCGGTGCATACAAATCCCATATTTTTTTATTCATATATGATGCTCCTTTCCGTTACTGGTTCTGTTCCATTGGGATATTCGTTCTGCTCAGCTTACGATAAAATAACAGGTCCCTTTGCTGTCATCTTACAAATTCCTCTCGGCGTAATCCGAAGCTCTGGAATTACTGGAAGTGCAAGAAACGAAAGTGTTACAAATGGATCAATCTGAGCGGCAACACCCATTTGATGTGCCTTTTGAATCATTCGCTGCAATGCTTCATTCACGTTTTCAAATCCGACATCACTCATCAATCCCATAATCGGCAGCGCTAATGTCTCATATACCTTTCCATTTTCCACCACGGTATAACCGCCCTGAGTTCGTATAATCTCATTGACTGCAATCGCCATATCCACATCATTATCTCCGATTACAATAATATTATGCGAGTCATGTGACACGGATGATGCCACCGCGCCATTTCGGATTCCATACCCTTTTGCCACAGCCACACCAATTTTACCGGTATTATGATGACGCTCAACTGCTGCAATTTTTGAATATCCGCCGAATGGTTCAAAGTTTAATGTAGTAGGAAGTGAAATCGTCAAATCGGTCGTAGTGATCTGTCCTGCATGAATTTCAATCACATGCGTCTTTTTCTTTGAAATTGGCAAAAGAAATCGCTCTGCCTTGACTTTGTCCAGATGAACCGTATGTTTTAGCGTGCGACTGTAAGGGCGCACACGAATCGGTGCATCCTCGCTTAATCGTTTTCCTTTATAAAATACATCTGTCACATTTAAATCCGTCAAATTGTCAAGCACCACAAAATCTGCCTGAAATCCCGGTGAAATTGCACCCAAATGCTTTAATCCATAACACTTTGCGGTATTGATCGTTGCCATTTTGATGGCGCGAATTGGATCGAGTCCAAGCTTTACTGCCATCTTTACGCTATAATCAATGTGACCATCTCTTAAAATATCTTCAATATGCTTATCGTCTGTGCAGAAGGAAAAATATTCCGTGTCAATTCCAGTGCGTACAATGCCTTCCACGATATCCTTCAAATTATGTGCCGCACTTCCCTCACGGATATGGACATGCAGTCCTCTGCGCACCTCCTCCAATGCATATTCAAAGGTTGTCGCTTCATGGTCGGTATCCACGCCAGCCATCTTATACGCGCTCAACTCCTTGTTTGGCAAATACGGTGCATGTCCGTCAATTGTTCTGTTCTCAAAGAGATTCATCTTTACAAACATGCTCTCCTCTGCATGAATGACAGCCGGATCATCCATTACCTCTCCTAAGCCCAACACTCTTGGGTTTCTCACATACGGATACATGTCGTTTGCGGAAAATACACATCCATTGTCATCCACGTTCGTCGCTGGCACACAGGACGGCATCATTACATAGACGTTTGCCGGTGATTTTTCTGTCTGATTCAAAATATAATCAATACCAGCCGCACCACTCACATTTGCCGCCTCG
Organism: uncultured Lachnospiraceae bacterium; assembly: GCA_934292725.1. Taxonomy (GTDB): domain Bacteria; phylum Bacillota; class Clostridia; order Lachnospirales; family Lachnospiraceae; genus Anthropogastromicrobium. The sequence continues at coordinate 5,780 of CAKQXY010000085.1, forward strand.
TGCGGGTCGACAATAAACGTCGTCGTTCCATGCTTTGCAGCCGTGCAAACGAGTTCATTTGGTGTCACCATCGTGGACTCTAAGTGCAGATGTGCATCAATGTAGCCCGGAGCCAGATACCGACCACCCAGATCAATCTCCTTTTTCCCACGATAGCTTCTCGATACACCGGCAATCAAACCATCTTTGACTGCCACATTTGATTCTACAATTTCACCAGTAAACACGTCCACTAACTTTAAATTCTTTAAAACCAAATCTGCTTTCTGTTTTCCAAGCGTTACATTGGCAAGTTTCTTATACTGAGTATACTCCATAAAATCTCCTTTGCTTTTTTCTAAGCATATCGCCCCAAAAACAGTTTGTCAACGCAATTTGATAGCAGAAATTTCATAATG
>CAKQXY010000086.1 GCA_934292725.1 uncultured Lachnospiraceae bacterium
TTGTTTTTAAATGGAGTTATCAGGAATCAGATATTTCTCTAACAATGTAAATGGCATACTGCCCATTTTAAGATAAGCAGCATACATATTTTTGTCAGATGAGTATCCGTCAGCCATCTGTTCAAAAAGATCTTCAGTCTTATAGTATCCGACGCTATATGGCAGATAGACGCCAGGATCGTTAGCACAGGTATCTATAAAATTCTGGCAAGTGTTTTTATCTAATTCGCCATAATAGGTTGTTAAAAAATTAGAGGTTTCTTCTATGCCCCAGCCCTCATAATTGACGCCAATGTCAACAACGGACAGTGCAGCCATTCCAAGGATCATGTTAGTAAAGTAGGCATCAGAAGTTGCTTCGTCAAGTCCAGCCCATTCAAGAGAAAGCTTTTCAACGTAATAAGCCCAGCCTTCTGAGGTGCCAAGAGAACCAATGAGAGTTTCAATATTGTATTCAAAAGAATTTTGCATAAAATACTGGTGCTGATAAAGATGACCAGGATATCCCTCATGTGCCATTGTAGTCCAAAGAATCATCGAATCATCGCCAACTTCGTTTGGGTTAATTCGGATAATGTTTCGACTTTCGTTGTCAAGCGGGCTTGACAAATAGTAAGCCAGATTGTTTGGAACCTGAAGTGCTTCTGGAAGATAGCTTAGTGTATATGTGGTATCACCGATATCTGGCATACATTCTGCTGCCTTTTGATTTAATGTCTGAAGAATAGAATCAGCATTTGTTTGTGGTGCTGTCAGGGAATCCAGATCATTTAATAAATTAGGATTGCGAGAATAAGACTGAGACAGGTTCATAAGCCCTTGTGTCAACTTATCTGTCAGATAATCCTTAAGCTCAAGAGGTGTCATATCAGTTCCTGTATTGTCCCTTACTAAAAGTTCATAATATTCCTGTCCCTGATCATAAAAAGCAAGACCTTTGCTCTCACCGGCAGAGGCTTTTTTATTTTCTAATGTTTCATAGAAGGAAGAAAATGCAGGAATAACTTCATCAGTCAGCACTGTCTCTACCTGTTTTGTATAGTCATTAACTACATCATCCGATAATCCAGTTTCACTCACATTTGACTCAAACGCCTCAAGGTAGGGATGATTTTCTAATGTTGTCATCGCATCCTTATTTTCAAGTGCCTGCTCAAAGGAATAAATACTTGGTGTATAACCGATGCTTTCCTGATGTTCAATTTCCTTTATGACATCATTTAGAAAGCGAGGGATGTCCTTTAATACATCCAAATAGTTAGTAATATCCTGTTCAGACAAAAGATAATATTCAGTAATAGTTGTGTTTAAAGTGGATAAAATGCCGCTCATAGGTCCTAAGGTACTTGTATAGTCGGGAAGAGTGCAATATTCCAGATTAATGTCAATATAGTGTTTCATTAGCTGGTAGACCTGCTTTTGCTTTGCTGTCAGCGAATTGTATTCTACTGCTGAGAGATTTTCTTTTGCGCGATTTAATATTTCAGCAGTCTCAGTGAATGTTTCACTAAATGAGCCAAGCGGTGGATTATCAGACGGCTCATAATCCTCTGGAAAAGAAAAAGAATAGTGCAGATTAATAGGCGAAGAATCCATGATATCCCAAAAGAAGGTGTTGGCAGCATTGTCAAAAGCATCATCTGTATTAGACGCAGCTGGCGTTTTAATAGCGGATGTCAGTGCCAGAGATGGAATCAAAGCAGTACTTAAAAGAAATCGTTTTGAATGCAATGTTAAAAAAAACATAAAATCTCCTTTCATAATAAAAATAGTGTTTCAAATATAGAGAAAAATATGCTATGATACAGAGAGTGCTTTTAATGGCACAATTAGTATCATAATGATAAAAGTTTTGCTGTTAAAAAGCTAACTATAATCATACCATGCATGGGCAACCAGACGCAAGCAAAAAAGGCAGGAAATGAAATTCATGGAGAAAAAGAATCAGAATACAAATAAAAAAATAATACAGATATCAAGCAAACAGGTACATCAAGTGCGAGATACCAGAACAAAAAATGTTTCGAAAAAACATCGAAAAAAGCGGATGCTTGGCAGACAATCCATTTTTGCAGGTGGCTTTTGCATTGTTGCTGCGCTTGCAATAGTGATTGGAATTTTTGTTTCAAATAAAACAAAAACACCATATGAAAAACAGGTAATTACGCTGTATGAAAAGGAAAACGAATCACTTGCAGAGCAGCAGACAAATCCTGAGGCAGGTATGGACGAGGGAATTTCTTCAGGCTTAAAGCAGGTAAGAGATTATGGTGTGAAGCTGCCGGAGAGCTTTCAGAATCCGCCAATTTTTGAGAGTACATTTACCAGTACAGGAGATACTGTTCTTGATACAGCAAATCGTTATGCCGCAATGTATGATTATGATAAGGCAATTGAGACGATTAAGGCGGTGAGCGGCTATGAGAGCAATGCAGAGTATACAAAGGCTCTTGAGGAATATGATCTTGAAAAGTCTCGTCTGTTCCAGTGGAATGACAACTACACTATTACTCATATTTTCTTTCATACTTTGATTGTAGATCCAGAAAAGACATTTGATGTATCACTTAGCAGCAAGGCGCAGGTGATCGCATATAACGAAGCTATGACTACAATTGATGAGTTTGTAAAAATAATTCAGAAAATGTACGATGACGGCTATGTGCTTGTTGGTCTTCATGATGTGGCGGAGATGGTGACGCAGCCAGATGGAACACAGATCATGCAGATGAAGCCGATCTACCTTCCAGCAGGAAAAACACCATTTGTGCTGTCACAGGATGATGTTTGCTACTATGAGTATATGACAGGGCAGGGTTTTGCAGATCGCTTTGTGCTTGATGAAAATGGAAAAATTACAAATGAATATACGCTTGATGACGGCACTGTAATACGCGGCTCCTTCGATGTGCTTACAATTTTAGAGGATTTTATAGAGGCACATCCAGATTTTTCGTATCGTGGTGCGCGCGGAACAATTGCAGTCACTGGTTATAATGGCATATTTGGTTATCGTACTTCTGACTATTGGTACAATTGGAACTGCGAATATTTTGACCAGCAGAATGCAGATGAACGACAGCGTATGTACTACAATAATGAAAATATTGAGGCAGACAAGGCAGCAGCCAAAGAGATTGCCGCCGCAATGAAAGAGCTTGGATGGACAATTGCCAGTCATAGCTGGGGTCATATTTATATTGGAAGCAGCAGTTATGGTCGTGTCTGCTGGGATACTGACATGTGGGAGAGAGAGGTTGCACCGCTTGTTGGAGGAACAGATATTATCATTTTTGCATTTGGTGAAGATTTAGACGGCTGGCAGGGTTATGCAGCTGACAATGAGAAGTTCTTATATTTAAAACAAAAAGGTTTTGACTATTATTGCAATGTAGACGCATCAAGTGAACATTGGATTCAGATTGGCGCGAACAAGGATTATTTCCGTCAGGCAAGACGAAATCTGGACGGAACTCGTATGTGGGAGGCAGTCATGAGCTATACTGACAGCAGCTATCATAACCGTTTATCAGATTTGTTTGATGCAAGAGACATCTTTGATCCAGCAAGACCAACACCTGTAGAGTAATGAATTAACTTGTGCAAATATGCATTTTTGCGGAATAAAGCCGGTGAGAAAAAGGGGAGCAGAGCTCTCCTTTTTATTTTGCCTGAATGTATTTGCCCGAAAGAAAAACAGGAATTTCAGCGGTTTTTCAGAATAAATTTAAAAAATATGTATGAAAAGCATCATATTCTTTTGAATATCAGCATTTTTTTTTACATAATTCATATTGAAAAAAATTAAAATGTGTAATACAATAATACTCACGAGCGCTGCATAGGCAAGATAAAATGCATGTAGTGAACGGAATACACATACGAGTTTGCATGAAAAACTGTATAACGGTGAAGCGCAAAACTGTATAGACTGAGGAGGCTGCATATTATGAAAGCATATAAGGATATGACCAGAGAAGAGCTTTTTGCTGAGAAGGAAAAGCTTGAAGCGATGTATCAGGATTACAAGGGACAGAATTTAGCACTTAACATGTCCAGAGGTAAGCCGTCAGCATCACAGCTTGATCTGTCCAAGGGAATGATGGACGTGCTTAAGTCTGATTCGAATCTGACATGTGAGGATGGTACCGATTGCCGTAACTACGGTGTCCTTGATGGAATCCCAGAGGCAAAGCGTCTGTTAGCTGGCATGATAGGTGCAAAGCCAGAGCAGGTAATTGTATATGGCAACTCCAGTCTGAATGTTATGTATGATTCTGTTGCTAGATGTATGTATGAGGGTGTCTTAGGAGGAAAGCCGTGGGCACTTCAGGGCAAGGTTAAGTTCTTATGTCCAGTTCCAGGCTATGATCGTCATTTTGGTATTACTGAGCATTTTGGCGTAGAGATGATCAATGTGCCAATGACACCAGATGGACCAGATATGGATATGGTTGAAAAGCTTGTTTCTGAGGATCCGCTAGTAAAGGGTATCTGGTGTGTTCCGAAGTACACAAACCCACAGGGCTATGTATACTCAGATGAGACAGTACGCCGCTTCGCAAACTTAAAGCCGGCAGCAGAAGATTTCCGTATTTTCTGGGACAACGCATATTGTATCCATCACCTGTATAACGGTGAGCCTGCACAGATCTTAAACATTCTTGATGAGTGTGAGAAGGCAGGAAATCCGGATATGGTATATGAGTTTGTATCTACATCTAAGGTTGTCTTCCCAGGTTCTGGTATGGCAGCACTCGCAGCCTCCACTGCAAATGTAGCTTCCATCAAAAAGCAGATGGCAGTTCAGACTATCGGCCATGATAAGGTAAATCAGCTGCGCCATGTTCGTTTCTTCGGCGATAATGAGGGAATGGAAGCACATATGAAGAAACATGCAGATCTGATTCGTCCAAAGTTTGAAGCACTGATTTCCATCATGGAAGAAGATCTTGGCGGACTGGATATCGCAGAGTGGACCAACCCGAAGGGCGGTTACTTTATTGGATTTGACTCAATGCCAGGCTGCGCAAAGGAAATCGTAGCAAAGATGAAAGAGGCAGGCGTTATCCTGACAGGAGCAGGAGCAACCTTCCCATATCATGTTGATCCGCAGGACAGAAATATTCGTCTGGCACCGACCTTCCCGACCATTGATGAGTTAAAGCTTGCATCAAGAGTATTTACAGTATGCGTAAGACTTGTATCAGCAGAGAAGCTGCTGGCAGAAAAGGCGTAATTCAACCCGGAAGTTTCACGTTACTTTGAAAGTCCTGCTACAACGTTCGGCTTCGTGAAAGCCATTCGCCTCAGGGCTTGTTAGGTAACGGTGGTGGCACGGAAAGTATAATTTAAGAATAAAAAGCAGCCTGAATGGGCTGCTTTTTTGTTGCAAAGAGAGAAAAAGTGTGCTATGTTAATGCTAGAAAGGGGAACATTTAAGGTACAAAAGAGAAAATGATGATAAATAGTTGTCGTTAAAATACATCAGATAAGATCCTAAGATTGGAGATA
>CAKQXY010000087.1 GCA_934292725.1 uncultured Lachnospiraceae bacterium
CCCGGACACCGTGAACTGACACGGCGGCATTTAGGAGGTTGCCGCCGTGTCTAATTTTGTATTCCATAATACCCATGGACCTATGTCAAGACATTGGACACAAAAAGTTGAACTTTTTTATGCAACTTCGATAATTTCATCCTCTACTTGTTGAGGTGTTTTGTATCCAAGTGCACTGTGAATTCTCTGGCGATTATACCAGGATTCTATATACTCAAAGAGCGCCTTGCGGCATTCTTCAAAGTCTTGGTAAGTGTGAAGATATATCTCTTCTTTCTTCATTACTGAATGGAATGACTCAATACATGCATTATCATATGGATTTCCTTTTCTGCTAAAGGAATGAATAAAACCATTATCCTGCATGTAGCGCTCAAATAAATCACCGGTATACTGACTTCCCAGATCACTATGTAAAATAATGCCTTCTGTATTAGATACGTTTAAACAAGCGTTTTTAACTGCTTCTAAAGCTAATTCAGCAGTCATAGTTCTACCATATGCGTAACCTATGATTTTGCGGTCGTACAGATCCATGACAGAGGCCAGATATGTCCACCCTTCCTTAAGTACATGGATGTAGGTAATGTCTGTAACCCACTTCTCCACTTCTGGTTAATGGTATCTGCCTGGAAATCACGGTTTAGGACATTTTCCTTATCATCAGGAACCTTACCATGATTCGCTTTGTGATTGTACTTCTTGACCACTACAGAATGTAACTCTTGTTTCTGCATATGCCTTTGAACTCTTTTCACACTGCACGGAATACCTTTATCAGTGAGCTTACGGTGTATCTTAATTGCACCATATCGCTTCTTGTTTTCATGAAAGCATTGCTTTACCTCTTCTGAAAATTTGCGGTATTCCAGCTCCCGATTTAAGGGTACATGAACCAAAGCCTTATAATAAGTACTTCTCGGAAATTTTAAGGCTTTACACATTTGTTTAACGGTATATGTACCAAGGTTGTTGTTGATAAATGTTACGTACTCTGTTATTGATCTTTTGCGAATATGGCGGTAGCTTTTTTTAGTATTTCGTTCTCAATCTCTAATTCTCTCATTTTCTTCTGAAGGGCTTTGTATTCCTTCATAGAGATAGTTTCTGTCTCAGAAACCTGGATAGGGCTTAAATTTCTTACCCAGTTTAAGATAGTTGATTTTGCAACGCCATATTCACTTGATAACTGAGGAAATGAATAATTTCCTGTATTGTACAAATCCACAATTTGTTGTTTAAACTCTTGTGTGTACTTCTTTTGGTTTTTAGCCATGTTGAACAGCTCCTTTGCTCTTTCTTTTTATAGTATAGTTTGTTCAACTTTTTCTGTCTACACTTATATACTAACACCACCGCTGTATTGTTATTATCCTTGATACTGTCATTTTCTACGCTTCAAGGTATGCACGCATTTGACGGCAAAAATGCAGAGGGTTCCGGAAAGGCTGCTGTTGAAATTGACAAAGAAATTGCAGCAAAATACGAGGGTGTTTTAACTGACGATAAAGTACAGCAAATAATGACTGACTTTAAGCCAAACTACGATTTACATGGTATGAACGCAAAATACCTTTATACGAACGCCATGCAATCAGCCGCTTTCTATCATTTTTCTGATATGGACGGAAACTGGAACGGCTTGACGGTATCAGATGTATTCGGTAATGAAGAAATAAAAGTCGGATATGTAAACGGTTGGCTGAATACAAGTCAAAACTTAGCTAAGGTTTTTATTGTACTATCGTTCGTAATCATTCTGCTAATCGCTCCCATTTTCTCCGGCGAATATAGTGGAGTTGATAATATTATTTTGACAAGCCGATATGGAAAGACAAAATGTGCTACTGCTAAAGTAATGGCAAGTCTAATTTCAGCCATTTTCATAACACTCTTAGTTATTGCATTTAATCTTGTTTTTGCTTTTCTTGTCTACGGAAATGAAGGCTTGGATTGCTCCATTTTATTTGCACCATTGGAGTTTTCCGAGGGATATATCCCTTTTAATATTACCTGTGGTACGGTGTTGAAGTATCAAATCCTCTTAGCATTTTTGAGCGCAATCGGTGTAACTGGAATTACATTGATTTTATCCGCTGTGTGTAAACAACCAATGATAGCATTTGTTGTTTTGGCGGCTCTCCATGTTATGCCTATGCTGCTTCCAATCTCTGAAACAAACGCATTGTATCGAATAATTGTACTTTCTCCGCTTTACTATTCACAGTATATTTCCATAATGTCTGTGGAGCAAATGAAAAATGGTATGCTTTATGCTATATGGGCTGTCCCTGTCGCAATCATTTTGGCAATAGTCGGCTCGCTTATCTCGCATAGAGTATTCGCTAAACATCAAGTTTCATAAATCAGTTTGAAAACAAAATAGAAATAATCTGCCGCACGACGGCAAAAGAAAAAAAGCAAGTGATAGGCAATCCGCTTTCTCACTTGCTCTTTTTTACACCCTGTACGGCAGCTACCTTAATTCAGTTTGTTAGTTGATACTGTTTTATGCGTAGCTACCTTTGGGCGACTCTTTTTTCTTTCATGATTTAAATTGCAAGTGAAGCTTACAGTGTTGCAATTGCATCGGTCAGTGCCTTAATCTGCTCGTCGGTTGTTGCCCAGCTTGTGCAAAAACGAACAATCGATTTGCCTTCTTCGGCTTCTCCCCAGTATTCAAATGCAAAGTCTTTTGCAAGTGCCTCCTTCTGTGCATCGGTCAGAATTGGAAACTGCTGATTTGTCATAGAGCTTCCATACATAGAAATACCCTTTGCCAAAAATGCCTCACGCAGAGTCATTGCTTTTTTTACAGCCTCGCCACAAATTGCTTCATACAAACCGTCTGTAAACAGCGTATCAAACTGAATGCCGAGCAGACGACCCTTTGCAAACATGCCGCCACGCTGCTTAATCATATAGCGAAAATCCTTTTTAAGTGATTCCTTTAAAATGACAACAGCCTCACCGAAAAGCGCACCGCACTTTGTTCCGCCGATATAAAATACATCACAAAGATTAGCAAGCTCTGGCAGTGTAACATCACATGCCGGACTCTGTAAGCCATAGCCAAGGCGTGCACCGTCAATAAACAGCGGCATATCATGTGCTTTGCAGACTGCATATATATCAGTCAGTTCCTGCTTGCTGTAAAGTGTTCCGCTTTCAGTTGGAAATGAAATGTACACCATACCTGGCTGCACAATATGCTCATGACTGCCATCCGCATAATGCTTCTTCACGGTCTCTTCGATCTGTTCGGCTGTAATCTTTCCATCCTCGGAAGGAAGTGCTAATACCTTATGGCCGGTTGCCTCGACTGCACCTGTCTCATGGCATGCAATATGACCGGTATCAGCGCAAATTGCACCCTGCCACGGCTTTAACGCTGCCGCAATAACCGTCATATTTGTCTGCGTTCCGCCTACCAGAAAATGCACATCGGCATCCGATCGTGCGATCGCCTTCTTTATCTTTTCTCTTGCACTTGCACAGTACGGATCCATGCTGTATCCGACTGTCTGCTCCAAATTTGTCTCCTGAAGCTTTTTTAAAATGGCTGGATGACAGCCTTCCTCGTAATCACACTGAAAATAAATCATTACTAATTCCTCGCTTTACTTGCTTACTCTTTTATCACTTGCATTTTTATCGTTGGCCTTGATAAATTATCTTAATACGTTGGCAGACTTTGGCGAAATAATCCGTTTTCCATTTTCTGCCTTTACGGTACCACCCACCGTATACAAGCTCTCATTCCATATACCCGGTACTTCCAAGACAGCCTCTTTGTCCGCCGGATTGATGATCACAAGAATCTTCTCATCTGCACTGCTTCGAATATAGGCAAGCGGTGCACCGTCTGCACCATCCGATACAAACTCGATGTCACCGTCGCTTAACAGCGCGCTGTGTGCACGGCGAAGCGCAATCAGCTTCTTTACCTCATAGTACAGGGAAGCTGGATCTGCCATCTGATCCTCTACTGTCGGACTATTCGGCTTATCATCAGTTGGAATATACAGTTTTTCTGGCGATGCATTGCTAAAACCAAAGTTGACACTGTGATTCCACTGCATCGGAGAACGAGAACCCGTACGGTTGTAACCACCCTCAACCGAAACCAGATTTTCGACATAACGAAGACCAATCTCATCTCCATAATAGATAAATGGCGCACCTGGCATTGTCAGAAGGAATGCAAATGCAACCTTTAACTCATCGCCATGCAAGGTTCTCGCCAGACGATCCATATCATGGTTTCCAGATGGAATACAGATTAATCCCTTCTCTCCTGCCTTTTTGCGGCTCTCCTTATAATTTTTTACAAAGGCTGCCGCGCTACCCTTTCCTCTAGTGGAAAAATATGGCTCCTCACAGCGAAACAGGTCGTTGTAGTGAGATGGTCCAAAATGCAGCAAAAAGTCCATATCAAAGCCTGCCTGAAGTGACTTATCTGGCTCACCCCACTCTGATACCATCGCTGCCTCTGGAAATTCTTTATCAAGAAATGGGCGAATGGTCTGCCACAGGCGGATGGTTCCAAGTCCATCCGGGTCATTTTTTACAAGTGAGCCTGCCATATCGACACGAAAGCCATCACAGCCCATCTGAAGCCAAAAGCGCATAACCTTTTCCATCTCAACAATTGTTGCCTTCGGTCCCTCTGCATCCATCGGCTGCTGCCACGAGCGCTCACAGATATAGTGACCATAATTTAATGCCGGCTGGTGGGAAAAGAAATTTACCACGCAACAACCGTCTCTGTCCGAAATACCCTTGATCGAGGCAATTCCCTCTGGCTGCTCCCAGATATTGTCTGTCCAGATATAGCGATCGGTATATGGATTTTTCTGTGCCTTAAGTGATTCCTTAAACCACGGATGTTCTACTGACGTGTGTCCAGGAACCAGATCCAGAAGAATATGCATTCCTCTCTTGTGAACTTCATCAAACAGTCTCTTCAAATCCCCATTGGTTCCATAACGCGGTGCTGCTGTGTAATAATCGGACACATCATAACCCGCATCACCAAATGGAGATTCAAAGCATGGATTCATCCAAATCGCATTGCAACCTAACTCCTTAATATAGTCTAGACGATCAATGATTCCCTGAAAATCACCGATTCCATCTGCGTTGGTATCCTGAAAAGACTGTGGATAAATCTCATAGAAAACTGCATCTTTCAACCACTCTGCCATACTTCCTCCTTCTTGACTGTTATACAGTCAATTTTGTATTTTAAGTCAATTTCAGTTTTTATTCTACTTCGCTGTACGCGATCTGTCAATTATCTATCAAAGTAGGCAGAGTACCGCGTCCATAGGAGTTACGCACCGCATGGGCGTGGGTGAATGCCCTTGATGCTACTTATTGATTTTTAATATATTCTTGTACCATTTGTAGACTGTTCTCACTTACTGTTGTGGCAAAATAG
>CAKQXY010000088.1 GCA_934292725.1 uncultured Lachnospiraceae bacterium
GAACCGCCGTGTACCGAACGGTACGCACGGTGGTGTGAGAGGTCGGGGATTTAACAAATCCCCTCCTACTCGATTGAATGACCAGGGGACGATTATTTTGGTCTACAGTGTCTTATCTTAATGACATTGTTTTTGGCTTATTGATTGTCCCCAGTAGTTTACTCCCTAATCAATGAAACAAATTAAGCAATAGATGAGATTAGCTTTATTCGGTAGAGCAGGAATATTGCAAGTACAGCACTTAGCACATCGGCAATTGCCTGAGCAATCAAAATTCCATTGTATCCAAAGAGTGCTGAAAAAATCAGAAGCACGACAAGAAAGACAACTCCCTGTCTGCTGATTGACAGTAAAAATGACGGGATGATTTTTCCGGTTGCCTGAAAAAGTACCGTACATATTAGGATAATTCCGACGAATACAGAGCTGATTGCCTGCCAGCGTAGCATTTGAGAGCCAAGTGTAATCAGCTCAGAATCCTGTATGAAAATGTTCATGAAAAATGCTGATTTTACGCACAAGACAATTGTTAAAATAAGGGCGATCGCAGTTAAAAAGCTCATGCAAAATCGAATCAGTTCCTTCAATTCACCATGCAGCTTTGCACCGTACAGATAGCCAAAAAGTGGAACGGCACCGAAGGCAAATCCAGTCATGACAAGCTGGACGATCATATTGATTTTTAGAACAATTCCCATTGCTGCGATTCGATCACTGCCGTAGGAGAGAAGAAATTGATTTAACACAATGACGGTGAGGCTTTGCATCAAATTGGTCAGCGCGGCTGTAATGCCAACACCAAGGATTTGCTTTAATTCCTCGGAACTTACTTTGCAATAGCCAAAAGAGGTAGACAGACAGTGGCTCTTTTTGTGGAGCAGTCCAAGAAAATACAGATCACTGCACAAATAGCCGATTACAGTTGCAATTGCGGCACCAAGGGAACCCATATGGAAAACGGAAATCAAAATCGGGTCTAAAATAATGTTAATGACAGTGCCGAGTGCGCTTCCAATCATAGACTGAGAGGCAAGCCCCTCACAGCGAACCAAATTGGAATGAATGAAGCTAAGAACAACAATTGGTGCGCAGATGGCAAGCACACTGTAATAGTTTCTTGCATGGGAGAATGTGTCACTATCTGTACCCAAGAGAGTGAGTAGAGGGGAGCAAAATGCCATCATTAAAATTGCAAGAATGACACCGGTTGCAATCGCAATATAAAAGCAAAAGGAGCTGACTCGCTTGGTTTCCTCAAGATCATTTTGACCAAGAAGACGTGAGATTAGGGAGCTTCCACCCTGACCATAGATATTGCCAAATGCCATCAGTGTGGTAAAAACAGGAGAACAGACAGAGACACCGGCAATTAGTGCGGTGTCTTTTGTCTGTGCAATAAAGAAGGTGTCGGCAAGATTGTAAATGAGTGTCACAACCAAACCGAGAACGACAGGAAGCGCCATTTTAAAGTAGGTTCGGTAAAGATGTTTCGTATCAAAAATCGTATCCATAAAAATATCCTTTCTAAAAAATAATTCAAAAATTCCGCAAATTAGTATAACAAATTTGCTTGCGTTTGTTTGTGACATATGGCACAATAAAGAAAAATAAGAGGTGGTAGTATGCAAGAAATTCATGATGAAAAACGAATAGAGTCTATTTTAAGGCAGGAAAGTAAGCACTTTCAAAAAAGACCGCAATCAGTCCACTTGCTACAATATGAAAAAGGAGAATTATTGACGCAGCCTCTTATGCCGTTACGGCAGTTTCTCTTGATTTTAAGTGGGACGGTTCAGATTTTCGGGATGGATGAAACGAGTCGAACCTATAGCATCACACTGTCAAAAGAGGGAACCTTGCTTGGCGATGTGGAATTTTGTAAGGATGAATTTAGCCCGTTTTTTACGGAAGCGACGGAAACGGTGCTTTGCCTTGCGATTCCTTTTGACAGCAATCGAACGATGTTAGAGAGAGATCACGTATTTTTAAAATTTGTTATGGCACAGATGGCAGATAAATTGTCGATGATGGCAAAAATAGAGTTGGCTGTTCAGACGTTAGAGGAAAAGGTCTTGTTATATTTGAATGAGATTTGGCCGAGCCATCAGATTACTAGCGTAAATGCGGCGATGGTGAGTCTTCACTGTAGCAGAAGGCAATTACAGCGTGTATTAAAGAAACTTTGTGACGAAGGAGTGCTTGAAAAAAATGGTCGCGGAAGTTATCAGCTGAGAAAATCGTAGGGAACATCCAATCCGAAAGTGGACATTCAAAGCTAAAAAGTAGACATTGAGAGCCAAAAAGTAGACATTCAAAGTCTAGGAAGGAGAAGACAATTAAAAATGAATTGCCAGAGGCGATTGACTAGTCTGGTGTTGAGTAGAGGACAGGGAAAGTGTTTTCCCTGTCCTTTGTGGTTCTGCAAAAAATAATTAGAAACTCATTCTTGATGTGATATCAGCCCAGGCTTCATCGTCGATTTCTTCATTGTGAAACAGAAGTCGCTTGTCGTCTTCTGTAATGTTGCGGATCACTTTGCATGGATTGCCAGCAGCGATGGACCAGTCTGGGATATCTTTTGTCACAACGCTTCCGGCACCGATTACAACGTTGCTTCCGATATGAACACCAGGGCAGACAACGGTATTGCCGCCGAGCCATACATTATCACCGATGGTAACTTCCTTTCCATATTCATAGGCAGAATTGCGGCTGACAGGATGAATTGGATGACCTGCGGTATAGATAGCTACGTTTGGGGCTAACAGGCAGTTGTCACCAATCTTAATTTTAGCTACATCAATCAAAGAACAGTTATAGTTCGCAAAGAAATTTTTACCGACCTCGATATGGCTGCCATAATCACAGAAGAATGGCGGATTAACAAAGGCACCTTCAGATTTTCCAAAAAGCTCCTTTACTAGCTCGCTTATGCCATCTGCATCACGACGATCAATAAAATTCAACTTCTGTAAAATTCCTTTACATTTTTGCATTTCTTCAAAAACAGCATTGTCAGCGATGTAGGCAAGGCCGGCATCTCTTCGCTCTATTTGATTCATGTGTGTATCTCCTTTTTATTTATTGGGAACAGGAAAGGCAATTTTGTTCCAAGTAATTACAATTCAATCACAACTGCCTCACAACTGTTAAGTGTCAGTTTCTGTGCAGATGTGGTATCAATCTGTACGCTGCCGTCTGGTCTTGTGGATAACAGAATGCGTGCTGGTTGGGATTTGAGTGTCACAGAAGCAGGTTCTTTTCCAAAGTTTGCAGCAATAAGAACACACTTTGACTCATCCTTTCGATAGAAAGCCATGATACTTTCTGTATCATCGTAAACAGGAATGAACTCACCATAGGTGAAGAGATTCTTGTATTCATCTGACTTACGAAGAGCAATAAGCTTGCGATAATAGTTTAATACAGAATGTGCATCAGCTTCCTGATTCTTTACATTGATATCAGTGTAGTTGCTGTTTACCTTCAGCCATGGAGTACCAGTTGTAAATCCAGCATTTTCGCCATCAGTCCACTGCATAGGTGTTCTGGCATTGTCGCGGCTCATTTTGCTGCAGGCCTCAAGTGCGGCCTCATCGCTTAGTCCTGCCTCTTTTGCAACATGGTACTGATCCTTTGTGCTGATATCATCAAACTCATCAATGCTGTTCCATTTGGCATTCTGCATGCCGATCTCCTGACCTTGATATAAAAATGGGAGTCCGCGAAGCAGCACATTTATTGTTCCAAGCATTTTAGCACCTGATGGTGTGTGGGCATATTCAGGCAAAAAGCGTGATACACCGCGCGGCTCATCATGGTTTTCGATAATATTAGATTCAAAACCATAGTTCTGATTTCTAAGCTGAGAGTCGATAATAGTTTCGCGCCATTTTTTAAATTCAATTGAAGGTGAATCATACCAGCCGTGCTTGCCGTCACTTAAGCATGCGGCACTGAAATCAAATATAGAAGAAAAATGACCATCTTCGCCTATAAATTCGCGAAGCTCATCGCCCTTCATATTGAAAACCTCACCAACGGTGAAGGCATCATATTTTTCAAATGTATGCTTTTTTAACTCCTCCAGATAGTCACCGACACCATTTACGTGCTCGACCATTTCCCAGCAGCTTACAAGTCCGTCGTCACCGTCAGGCTCATAGTCAGGGAATGCAGGATCCTTTTTAATATTGATAATGGCATCAATACGAAAACCGCCTAAGCCTTTTTCAAGCCACCAGTTGATCATATCATAAAGTTTTTGTAAGAGCGTAGGATTTTCCCAGTTTAAATCAGGCTGCTCTTTTGCAAACATATGTAAATAATATTTGTTGCTGTTTGGAATTGGTTCCCAGCAGCTGCCGCCAAAATATGAGCGATAATTGCTTGGCGGATTGCCGTTTTTGCCTTCACGGAAGAAGAAATAGTCAGCATACTCACCGTCTGGGTCTGCGAGTGCCTTCTTAAACCACTCGTGCTTGTCAGAACAGTGATTGATAACAAGGTCCATAATGATTGAGATACCGCGTTTTTTTGATTCAGCAAGAAGTTCATCAAATTCTTCCATGGTGCCAAATTCTTCTGCGATTGCATAGTAGTCGGAGATATCATAGCCCTGATCAACAAAAGGTGACTTGTAGATCGGAGAGAGCCAAATAATGTCAACGCCAAGTTCCTTTAAGTAGTCAAGCTTTGAGATAATACCACGAAGGTCACCGATACCGTCACCGTTTGTATCAAGAAAGCTCTTTGGATAAATTTGGTAGGCAACCTTGTCGTGCCACCATTTTTTATTTGTTGGATGTAAGTTTTTTATTGTATTCATTTAAATTATGCCTCCATTCTGTCAAAAATTTAAATTCGCTTGATAAAAAATATAAATTGTATTATATTGCTATTATAGAAAACAAAAATCAATTTTTCTTGCAATATTTTTTCATTATATAACACAATCCTGCTGTGTTTGAGTGATTCAGGAAAACATAGCAGAATAGGTAATTGCGAAACACGTTCGCAATCCCAATTAAAAATGTAGTAAGAATCCTGCAATGCAGGATTCTTAAGATGAAAAGTAGGTGATTCCAAATTTAGACATGACAAAAAAACTTCCCAGATAAACTGCGAAG
>CAKQXY010000089.1 GCA_934292725.1 uncultured Lachnospiraceae bacterium
GTTTCCCCCCGACCGGATCATCTTCATTTTTTTTATTCTCTTTTTCACACATACCTCTATTATAGTTTTCACACGTTTGTTTGTCAAACTTTTTTAGAGAGCATTCTTAAATTAGTTTGTATCCCTCATAAAACCACATTAATACGTGTCCAAAATATAAATTCATTCTTACATTTTTATTAGTACCTTGCATTTTTTTTCAAAAACCGCTATAATTCATCTGTATTTTGGATTTTATTGCCACAGTTTACATATCACGCAGATCCATCAATTTTATTCTTTTCCAAGGATTTAACGGATCATTTTTAATAAATGTATCATTTCATTAAGGAGGTTTTTAATGGGTACATCAGAAAAAACATATAATCGTCTAGGCATTGATATCGGTTCTACGACTGTCAAGGTTGCCATCCTCGACAGCGAAGACAATCTTTTATTTTCCGATTATCAGCGTCATTTTGCAAATATTCAGGAAACACTTGCCGAACTTTTAACAAAAGCATATGACAAATTAGGACCAATGGATCTGGCTTCTTCTATCACCGGTTCCGGTGGTCTGACACTCGCAAAGCATCTTGACATTCCATTTGTACAAGAGGTTGTTGCTGTTGCCACCAGTTTAAAGGACTACGCTCCTCAGACAGACGTGGCGATTGAGCTTGGTGGTGAGGATGCTAAAATCATCTACTTTACAGGCGGTGTCGATCAGCGTATGAACGGTATCTGCGCCGGCGGTACCGGTTCATTTATTGATCAGATGGCTTCTCTTTTGCAGACAGATGCATCTGGCTTAAATGAACTTGCAAAAAATTATCATGAAATTTATCCTATTGCGGCACGCTGCGGCGTATTCGCAAAGACAGATATTCAGCCTCTGATCAATGAAGGTGCTGCCAAGGAAGATTTGGCGGCCTCTATCTTCCAGGCTGTTGTTAATCAGACTATTTCAGGTCTTGCCTGTGGTAAACCAATCCGTGGAAATGTTGCTTTCCTTGGCGGTCCGCTCCACTTTCTTGATCAGTTAAAAGAAGCTTTTATCCGCACGCTTCATCTTACAGATGAACATATTATTGCTCCAGATCACTCTCATTTATTTGCTGCGATTGGTGCTGCAATGAATGTAAAAGCAGACACTGCCGTTACGCCGATTACTCAGATGATCGACCGCCTTACAAAAGGCATCAAGATGAATTTTGAGATCAAGCGTATGGATCCTTTGTTTGCTTCTGAAAAGGAATATGAAGATTTCACAGCGCGTCATAAGAAGCACACTGTAAAGAAGGGAAATCTTCGCGAATACCACGGCAAATGTTTCTTCGGTGTTGATGCCGGCTCCACAACTACAAAGGTTGCTCTTGTCGCTGAGGATGGTTCTCTTTTATATTCCTTCTACAGCAATAATAATGGAAGCCCGCTCTCAACAACTGTTCGTGCAATCCGCGAAATTTACGAGCAGATGCCAGATGACGTTACAATTGCCTACGGATGTTCCACTGGCTACGGAGAGGCACTTATTAAGGCAGCTCTTCAGCTTGATATGGGTGAGGTTGAGACTGTTGCTCACTACTACGCAGCATCCTTCTTCCAGCCTGATGTTGACTGTATCCTTGATATCGGCGGTCAGGACATGAAATGTATTAAGATCAAAAATCATACTGTCGACAGCGTTCAGTTAAATGAAGCATGTTCCTCTGGCTGCGGCTCATTCATCGAGACATTTGCTAAGTCCTTAAATTATACAGTTGTCGATTTTGCAAAGGCTGCGCTTTTTGCAAAAAATCCGACCGACCTTGGAACTCGCTGTACTGTATTTATGAACTCAAACGTAAAGCAGGCACAAAAGGAAGGCGCTACTGTTGCCGATATCTCCGCTGGTCTTGCATACTCCGTTATCAAAAATGCGTTATTTAAGGTTATAAAAATCAATGATGCTTCTGATCTTGGAAAGCATGTTGTTGTGCAGGGCGGTACTTTCTATAATGATGCTGTTCTTAGAAGCTTTGAAAAGATCGCTGGCTGTGAGGCTGTCCGTCCGGACATTGCCGGAATCATGGGTGCCTTTGGTGCTGCTCTTGTTGCAAGAGAATATTATCAGTCACATAAGGAACCAAAGACAAGCATGTTGTCCATGAATGACATTTTGTCTTTAAAATATACAACACGTCTGACACGCTGTCAGGGCTGTACTAACCACTGTCTTCTGACAATCAACCGTTTCAGCAATGGCAGTCATTACATATTTGGAAACCGCTGTGAGCGTGGTCTTGGCAAGGAAAAGAATAAAGAAAATATTCCAAACCTTTTTGACTACAAGTACCATCGTATTTTTGATTATGAACCGCTTGAAGAAAAGGATGCAAAACGTGGAACTGTTGGAATTGCACGTGTATTAAACATGTATGAGAATTTCCCGCTGTGGGCAGTCTTCTTTAAGAAGCTTGGCTACCGCGTTGTACTCTCTCCTGATTCCAACCGCTCCATCTATGAGATGGGTATTGAGTCTATCCCAAGTGAATCTGAGTGTTATCCTGCAAAGCTTGCTCATGGTCATGTTACATGGCTTCTTCGCAACAATGTACACTTTATCTTCTACCCTTGCATTCCATATGAGCGCGTAGAATTTGATGATGCACAGAATCACTACAACTGCCCAATCGTTACTTCATATGCTGAAAATATTAAAAACAATGTTGAAGAGCTTCGCAGTCCTGACGTTACCTTTATGAATCCATTTTTGGCTCTTACAAACGAGGAGATCATGACAAAGCGTCTCGTTGAAGAGTTTGGAAAGCTTGGCATTCCAGAGGACGAAATTCGTGAAGCTGCTCACGCAGGCTGGCTTGAGATGCAAAAGTGCCGTGAAGATATCCAGAAAAAGGGCGAGGAGACTCTTGAATATTTAAAGCATACAGGAAAGCGCGGTATTGTTCTTGCTGGTCGTCCTTATCATGTCGATCCTGAGATCAACCATGGTATTCCTGAATTAATCACCTCCTACGGTATTGCAGTATTAACAGAGGATTCAGTCTCTCATCTGGCAAAGATGGATGGCCGTCTTATTGTATTAAACCAGTGGATGTATCACTCCAGGCTTTATGCAGCTGCACAGTTTGTGCGCACACAGGAAAATCTTGATCTGATCCAGCTAAATTCCTTTGGCTGCGGTCTTGATGCCGTAACAACAGATCAGGTCAATGATATTTTGACCGGCTCAGGAAAGATCTATACTGTTCTTAAAATTGATGAAGTAAATAACCTTGGCGCGGCACGTATACGTATCCGCTCTCTGCTTTCTGCAATCCGCGTCCGCGAGCAAAAGCATATTGAGCGCCATGTTGTTTCCTCCGCTTATAACCGTGTTCTCTTCACAAAGGAAATGAAGAAAAACTACACTATTCTTTGTCCGCAGATGAGTCCGATCCACTTTGATCTGCTTGAAACTGCACTCAGAAGCTCTGGTTATAATGTTGAGATCATGAAAGAAAGCCGCACTGCTGTAGATGTTGGTTTGAAATATGTAAATAATGATGCCTGCTATCCGTCACTGATTGTTGTCGGCCAGATCATGGATGCTCTGTTATCAGGCCGCTATGATCTTAACCATGTTGCTATCTTTATGACGCAGACTGGAGGCGGCTGCCGTGCAAGCAATTATGTCGGCTTTATCCGCCGTGCATTAGAAAAGGCTGGAATGGCTCAGATTCCTGTTGTCTCACTTAATTTAAGCAAGCTTGAGGCAAATCCTGGTATGACCTACACACCTGCTCTTGCAATCCGTGCTGTACAGGCTATCGTATATGGCGATATCTTCATGCGCACCGTATATCGTATGCGCCCATATGAGAAAGTTCCTGGTTCTGTCAATGCAATGCATGAAAAATGGAAGCGCATCTGCAACAATGATTTAAAGCGTGCTCCTAGCATGACACGTTTTAACCACATTATTAAAGATATGATCCGCGATTTTGATAATATTCCGATCTATGAAGATAAGGTTATTCCAAAAGTCGGAATTGTCGGCGAAATCTTAGTAAAGTTCCTTCCTCAGGCAAACAATCATCTTGTTGAGCTTCTTGAACGCGAGGGTGCTGAGGCTGTTATGCCTGATATGCTTGACTTCTTCCTGTACTGCTTCTACAACAGCAACTTTAAGGCTGAAAAACTTGGCACAAGCAGTGCTGCTGCCAGAATGTGCAATATTGGCATCACCGCTCTTGAATATATGAGAAAAGCAGCACGAAAGGCATTTGCCCAGAGTAAGCACTTCACACCGCCTGCTGATATTCGTGATCTTGCAAAATATGCAGATCCACTCGTATCAATCGGAAATCAGACAGGTGAAGGTTGGTTTTTGACAGGTGAAATCATGGAGCTGATTCACAGCGGCGTCAACAACGTAGTCTGCACACAGCCATTTGGCTGCCTGCCAAACCACATTGTTGGAAAAGGTGTCATCAAAGAGATCAGACACCAGTATCCAGAATCTAATATCATCGCTGTCGATTACGACCCAGGTGCTTCAGAAGTTAATCAGCTGAATCGTATCAAGCTGATGCTTGCAACTGCACAGAGTAATCTGGATAA
>CAKQXY010000090.1 GCA_934292725.1 uncultured Lachnospiraceae bacterium
ATATAATGGCACAGTTCTTCTGCCATCTCCTCTGCCTCTGGAATACGAAGATGTCCCGGTGTTGCTTTTCCGTTTCGCTGGAATACACAGTGTGAAATCTTCTTGTCAGCGATATCCAAAACAGCCTGACCGATGGACATATCCCAGCTGATATCATGCTGCAAAAGTGTTGTACAGCAGATAATCCATGCATCTGGATAAGTTTCTCTTAGCTTTGCTAAAAACTGTCTGTAATGTGTTCTCCAGTTCTTCGCCTTCTCACATTCATAATCAGTTTTCATATAATCATCTGGATGTGAATCATTCTGACCAATGGCTACTATTACAATATCTGGCGTATACTTTGAAAAATCCCACTCTGTCACTTGACCATATGATGAATCATAGCGCATCTTATTCCATACATGTTCCATACCAATATAGTCTGGCTCATGATACCAGCCTGTATTATCAAGAAGCGCTACACCGCCCTGAGCGATGTCATGCAGCTGTGCATCAAGTTTTCGTGCTGCGATCCATGCATAGGAATACCAGCTGTTTGAATACTCTCCGTTATGTTCTGGATCTGATTTTGCAACATAGTCAACTGCCTCAGATACTTCTCCTGCAGATACAGAATCACCGTACACTTCTATGCGCCGCGGCGGCAATGGCGATGCCTCAAGAAGCTCACATTCATCATCAGTGTTACAATTAATTTCAAAGCCAAGAATCGTCAGCTCATGACATGCATCCTGACGCTTAAAGATCGTCACCTCATGAATATTATCTTGTGTTGTCTGCAGCGGAATTTCTATTGTCGCCTCACCTTCCTTTGGAAGCAAAAGCTTTGTCTGCGCATCACCTTCTACAACGCCAAGATAGTTATTCCAGTAATTATGCTTATTGCGCACATGAATAGATAATTGTGTGCCCTTAAATTTTATTCTTACAAATGTTCCCGGATATGTCCATACTATAGCAAAAGGATCGCTCAAGTCGATCCTTCCACTATATATGAGACTGCTGTTATTAGGCAGTATCTTCATATTTTATTTTCCTCACATCACACACTGCAGACTAAAAGCTTTACGGCAAGTCTGCAGCAATCTTATTTTTTATTATGCATTTTTAATTGCTTCCATCAGCTCATCAAGCTTCTTTGCAGAATCCTCAAGGCTAGTACCCTTAATACCTGCATAGAACTTAATCTTTGGCTCTGTTCCTGACGGACGAACACAGAACCATGCATCATTCTCAAGCTCAAAGTAAAGTACATTTGACTTTGGCAGTCCTGTCAGCGTAGTCTCGCCAGTTGCAAGATCGGTGATTACATCGTTCTTGTAGTCACGCAAACGCAGTACCTTATATGAACCAACCTGCTTTGGTGTGTTCTTGCGGTATGCATCCATCATATCCTGCATCTTCTTTGCACCATCTGCACCCTTGAAGGTCATGGTGAACAGATCTTCCTTGTAGTAGCCATACTTGTTGTAGATGTTTAACATCTGATCCCACAGTGTAATGCCCTGAGTCTTGTAGTAAGCAGCAGCCTCGCAAAGTGCCATAACAGCAACAACAGCATCCTTATCTCTTGCATGTGTTCCAACAAGGCAGCCATAGCTCTCCTCGAAACCAAATACATACTCGTTGCTTCCAGTCTGCTCAAAGAACTTGATCTGCTCTCCAATATACTTAAATCCAGTCAGACACTCGATAAACTTCATGCCGTATTCCTTTGCTACGGCCTGAGCCATGTTAGAGGATACGATTGTTGTAACAAGTGCACCGTTTGCTGGCAGAATGCCAAGTGCCTTCTTCTGTGACATCTCGTACTCGCAAATAAGCATACCAGACATATTTCCTGTAAATACCTTGTACTCGCCAGTCTTTGTATCCTTTGCATATACACCAAGGCGGTCTGCATCTGGATCGGTTGCCAGAACAAGGTCTGCATCAACCTTCTTTGCCAGATCAAGTGCAAGTGCAAATGCCTTCTTGTCCTCTGGATTTGGATAGGATACTGTTGGGAAATTGCCATCCGGCAGCTCCTGCTCTGGAACAACAGTTACCTGCTCGAAGCCAAGCTCCTTTAATACACGGCGAACCGGTACATTTCCAGTTCCATGAAGTGGTGTATAAACGATCTTTAAGGAAGATGCCATCTGCTTGATTGCCTCTGGATGAAGAACAAGCTTCTTTAATGCCTCCATGTACTTGTCATCGATCTCTTTTCCGATTACCTCATAGAGTCCTGCTTCCTTTGCAGCCTCTGTAGTCATCTTCTTGATCTCTTCATAATCCTTAATTGCATTTACTTCGCCAATGATCTGTGCATCCTTAGGAGCTGTGATCTGTGCGCCATCCTCCCAGTATACCTTGTATCCATTATATTCCGGCGGATTGTGGCTGGCTGTTACAACGATACCTGCTGTGCAGCCAAGTGTACGAAGTGCAAAGGACAGCTCTGGTGTTGGACGCAGACTGTCAAAAATATATGCCTTAATTCCATTTGCAGCTAATACACATGCAGCGGTATCTGCAAACTCAGGAGACATACGGCGAGAATCAAATGCAATTGCTACGCCCTTTGCTGCAGCACCCTGCTTGTTGATAAAGTTTGCAAGACCCTGTGTAGCCTTTCCTACAGTGTAGAAGTTCATACGGTTTGTACCTGCACCGATTACACCGCGCAGACCACCTGTACCAAACTCAAGTTCTCTATAAAAACGATCAAAGATCTCATCCTCATTGCCCTCAAGTGACTTTAACTCTGCCTTTGTGGCCTCATCAAAGATTGGGGATGTACACCAGTACTCATAATTTTTCTTAACATTCTCGTCCATGTTTTTCTTGTCCTTTCTAAATTAACTTCTCGAATGCGCTGTGGCTCAGCACAGCCTTCGTCACAAGGTTACATGTCGTTCATGAAACAATCAGCGATACCAGATAAAACGGCCGCACAATATCCTTTGCATCTGTTACTGTGATCTCAATCCTGTGAACCTTCTTTTCTGCATGATGCAAAAGTGGTTCTAAATAAAGGCAGTCACCCCAGTCCTCTGTGAAATTTCCATCCAGAATCACCGCATGTGCCTCATCACCGTCAATTACTGCCTTGGCCTTTGGTACTGGCTGCTGTACCGATTTGCGGTACTGAACAGCCAGACAGCTGCATTCGATCTCAAAACTAATTTTATCATTTGTATGCGCTGCTGTCCATCCATTTTTAAAAATATCAAGCAGTCCTTTTTTCTCAATTGGATCAACCAAAAAGCCATCCAGAATAGCTTCGTTATCCTGAATCTGAATCAAACGGCTGTGTTCATAAGCGTTTTCTGTGAGTGGTGCTGGAAGCAATACGGATGCCTCTGTCTTTATGCTTTTGTCTTCGATATTTTCGCCCGCAATCGTTTCTTCTTCCACCTCTGCCTTTATGGAATCAAGAAGCCTGCAGATTTCATCTGCAACGAGGCGGTGTCCCTTATCGTTTGGATGCAAATTATCAGGCGTGATATCAGCACGCACTATCTTACCGCTTTCCACATCAGGAAAAATTGTGTCCTTAATGCTGACATGAGGGATACCATAGTGATCTGCAATGCGGTTATGGTATTCCTGAGCATTCTTTCCAGTATCATAAAACACATTGTTTAACACAACTACTGCCGGAGCAGACGGTGCCGCGAGAAGACGACGAAGCGTTCCCTCGTAAGTCTCCTCAAAAAACTCATTTGCATCATCATTAACAGAAAAGTCAACCGTCACAATATCAGGACGATAGCTTTCTCAATAGCACCGTTTGTAAATACAACGTTTGATACATCGCCGACTCTCTCCCAATCTCTTGGTCCGATTAACATGCCTGATGGCTCTGCGATTACCTTAGATGGATCGTCAAGTGCAGTTGCAAATGCATAACTGACTTAACCCAGCGGCAAGCCACTGGGGTTCCATTGACGGAGTTCTAGTGCCTGCGTACATCGCAAGGACTTTGGCAGACACATCTGTTCCGGAGCAACAAAACTCGCGAACAAGCAGTCCTACGACCACATTTGTGTCGATTCGATGGAACTGAATCTTCACATTCGCGTTCTCTGGGCCACAAGATCTCCCAGATGGATACTAAGTCAAATACCCGGGGCTATGAAATTAAACGGTACGAATACCGGAATTCATAATCTTTTTTCTTGAACGAATGATTTCTTCAATCATGTTCTTTTCTTTTTGATACATAGTGGCAAAATTAGATCGACATTTTAGTTTGTTGATCTGTGTATAAGTTTTATTGATACAATACAGTAAGTAAAAGGAATACCAGTCTCTCTGAACTTTTGTCCCATCTGTCAGATGATACATTCGCTGTGACAATTTCTTTGGAATGTAAGTATCTGATGTGTGATC
>CAKQXY010000091.1 GCA_934292725.1 uncultured Lachnospiraceae bacterium
TTCACTTATTTCTATATCATCTTCAATTAAGAGAATTTTCATTATTCTTTTTCCCTTCCTTTCTGCGCCTATCAGTCAGCTTCTCCGCAGTTTTATGGATGGGGTGCGGACAATTTTTGGACCTAATGTTGAAAGATGTTAGGAGGAAGAAATGAACAGGTATAGCACCGAAGAAAAACAACAGGCAATCGACTTGTATTTCAAAAATGGTTGCAATATGAAGAAAACTGTGAGAGAATTAGGTTATGGTAGCGCAACAGGGATTCTGGAAAGGCTTCCGAGGGATATTCGTATTATGCCGAACGGGGAAAGATGGCTTATAAAATAGTTTTTGACGAAAAGATATTGTCATCTCTAAAAATTCCAGTTTTATTGACCAAGAAATTAAGGAGGATTCATTATGAGTGAGAAAACAGAGATTACTTTCATGCAAACAAGATTAATCCGGCTTGCTTCAGAAGAGTGGCATTTACCTGTTGAACAGATTATCCACTTGTTTAAAGAAGCCGATGTTCTTGGATATATAGAAAAATGTTATGGGATTTTCCATTGCGAAGGCGATGAAGCTGTACTTGAGGATATTACAGAATTTCTGGAAGGAAAGGGGATAAAGATTAGTGCTTGAGTTAAAAGATGAATTTGTTCTCTATCATGGAAGTTATTGTGAAGTAAAAGAGCCAGATCTTGCCAAATGTGCAAAGAGAAAAGATTTTGGGCAGGGATTTTATTTAACCACATCCAAGGAGCAGGCAGAAAGTTTTCTGAGAACCTCAATAGCCAAAGCAATCGCAACCGGAACAATTGAAGAAGGACAGAAGTTTGGATATATTTCAACTTTTGAATTCAACCTTTCAGGAAATCTTGAAACGCATATTTTTGAAAAGGCAGATGTAGACTGGTTACATTGCATTGCAGCTCATCGAAAGAAAAAAATGTTTATCGAAGTGGAACGTGAAATGGCAAGGTATGATATCATTGCAGGAAAGATTGCGGATGATGCAACAAACGCTACCCTTACTGCTTATCTTGCCGGGGCTTTCGGGACAGCAGGCGATAAGGAGGCAGACGATTTCTGCATCAGACAGTTGCTGCCCAATAAACTAAAAGATCAATACTGCTTCAAAACAGAATCCGCTATTAAGTGTCTGAAATTTGTGAAAGGTGAGAAGATATGGCTGAAGTAACAATTCCAAAGGAAAAAATGAATTATACAATAGACCTTCTTATCACTATGGTGACAGATGAAATCGCAGAAGAGACAGGTAAGGACAGAAAAGAGGTATTGACAGATTTTTTGTGTTCAAAGACAGGAAAAGCACTGTATGATGAGAAGACAAAGCTGTGGTGCAATGGCCCGGCATATATAGCTGAACTGTATATGGAAGAATTAAAGAAATCCTGATATGGTATGTGAGTTTAAATTTATACGACAATATGGTGACAAAAAATTTCCATTTCGAGGAAGCAACAAGGTCATGGCGCATCCGGTGCCTGTCCACGGCAAAAACTGCAGCGGGGAGGAGTTATGCTGCTAAAGAGACCCCGCCGCAGCATGTTTGAAAAAAACGGCATATTTTGCAAAAAAAGTAATTTATAAAAAAATAGGGATTGCATTTTAGAAAAAAAGAATTATAATGATAATATCATTTAAGCAAGCAAAGGTGTTTGTAAAGCATTTTTGCCTATTTTTTTGCGCTTCAACACTAGAGCGTGTTTGAAAAAATCATTTCCGCAATCTACACGCCTCAATTTGCGGTATCTTTTGCCCAAATTTGGTTGTCGTAGCCCACTACGATGCTCTCATCTGTGCAAAATCTTCCACAAATTGTGACGCACATCTTGCAAAAGTCTTTTTCAAACATGCTCTAGGCATTTGCTGTTTTTTCTTTGAGAAAATGGAGGAAAAGAGAATGAAAACATTAGGATATTATAATGGAAAATTTGGTGAGCTGGACGAGATGAGCATTCCAATGAATGACAGAGTATGCTGGTTCGGAGATGGGGTTTATGACGCAGGGCTGTCAAGAAACTATAAAATTTTTGCATTGAATGAACATATCGATCGTTTATTCAACAGCGCAGGACTTCTGGATATCAAAGTGCCTGTGACAAAAGCAGAACTGGCGGACTTGCTCCAGGAAATGGTAAACAAAATGGATACCGGAAATCTGTTTGTTTATTATCAGGTAACAAGAGGTACCGGCATGCGTAACCATGTATTCCCGGAAGGAAAGGCAAATTTGTGGATTATGTTAAAGCCGGCAGAAATCGCGGATGGGACGAAGCCAATTAAGCTGATTACAGCAGAGGATACGCGATTTTTCCATTGCAACATCAAGACGTTGAATCTGATTCCGTCTGTCATGGCATCTGAGAAGGCAAAAAGAGCAGGGGCGGAAGAGTGTGTATTTTACAGACCGGGAAAGCGGGTTACGGAGTGCGCGCACAGCAACTGCCACATCATTAAGGATGGCAAACTGATTACAGCGCCGACAGATAACCTGATTCTGCCGGGAATTGTAAGAGCTCATCTGATTAAAGCATGTAAAAAGCTTGAAATTCCGGTGAGTGAGACTCCATATACTCTGGATGAAATGTTTGATGCAGATGAGGTTCTTGTTACAAGTTCAAGCAAGCTCTGCATGTATGCGAATGAACTGGACGGGAAGCCGGTTGGAGGAAAGGCACCGGAACTTCTTGAGAAAATCCGCAAAGAAATCATGGATGAATTTATGACGGCAACCAACTAATCGGTACAAGACTTGTTTTGGATGCTGAATTGGAGGATTTTGTATGAATGGAGCAAAGGACATCCGCTCCTATGGATATAAGGTAGGAAGCATTCCGTGCGGGAAGGCAAACTTGATTACTGATGTGCCGGGAGTGAAGGTCGGGCACTGTACGGTGGAAGAAAATGGTCATAAAACCGGCGTGACGGCTGTTATCCCGTGCGATGGAAATGTTTTCGTAAAGAAACCGGTTGCCAGTGTGTTTACATTAAATGGATACGGGAAGACAGCAGGAACGATTCAAATTGAGGAACTCGGTGTGATAGAGACACCGATTTGCCTGACCAATACCCTGAACGTTGGAAAGGTTTCGGATGCATTGGTTGAATATACGATACAGAAATGTGCCGGGGATCACATCAAAGTGCGAAGCATCAATCCGGTTGTAGGAGAAACGAATGATTCTTTAATCAATCCGATCCAGGAGCGTGCAGTGGAAGTGCATCACGTTATTCAGGCTTTAGAAAGCGCTTCTGAAGCGTTTGAACAGGGGTGCGTGGGTGCGGGACGGGGAACCGTCTGCTGTGGTTTAAAAGGTGGCATTGGTTCGTCTTCGCGGGTGCTGGACTTTGCTGGAAAAACATATACGCTTGGAGCTTTGGTTCAGTCCAATTTTGGTCGTATGGAGGATCTGATGATCTGCGGTCAGCCGGTTGGAAACAGAATCGCGCAGGAACTGCACCCGAAGAACTCAAAGGACGAAGGATCGATTATGATTATAATCGGTACTGATATTCCGCTTTCTGCGCGTCAGTTGAAACGTGTATTAAAACGCGCGGCCGTAGGACTTGTCCGGACCGGTTCTTATATGGGACATGGAAGCGGAGATGTTTTCATTGGATTTACAAACGAAAATTATCTTCCGGCAGCAGGAAAAGAGAAACTTCTTTCGATTTCGTGCTTTCCGGAAGACCGGCTGGATCTGGTTTTCCGGATGGCTGCGGAATCAGTAGAAGAAGCAATCTGCAATTCATTGATTTATGCGCATCAGGAAACCGGAGTCGATGGAAAAATTTATCATTGTCTCAGCGAATTTTTGCCAGAGCGTGTTTGAAAAAGGCTTTCTGCAAGATGTGCGTCACAATTTGTGGAGGATTTTGCGTAGGGGGGGTGCGGACGCTTTCTTGGACCTGAATTAAGCAATTCCAAGACTGCGTCTATACTCCATCGGACTCAACCCCCCTAACGACAGTTTGATCCTTTTATCTCTATACCATTGCATATATTGGTTTATAATGCTGATAAATTCTTCTAC
>CAKQXY010000092.1 GCA_934292725.1 uncultured Lachnospiraceae bacterium
GTCGAAAATAAAATGAACTGTAAGCCGCTCTCAGGAGCGGCTATTTGAAGTGGGTATACCCACTATTGAGCGTTTACTTTTAATCGGATATTTTCTCTCCGAAGGCGTTCTAATTCGTTGACTTCTTCATCTGTTTTGTGGCGTCCTCGCCTATCTGTTAATCCATCGTCCCCCTGTACATCATACTTCTTTACCCAGGAATAAACTTGACTGTATGAGACATTATAAATGCTTGCAGTTCCTTTATAGTCACGGTTGTGATTAATACAGTAATCTACGATTTCCTTACGTTCTTCAATGGTTGTTTTTCTTCGTGCGTCTGCCATATAGACCTCCCTTTTCGGAATATAATCCTTAAGTTCTCTATTAGCATTATACAACGAAATCCATTCCCGTAACATATGTGAACTTGATATTTGATACTGTGAAACAACGTCAAGTACAGAAGATTCTCCTTTTAATACAGCTTCAACACATTGGATTTTGAAATCTTTCGTATATTGCTTATTCCCATTTGTATTAATAAATGCATTTATACCATGAGTTTTATAAACATTTATCCAATCTCTAATTGTGGATTCTGGTATATTATATTTTTTAGATAAATCTTTTCTGGAACAGTTGCCATTCAAATACTCCTGCGCAATCTTAGCCCTAAACTCAGGTGTATATGATGATTTAGACATAAAAAACCTCCTAAGTAGATTTTTGTTATTTGCCTTGTCTACTTAAGAGGTATCATATCAACAGGGAATGTGGCTTTTTAAGTGGTACGGATGGCTCATTTCCTGTCCCTCTGGCTCTGAATTTGACTGCATATAACGAAATTAAAAAATCGTGTGTTCCATTTTCTTGAGATCACCAATTCCTATGGCATTGCGGCATTTTCTCTTTACATGATACAGATAATTGTCTGCCAGGTGAAGGAAATCCCAGCCTCTGTTGACCTCTGACGGAACGGCAATACAGATTCCCTGCGAGATTGTCACGATTGAAGCACTCTTGGAATATTCATGTTTGAGTCCCAAATCGGTAATGTCATTTTTTAGTTGTCTTGCTTTTAAAAGAACCTCGTCTTTTGAAAGTCCTTTGTAGACAATAATAAATTCATCGCCACCATATCTTGCACAAAAAATATGGTCGCATTGCATCTGAATCAACTGATTTGCTACTTGCTTTATGCATTCATCCCCGGCCTGATGACCATAATTATCGTTGTATTCCTTGAAATAATCAATATCCAAAATTGCAATCGCATACGGAACCTGTTCGCAAAAGGCCTCATCCATAAGTTTTTGTGAATAGTCGGTGAGTCGATACCGGTTTGGAAGTCCTGTCAGTGCATCCGTCTCTGATTTTTCCACGAGAAGCGCATTCTGTTTCTTTACCTGTTCCAATGAAGTTCGAATCCGTATCATGTTGGCAATCATATATTTGCTTTCTTCTTCCATTGTCATAATGAGTTCAAAGAATCGCACCGATGCATTTTTGTATTGTTCGCAATCATTTTGCAATTTATAATACTTGATTTTGAGTGCTAGAAGTTTTCGTTCCAGATTAATCATATCGGTGTTTTCGATGACCGGTTCTAATTTTTCTAGTATTCGTGCGCAAATGTCATACTTTTTAATTTTAAATGTGAGTTCACAAAGAGAATATAAATCGTCAAACAGATCAAGAATCGGGAGCGGTCCGTCAAGTGTATCCGGATGTTCAAGTCGATTCACAATTTCATGAATGATGTGGTCTCTTGTCGTTGTTTCACCGCAAAGGCTATAATACCGAGCTTCCATACAGCCTATGTATACATAATCCATATCTTTGAAATAAGGTTTGCATTGTTCATTCAGTCTGCGCACATAGTCACCGGCATGATTTAGATCTTCCTGCAGCAAATAGCAGATTGCGAGGTTCGTATAAATCATCATTAGACGGCCAAGCTGTTTTTCTTTGTCAGGGCTTTCTTGGCAAATATCATATGCTGCCATAAAATGCTCGGTGGCTTCCTGATAGATTTCATTTTGCATATATAGATAGCCCAGATTAATGTGGATTCGGCATTCGTCAAGACGCAGATGATTCTCTTTTGCACATGTAAGCGCATTAAGGTAATAGTCCAACGCAACTGGTGCATTGCCCCTGTTAATCGAAGTGATTGCCATAATATTGTAGGCTCTTGACAAAAGTCCCCATTGTCTTGTCTCGCTTAGATAAGGAATCGCTTTTGTCATGAATTCAAACATCAATTTTATTTGATTACGAACATAATATGCTTCACCTTTATAAAAAAACAAGAATCCAAGGAGCTCACGATTGTCTGCTTTTTGGGCAAATTCGTACGCTTCATCGCAACATGCGATCATCTTTTCTATCTTTACAGATCGAGCTTTTAAAATCTTTTCTTTAAAATGTTCTGTTTCCATAACAAATTTCGCCAATAGAATAGCATTCCTTTCGTTAAGCTTGTTTTTGTATCCAATGTTCTGGATATGACAACACAAATTTATTATACCACAAATAGCAAATTTTTAAAGAGTCGTTTTCTGAATATATCAGACAAAGCGTGTTGACACGCTACGAAGTGGGTGTTAAATTATAGTCAAAAAAGGGAGGTACCTTATGATTCAAAAGAAAATGGTTTTTCAAAAGGAAAATGGACAGAAAATTGCAGCAATGGCTTATTTGGCAGGAACCGAACAAAACTATCCAACCGTGATTTTTGCACACGGCTTTAATTCAAATTATCGTGATTTGCAGCACCATGGAGATGGATTTGCGCAGGCAGGAATCAATTGTATATTCTTTGATTTTTGCGGTGGTGGTCTGAACACACTAAGCGATGGAACAATGAAGCAGATGACGGTTCTTACGGAAGCAGAAGACTTAACAGAGATGATCAATCAGGTAAGCCAGATGGAATGTGTTGACGAGACTCGTTTGTTTGTACAGGGGGAAAGTCAGGGCGGATTTGTTGCAGCTTATGTGGCAGCGCAGATTCCAGAAAGAATAAAAGGACTTATTTTGTGGTATCCGGCGTTTGTAATTCCAGAGGATTCAAAAAGACGTTTTGAAAGAAAGGATAATACTTGTTTTGGTATTGAACTTTGTGCAGATTACAATAAGATAGCAAAAGACATTGATATTTTTAAGGTGATTTCAAACTACACGGGACCGGTAAAATTGATCCATGGAGAAAAAGATAGCTGTGTACCAATTTGCTATTCTGAAAAGGCCAAAAAAGTATATAAGGATGTTTCCTTTACCGTAATTAAGGGCGCAGGTCACGGCTTTGATGGGGAAGACAGTAAATTTGCAAGGGAGCAGTCGATTGTGTTTATAAAAGAACATTTATAAAATAATTAGAAAATTCTAAGAAAGGGGGCATAAAATGAAATCATACAAAGAAAACCATTGCCAATTGGTATTTCTGATTATGTACGTGCTCAGTCTGAATACTATTACGTGGATAAAACGCTGCTGATTAAGGAGCTATTAGATCGAAAGCCACTCGTGTCTTTATTTAGGTAGCCATCGGGGACTGATATGCCCCCTGTCACCGTGGCTTAGTTCACAAAATCTTCACAAAAAATTAGCACTCAATTCTTGTTAGTTGCCATTGGTTTTTGTCTTGTGTTATCAAGTGCCGCAGAACCTTATTTTAAAGGGTTCTGCGGCTTTGACGTTTTTATCTGGGTGCATCTTAATTCATCAATTTATGCGGAAATGGTGTAAAAATTGGTGTAGTACACCGCTATTTATCAATAAGGCAGCTTATGGCTAAGTGAACACTATCTGAGAGAACATAAGAAAGCGGTTTATATTATTCTGCTTACAAGTGGCAGGCTGAATAGTTATCTTACAGATAGAGAAGAACCGGCACAAGAACGCTTTGAAAGGATTGTAGAATTGATTTGTAATTAACAGAGGAAAGTTTTTTGATAAATGCTTGACTGTAAACCTTGTTTATAGCTTATTATTAAGTAAAATAGAGTTGCTCGAAAGGAGG
>CAKQXY010000093.1 GCA_934292725.1 uncultured Lachnospiraceae bacterium
TCTCCTTTGCTTTTTTCTAAGCATATCGCCCCAAAAACAGTTTGTCAACGCAATTTGATAGCAGAAATTTCATAATGAAATGTATTTTGCCTCTTACCTCTCAATTATCTTCGTTGCAAGTTCCAATGCAAGAATTGCGACGCGGTCTTTCTCCTCCACTCGCGCCTCATTGCTTAAACTACGCTTATCCCACTGCTCTGCCGCAAGATTATCTGCTGCATAGAAAAACTCAAAGAATTCCTTCTCGCGAAACTTTGCAACTGCTGTCGCCGCTGCACATTCCATTTCTACACTGATACAGCCGCTTTCAATTCTTTTTGCCGTTTTTTTCGGTGTTTCACGATAAAACGCATCAGTTGTCCATGTCTTTCCTATTGTGTAATGCGTGTTAAACTCTTTCAAAATGGATACAAACTCTGGTATGTACTTTTGATTCACCTCAATCTCATCCGATGCCGGCATATAGTGATAGCTGGTTCCCTCATCTCGTACCGCAGCATTCGGAATGATAATGGAACAATCCTCTATTGATTTCTCAAGTACCCCACAAGTTCCAAACATGATAATTGTTTCCACACCCATTGCATAGATTTCTTCCATTGCTCCAACACAAGCTGGTGCTCCAACATCGGACATAAACAGACAGATCTCGTATCCATTATATACTGTCTTATAAACTGGAATCTCCATATTCGCCACATTTGTGCTTGCAATTCTCTCTCCCCCAAATGCAGATAACATACGAGCAAAGGTGACTCTTGAAAAACAGGTCACCGCAACTTTCGGCATTCCCTGCACCATATCACTTGTATGCCATGGATTAATAATTGCGTTCTTTTCATAATCAAATTCTGTTAAAATCATTTTTCTTCCATTTTACCTTTCACAATTTTCTTTCAGCTCCCGAATCTCTGGAAATTCCTAATCAAGTATTTCTTCTATTCGAACTCTGAAAATATAATTATGTCATCTGCCATTTCTATTTGCTCCATTCTCCACAAAGCCATTCTCTTTCAGTCGATCAGTAGTATTTCGCCTCCTCGATTAAGCTCACATTTCCGTTTTTAATTTCAAACTTGTTTACCGCACAATTTCCCTGATATACACCACTCCAGAAATCCTTTAACTGTTTATGAAGCAAATGCTGAAAAAGTGCTTTGTTCAATGCGCCATGACCAGATATTAGAACTGTTGCATCTGGTTTATTTTCTTCAATTGGAAAAAGTACATTTTCAATAAACGCCTTTGTTCTTGCCAACAATGACTCATATGACTCTGCCCCTTTCTCTGCTACATAATTCTGTGGATCATCAAAGAAAAGTGCAAAGCTTCCTTTACGTTCATCTACTACGGTTCCTTCGTACAGCCCAAAGCCAACCTCAATCAATCGTTCATCTTTCACGATTTCTATATCTCGGTCCCCTTTGATAATGCATGCTGTCTCATAGGCACGCTCCAATGGACTGGAGAAAATATAATCAAACTTTATGTTTTTCAATCCATCTGCCGTTTTTTGTGCAAGCTTTCTTCCATCCTCCGAAAGACTGATATCCGTTTTTCCTTGCATTTTTCCCATCTTATTCCACTCTGTCTCACCATGTCGAATAATGTACAAAATCATAACTATTTTTCCTTCCTATGGTCAGTGGTTCATCTTGTTACGCCAACAAATTTGCAAAGTTTCTCCGTCACGTGATCTCTCCAGTTAGGATTCTGTGTTTCATATTGTATTAATTCCAACCACTGGCTGTCATTTACAATATTTTCTTCATAACGTGCTTTCTGCCAGTCCGTCTCTTGTGGAATGCAGAAAACATTATGGTCAAAATGGAAATTTTCACCTTCATCAAAACAACAAATCTGGATTGGCTTTTCATGGAAAAATAAATTTCCATACCATTCCGTTAAAATGCCCTGATCATATACGGCAATGCCTCTTCCATCTCTCATACTGATATTGTAGCGCAGAATGGTCTTTTCACAGTCTCTATTGTAATTCAGCTTCATGCAGTCCAGCCAAAATCCCCCTTCATTATCATGCGAATAGTTATACTGAAAAACTGTCGTACCCGCAGTTCCCCAGTCTGTATCAAACGCAGTTCCATCATTTTCAAACATTCTGGTTCGTGCCACTTCATTTCTCTGAATCAGCGCATCCCGTGTCGCGCAAACCCAGATACCAGCAATCAGCTGAGTATCTTCAAGTGTACCAAGAGCTCCTGCATCAAAACATATATTACTGTCAATCAATGGAGAAATACAATTTGCCACAATAATTCCATCTGAGCCTGTCCGCTCAATCCGATTTCCACGCACAACTACATGTGTATGATGAATATCATTTATAAAATCTTCCTGCTGATTTACACGTATACCACTTGTTCTAACATCGTGAATGTAGTTATTACTGATAATAATGTCATGAAGATGATCTTGAGCTGATGTACGGCCCGGAAATGTAACATACACAGCCCCATTCCAATACATGCTCTGGTATACTGGCATTGCCCGTCGATTTTCACCGTCTACCTCAAAGATTTCGCAATCAGAAATTTCGATTCCTGCTGTAATTCCCTCTGACTTTGCACTAATGCAGATTCCCTGACGCACACATCTTTCGCCGCTATGATTACAAATACGAAGTCCCTTTACTTTCCAATAGCTCACTCCATTCAGTAATATCGCTGCATATGCACCATTTCCATCAATTAACGGTGCTTCTCCATCCCCATATGTTCCAATCTGTGCAAATTGAAAACAATCTCCATCCCCGTGTGGGCAAAGCATTCCTTTCCACTCACAGCCACATTTCAAAAGCAACTTATCTCCAGCCCCAAATAAAATCTGATTCGCAGCTTCAAGACTTTTTAACGCTTTGTCTGGCGTAATTCCACTGTTTTCATCATTTCCTTTCACAGCATCTAAATAAAAGATTCTTCCCATAGTTCGTCTCCTTTTTCTTTCCTTAGCTTTCACATCAACTTTTCCGACCTAACAGTTTGCTTAGCTTATCAGCTGGTACACTTGGGTACAGCTCCATGATTCGATTAACAATTCTTTTTCCTGATTCAGCTGGGTCTTCACGATAAGCAG
This sequence comes from uncultured Lachnospiraceae bacterium, assembly GCA_934292725.1. Classification (GTDB taxonomy): domain Bacteria; phylum Bacillota; class Clostridia; order Lachnospirales; family Lachnospiraceae; genus Anthropogastromicrobium. Next base: position 3,094 of record CAKQXY010000093.1, read on the forward strand.
ATGTCACATACTCATATCCAAATACATGCTCCAAAGTCGAATAGACTGCAATCGCCCAACCATATTTCTCACCTTTTTTATTTTTGCGCTGACGAAAATCTCGAACGCACAAATACATCTGCATATGTAAGTCTGTGATTGTACCCTCAAAGCCCTTTTCACCATCTTTGCCAAATCCAGCCTTTTGTTTCACTTCTGACGAATAATATTCTGCATTTGCATTCTCTTGTGCAAACAAATCCATTATTTTCTTTTGACGTCTGGAAGCTTTTTCATCGTCCCAAAGGGCATCGAAATCATACCCATCTCTTCGATAATTCACAAAATATGGCAGCCATTCTTTAGAAATAAATCCAGCTTTCTTATCAAAAAATTTTCCATAAGCAACATTTCCACTACGGGCAATAATCGCTCTCCACTCCCAAGGATCGACTTCTGGATTCTTTGACCACCAATATTCTGAGGCAGTTCGCTCTTCCAACGAAAAGCCCGGAATTTCATTCTTAAATAATGGTAAAAATCCTACTTTGTTTATATACGCAACTGCTTCATCAACGGTATGAATGCATTCTGGATTATTCCAATCTATACCGTGCATAATCCACTTATCGTTCTCATTTTTCATTGCTAACCTCCAAACAAATATTCTGTTACAATTATATCCTATGCAATGAATTTAATCAATTTAAATTTCGTTTTGTTTTTCGTTTT
>CAKQXY010000094.1 GCA_934292725.1 uncultured Lachnospiraceae bacterium
GCAGGTCTGTAATCCGCATCAAATACAATGATGATCTCCCCTTTTGCCAGCTTCATTGCATCATTCAGACCTACCGGTTTTCCTCTGTCCGGACAATCTCTGTGAAGGGGACGTATAAACTCATACTTTCTGTGATATTCATCCAGCATTTCCCTTGTACGGTCTGTAGAATTATCATTAATCGGAATAATTTCAAGCCTGTCCCTGTCATACTCACATTTCAGCAGAGAATCCAGAACATTGGAAAGCACCTGTTCCTCATTATGCATAGGGATCAGTACGGAAATACTTTTCATCCTGTCTGTAAGAATATCATTGTAATAGAGACGCTGCCTGCCCAGAAGCCTTACAATTGTAAAATAAAAATGTCTGGCTGTATACAGAAGCATCAGGATAATAACAAAAATAGTATAACCTTTCATAATAGCTACGACCATTTCCATGCATCCCTTCCCTTCCTTGAATCGTAAACACCGATCATGCGGTTTACAAACACTGCATAAATCATAACCAGATACAAAAAGTCAAACATAGGACCTATCATAAAGTAGAAGAACGCCATATAAATCACAGAGAATCTGCACAGCAGCCAGATAAAGATCGCATAGCGAACGATTCCAAACACAATGGAATACAACATTACTGCAAGAAGTGTCAAAAGCTTATAGATCACTCCCCTGTCTCCTATAATTCCAGTGACCATAACTGTCATGACAAAAAACATCACCCATATGCCAATTTCCTGAAGCATATATAATTTTGAATAAACGGTTAAGGTATACGGAAAATATTTTTCCCCAAACACAAACCACAGACTGTTTATCAGATGAATCGCACTGCACAGGATCAGATAAATGGCAAGAGGACGCCCCTTCCATGGCAATCCCGCCAGCAGAATGATTGCTCCAAGAGAAATTCCTGTATTTATAAGACTTATCCGTATTCCCGGATATACGGTTCCTGCACTGAGATAGCTGATTTTTCCAAACAGAGGATAAGTTTCTGAACGGATTCCTACATACATATGCGGTTCATATTTTTTTAAAACACCGGCACATATCTTACAGATTATCCTGGTCAGATCATCAATCTGAGTCCACATAAGCAGAAAACCAAGCAAGATAAGTATGACAATATACAAAATACATTTCTTTTTATCTGCCTCAATTCTTCGATAGGTTCTGGTGTAATCAATTACTTTCTTTTCTTTCATAGACTCCTCCTTTTGTTCCGCTTCGCTACGTAACTCTACACAGAAGTCTCTCAGATTTTTTTTGCATCTCTTCCCCGTAGATCACAGCACTGCAGCCTTTCTGCTTTTTACTCTGATACATTGCCCTGTCAGCCTTTCTGTATAGCTGATCAAAAGAAACATCTTCATATCCATCATAAAAACACGCACCCAGACTTATTTCTATACTCTTTCCACGCATCTCTATGATATCAATCTGTCGAATATTTTCAAAAAGGCGCTCGAAGAATTTCTCAGCTACTGTTCGCTCCAACATTTTCGGCGTAAATATTGCGAACTCATCACCTCCAAGCCTCATAACCACATCACTGTCACGACATGTTTTCTGCAGCGTCTTCGCAACGGCTATAATCACCTTATCTCCTACAGAATGCCCATAAGTATCATTGATGGATTTAAATTTGTCACAGTCGATCAGGCAAAGCAATCCCTCTGTTTTTTCCTTTAAAAGTTCAGTAATCCTTTTTTCTCCGCTTCCACGATTACATAATCCTGTCATAAGATCTGTCTTCGCCAGATAAATCAGCCAGTTCTCACGCTTTTTTTCTTCTTCTATACACTCAATACAAAAAAGCACATGCAGAAGTCTTCCATTTTCATTGTAGTCTACAGGAATAAATCTGCTTCGACACCAACCTGATTTTTTATCTATAAATTCATGTGTTATGCTCTTTTCTCCAAGAAGCCGTTCTTCCAGCGTATTGATATCTACAAACTCCAGTGATTCCTGAAGCTGCGATTCTATGCACATTTTCTCGGCAATATCCCTGACATGTCCGCAAAAATCATCCCTGATTTCATATTCTCCCATTTTCTTAAAATCTTTTCCCAAACATTCCATAATCTGATCTGTCATTTTTACAATATGATATTTCTTTGTCTGCACATCAACCAAATGCATGGATGTATAGATCTTCGAGAGGGATGTATAACTGCTGAGCCGTGCCTCTTTATTTGACTTTATAAATGAATTACGCAATTTCAGTAACGAGATAAGAAGCGTTCCTATCATATCCAGAAAAATAGTAAGCCCCCTGTAATCACCCTTTGGAGGATTATCCACACCGAAAAAACCACTTATCTCATCTTTGTAACGCAAAGGACATACCACCACATTTCTCACATTCTGTGCTCTTAACATATCATAGGACATGCGATGTTCTTCTTTGATATCTTCTATATCAGCGATAATGATACTTTCACCCTTGGAAAACGTATCGTACCACCACTTTATTATGTCCATATCTACATTCTGCAATCTGTCTATTTCGGGAACCACTCCCTGTGCACACCATTCATACGTATTGTTTGTGACATGCCTTTCTTTACAGTCTTCGAAAATATATATTCTGTCAGAACTGATATGTCTGCCGAAAAAGCGGATAAATTCATTAATCTGCTCGTCAGGTGTGTGGTAATTAAGTGCGGATCTAAGTGCTTCATTTATGACAAGTTCATACTTCATGATCGTCTTCATGTTGTTTTCCTCCCGAATGTCTTTCTTATCTTACTTTGTTACATTCAAGCCAGATGAAAAGTCCTTCTTTTATTTTCTGCTCTTCCACAGGTTTCATAAAAAAATATTCTATCCGCAGCCTGAACGCATGGAGCGAAAAATCAAGGTCACTGCACCAGATGATTCCACATTTCGGATACAGGGAACGAAGATGTTCTGCTGCATTCAGGCCGGCTACACCCGGTAATGCGAGAAACACCACTGTTGGTACTGTTTTCAATATCCCTGCAAAAAACTGTTCCTGACTCTGATAGATTTCAATCAGCGGAAAAACATGCTTCTCTGTGCAGTAATTTCTGATATATTCCGCACTGTCTTGTCCTTCCTGTTCCTGGTCGGTCAGTATGGCAATACAATACACGATCCCCCTCCCTTTCCGTTGAATGTACTTTCATTTGTTACCCTCATTATAAAAAATATCAAATTTATTTCAATAATTCTGTCACGAATCGACAGAAAATGACACGAATTGCAACTCCGTGGTATTGTTTTATGATATACTGTTACCAGAGCATTTTCGAAATAACTACACCACTTGCTTGTCTGCGAATTCGATTGCACAGATGAAAAAATATTACCGAAAACAGCGTGAACATTAACGAGAAATTCTCAGCAAGCGGATTTTTATAAATATATACAAGGAAAATTTACTATGAGAATTGCAATTGTTGATGATATTTCAGAAGAACGGACACTGCTGCGAAACAGACTGGAAGCTCAATTTTCCAGGCGCAATGTCCATACAGATATATTTGAATATGAAAATGGAGAAACTTTCCTCTCTTCAGCGAAGGAATATCCTTTCACTGCAGTGTTTCTGGATATTTATATGAATGGATCTAACGGAATTGATACAGCAAAAGAACTTCGCAGATCAGGTGCTGACTGTCTGCTGATCTTTACAACAACTTCCACTGACCACGCATTAGAAGGATTTCAGGTCCGGGCTCTGCACTATCTTGTAAAGCCCTACAGTGAAAATGATATTTCCGCACTGGCAGATGAAATCCTTTCCCGCATCCC
>CAKQXY010000095.1 GCA_934292725.1 uncultured Lachnospiraceae bacterium
TTTGCCTCAAGTGTATCTTCCAGATCTTTTCCTACCTGCAAGTCAGTCCTTGTCGCTTCCTCTGATTTTTGTCCGAGAAAAAATATATCTTTCATAATCGGCTTTACCATAGTGTGTCTCTCCTTCCAATTTTTACTTATTGTACCATCAGAATCTATGCTTTTCAATACACGACCTTGTGTATTGTCATATCCGCCATTTCGGTCATCAATTCCTTTGACCATATTCAGCGAAAACAATCCACTTCGATTACAGTAGACGGATCGTAAAGTTAAATTAGGAGAGCCAGTAGGGACAATAAAAAAGCCATTTTACCTGTCCCGCTGGTTCTTGGCAAACAGAGCAGCACCAAAGGATGTGCAGGAACTGTTAGGACACTCAGATGTCAGTACCACAATGAACGTCTACGCCCATTCCACAAGAAAAGCCAAGCGGAAATCTGCAAAGTTACTTGATAAAGTGGCAGGCAATGACTAAATAAAACTTTCCCTTATTTCCCTTGCGATTATCTAATAAGGGCAAAAATAAGGGAAAATACATATCATTTCACTAATGAATGGGCTGAAAAGCCTGTAAAATAGGGAAAGTTAGAAAGATATTTCGACAAATCGGAATTGTTCACCTCCAAACACTAAGTAGTAAATTATCCTCTTCCATATTTATTTATCAAATCCGCTTTTATTTCCTCATGCTGTTTGCAAAACATTACTGGCAATTCATCTATGCCAAAATACTTTAGCTCTAAAGTTTCCAGATTATCGCATTTCAATTTGCCACCAATTTCCCTAAGTTCATATACAATACAAATGCTGTGCGTTTGGTCCCCGTTTGGATATCTCATATCACTATCCGTATAAATTCCAATGAGCGATTTAACAACAACATCTAATCCTGTTTCTTCTTTAAATTCACGTCTGCAAGCATTTTCTGGTGTCTCACCCAATTCAATTGCTCCACCTGGAAATCCCCAATTTCCGCTGTCACCACGTTTTTGCAAAAGCACTCGTCCGCGTTCATCAAATACGCATCCGCCAGCAAAAACAAGAATAACTTTTTCGTGACCTACCTTACTTCTGATCCATTTGATATAATCTTTTACCATATGTCCTCCAATGTAGAATATACTAGCTAGACAAATTAAAATACTATTTTTTACTTTTTATAACATCTTAGAATAAAGAACTTCTTCGCTGTCAAAAACTGCTTTTATAACATCATTTAACACAAAACCCTTTGCTTCATAGAAGGCTCTAGCACGAAGATTATCTCTAAATACCCATAGCACTACTTCAGAATATCCTGACTTTTTGATATCTTCTAAAACCATATCCATCATCTTACTTCCAAAGCCCTTATGCCAATTATCAGGTAAACTATGAATACAAATAAGTTCAGCCTTTCCAACTAAGTCAAAATCTCTAGCTCCATCCCAATACGCAATACAATGAGTCTTACTATCAACAGTTAAAATATACCCTTTTCCCTTATTATCATCTAAAAGTCTTTGATACATAAGTCTTGCTTTAACGATATTAGTACATTTTTCTAACATCTCATCATCTATAATTCCTTTAAAAGCTGCCTTCCAGCTTTCAGTTTGAATATATGCAAGTGTATCAGCATCACCTTGTTTAACTTTTCGAATATCTACTTCTATGAGTCTCCTTATCTATGCTTTCATTTAACATAAGCAGTAATGCTATTTTGTCCTTCCAATTTAACAAAACCAGCAGCAGTATATAAATCTACTTCTTCCTTGTTATCAATAGCCAATGGGAACCGGTAAAATGGCTTTTTTACTGTCCCGCTGGTTCATTCATTGAATAAACCACATCCATATCCCGACTATTATAAGCAATATACCTGCTATTCTTCCTACAGATTTTGACTTTTGATATCCTAGAAAATTAATTGTTTCTGGAGTTGCAAACGGCAATAAAACAACATCTACACCCATTACTATGATTCCAAGTCCTACCATGAAGACATTATTGTTAGAAATAATACCCAAAAACATAACTAAAAAACCCAAAATAATGCCTAATGTAAAATACTTGATTTTATGGCTGTCTTTATCCACCATCTTTTCATAACAATTTTCACATTTACTGTTACAAAATTCAAAACTATCATTTAGTTCTTTGCCACAATATTTGCATTTTTTCATCTTTGTTTCCTCAATGTTTTTTATCTGTGTGTCTTCTCCGCCTCGGCTTACTTTTTATCTGCTTTCTGCTCCAATAGCTTGATGGAATCCAGATAATCGCGCTCAACTTCGCTGAGAGTACGGGCTTTGTATTTCCTGTACTCGCCGGTTGCCTTGTCGATAGCCTGCTTATGGCTGATGCTTCCATTACCAATCAGCAGCTGCTCTCCACTCATGGTCAGAATCCGATCAAGATGCTCTGACCAGTCCTGCATGGTCATTGCCTGCTCTCGCTCCGCCTGTCGTTCCGCAAAATCCAGATAGCCGGACACAAGCTGTCCCATAGCACGAAGCTCTTTCTCATTCAGATAGTTCTTGGCAACTATCGCCTCTTTCAGCGTGGGCTGACTGCCCGCAAAGGTGGTCAAGCCCATAAATTCTTTCTCCGCATCGGCGCGTGTATAAATGACCTCCGCCGCTGTTTGTCCATGAATAGCATAATGAATTTTATTTTGGACTTTCTTGAAAAACTGCATGGATATTTCCGCCTTGGGATCATAGTCAATACTGGTCGCGTAGATTTCAAGCACCTGACGGTAAAACACCTTTTCGGAAGCGCGGATATCTCGGATACGCTCCAACAGCTCCTTGAAGTATCCGCCGCCGCCCAGATTTTTCAGGCGCTCATCATCCAGAACAAAGCCTTTTCGCATATACTCCTTCAAAATCCCCGTTGCCCAAATACGAAACTGCACGCCACGCTGAGACTTCACACGGTAGCCAACAGAAATGATAACATCAAGATTATAATAATCGACATCATACACTTTCCCGTCGGCGGCAGTATGGGCAAATTTTGCCCACACTGCTTCCTTTTGAAGCTCTCCTTCTTTGAAAATGTTTCGCACATGCTTGCCAATTACACTTCTATCGCGCTGAAACAGCTCTGCCATCTGTTCAATGGACAGCCAAACCGTATCGCCGTCGAAGGTCGTTTCAATTTTTGCCAATCCATCTTCTGTTGTATAGATAATCATCTCGGACTGATTGTTATCTTTATTCTTTCCGTTCATGTCATACACTCCATCAAGTTTATATGCCTCAATGCAGGGACACTTTTTTCTCCCTGCATTGAGTTTGGACATCAATTACACGATAATTATATCATTCCGTTTCTGTATTTTCAACGTCATCCTCAAGATGTTCCAGAGCTATTGGGGACAGGAAAAAAGCCACTTACCTGTCCCGCTGGTTCTTCAGCGAAAACAATCCACTTCGATTACAGTAGACGGATCGTAAAGTTAAATTAGGAGAGCCAGCGTGGACAATAAAAAAGCCATTTTACCTGTCCCGCTGGTTCCCTTTCTGTGGTATCGCCGCCGATCTCGACTGTGATACCCTTGATTCTACTTCCCGCCATAGGCTCTTCCTTTCCTGAATTTGGGCATAAGAAAAGCACCTACCATTTCTGATAGATACTTTCTGAATTGCTATTCTGTTTTTTAAATCTATTTTTTGAATAGTTCTGAGTGCGTACCAAGCCTGTAAAGCATAA
>CAKQXY010000096.1 GCA_934292725.1 uncultured Lachnospiraceae bacterium
AAGCGGTATACTTGCTGCTCTTGTAACCTTCATAATAAACCTCCGTTTTTTATTTTAATTCCCTTTCTTTTATTTTACCATATATTTCATGCTATACACAATTGATTTTACTTTTTTTTCGATGAATTTTAATCAACTCTTCATAACCTTTGATTGCATTTTCAAGCTGATTTTGTTACAATAATTAACGCATTAACTGAAAGGACATTAAGCTTTAATGAAAAAACATATCAATAAATTATCTACTATACAAAAAGCTGCTGCCGGAATTGGCGGTGCAGTTGTCGTTTTGGCCTCTGCCACAGATTTTTTTGCTGGAAATTACCTTGTCAACTACGCTATCGGCCGCAGCGGCGACGGCGGAAACCGCGTAGTTTCTGATGATGCTGACGCAAAGCTTGAAGAGCAAAAAAGTGCTGACGCAGAGACAATCATAAATGATACAAAAAAACAAATGGGACTTTCAGCCACCCTTTTTGAAGAGGCTCATCCTGCAAAAGATATTACCATTTTGTCAAACGACAATTTAAATCTATATGGTGCATACTACAAAAATGAAGCTGCTGCCAATGATCACCTTTGGGCCATTGTTATTCACGGCTATCGCTGTGATCACAATTCAATGACAGAGTTTTCACAGCGTTACTATGAGAATGGCTATCAGGTAGTAGCACCTGATCTTCGCGCCTGCGGAAAAAGTGAAGGAAATTATGTCGGCATGGGCTGGCTCGACCGTCTCGATATTATTTCATGGATCAACTGGATCATTGAGCAGGACCCTGATGCCCAAATTGTGCTGCACGGTGTCTCAATGGGCGCTGCAACTGTCATGATGACCTCTGGTGAAACACTTCCTGAAAATGTAAAAATATTTGTTGAGGACTGCGGCTACACAAGCACCTGGGAAATATTTGCAAATGAATTAAAGCTTCGCTTCAATCTTCCGGAATTTCCGCTGATGCAGACTGCAAACATGATTGCGTCTAACAAGGCAGGTTATGATTTTAAAGAAGCAAGCTCACTTACTGCTGTATCTAAATGTGAAAGACCTATGCTTTTTATTCATGGAACAGCAGATGACTTTATCCCATATTCTATGATGAATGAGCTTTATGAAGCAAAACCTGGCACAAACAAGCAAATGCTGACAGCAGAAGGTGCTACTCACGCTAACTCACTTTATCTTCTTGGTGAAAGCTATTGGGATACCGTTTTTGATTTTATTAGCAGCTATATAAAATAAATTTTTTTAAAACAAGTGGGGGCAAACAATGTTTACCCCCGCTTGTATCATTTGTTCTTTTAAGACATGAAAATCATATTAGAATAAACGCTGTTTTCTGGATTGCCTCCCTTTATAAATTCAGCATCTACTGTTTTGCGATAAAACATCTCGGCATCACCAACCCAGCCAATAACTGCATAGCCATAGCCATATTCCTTCATGGCATAAAGCGTTTTTAATAAAAGGGACTGACCAACATTTTTTCCACGATAATCAGGATGCACACCAATAGGTCCGAAAAAGCCCTTCGCTGATGAATCGTAGCATGCAAAGCCGATAACCTTTTTATCTTCTACCGCAATAAAACACTTTGGCACCTCCTGCATAATGGCATGCTCTGCTTCATATACCCAGCTGTCTGAAAAATTATCCTTGATAAAGTTTAAAATTGTTCCCTTATCACCTACAAATGCTCTCTTGATCTGAATTGTATCCTTCCTGTCCTCTAACTTCGGAAGTCTGTACAAATTTGTGATCATATCATTGCCTTCCATATTTGATTCTCCTTTTTATTCCCTTTATTTTTTTAACAATCTTTTCTTAGTGTTCACATGATTCTTTAATCGTATTCCAGATACAGTCAGCTGCAAATTCTGAGCCTTCTCTTGATGCATGAGCATTATCTTCTGCATACATTTCCACTTCTGGATGATTTTTACGATATTCCCACCACAGCTCTCCGACTGGTGCTAAAAGCGCATTTGCCTCTTCTGCAGCCTGTCGAAATGCTTTTGTCATACGCGCCTGTTGATCTGGCTCATCCTTCTTTGCCCATGTCATATACACAAGCGGCTTTGCATTTGCCTCGCGTATCCATGTATTCAGCTGTCTAACTGCATCAAACAATTTTTCCTCTGGTCCAAATGGATGTGAATGCTCCTGAAGTACAACATAATCATAGTGACCATATAAAATATTAAATCTCACATCTGGCTCCTGAACATGCTGTTCCAAAAACCATCCTCCGTGAGCAATCATCGTTACCTCACAATCATATCCTTCTTTTCCGGATTTTTCTGCCACCATATTTGGCATATCATTATAATATGTATGACTGTTTCCGATAAATAAAATGCGTAATTTTTTCATTGTTTACCTCCGACAAATATATACGTATAAGTTACTTTATTAGTATCTTAGCGTACTTAAATAGTAAAGTCAAGCCAAAAGCAGCACAAGCTGACATCGCCTGTCATTTGTATACTTACTGTCTGACTATCTTGTTTAATTGATCCAATCTGTTCAAATGGCACTGTGATATCTGAATAGATTGGCTCACAAATCTTTTGCTGTTGCTGCTGTAAATGTCATGATTCCCTGTGTCAGTTCAATGTTCTCATATTCATCAAAATGATCTGCTCTGATGCGCTTTGTTAATACTCGCGTTTTAGTTGTTTCACCAGCAAGGAAAATAGTATCATGAAGTGGTGTCTCTTTGCTTGATGAACCCACAAAAATCATATAATTTCCTTCCTCTACCAAGAAACTTTCACTGATGCAGTCATAAAAACGAAGCTCATGAATAGAAATACGCTTTATAACATGCCTTACCTCATCTGGCGCAATATCATAAAGTCGTTCAAATGCAAGAAGCTGACGGCGAGGCTTCGGAACACGAGATTTTGGTGCTGATGCATAAATCTGAACAACCTCATCGCTAGTCTGTTTTCCCGTATTTTTAACATCAAAAATCACTTCTATCAAAGTAGGCAGAGTACCACGTCCATAGGAGTTACGCACCGCATGGGCGTGGGTGAATGCCTTTGATGCTACTTATTGATTTTTAATATATTCTTGTACCATTTGTAGACTGTTCTCACTTACTGTTGTGGCAAAATAG
>CAKQXY010000097.1 GCA_934292725.1 uncultured Lachnospiraceae bacterium
GACCCAGGTGCTTCAGAAGTTAATCAGCTGAATCGTATCAAGCTGATGCTTGCAACTGCACAGAGTAATCTGGATAAAGATCAAAAGAATAAGAAATAATAAACAATCAGGTCAGTTCCATTTGTAGGAGCTGGCCTGATGCAAAATAGGAGTAATTTTCATGAATAATTATCGTTTTACCATCAGCTACGATGGAAGCCGTTACAGTGGCTGGGAGCACCAGAAGCATACAGATGACACGATTCAGGGAAAAATTGAGACTGTTCTTGCAAAAATGTGCGAGACTGATACTGTAAAGCTAGTCGGCGCCGGCCGCACCGATGCCGGTGTACACGCAAAGGCTATGACAGCTAATGCACTTCTTGACACAACGCTTTCTGTACGTGAAATTCGTGACTATATGAATCGCTATCTTCCAGATGACATTGTTATCCTGGAGGTCTCTGAAGCTTCACAGCGTTTTCACAGCCGTTACAATGCCACTGGAAAAACATATTGCTATACCTGCTATGTTGGTCAGACAAAGCCTGTCTTTGACCGCCGCTACGTTACAAAATTAGAGGGAATGCCAGATCTTGCTGCTATGAATCAGGCTGCCGCTTATCTGACTGGAATGCACGATTTTGCCAGCTTCTGCGGCAATCCCAAAATGAACAAAAGCACTGTCCGCACAGTTGATTCAATCCGCATCCAGCAAAAAGGTGATTACCTTACACTTTCTTTCCACGGAGATGGCTTTTTGCAGCATATGGTGCGCATTATGACTGGTACACTGCTTGAAGTTGGCTTTCACCGTATGCAGCCAAATGATGTCATTACAATTCTTCAGGGTAAAAAAAGAAGCCTTGCAGGACCTACTGCTCCGGCGCAGGGACTTTGCCTGATTGAAGTAGACTATAATTAAAAAAAAGCGTTTCCGGCCAATTGACTGGAAACGCTTTTTTATAAAGATTAATCTAAATGGAATACGGCCTTTAAGTCAATAGATACTGGGCTGTTGTCTGGATTAGTCTCCATGATATCTGCCATGAAATCCCACCACTTGCGGTTGATTGCAGTATCTGCGCCCTTTGCCCAAAGCTCCTCATTTTCGATCTCGATATAACCAAATAATGTCAGAGTCTCGCGATCTAAGAAGATAGTATAGTTCTTTCCGCCATGCTCATGAATCATATCCTTCATCTCCGGCCACAGCTGGTTATGTCTCTTCTCGTACTCTGCCTCCATACCTGGGTACAGCTTCATCTTAAATCCTTTAATCATATTTTCTGCCATCCTTTCAATTTTTTCCGCTTTGTCCTGTAAACAGTAACATTTGCTTCCCTTTTAAGAAGTTTCACGGAGCCATTACTTTCATGAATATTTTACTCTATTCCATATTTTTATTCAAGAGCACATCATGTCAGAATCAAAAGGATATTGTGCAATATCAATCATTATCAACGATTTTTACAACCCATTTTCCACGCTTTACAAGAATATAGCCAATAACAACCTTTATCAGATCGGCTCCTGTGCAGCACGCATAAAGAACGCGCACTGGCATATCAGTCAAACGTGAAAGCATCATGGCAAGCGGAATGGAAACAATCCATACAAATCCGGCATCGAAAAAGAAGGTAATAAGTGTCTTGCCGCCAGAACGAAGTGTAAAATAAGCTGAATGCAAAAATGCATTAAACGGCATCATAAATGCTGAGAATATAATAAAGAATGTAGCCAGTTCTTTAACTTCATCAGTCGTGTTGTAGAGCTGTGGAAACAGCGGTGCTACGATTGCCATGATTGTTCCGATTACAAAACAACTTGCTACTGAAGCAAAGATCAGCTTTGTATCTGTTTCTTTTGCCTCCTTTAACTTTCCTGCTCCCAAAAGCTGTCCTACAATTATCGCCAGCGCACTTCCCATAGCAATAAATACGACATTGAACAAATTTGTAATCGTTGAAGAAATATTGATTCCGGCTACAGCTGCCAGTCCCCTTGTTGAATAGCACTGATTTAAAATAGCAACACCAAATGCCCACAATGCTTCATTTAAAATAAGAGGAAGTCCCTTTGCCGCAATTTGCTGTGTCAGTTCCTTTGGTATCTTAAGAGTTCGGTATACGCCTTTAATATATGGTACCTTATCTGTATGCGTATGAGACCATACAGTGATAATACCAAGTTCCACATAACGAGACAAAACTGTTGCAATCGCAGCACCCTCAACGCCTAATTTTGGGAAGCCAAAGCTTCCATAAATTAAGAGGTAGTTGAAAATCAGATTGACAAATACAGCTGCCACACCTGCTATCATCGGCACAATCGTCTCGCCTGTCTCACGAAGTGTGCCCGAATATACCTGACTGAGCGCAAACGGAAGCAGACCAAGCAAAATCCAGCCCAGATACTTCTCGCCATATTTCAACGTCTGCATGATATCACCAGACTCTCCTCCCTCATGAAGAAATAGTGAGATCAGCTGTGAACCTGCTGATAAAAATGCAGCGATACCAATTATAGAAAAAGCGATGCTGATGAGGAATTTAAAACGAAATGTATTTCGCACACCCTCATGATCGCCATGTCCAAAGAACTGTGCAGTAAAGATTCCGGCACCAGAAACTGCACCAAAAATACACAGATTAAAAACAAAAATTAACTGATTGACGATTGCAACACCTGACATTTGCTCTGTTCCGATGCGTCCAACCATCAGATTATCAAGCAGACTGACAAAATTGGTAATTCCATTCTGAATGATAATCGGTACAACAATTGCGAGCAGCATTTTATAAAAATGCCTGTCGCCGATGTAGCGCCTTAGCTTCTTCTTCATGATTTTTCTCCTTTTTCCCTTAGCTATAGCTCACCCGCGCCTATCATGCGCAAAAAAACCTCCTGATCAAATTCAGGAGGTTTTAGAAGCGCGAGACGGGATTCGAACCCGCGACCCTCGCCTTGGCAAGGCGATACTCCACCACTGAGCCACTCGCGCA
>CAKQXY010000098.1 GCA_934292725.1 uncultured Lachnospiraceae bacterium
CTGATTGAAGCCTATTTCCATACCACGCAGGAGCTTGACCAGTTTGTCAATTATCTTCAGAAATTTGGACGCACCCGCACCCAGATCGTATTCTCCACCTGTGTGGAGCACCGCGGCATTCCGCTGTCCGAAGACAGCACGCTCCAGCCGCCAAACAGCTTAAAAAAGTCTGAGAAAAACGATTCTGATAAATAGAAAATTAGCGAGCCGGATTAATCTTATTATCTGGCTCGCTAATATTTTACCAATTATTATTTAGAAGCATTTTCATTCCATGTCTCTATAAAAGCAGCATAATCTTCTGCGGTATAAGCATCTGTAGAAGTTTCCCAATTCTTATACTTGGTATTCTGAATACCATATATTGCATTCATCTTGGAGTAATCATTAATATGGGTCAGCTCCCAAGAAACATCAAAGCTTGCAGGAACAGTCAATGCATGCTCAAGCATAAAGACTTCTGCATCTGCATAAGCCTCATATCTTGCATCAATATCGTCTGTGATCGCATCTGCCTTATTTACTAACTCAGTAAACTGGCTGTAGAGATCCTTCAGCTCATCGCTCTCGCTATCTACTGCGTGACCATAAGCTACCATGTAATATGCGTTATCGCTGTCATCGGTTTCCTGTCCTAAGTAGGTCTTCGGATCACCGTAGTCAGCGCCCCATCCGTTAATAGCGAAGGACTGAAGTCTCGGATCACGAACTTCCTTAGAAAAACTGGATACATAAGAATCAATATCAAGAACGATGAAGTCATCGCCGAAGGAATCGGAGAATGCCTGCTTTAATACATTTGCACTATCAAGAGCAGTCTGATTTCCACCAGACACGAAATATCTTGCATGTACCGGGAAGGTAACGCCTGCTGCTGTTAACTCCTCAATTGCCTGTGCTTTGTACTCTTCAAACTTTTCAGAATCAAGACGAGTCATTGTCTCACCATCATATGCCGGAAGACCTAACTTCTCCTGAACCAGGCTGGTGTACTCAGTACCATCCGACAGGTATACAAGGCCCTGCATGGTGTAGCAGTTGTTGTAGCATTTGTACGGATTGATTGCGTTGGTTCTCTTGTAGTAGCTTCCAAGATCAAGACCATAGTACCAGCACTTACGGAATGCTTCGTTTGCAATAGCGGTGTTCCAGTTGGTATCCTCGGACTGATCATCGTTGTGCTTATCATAGTTGAAGTGGAACTGATAAGAGAACCTGGCCGGACGCTTTTCAACTAACTGATCATGATATGGATCAGACTCGTTGTTGTAGATGGTGGTCAGGTTGGACTCAGTCAGGTCAACATGATCAATCTCACCTGTGGTGTACAGCTGATATGCGGTATCAGAAGACTCTACCATCTTAATGGTAACTGAATCAAACAGCTTTGCATCGGTATCCCAGTACAGCGGATTTTTTGTCAATGTCTTTGTATTCTGCTGGATGTACTCTGTACAAGTGTAACAGCCGTTATACCAGATGTTCTCCGGTGTTGCAGCCTTAAAGCCATCTACACCAATCTCATCAATCATTCCCTGTGAAATCGGATACAAAAGTTTTACACCTAAGGTATCAAAGTATGGCTTCTCGCTTACGCAGGTGTACTGTAAGGTGTAATCATCAATTGCCTTGATGCCAACGGTATCAGCAAATTCTGGGCTCTCAGCTGTCAGTGCAAATCCTGCATCTGCATCAAGTTCGCTTGTCATGTTGTAGTAATCCTCTGCACCAACGATCATTTCCATCGGCATAGAGGTGTTGGCTGCATCATTCTTGTGGAAATTTAATATCCACTCAAGTCCGGTTAAGAAATCCTGCGCAGTAACTTCACCCTTCTCATTTCCATTCTGATCAACCCACTTCACACCTTCTCTTAAGTGGAAGGTCCAAGTAATACCATTATCCTCAGTCTCCCAACTCTCTGCGATTGCTGGTACCACCTTTCCATACTCATCCGCCTCTACAAGACCGTCATACAGATTGGTCAGTACATTAAGATCGGCTGCGCTCTGAGAATGCAGAATATTCCAAGTCTCCACTTCTCTTGCCTGAGTCTCGTAATCATACAGATCCTTAATCTCATCTGCCATTACCGGCGCTGCTGATACGGCAGCCATTGCAACTGCTGTAAGGACAGCTGCTGCTTTTCTTGTCTTTCTCATGTGTCATCCTCCTTTTATTTCTCCGGGCTGTGGGTGTCGTCCCCTCATACGCTGTCATAACCTTTTGCCGAAGATCGGTCCCGCTGCAAAGCACAGAGTAGGGAGAATAGATAGAAAAAAAAGATGGTACACCTTTCTTCATCTTTGTGCCCATCCACTCTCTACGCTTTACTATGCTGCAAGCATGAAGTTATAATAAACCAATTTTAAACGATTGTCAATCTCTAATCCGCATTTTTCAAAAGAAAAACTTGCATTTTTTCACAAAAAATGCAAGTTTTGTTTATTTTATGAGGTTAACCACGCAAAAAAAGCATTTTTCTTAAAAAACTTTCGTTTCTTCTTGTTTACAATCCAGAAGTTATCTGCTATGATGAATCAATGTTAATAAATATTCTGTTACTGTTATTACACAGCAAAGTGAGGGGTTTGTTATGGATCATATTGATCGCTGCATCGTTGATATTCTGCAGCATAATGCACGTTTACCGGTTAAAGAGATTGCCAGCCGTGTCTCTTTGTCATCACCGGCCGTATGCGCCCACATCGAGCGTCTTGAAAAAAGTCTGAGAAAAACGATTCTGATAAATAAAAAATTAGCGAGCCGGATTAATCTTATTATCCGGCTCGCTAATATTTTACCAATTATTATTTAGAGGCATTTTCATTCCATG
>CAKQXY010000099.1 GCA_934292725.1 uncultured Lachnospiraceae bacterium
TTGTGCCGGAACGCACTCCGCTGAATGTTCACTTCAAGACTCCCACCGATGATTATGTGAAAATGTTTGAGCAAATGTGAGAACCAGCGGGACAGGTAAAATGGCTTTTTTATTGTCCCCACTGGCTCACCTAATTTAACTTTACGATCCGTCTACTGTAATCGAAGTGGATTGTTTTCGCTGAATCTGGTCAAAGGAATTGATGACCGAAATGGCGGATACGACAATACACAAGGTCGTGTATTTAAAAGCATAGATTCTGATGGTACAATAAGTAAAAAGAAGGAGAGATACACTATGGTAAAGCCAATTATGAAAGATATATTTTTTCTTGGACAAAAATCAGAGGAAGCGACAAGGACTGACCGCATATAATCACGCAGATTCATCTCCGATATTTCTTTAAACTTTCGGGATACGTAGAACTCTGAATATCCAAGTTTTTTGGCAAGATATGAAAGTGTCAAAATTTCATCATTTTTGCTTTTAATACAGTTGTCTATTTCTTGTATAACTACTTGTATTTGCTTATGCCATTCATACACTTTGTATCTCACCTGCCTTTGATTGTCCTATAGCCAATATAAAGAAATCTAATATGGTTTTCTTGATTTCACTTGCGATAATTCAATGTTCGCAAATTTTACTACTGCTACATGCCCATTTCTTCCAATTCTTTCAGCATAAATTCTTACAATTTCCTCTTATCCGGCAAATGGAGCATATATCTTGAGACAAACAGTTGGTTATCCATTCCCGACAATGCATATTCTACCATCTGCGAACCCTTATCGGTGCAAAGTAAAATTCCAACAGGTGGATTGTCACCCAACATCATTTCGTTCTTTTTGTAATAACCTACATATGCATTTAATTGTCCTAAGTCCTCATGCTTAAACTCGTCATTTTTTAATTCTATAATAACATTACAATGTAGCAGTCTGTTATAGAAAACCAAATCAATGAAATAATATTTATCATCAATTATGATGCGCTTTTGCCTCGCTTCAAAGCAGAAGCCTTGTCCTAATTCAAGCATGAATTCTTGCAAATGATCCATCAATGCCTGTTCTAAATCAGATTCGCTTACTGCTTCTTTGAAATCCAAGCCAAGAAACTCGAAGGTAAACGGGTCTTTGATTGTTAATGCATTTGAACTTGCAGTATCTACCGATTTTGTCAACAACAGTTCCGGATTTTTGCTGATTCCGGCTCTTACAAACAGATTTGTCTTTATTTGCCTGCGGAGCTCTCTTACGCTCCAATTGCATTTCATACATTCTGTTTCGTAAAAAAATCTTTCAAAAGCATCTTCAATAACCATAATTTCCCTAATATGGGAAAAAGAGAGATTGCTTACCAAAACTTCCGGCTTTGTTTCAAATTGGTGCGACACTGTCGAACTTTTTTCAAGGTGAACCAGCGGGACAGGTAAAATGGTTTTTTTATTGTCCCCACTGGCTCACCTAATTTAACTTTACGATCCGTCTACTGTAATCGAAGTGGATTGTTTTCGCTGAATCTGGTCAAAGGAATTGATGACCGAAATGGCGGATACGACAATACACAAGGTCGTGTATTTAAAAGCATAGATTCTGATGGTACAATAAGTAAAAAGAAGGAGAGATACACTATGGTAAAGCCAATTATGAAAGATATATTTTTCCTCGGACAAAAATCAGAGGAAGCGACAAGGACTGACTTGCAGGTAGGAAAAGATCTGGAAGATACACTTGAGGCAAATCGCGAGGGCTGTGTAGGCATGGCAGCGAATATGATTGGTGTCAGAAAGAGAGTGATCATTGTCAACATGGGTTTGGCGGATCTTGTCATGTTCAATCCAGTTTTGTTAAAGGCAGATACGCCGTATGAGGCAGAGGAAGGATGTTTGTCACTTGTAGGTGTGAGAAAAACAATGAGATATCAGAATATTGAGGTTGAGTATTTTGATAAAAACTGGAATAAGAAGAGAATAAAGCTTAGTGGCTGGTATGCGCAGATATGTCAGCATGAGCTGGATCATTTGGAAGGAATTATTATTTGAACCAGCGGGACAGTAAAAAAGCCATTTTACCTGTCCCTATTGGTTCCTAATATTTTGCGTTATCCGGAGGAGTGTGGAAAATATACAGCAGAAGGAGAAAAAACGTTGTTTGAGCAGAAGAATGCC